>NZ_JAMBOJ010000045.1 GCF_023715565.1 Cytobacillus firmus | reverse complement strand
AATGATTTAGATTGGTGGATAGCTAACCAATGGGAATGCTTAAAACTAAAACATTCTTATGCACCTAATAGTAAGACTAGAGCGTTAAAGAAAACGAATCTCAAACAAATGTATATCATCAGATATGTGGATGACTTCAAGATTTTCACAAATTCTCATGAATCAGCTATAAGAATACATCACGCCACCAAAGAATACCTAAAAAATCAATTAAACCTTGATGTATCTTCCGAGAAATCAGCGATTACTAATCTAAGAAAGAGAAAATCTGATTTTCTAGGTTTTTCTATTAAAGCAGTATCCAAGCGTAATAAATATGTAGCCAATACACATATTATGGATAAAAAGAAGAAAAACATACTAGATAAACTTAGATATTTAATTCGCGAGATTCAAAATAAGCCAACGCCAAAAACTGTTTTGGATTATAACTCTTATATTCTCGGAATAAAAAATTACTTTAAAATTGCAACTCATGTAAATATTGACTTTGGAAAAATAGCCTATCGTCTAACGAAAACCATGTATAATCGTCTAAAATCAATTGGGAAATATGGAAAACCCATTAATCCATCGGAAACATACAAGAGACTTCATAAGAATAATTTCAAAACATATAAAATTGCTGGTTTGCATTTATTTCTCTTCGGAGATACACAAACAAGTAATGCCATGAACTTCAGTCAAGATATATGTGACTATACAAAAGAAGGAAGGCTTAAACTTCATCAAAATCTTAGGGCTGACATTGCCATAGAAATAAACAAGATGTTACAAATACCTTACGGTAAAGACAACTTAGAATTTGCAGATAACAAAATTTCAAGGTACTCTATGCAACTAGGAAAATGTGCTGTAACAGGGGAATTTTTGACATCCGATAAGCTGCACTGTCACCATAAGTTACCCCGACATATGGGGGGGACAGATGAATTTAGCAATCTTGTAATCGTACATGAAGATGTACATAGATTAATCCATGCTACTAATGAAACGACGATTGAACGATATAGGAACATTCTTCAATTGGATGGAAAACAACTGAAGAAACTAAACCAATTCCGTAAAGTTTGTAATTTAATTGCTTTAGTCTAAAAGAATAAGATGGAACGCCTAATGCGGTGAAAATCGCACGTTGGGTGTGGAGCAGGGGAAAAGATGGAGATTACATCAAAGTCTTACCTATTGCTATTAAATAAACGGGGGCTTTAGTTTAAAAAGAACCGGAATTTATAAAAAAACTCGCCCAGTTTCGGGGCGAGTTTTGCTTTTTTATATGCCATTTGGGATGTCATAAGTCTGTCATTTCGTTGCATATTTTTTAGAATAGGACCGCAAAACGGAACCCTTATGTCTTAAACCCCTCTGCCTTTCTGCTAAAGCCATTTAGAAAACTGAAAATAAAATGACCGCTAAAATAACACCAAGTATCGGCACAATCACAGTCAATGCGCCAAATGCCGGGTATGCATCCTTATGGGACTCGCCGCAGATTGCCCGGATGGTTGTCACAACGTAACCGCCATGCGGCAGGGAATCAATTGATCCGGATGATATTGCTACCACACGGTGAAGTTCACTTGCATTGACACCCATATCCAGATAATGCGGAGCCAGAAGCGGCAAAGCAATCGATTGGCCGCCGGAAGCAGATCCGGTCAGGCCGGCAATGACGGCTACAGCCAGGGCTCCCCCGATTAATGGGCTGCCCGGAATGCTGGTCATGGCATCAACCGCACTTGCAAAGGCAGGGGTTGCTTTAGCCACACCGCCAAAGCCAACTACTGCAGATGTATTAGCAATGGCAATCAATGCGCCAATGGTTCCTTCAGATACAGCCCCCCATACATTTGTGAAATACTTAAGATTAAGAAAGTAGGTTGCAAAGCAGCCGCTCAATAAGGCAATAATTAAGGCTGACTGTGCTAATGAGTCATGAAAAATAAATGAAATCACAAGGACGACCAAAAGCGGTACCATGCTTAATAATGGGTTCGGCAAGTTTTCACGGATTAGTGCAGAATCTGTTTCTCTTGCCTCAAATTTTTCTCCATTGTTAATCGCCTTGTTAATCATTTTCTTCAGCCACCAGTATCCAAATGCCATCATAAAGACAGCGACAATTAAGCTGACTTCCCAGGCAGCATATGGGGAAGTGCCCAGGAACTCAATCGGAATCCAGTTTTGGATTTCCGGGGAGCCGGCTGATGTCATTGTAAATGTAGTCGAACCGAAGGCAAGAGCTGCCGGAATGAACCTTCTTGGCAGGTTGGCTTCCTTAAATAGGCTCAATGCCATTGGATAGACAGAAAAGGCAACAACAAACAGACTTACGCCGCCATAGGTTAAGACCGCACAGGCAATAACAACAGCTAATGCTGCCCGTTTCATACCAATTTTATCGATTATCCATTTGGAAACACTGTCCGCTGCTCCGCTGTCTTCCATAAGTTTTCCGAAAATGGCCCCGAATAAGAACATCAAATACCAGGATGTAATAAATCCGGCAAATCCGTCCATATAATTGGTCAGAAAATTGACCTCTCCCTCGCCTGCCAGCTGAGGAAAAATCGGCAATCCACTGAATATTGCAACAATAAAAGCTGAAAGGGGGGCAGCAAGCAGCAGGTTCATCCCTCTCATCGTCAAATAGATGAGAAGCCCGATGCCCCCTAGCAATCCGATCATACTTAGCATAAAATGCCTCCTATCCCGAAAACCCACACCTTCTCTCCATTACCTTCTGTCCGCTACTGATCCTCTTTCCACCAAATGACCTTTTAATCTTTGGATTTCAGGGGTGTCCGTATCCCCTTTAATATGCTCCAAAAGAAGATTAATCGAATAATCGACCATTTCGTCAATCGGCTGGTGCCAGGTGGTTAATTCATAAGATGACCAATCTGACATCGCCACATTGTCAAAGCCTACAATAGAGATATCCTCAGGGACTCTGACGCCCTGTTTTTTCAGATAATCCATGGCGCCAAAAGCAGATATATCATTTGCACAGAAGATGGCATCTATCTTTTTATCCTGTTCCAGCAGATTTCTGGCAGCAGCAAATCCCCCTTCATATGAATAAAGGCCGTTTTCGGTTAAAAAGGAAGAGATGCCGTGCTCTGCTAAAGCTTCCTGGAAGCCATTTTTTCGATCAACTGTTGTTGATGTATTCATCGGTCCGGAGATAAAGGCGAGATTTTCATGTCCTTTTTCTATCAGGTAGTGCCCAATCTTTTTCCCGGCAGCAAAGTTATCGCATACAACAGCACTGCTTAAGGAATCGTTCACATATCGGTTAAACAGGACGACCGAGATGCCATTGCGGGTAAACTTCTGTACAGTCGATGAGGTCAAAAGCGCATCTGTAATGATGGCTCCCTCAACGCTGTATTCAATTAAATGGCTCACTTCATCCTCTTGGATCTCGTTATTCTGGGAGTTGATGAACATAACCTTGTACCCTTTTTCGGCCAGCCTGCTGTAAAATTTATCGAGGATTTCCGGATAAAAAGGGTTCTGGATATTCCGCATAACAACTCCAATAATGCGGGACTGATTCGTGATCAGGCCCCGTGCTATGGCATTCGGCTGATATCCAAGCTGTTCGGCAGCATCCAAAATCAGTTTTTTCTTTTTAGGTGCGATACTTGAATTTTCACTAAAAGCCCGGGATACGCTCGATTGCGAAACGCCTGCCAATCGGGCGACATCCATGGCTGTCACTTTTTTATTTTTCAACGCGTGTTCCTCCTGCCTTGATCTAGACAGAGAAATTATAACAGATTTTGCTTACTTCACGAGACTGCTGTAGCGCTTCACACGAAGGTCAGCCTGGGCCTGGTGTCCTTTAAAGCCCTCAAGGTCGCATAGACGGGATGCATATTCACCGATTTTTGCGCTCGCCTCCGGAGTTGTTCTCTGGTATGTGCATGTTTTCAGGAATTTGCCAACCCATAGGCCGCCAGTGTAGCGGGCTGCCTTTTTCGTCGGAAGCGTGTGGTTCGTACCGATTACTTTATCCCCGTAAGCCACATTTGTTTCTGGCCCCAGGAAAAGTGCACCGTAGTTTGTCATGTTTTCAAGAAAGTAATTCGGATCTTCCGTTAAAATTTCCACATGCTCATAAGCCAGTTTATCCGCCTCCACTACAGCTTCCTCCAGGCTGTCTACAAGAATGATAGAACCATAATCCTTCCATGCAGCCCCTGCAACCTCTGCTGTTGGAAGAGTCTCCAGCTGGCGTTCGATTTCTGCCACTGTTTCGTTCGCCAGTTTCTCTGAAGTTGTAATCAGGCATGCCGGAGAGTTAGGTCCATGCTCTGCCTGCCCCAATAGATCGGTTGCAATGATTTCAGCATCGGATGTTTCATCCGCAATGACCAAAACCTCAGTCGGGCCAGCAAACAGGTCGATTCCTACTCTTCCGTATAATTGGCGCTTCGCTTCCGCTACAAACGCATTTCCAGGTCCAACAAGCATATCAACTGGCTCGATCGTTTCTGTCCCGATGGCCATCGCACCCATCGCCTGGATTCCACCGAGCAGGTAAATCTCGTCAGCGCCTGCAAGGTGCATCGCGGCTACGGTTGCCGAAGGAATTTCTCCTTTAATCGGAGGTGTGCAGGCAATCACGCGCTTAACGCCTGCCACCTTAGCAGTGAGAACACTCATGTGGGAGGAAGCAACCATCGGGTATCGTCCGCCGGGAATATAGCAGCCGACGCTGTTTACCGGAATATTTTTGTGTCCAAGAAACACGCCAGGCAAAGTTTCTACTTCAATGTCCTGCAGTGCTGCTTTTTGATGCTCGGCGAAATTGCGAATTTGTTCCTGTGCAAATTTAATGTCATTGATTGTTTGTTCGGGTACAGATGATACGATTTCCTGGATTTGCTCGTCAGTTAATCTGAATTGCTCCGGAGACCATTTATCAAATTGCTCGGAAAGCTTGCGAACTTCTTCATCTCCGTTTTCTTCAATATTTTTAAGAATGGCGCTTACCGATTCTCTTACTTTCACATCTGCTTCCTGTACCTCTTGATCATTTTTGCCCTGTTTTAGGAAAGTTGCCATTTAAATATCACTCCTGTTTTTATTTTTTGAATACGTATGCAAACATCCGCAAAATTAAATGGCTGTCCATCCGCCATCTACTTTTATCGTATCGCCTGTAATAAACTTTGATAGATTGGAAGACAGGAATAGGGTAGCTGCGGAAACATCTCCTGGATCTGCAAGTTTTCCAAGCGGAATTCTTCCATAGACTTCCTTTTCAAATTCCTTGTCCTCAAACATCTTTGAAGTCAGCTCGGTTTCGATAAAGGTTGGAGCCACCGCGTTTACATTGATTCCATATGATGCCCATTCCACCGCAAGTGCTTTCGTCAGCTGCACCATGCCTCCCTTGCTTGCACAATAGGCCGCCCGTTTATAGTAGCCGACAAACGCCATCTGGGAAGCAATGTTGACAATCTTGCCGGATTGATTATGGATCATATACTCGGCTGCTTTCTGGCTGCAGAAAAACGCCGCCTTCAAATTGGTGTCTAGCGTCAGATCCCAATCCTCTTCCGTCACTTCCATGGCAGGCTTGGCCCTGTTAATTCCGGCGTTATTGATCAGCACATCGAGTGAGCCCATATAATCCACTGCTGCTTCTGTCATTCTTTTAATCTCTGAGACATTGTTCAAATCAGCGGAAACATAATAGCTATTAGTATTAATTTTTTTCAGCTCATCGGCTGTCTGGCGGAGTGCCTCTTCATCTCTCCCCACGATCACAACCTTCGCACCGTTTTCGGCAAAGGAAATGGCGATATCTCTGCCAATTCCTTTGCTTCCTCCAGTCACGATAACGGATTTATTCTTAAGATCCGGAAAGTTTCTCATACCATTTCTCCCTCAGGGATTCCCAGATCCTTCTTTAAGAAGCGGATCAGCTCAGCTTCCCTTTTCTGATTGTATTCTTTGGAAAATGCCTCATCCCACTTGTAGTAGCCTTCACCCGTTTTATCGCCGAGCTTCTGTTCAGACACAAGCTTTTTTAGTGCCGGCAAAGATTGCTCTGCACTGGACAAATGCCGGAACAGATAATCCGAGATAGCGGAGAATACATCCAGCCCGCCCATATCGGCCGTCATCAGCGGGCCTGAAACCGGCAGCCTGCGTCCAATTCCGTAAGTAACGGCATCATCAATATCTTCTTTACTCGCGATGCCTTCCTCCAAAAGGTACTGGGCTTCACGGAATAGGGCATATTGAAGGCGATTGCCGACAAAACCGGGAATCTCTTTTTTCACTTCAATCGGCTTTTTCTTCATTTGCTTTAACAGCTGAAAGGACCTTTCCACTGCTTCATCGCCGGTCTTCTCACCGCGGACAACTTCGACAAGCGGAATCAGATGAGCCGGATTCCAGAAGTGTGTCACTACCGTACGCTCCGGGTGAGCAGTCTCTGAAGCAATCTCCGTTGGACTAAGTCCGGAAGTATTGCTTGCAAGAATGACATCGGGAGCACATAGAGTGTCGAGACGCTTAAATAAGTCAATCTTTAACTGAATGTTTTCCGGTACAGCTTCAATCACGAAAGTAGCACCCTGAACTGCTTCTTCAACAGAGACAGTCATTTTAATATTTTCCTTAATGTGGCCAGCTTCCGATTCGGATAAAATACCGTTATTGAGCATAACCTCAAGCTTCTTCAGCATATTGGTCCAGCCCTGTTCCAGGTCGTTGTCACTGATGCCCTGCATGGTTACGCTCAGTCCGGCCCAAGCCGCATTAAGCGCAATTGAATGGCCCATCGTGCCGCATCCAAGGACAGCTATTCTCTCCAATCGCTCACCATCTTTCTGAAATTTCTAGTTTTTGAATACGTATTCAATATACAATGTAAGCGCTGTGAATTCAACATAAAATTATAAATTGTTAAAATATTTATTTGTTTTCAGGTGATAATTCAATCAAACGTTTGATTGATTTCAATAAATGGCTGACAGATCAATAGTTGCCGGAAGCGTTGCTTGGGGACAGGTTGGATGTTGCTTGCTCTTTGAGTGTGTGATCATTACTAATAGAGTTGGGAATTTGCAAATAGGGAAGCTTTTTTGCAAATAGACCGGGGGAATTTGCAAATAGGGAAGCCTTTTTGCAAATAGACCGGGGGAATTTGCAAATAGAATGGCTAATTCTGCAAATAGAGAGGGGGATCCTGCAAATAGAGATGAGCATCCTGCAAATAGGACAATCCAGCACGGCAGATGATGCCGTTTTAATACAAAATAACACTTTTCAAAAGATAGTTTCGGAGTTTGACAGCTGTGATGTGTGAGTGTGAACATTACTAATAGAACAGGGAAATCTGCGAATTGAGAAGCTTATTTTGCAAATAGACCCGGTGAACCTGCAAATAGACTGACCAATCCTGCAAATAGAAAGAGAATTCCGCAAATAGACCGTGTCACAAACACGGTATTTTCTATTTTCTTGAATCGGTGTCAGAACAAATGGGCTGCCCAACCTTGATTCCCATTTCCGTGGCTTCTTCTGCTAAATGGCCCAGTCATCCTGAGCCATTCATGAGAACTAGATTTATTCTGCGATAAAAAGAAAATAGCCCTTAATAGGCTATTTCAATATCCAAGACCAAGCTTCTTCCAGCTGATGACCTTCAAAGTATTCAACCGTGATCCCCGGCAAATAGTTCGTAACCTTTGAAACAGTGCCAATCCAGTCTTTATCACTGACAACAGCGAATTTATTAAACTGCTTCCATCTTTTTATATCAAACTCCACTCCTTCCGTGGCACCCTGGAAAGTTGTCCCGTCTACATCCGTCATGATGGCGAGGATATTGAATTTCTGGTCATCTTTAAAATTTTCTCTCACGTATTGATCCAGTTTTTCAGCATCTTCCTTTCTTGCATTGCCATTAAATGCGATGGCGATAGTAGATGGTGAGCGGGATTCTATGAATTGAAGCATAATGGTTACCTCCAACTGGTTTTATTGAGGTAAATTCCCGATTAAGCGGGCTGCAAAACTAGCAGTGGGGAGTTTTTTAGTGGAAATGGAGTGTGCTATTTGCAGGTTTTGCTTTCTATTTGCAAGTTTTGCTCGACTATTTGCGGAAGGTGGCACTCTATTTACAAGTTTGCAATTCTATTTGCAAAAATCTAGATTCTATTTGCAGCGTTCACAATTTGAGTTTTTCCCAACAACCAGCCAACGCGCCGGTTCCATTAATTAGACAATGCTGTGCTATTTGCAGGTTTTGCTTCCTATTTGTAAGTTTTGCTCGACTATTTGCGGAAGGTGGCACTCTATTTGCAAGTTTGCAATTCTATTTGCAGAAATCCAGATTCTATTTGCAGCGTTCACAATTTGAGTCTTTCCCAACAACCAGCCAACGCGCCGGTTCCATTAATTAGACAATGCTGTGCTATTTGCAGGTTTTGCTTTCTATTTGTCAGTTTTGCTCGACTATTTGCGGAAGGTGGCACTCTATTTGCAAGTTTGCAATTCTATTTGCAGAAATCCAGATTCTATTTGCAGCGTTCACAATTTAAGTCTTTCCCAACAACCAGCCAACGCGCCGGTTCCATTAATTAGACAATGCTGTGCTATTTGCAGGTTTTGCTTTCTATTTGTCAGTTTCACTCGACTATTTGCAGAATGAGACACTCTATTTGCAGGTTCACATTGCTATTTGCAGAAATCCTGATTCTATTTGCAGCGTTCACAATTTGGTTCTTTCCCAACAACCAGCCAACGCGCCGGTTCCATTAATTAGACAATGGTGTGCTATTTGCAGGTTTTGCTTCCTATTTGCAAGTTTCACCCGACTATTTGCAGAATGAGACACTCTATTTGCAAGTTCACATTTCTATTTGCAAAAATCCAGATTCTATTTGCAGCGTTCACAATTCGATAGTCTTTCCAACCAACAAAAAAGAACCAGCCAACGCGCCGGTTCTACCAGTTATTTCTTGCTGTAAAATCGATCCCGGACCTTTTTGAGGCGGGCATGATAGTTTAGGATATCGAGTCTTGCTTTTTCTGCTTCAGGTGCGATTGGCCGCAGTTTTTCCACTTCCCAATAGTCGATAATGACATCGAGAACCTGATCAAAATACTCGAGTGGGCCATAGTTGGCTTCTTTTGCGATGATCGCCATACGGTTTTCAAAATCCGGCATGACAGCACCCGGCATTTTAAAGTTCATGATGACATTCGCGAGATAGTAGCAATAGTTAGGCTCTAATTGCAGGTGATGTTTTATAACGTCTCTGTAAAAAGCATAATGAAGGGTCTCATCCTTGGCCAAACGCCTCAGCAGGGTGGACAAATCCTTATCATGAGGACCTGCTACTTTTGCCACATTATAGTAGAACACCATGGTGGCCAGCTCCTGCATGGACGTATAAACCATTGTTTCAAACGGCGTATGGAAATCGGGATTCCAGCCGTTTTCGACTGTCTGCTTATGCAGCTGGTGAAGCCTGCCCGGATGGACATTCCGTGTGATTAACAGATAGGTTTCAAGCAGGTTGGAGTGCTGATCCTCTTCCGCTGTCCAGGTATGCACAAATTCCTTAATAACATTCAATGACCCTTTAAATGTCTGGTCCAAATAAGAGGTGAACCATGGGAGATTCACTTCTGTCAAAAGAGCTGTCTCCACAGCGGTAATGACTGGCTCCGGTAGCGTCACCTGGCTTTCATCCCAAGGTACACGCCTAAAATCCTGTGCTTTATCCCATGGAAGAAATTCGTGGTAGCCCCAATCTATTTTTTCAGCCCGTTTTTTGTGCTCTTCATACAATTCCCTTACCTTCGGCTCAAGACGAAAATCGAGATGATTTGTTAACAAGTGTAGACCTCCATTGCTATTTTATAGCTAACTATTATGACCTGTTACTAAATTAACTATAGCACATTAGTTCTTTAACTAACTAATTTAAAAGTCGAATTTTCAGGAAATTAGGACTTTAAACTCTCATCTCTGTTCATTTAAGTGTTTCTCTATTAAATTTCAATTGGTTTTTTTATTCTGTAAATAAAAAACCGCCGATATAGTTATCAGCGGTTCATTTTTATATTTATACCCCCCACTGGATCTCCAGTTTAAGCTCCTGTACTCTAAAACCTCAACTCATAAACCTTCCGCGGCCGACCTCGCTGCCCGGGCTGTTCTTCACCCGTTACTTTCGCGAGACCGAGCCTCTCAAGTTCCGCCATAATTCTTCTCGAGTTGCGCTCCGTATTTTTGAGCCACCTGGAAACTTCCTGCGCAGTGACAATCTTCTTTTTGTAATGCCTTGAGAGGTAATCGATTTTCGATACGATTGCCGGATTGATTTTCGCTTCCTTAAATCGTTCTTCCCATTCCTCTCCCCATATTCGCTGCTGATAGGCAATCGCCTCATTGCCGCTTTCTGAAAGGTGTTCCTTTATTTCCTTATTTTCATCAATGCTTATTACAGGGGAGGCCTTTTGGTCCCTTGCATACTGAAGGGCCAGCCTGACATTCTGCTCTGCATCATATGCCGTCAGTCCATAACCCACACCGATTCTTACCTTCAGCTTGCTGTGGGATTTCGCTTCTTCTATAAGAGAATACATGGAATCTCCCTGAAAATGCATGTCCATTTCGCCACGGGTTGTATAGATAAAAAATAGACCATCTCCGATCTGCACAAACGAGCCCTGGACCTTCTCGGCATAATCAAGCAGGACCTGCTTCATTTCCAGCTCATGCCGCTTCATTTCGTAAGTAAAATGCTGCTCTTCCAGTGAATTTGCAGAATGGACGACTTCCATGCCCATAATCGCTATCTGCGAGCGTTTATACCAATTGGACTGTCCTCTTTCCCTCAAATAGCTGAGCACCAGTTTGATTGCGACAGGAGACGGAACCACCCGGTAACAGGGGATTCCCAGCGCCCTGAGCCGATCATGAACTTCCTGAACACATGTTAAGGCGACCTCCGTTTTTCCTTCCTCATAAAGCTTTTGATGAAAGCTGATGATTTCTTCTGCCGGCTCGTATTCATGGTAGGAGAAAGTATGAACGTTTAAGTCTCCTAAAAAGTATGTGTTCTTAAGTATATCCAACTCGGATTCCTGGATGGTGTCCAAGCTTGCCTGCTGAAATCCGCCCTCCCTGATATGAGCTTCAAGGAGTGTGCCCAGAAGGCTGGAGCCATACAGAGGGGGAAATTGGGCATTTTCTTCACCGATCAGCCCTTTTGAACGTGCGTAATAATAAGGAGCCTGTCCGGAGAAAAACCATAAATCGATTTCCGCCTTATGGTCCCTGATGATGTTTTCTGTTTCTTTTGTTTCCTTATAAATATATGGAATCATTTCAAGCTCGCTGTATTCACGCGACAAGGCAAGAATGTGTCCAACGGAGTCTTCCGGCCCCACTACCCCAACGCGAATCTTCATTACTTTCCACCCGCTTCTTCTTTATCTGCTTGTTTCCATTTTTAAATATTGGGCAATAATCTTTGTACCCATTTCCAGATCTTCAAGCGCTGCAAATTCCTCGGGATGATGGCTGAGGCCATTTTTGCATGGTATAAATAAAAGCCCTGAAGGCCATTTGGCCACCATATTCATGACATCATGCCCTGCACCGCTTTCAAGCACCAATGCTTTATACCCTAACGATTCGCCTGAATGCTGCAATTTTCGCATCACTGCCTCATCCAGCTGAATGGATGGATTATGAACAAGCGTTTTTACTTCTATTTTAACATCAAAGGATTCTGAAAGCTGATCACATTTCTCACGAATTAGCTTCTCCATTTCTTTTTTCAGTGAATCGTCCACACTGCGGATATCAATCCCAAGCTCTACCGTTCCTGGAATCACATTCATGGCGTTAGGCTTTAGTTCAAAAGTGCTTGCAGTTGCCACAATCGGCACGGAACTTGAAGCCGATAAAGCAAGAGCCTTCTCGGATATAAACGTAACGAGAGGTGCCGCCGCGACAAAAGCATCCTTTCGTTTGCCCATTGGGGTCGTCCCTGTGTGCCCCATTTGACCATTGATGATGACCTTTAAGCGAATAGGACAGGCAACTGCCGTAACTGCTCCAAAGTCTGCACCTGCATCCTCCACCCTCGTTCTCTGCTCAATGTGAAGCTCAATAAAGCTTTTTAAATCAGACTCAGGCCGTTCAGCTGCATCTATTGCATCCCATGACAGCCCCATGTCCTCGATTGCCTGGCGGATGGTAATACCATTTTCATCTGATACATATTCCACTTCTTTTTTATTAAGAAGTCCGCTCATAGCCTTACTGCCGATGGTCGATACGCCGAAGCGGGCTGATTCTTCAGAAGCAAAGCAAATGACCTCTATTGGGGCAGCAGGCTGAAACCCTTCATCCTTTAAAGACTTCACGGCTGCCAGACCGCAAAGGACGCCAGCCACTCCATCATAGCCCCCTCCGCCTTTCACCGTATCCACATGAGAGCCTACAGCAACTGCAGGAGAAGAATCTTCAGTTTCCCAGCGGGCAATCGCATTTCCCGCTTCATCTCTTCGAATTTTGAGCCCCATATCCTCTGCAAGAGAAACAAATACATCAATGGACCTCCATTCTTCTTCCGTGTAGCCTAGTCTGCAGAACCCATCAGTCTGGTTCATACTGTCAGTTAAGTTCAATTCTTTCAGGTACTTATCAAGCCATTCTTTCATTCTCAATACTCCTCCTCGAATATCATGAAGAAAATGAGGCAGATTGCTCTGCCTCATCAGTCCCTTATTGTAATTTTTTGAGTGCTTCAAACAGCAGCTTGACGGCATTCAACATCGTGTCTTCCTTGATATCAAACTTTTCGTTATGATGGCCAGCTGCCAGTTCTGTCCCGAAAATGCAGTAAGTGGCCTGCCCTCCAGATTGCTGAACACGTTCAATAAAAAAGGTTGCGTCCTCAGAGCCTGCAGGTGAATCGTCTTCAAGAATGCACTCTTTTATATAAGAGGCTTCTTGTGCACAGGCATGGAGGACGGTAGCCAGCTCTTTTGATTCTTGAGCACTAATGGCTTCTCCCACAGTCTGGATCTCATACTCTACTCCATACATTTGGGCAGATCCTGCGACAACAGCCTCAGCCTGGGCTTTGACATATTCGTTAATTTTTGTCGTTTCCCCGCGTGTCTCAATTTTCAGAACCGCTTTATCTGCGATAATGTTGCGGCCTGAGCCTGCATGCAATTCACCTGCGTTTATGCGGGTTGCCCCTTCTGAATGGCGCGGAATAGCATAAATATTTATAGCGGCAGAAGCAGCTGCCAGAAGGGCATTTTTCCCTTCCTCCGGATTTCCTCCTGCGTGAGATGAAACTCCTTTAAACGTTACATCAAGCTTTGACGTGGCTAAAAATCCGTTTTTTGATGCCACAAAGTGCCCATCTGGAACTCCTGTGCCGACATGTGAGGCAATTAAATAATCTACATCATCGACAACTCCGGCTTCAGCCATGGAACGAGCCCCTCGGGTACCTTCCTCGGCAGGCTGAAAAATCAGTTTGAAATTCCCCTTTAGGCTGTCTTTATGTTCCGCAATCAAGCTTGCCAGCCCCAGCCCGATCGCTGTATGGGCATCATGTCCACAGGCGTGCATGGTGTTTGGAACTGAAGAGCTGAAGCCTTCTTTTTGAGGAAAATGGCTGGCTTCCTCTGATTCATGGATCGGCAATGCATCCATATCCACACGGAAGGCGATGGTCGGGCCATCCTTTTTCGTATCCATCGTTGCGACAATACCGGTGTATCCCTCTTTGAAGGGTTCAATGTACTCTTTTTTCGCCCCATTTTTGAGAGCCCATTGGTAGTGTGCTGCTGTTTCCTCTTGGTTCGGCTTACCCATAACATAATCAGCGGACATTACCTGCCTGCCCATTTTAAGCCCGAATCCAAGTTCATCCAGGATTGATGCAACAATGGAAGCCGTGCGCATTTCCAGGAATCCGCCTTCCGGATAACGGTGAAAATCTCGCCTCCACTTTTTTAGTTGATTTTCAAGATTACTCACTGCTTAATCACATCCTATTTTTATAGATACGGACCGATTCCCGGACCAAATGGAATTCCAAGGAAGACGAACACCAAAATCATAATGATCCAAGTGATCAGGAACGTAACCGAGTACGGAAGCATTAAAGAAATGAATGTTCCAATTCCCGCCTTTTTGTCATACTTCTGCATAAACGCCAGGGCAATAACCATATAGGGCATCATCGGTGTCACGATATTCGTAGATGAATCTGCTACACGGTAAGCCACTTGTGTAAATGCAGGGTGATAGCCAAGCTGCATAAACATTGGCACAAACACAGGTGCTTCAAGCGCCCACTTAGCAGAACCTGAAGTGATCAGGAAGTTCAGGGAAGCTGTAAAAATGATGTAGCCGATAATTAGGCCAATTCCGGTGAACTCTACATCTTTCAGGAATTCTGCTCCGTTAACTGCGACCCAGGTTGCGATATTTGACCAGCTGAAGTAAGCGATAAATTGGGCGATTGCGAAGATTAAGACAATATAAGATGCCATATCCTTCATGGATTCAGCCATAAAATTGGCAACATCTTTACTGCTCTTAATATTTCCAACTGTTATTCCATAAACAGTACCAATAATGATGAAGAAAAAGAGAATAATTGGGATAATGCCATCCAGGAATGGAGAGGGAACTAGGCCCCCATCTTCATTGGTTAATGGGCTATTTGGTGTAAGGATCGCTCCCACAATAAGGGCAATATAGGCGAACCCGGCAATAGCTGCATTCCGCAATGCCTTGCCTGCATTAGGCGGATCTTCCTTAATTGCTTCTTTGACCTCATCGCCTTTGTATTCTCCAAGACGCGGTTCAATGAACTTCGTTGTGACAAGTCCCCCGACAATAGTTAAAACAAATACGGAAACAATATTAAAATACCAGTTATCAATTGGTGTAACGACGATATTTTCGTCAATAATCTTGGCAGCTTCTGTTGAAATCCCTGCCAAAAGTGCGTCCGTCCCCGCAACGAGCAGGTTTGCTGTAAAGCCCGCACCTGCGGATGCATACCCTGCAACCAAACCGGCAATCGGATTGCGGCCGATTTTGTAGAAGACCATTGCAGCAAGCGGCGGAACCAGGACCATCGCAGCATCTGATGCGATATTCCCCATTATTCCGACAAACACAACCGTGTACGTGATTAATGCAGGAGGAGATTTTAAAATCGTTTTCTTAATGGCATAATCCAGCATGCCGACTTTCTCGGCAAGTCCAATACCGAGCATCATCGACAGAACCAGTCCAAGAGGCGCAAATCCTGTGAAGTTATCGAGCATGGAAGTCAGGATGAAATTCAGGCCTTCTGCCGATGCCAGGTTCTTAACCTCGAGCTCCTCTCCTGATCCCGGATGGACAACAGTAGCACCAAAGGCGCTAAATATGGCTGAAACAATAATAACAAGCACTGCGAGCCCGGCAAATAATATGAATGGATCCGGGAGCTTATTGCCGACCTTTTCGACTCCATTAAGAAATCGCTGGGCAATCCCTGGTTTCGTGTTTTCTGTTACCACTTTCTCCCCTTGCTTTTGCGTTTTCATATACTCCCCTCGCTTTTCTGTTTTTGGATTTATTACTGGTAAATGAAGCTGCGTTTGTTTGCGATGCGGTGTCCTTGTTCGGGCAGGTGTTTTGGATTTCGGCTTTCTGTGTCCGAAGCTGCTTCGAGTTCGGACACTAGAGTCGAAATCTCTGCTTTTTCTGTCCGAAGTTGTTCCAGGTTTGGACATTAAGCCAGAGATTTCTGCTTTTTCTGTCAGAAGTTGTTTCAGGTTTTTGGACACTAAGCCAGAGATTTTTGCTTTTTCTGTCCCAAGTTACTCCTAGTTCGGACTCTTTACCCAGGATTTCCGCTTTTTCTGTCAGAAGCTGCTCCTAGTTGGGACTCACCACGCGCCTGCCAAATGGGAACCTACTGTAAAGTTGAAGGCTTAACCTCTGCAGGAATTGGACATGTGTACGGGTTAGCTTCCTTAAACTTTTCGAATTCCTTTTTGATAGCTTCCAATTTCCCCTTGTCAGTCAGCAGTTTAATAGCGGTTAATGCCATTGCTTCTGCTGCCCGGAGCATTCCTTTATGAGCGTAGCTGCTGATGCCCTGAGTGGTCATCTGCCATGTATGCAGCGGTGTACCCAATGCTGATGTTGAGACTGTCAGCTGTGCGGTTGGGACGACCCAGCTTACATCGGATACATCAGTAGAGCCGGCAAGGACTTCTTTGGAAGGTTCATAAGCAGAGATGGTTTCCGCCAGGTATTTTCCTTCAAACTCACTGCCGTCCCCTACGTAGCCAAATCCTCTTAAAATATCTAAGTAGCTTTCTTTCTCACCATCTGATAGGGTAGCCCAAAGTTTTTCGGCAAAGGCCTTTTCCTCTTGGTTTGGTTTTTCAATGCCTGCTTCCTGAAGGCTTTGATAGAGTACTTTTTCAAGACTGCGGTTTGGAATATAGTTGGAGCATGCCTTGTCAAACTCAATGGTAAGCTCTGTTTCTGTCATCAGAGCTGCCCCCTCCGCGATTTTGCAAACCCGTTTGTAGATTTCTTCCACCTGCTGAACCTTTGGCGCCCGGATGAGGTAAAGGACTTCAGCGTCTGCCTGGACAACATTTGGCGAGATGCCTCCTGTGTTTGTGATAGCATAATGCACTCTGGCTTCCCCGGCACTACATGCTCGCGAAGGTAATTCACCCCTACGTTCATGAGCTCAACCGCATCAAGGGCACTCCTTCCAAGGTGAGGCGAGTTCGCCGCATGTGAGGACAAGCCTTTAAAACGGAAATAAACCTGATAGTTTGCAAGACTGGATAAACTCATGATGCTGTTCCCTGGAGAAGGATGCCATGTTAGGGCAGCATCTACCCCTTCAAATACTCCTTCGCGGACCATGAAGGTTTTCCCGGAGCCGCCCTCTTCGCCAGGACAGCCAAAGAACTTAACAGTCCCAGGTATATTGTTTTCCTCTAAATATTTTTTTGCTGCACAGGCTGCTGCAAAAGCTCCTGTCCCCAGCAGGTTATGCCCGCACCCATGACCGACATTCAGCTCGGTTGGCTCGTACGAAGTTTTGTTTGGCACTTGCCCCAGTCCCGACAGAGCATCAAATTCACCAAGAAACCCAATAACAGGTGCTCCGGATCCGTAAGAAGCTACAAAGGCGGTTTTAATATTTCCAACATTCCGTTCCACCTGGAATCCCGCTTTTTCGCATTCAGATGCCAGGAATTCTGCAGATGCATACTCTTCAAATCTAGTTTCCGGATGATGAAAGATATACTCACTTATTTTTTCAAACGACTCTTTGTTTTCAGACAAAAATAGTTTTGCAAAGTTCATGATTTCCTCCCTTAGTTCTAAATGGACGAACCGCCATTTATGATGTGAATATAAGCATCGGCCGCAACCAGTAAGGCTTCTTCCTCAAAATCGAATTGAGGATGATGGTGTGGATACTCAAGCTTTGTTCCAAACAGCATAAACGTTGCTTTGCCGCCATGCTTCTGAACCCGGTTCATCATAAAGCTGACATCTTCCGATCCGGAGACAGGGACAGAAGGCAGCACTTCTTTCACAAGCTCGCTTGTTGCACACCATTTAGTAATTTTCGGAATCATCTCTTCATCACAGACAACCACTTCTGTAACTCCAACTGCTTCGATTGTGCAGGACACATCATGCATATCTGCCGCTGCCTGAATGATCCGTGTTGCTTTTTCGGCCATATACTGAGCAATCTCAGGTGTCTCACCCCGCACTTCTATTTCCATATAGCTGTCTCCCGGGATGATATTCCGGCCGCTCCCTGCAGTAAGCCTTCCTACATTTACTCTGGTGACGCCATCATGATGGCGCGGAATAGCATAAAGGTTGTTAGCCGCCGTTGTCGCAGCCAATAACGCATTTTTCCCAAGCTCGGGGTTGATGCCGGCATGTGAGGAAGCTCCTTTAAAATGAGCATTGTATTTGGTTGACGCGAGAAACCCTGGCGTCGAGGCTGCAATCGTACCTACAGGAAGGGACTTAATGCCAATGTGACCTGAATAAAAATAATCAACATCATCAAGCCATCCTTTGTCCGTCATCGCCCGAGCGCCCCGTCCACCTTCTTCAGCCGGCTGAAACAAAAGAGTAAAACGGCCCTTAAGATAATTACTATGGGAAGAGATATACTGAGCTACCCCAAGGCCGATGGCAGTATGTCCGTCATGGCCGCACGAATGCATCACATTCTCTTCTTTTGAGACAAAATCATATTGAGCTGGACGATGGGCAGGATCTGAAGATTCGTGTATCGGCAGGGCGTCAATATCAAAGCGAAATCCAACATGATCCCCTGTTCTGCCAGTATCCCAGACTGCCACAAGTCCTGTATTGCCGCCTCGCATTTGAGCGAGCCAGGACTCTTCAACTCCCCATTCCCTCGCCTTTTTTTCTTGTGCTTCAAGTTCAGCTTGTGCCGGGAGCCCCATACGGGAATGCTCTTCAAGGGCGTCTTTCCCTATATAAAGTTTGAAACCCATCTTTTCCAGTTCTTTTCCGATCCGGTACGTAGTGATATACTCCATAAACCCCAGTTCAGGCAAAGCATGCAAAGTGCGGCGCCATTTGATCAGCTGAGGAGTTATTTCCTTTAAAAAGCTGCTGTCCATAAAGATCCCCCTTGTTGATGTTATTTCGGACATTTTCCGTTTCAATTCCTTAAATGCATTATACACATGTTGTTAGAAAATTCAAAGTAAACTTTTAATGATCAAGCAAAATTTTGCATTAAAAAGCCGCGAAATACCCAGCTATATAAATAGCTGGGTATTTCGCGGCCTAATAAATTCCTAATTCTGCGCTCCTGTCATATCGGCTTTATTAATCCCCAAACGTTTCATTTTCCTTATCAAATTTGCATGGTTGACACCCAGCTGAGCAGCAGCTGACCGAATGCTTTTGGAATTTTCCAATGCAGTGATAATTTTGTTTCTTTCGTACTCGTCCAGGGATTCCTTCAAGTTCTTAGGCTCTTGTTCTCTCTGTGTTAAATTGGCTTCATTTTCAACTGTATTAAAAGGATGGGCAAAATCCCAATTCTCCTTAATATTTTCTGGCAGATCGTTAGGTGTAATGAATAATGAAGTAGTCGACACGATTAAAAACTCCATCACATTTAGAAGCTCCCGGACATTTCCCGGCCAGGCGTATTTGGTTAAAATTTCAACCACTTCCGGCTGTATTTGTTTTTGAATTTTGTATTTGCGGCAAAATTCACTTAAAAAGTGTTCAACCAGAGGAGAAATATCTTCCCTCCGTTCACTTAAAGGAGGAATATCAAGATGAATGACATTGATTCTATACCATAAATCCTGACGGAACTTTTTCTCCAATACAAGCTGTCTCAGGTCCTGGTTAGTAGAACAGATCAATCGGAAAGAAAGCTCTCTGGGCTTTGTATCCCCAATACGCGTTACCGTCTTTTCCTGTAATACGCGCAATAATTTGACTTGCAGCGGCAACGGAATATCTCCGATCTCATCCAGCAAGATCGTTCCATTATTGGCTTGCTCAAAAAAGCCAGGCTTTCCTTCTCTCCGCGCCCCAGTAAAAGAGCCGCTTGCATAGCCGAACATTTCCGATTCGAATAATTCAGCCGGTATGGCACCACAGTTTACCTTAATAAATGTTTTTTTATCTGAAGAGCTCAATTGATGTATCATGCTCGCCAGTACTTCTTTGCCGGTGCCCGACGGCCCGGTTATTAATATATTTGTAGGAAAAGGAGCTACCTGCTTAATTTTTTCATAGAGCTTCTGCATAGGTGGACTGGCATATATTAAAGAAGCTGCTTGCTCTTCCTCATTGCTTGCTGTGAGTTTATCGGCATGACTTTCATTCAGCTGCTGAGCTTGTCGTAATTGTTTTTGCAGGTGATGCAGATAGGTTACATCCCTCACGCTAGTTACAATCATTTTTACTTCCTGGTCCTTGTCCAAAATAGGATTAGCAGTGACCACAAAATACTTTTGTTTCTTAATCAATTGAATGATAGTTGTTTTCTTTTTAGATTCCATTGCCATTAATGCAGCTGAACGATCAAAGTATTCATTCAAAACCAGATCCTTGATGTTCTTTCCCACAACCTCTTCTCTCACTATACCAGTCATGTCCTCATAGGATTTATTTGCTTCTAATACAATCCCCTTCCGATCGACAACGAATAAACCATCAGAAGAAAAATGGATAATAGACTTGAGGTTTTCATTGATTATCCGCAATTTTTCCAGCTCGTCGAGCAATTGTCTATCTTCGCTATGCATATCGGCTGAACTCAACAGTACTCCCTCCTTATAAACAGTTGTCCTTTTAACACCACTATGGTTACAAATTGACACCACCCTTTTCATTATACAATATAAAAACACTTAATTTTGAAGAATATTCAGTTTGGCATGAATATTGCAAATAATATTAGCGAGTAACTTGAAAAGGAGTGATGTATATGGACATACATATGGCAAGACTTGATCTTCCATCCCTCATTCATGCAGGAAGAGGGAGTATAAATCAGCTGCCTGAATTTGTCCTTTCCACTGGCGGAAGCAGGGTTTTTGTGCTGATGGATTCATTTTTAGCACGAGCACCAGTTAGTCTTGATGAAAAGGTAAGAGGCATATTAAAGAAGGCGAATATTGAAAGCGCTATCTTTAGTTCCTTTTCAGGCGAACCGACAACTGAACATGTAAGTGCCGCCCTGGAAATCATGAAGGATTTTAAAGCAGATTGCGTCGTTGGGATTGGCGGCGGAAGTGCGATGGATTTATCAAAAGCCGCATCCCTATTTGGAAAAAGCCAGGATCTTAGCTGGTCAGAAATTGTAAATAAACCGATTCTGGACCGCTTTCCGCTCCTGTTAGTCCCAACAACAGCTGGCACTGGTTCAGAGGCTACAAAGGTTATGGTCATTACGAATACGGACTCAAACCTAAAAATGAATCCAGGCCACAAGGATTTAATTCCTGACGCTGCTATCCTCGATCCAGAATTAACTTTGAGCTTGCCACAGGCATTTACAGCCTATACCGGACTTGATGCTTTAACACATGCAATAGAAGCGTATGTTTCGACAAGGGCTACAAGAATGACAGACTTTTTTGCATTAGAAGCCATACGAATGATTGGAAAATCACTCCCTATTATTTATGAAAACGGAGAAAACCTCGACGAAAGAGAAAATATGAGTATAGCAAGCTGCTATGCGGGAATTGCCTTCTCCAATGCATCAACAAATTTGGCTCATGCGGCGGGAAGGTCACTGGGAGCCCGGTTCCATATCCCGCATGGCCTGAGTGTAGCTCTGCTGCTTCCATTTGTAATGGAGTTCAGTATGGACTCTGCAGAGCAGCGCTATGCTGAAGTGGCTATTGCTCTGGGGGCTTCCCCTTCATTAAGCCAACAAGAATTAGCGGAACAATCTATCCGCCTGATTTATGAGTACAATACTAAATTTAATATATGGACTGATGGCCAAAAGTTTATCAATCTCGAAGATTTGAAAAAGGAAATTTCTGCTTTGTCTAGAGATGCCTTGTCAGGGAACGGGATTTTGACCAATCGAAAAGTCCCTTCTTATGATGATCTGATAAAGATATTCGAGAAGTTGGCCAACAAATTATCTTATGTGTACAGCTGATTTTATCAAGTAATGCCCTATTAATTTCGGTACCTGGCAAATTATAAATATACTAAATCAATTTGGGAGGAATACAAATGTCAAAAGTTGAAACTAAAAAGGTGATTAATACAAAACTAAAAATGACACCAAGTGAAGCGATTGTTGAAACATTGGTTAAAGAAGGTATTACACACATTTCAGGTATTTTAGGATCTGCTTTCATGGATATGTTAGACCTATTGCCGGCTGCAGGCATCAGATTCATCGGTGTGCGGCATGAACAAAGTGCAGCACATATGGAAGATGGATACTGCCGGGTGTCAGGAAAAGCAGGAGTAGTGATTGGCCAAAATGGACCGGGAATCACCAATATGGTGACATCCGTTGCAGCTGCCAATCAAGCTCATACTCCTATGGTCGTCATCTCTCCTTCTGCTGGTACTCCAACAGTCGGCTGGGATGGCTTTCAGGAGTGTGATCAAGTTTCGGTTTTCAAAGCAGTTACCAAAGAAACAGTCCGGGTTACTCACCCAAGCCGGGTAGCAGATTGTCTCCGGACGGCATTCAGAATTGCCTATGCAGAACGTGGACCTGTATTATTTGATATTCCACGCGACTATTTCTACGGTGAAATTGAAGATTATATTTTGGAACCGCATCAATACCGTGTCGATGCCCGCGGCTGCGGCTCCGCTGAATCACTGGATAAAGCGGCTGAATTATTGGCAAATGCAGAATATCCAGTCATTATATCCGGAAGAGGCACAGTAGATTCAGATGGCATTGAAGAGGTAAAGGCCATCGCTGAGCACTTGACCATCCCGGCAGCTGTATCCTATATGCACAATGATGCATTCCCTGCTGATCATCCTCTTGCAGTCGGGCCGATTGGCTATATGGGTTCAAAGGCTGCTATGCACACACTCAAAAAAGCCGATGTTGTTCTGGCAATCGGGACTAGATTATCCGTTTTTGGAACACTTCCTTGCTATGATATTGACTACTTCCCAAAGAATGCTAAAATCATCCAGATTGATATTAACCCAAGAAATTTAGCCAGAACTCATCCTATTGAAGTAGGCATTATCGGCGATGCTCGCGAAGCAAGCAATGAGCTTTTAAAGCGGATTAAGAATCTGGCTCCAAATGCTAGCAAGAATAAGCAAAGATTAGCAGAAGCAGCAGAACTAAAGCAGCAATGGGAAAAGGAACTTGTCGACCTCGCCATGGTTGAAGGCTCGCCAATTAACCCGCGCCGGGCACTATTGGAGCTAACCAAGGTGCTTCCGGAAAATACTATTGTTTCAACTGACATTGGCAATGTTTCCTCAACCGCAAATGCTTATTTGAAATTTAATAAACCTAGAAAACATATAGCTGCCCTTACCTTCGGAAATACTGGGTTCGCTTATCCTACGGCATTAGGCGCAAAACTGGCTAACCCGGATTGTCCCGTAGTAGCTATAGTCGGAGATGGCGCTTGGGGAATGAGTTTACATGAGGTAAGTACAGCGGTGGAGGAGAACATTCCCGTCGTGGCATGTGTCTTTAATAATGGAGCATGGTGCGCAGAAAAGAAAAACCAGGTTGATTTTTATAACAATCGTTTTGTTGGTGCAGATATCCAAAACCCTGATTTTGCAGAAGTGGCCATGTCAATGGGAGCTGTAGGTGTACGGGTTGAGCGTCCAGAGGATGTTGGGCCGGCCATCCAGAAGGCCATCCAATCAAATAAGCCGACTGTTCTTGATATTCAGGTCGACGGTACCCAGCTTGCTCCACCATTCAGGAAGGATGCATTGAAAATGCCAACCCGTCTATTGCCAAAATATGCACACCTTGACTATAGAAATTGGTAATCAGAAATGCTTAAATAAATACATGATCGAAATGGGCCAGGACTATATCTCCTCCCATTTCGACCATGTTTCACTTTATTTTATCTGAATATTCAATAAATTATTTATAAACCTTGAATTGTAAGCATTACCATAGGGAGTGATTGAATGAAGGCGAAACAGCACTCTATTATTGTCGCCCTGGCTGCTTTGATTTTATTGGGGTTCGTTTTAATAGGGAAAAATGCATTAAATCCTGAGGCAAGGGCTGAGCAGCAGGGCGCAATCACTTTAAGGCTAGCTCAATCGAAAGCCGGAAACCATCCTGTATCTAAAGGAATCGATAAGTTCGCTGAACTGGTTAAAGAAAAGTCAAACGGAGAATTAGAAGTTGAAACCTTCCATGACTCCCTCCTTGGCAGTGACAGAGAAGTGATTGAAAGCGCCCAGCGAGGCAGCCTTGAGATGGCCAGCTCATCGACGCCAAATATGACTAGTTTTACAAACTATTTTACAGCATGGGATCTTCCTTATATTTTTGAAAACAAGGAAGAAGTATATAAAGCAGTAGATGGGAAACCGGGTGAAATTATCCGTGAAGAGCTGGAGCACTCCGGATTTAAGGTCATATTCTTTCCCGATTATGGATTTCGGCAGGTTGTGAATAATGTCAAGCCCATCATTCTTCCTGAGGATTTGGAAGGACTAAAAATACGGACAACCAACTCCAAAATAGAACAAGCTGATTTCAAGGAATTTGGAGCAAGCCCGACACCTGTTGCCTGGTCAGAAGTTTTCACCGCATTGCAGCAAGGCACTGTTGAAGGTGAAGGAAACAGCTACTCTTTATTATGGGATTCTAAGCATCAGGAAGTTCTAAAATACGCGACAGAGGTTAATTACAACTACAGCTCTGATATTGTCGTAATGAATAAGGAGTTATTTGATGGGCTGTCTGAACAGCACCAGAATATTATTATGGAAGCCGGAAAGGAAGCGACCATTTGGCAGCGTGATCTAGCGAATGAAAGAGAAGATGAAGCAAGGCAGCAGTTCCTTGATTATGGCATCGAAATCTATGAACCTTCTCCCGAGGAAATGAAGATTTGGAAACAATCTGTTCAAAATGTATGGGATAAATTTGTGACAGAAGGTGCTGCAGACCCAGAGTATGTGGAAACCATTTTAAAGACTCTTGGAAAAACAAAAGAAGAAATCTTTAAATGACCGTTATTTTGCAACTGGCAATCCCCCTATTATGGGATAAGGAGTTGAAGTTATGAATCAAAGTTTACCGACTGTGAACAGTACGGAGAAGCAGCCGCCGCCAATCCTGCACAGCAATAGCCGGTTTATCAAATTAATCAAATTCATTGATGCGCGTTTTGAAGAGATATTAATTGTCACAGGCTTTTTGCTGTTTATCTTATTAATCAATCTTCAGGTTATCAACCGCTATGTACTTCCTTTCATTGAAATTGCAAACATAACAACCTGGACAGAGGAAACTTCCCGGTATTTATTCATTTTTGTATCATTCCTGGGTGCCAGTCTTGCAATTAAAAAAAGGGATTCTATCCAGGTGACTGCTGTTGTTGAACTTTTTCCAGCCGGACTGCAAAAGTCGATTCAGCTGGCCAATTCGATCTTTATGCTTCATTTCAGTTACATGATGGTAACAAATGGGTTTAACCTGATATCATTTCAATTTGAAACAGCGCAAACAACTCCAGCCCTTTCCATCCCGATGGCCATTCCATATAGCGCTGTGCCAATAGGCTTTCTGTTAATCGCTTTCCGTCTAATCCAAAACCTTCTTCATGACGCAAAGGATATGGAAATCAGGGACGGAATCATCGGTGCGGCGATCGCCTTGTTCATGATCCTTCCTGTTCTATTTATGCAGGAATCCAGCATCACTCTATTATTATTTGGATACTTTGTATTATTTATTGTGATCGGGATGCCGATTGCCTTTGCTTTAGGAATCAGCACCTTAACTACCGTCCTTGCAACCAATGCAATCCCGATTGATTTTTTCCCGCAGACAGCATTCACCAGCATTGACAATTTCCCAATTATGGCTGTTCCTTTTTTCATCGCTGCCGGAATTATAATGGGCGGCGGGAATATCATAAAGAAATTACTAAAGCTCTCCGATGAATTATTAGGGTTTCTTCCCGGCGGATTGGCACTGGTTGCTATTGTCACAAGTATGTTCTTTTCTGCCATAAGCGGATCCGGGCCAGCAACCGTAGCGGCGATTGGCACTTTATTAATTCCGGCCATGATAAAACAGGGATACTCACCGGGGTTTGCAACTGCAGTTGTCGCAGCAGCCGGGACCATTGGGGTCATTATCCCTCCAAGCAACCCGCTTGTCATTTATGGAGTCGTTTCTCAGGAGTCAATCTCCAAGTTATTTATTGCAGGGATCTTTCCAGGAATTCTAACCGGGTTTGCGCTAATCATTGTTACATTCTTCATATCTAAAAAGAATGGATGGCAGAGTGATAAAACAAGCTTCAGCCTCAAGAACACACTCGCTGCCGCATGGGATGCAAAACTTGCCCTTCTGGTTCCCATCTTTATTTTAGGGGGAATTTATGGAGGATTCATGACTCCGACAGAAGCTGCGGCTGTTGCCGCTGCATACGGAATTATCATAGGCATGTTTGTGTATAAAGATATGAACTTAAAAGGCCTTTATCACAATCTTGCAAAGGCCGGGATCACCTCTGCTGTTATCATTCTGCTAATTGTCATGGCCAGTATATTCGGCCGCTTGATTACCTTGGAAAAAGTAGCAGAAACAGTAGCCAATTTTGTCTTGTCGATCAGTGACAACAAATGGGTCATTCTCCTCCTCCTCAATGCCTTGCTATTGCTTGTCGGACTAGTCATGGAGGCCTTGGCAGCAATCGTTATCCTCACACCAATCTTACTGCCTATGGCCATAGCAGTAGGAGTGGATCCCGTGCACTTTGGCTTGATTATGATCTTTAACCTTGCAATCGGATTTATCACTCCGCCTGTTGGAGTTAACTTATTTGTAGCCTCAGGTGTAGCCAAACTAAAGATCGAGGAAGTCATAAAAGGAGTTCGAATATTGCTGGTTACCATGATAGCCGTACTGCTCCTGGTTACCTATATTCCAGACATCAGCCTGTGGCTCACCGGATTTATGAAGTAAACCTTCATATATTTTGTATGTTGGGTGCTCTTCTTAATAATCTGCATCCTAAAATATCGCCCCCCTTTTGTATCTAAAAGGGGGGCGATATTTTAGGCAAAGATTATCACAGCCATTCGAATATGGCTTTTCAAAAGGTGCTCATAAAATATTTACAAGTGCCCTCTTAAGATGGACTACCGCGGGATACTCACATTAGGCAGATGGCTATTACAAACTTTCTTCCTAATGTGAATATCTTTGTAACGATGATCAATCCAGTATTTTAATATCCCCGCTATGTAACAGGAATTCTTACTCCTGTTCCAGCACAGCTATTTCCATGATCACTTCCCGCCAGTAAACGAGATTCCTTTGATAAAGAAGCGATTAAAGAATGCATATAGAAGCAGGACTGGAAGCGTAAAGACCATGGACGCTGCCATAATATAGTTCCAATAGCTGACAAACTGTCCTTTAAATGTATTCAGCCCCAAAGGAAGAGTATACATTTCTGTATCAGTCATGACGATCAGCGGTCTCATAAAGTCATTCCAGAAGCCCATGAAGACAAAGATTGCCTGGGCAGCCAGAGCCGGTTTGGCAAGAGGCAGCACTATCTTGAAAAAGATCCCCAGGCGGCTGAGCCCATCAAGCTGTGCAGCTTCCTCCAATTCTTTCGGGAAATTGATAAAGAATTGCCTCATCATGAAGATAAAGGTCGCATTAATCATCGACGGAACGATCATTCCCTGATAAGAGTTCAGCCAGCCCAATTCTTTCAGGATTAAATAGTTAGGAATCATGGTCACTTGCGCCGGGATCATTAACACGGCCAGAATAATGATAAACAGGGCCTTTTTACCGGGAAAAGACAGTCTTGCAAGGGCATAGCCTGCCATTGAGTTAAAAATGATATTTAGAAGTGTCCCGATTACCGCGATGATAAGGGAATTCAAAAGCCAGCGGGGGAACAAATCCTGCTCCACAAATATTTGCTGATAGTTTGCGAGAGTGAAGTTTTTCGGAATAAAGTTCATGGTCCCGCTAATGATTTCTTCTAATGTCTTAAATGAAGATGACAGGGCCCACAAGAACGGAACGAGTGTGGTGACAGCGTATAGAACAAGAATGACATAAAGAAGGCTCTTGCCGAATGATTTTTTCCTGGAATTCATGTCCGTCCCCCTTAATAAAGTGATTCTTCCTTCGAAAATTTACGCTGGATCAGGGTGGCAATCAGGATAATGATGGCCAGTGCGAAAGCTAGTGCAGCTGCATACCCCATTGTTCCGAGCGACTTGAATGCATATTGATAGATTAATAGAACGACTGTCAGGGTTGAGTTATTTGGCCCTCCAGATCCGCCGGAGAAGATATACGATTGATCAAACAGCTGGAAGGTTCCAATTAACCCCATTATGACAACAAATGAGGTAACCGGACGAAGGAACGGAACCGTAACATAAAAGAACTTCTGAAGGGCATTGGCCCCATCAAGCTCTGCTGCTTCATATAAGGAATCGGGAATATCCTGAAGAGCTGCGAGATAAATCACCATAAAGAATGGCGCCGTCGCCCAAATATTCATCAGCATGATTGCATTTAATGCGATATCAGGATCGCCTAAAAAGTTATACCCGGGAAGTCCGATCATTTCCAGAAGGTTGTTGATCAGACCTTCTTTGTTATACATCCACATGAAAATTAATGTTAAAACGGCAGAAGAAGTTAACGTCGGCAAAAAGTAAACAATCCGGAAGAACTTCTCCCCTTTCAAGCCGGCATTTAGCGTTGCCGCCAAAATCAGAGCTAAAATCGTCTGGCATGGCACAACAATCAGCACATATTTCGCCGTATTTTTTAGTGCAATAAGAGCCCTGTTGTCTTCCATAATTCTGGCAAAGTTTTCAAACGCCACAAATTCAAAACTGGTTTCGCCAAGAAGCTGAACTTTGTTAAATGATAGGAAAATAGCATAAAGAATTGGCCCAATGATAAATAGGGCTAACACAAATAGTGTTGGAGACATAAACAAATATCCTTGCCCGGCATCTTTTAATTTTTTCTTAGAAGATCGTTTGTTCATGAGTATTCCTACCTTCTATCTGTTTGGATAATCCTTTCCTTAACGGCCGGTATTGGCACAGATCCGAAAAGAAAGGCTGCAGCATCCCATTATGAATGTACCTGACACCATAAATGGGCCAGGTACATTTCATTTGGGTATGTGCTTTATTGGATTTCACTATTTGCTTGCTTCTGCGCTTCCTTCAATGCGTCATCCAGCGGACGATCTCCAAGGAAAGCAGCAATGAATTGGTTATTAAAATTATTCATGATAATCGGAAGGTTCGCACCTTCCTGCCATACAGTGGCATAAGGTGCTCCAGCAACAAGCGCGCCTCGTAATGGATCTTTATCATAGCCTAGCTTCTCTGCAACCGATTTGCGTGTAGGAAGTGCAAAGCCTTTAGAAGTCCACGTTTCCATTCCTTCTTTGCCAGTCAGATAGGAGATCAGCTTCCATGAAGCTTCCTTCTTCTCAGATGCTGCATTCATGACATATCCAACCGCATAAGCCATGGTCCCCTTTTCGCCATTAACGGCAGGAAGCTCAGCTGTACCGTACTCCACATCAGGAAATGTATCCTCTAAGAACGGAATGGCCCAGTTCCCTTCAATGACCATTGCCGCTTTCTGCTGGCCAAACATTTCGCCGCCCCAGTTTGCGCCTACTTCTGATGCCTGTGCAGAGGTTTTGTCTTCAAGATGCTGATCAACGATTGGCTTTAGTGCTTCCACGATCTCAGGTGAGGCAAAATTTGCCTTGCCATCCTTCACCACATCGCCGCCGGAGGCCCGGGCGATATGATAAAGCCGGGCAAGCTCAGGTGCAACACCAAATCCGTAAACACCATCCTTTGTGAGGGCTTTTGACACTTCGCGCAGCTCATCCCAAGTTTTTGGAACCTCTACACCAGCTTCTTCAAACATTTTTTTATTATAGAAAAGAGCTAGAGTAGAGTAATCCTTTGGAAAACCGTATGTCTTTCCATCCACCTTGAAAGCTTCAAGCATCGGCTTCTCAAAATCTTCAACATCAAAGTCGTCTGTGACATATTCGTCTAATGGCTCGACGACGCCTGTTTCAATCAATGCTGGCGCTTCAAGTGCGTCCAGGTAGAACACATCCGGACCTTCTCCGCCAATCAGGCGTGTTTTCAGGACATCCATATACTGCTCTGAAATCACTTCATGCTTTACATCAATGTTTGGAAATTTCTCTTCGAAGTCGGCAATGGTCTGTTTCAGCAGTTTTTGCTCAGATGGGTTGCCGCCCCATCCCGCAAGCGTTATTTGAACCTTTTCTCCTTCAGATCCGCCAGAGCCTTCTGAGTTCGCTTCATCTGACCCGCTGCATCCAGCAAGAAGGGACCCCATTAACATTGTCGTAATGCCTAACCCAGCCAACCATTTTTTCTTCATCCTTCGTAACCCCTCTCATTTCCCATTGATTTTTTGTAAAAAGAATTTATTGAGTTACCTTCGCCTGCTTTACGATTTCAAAGCCCGTTGTATTTTCTAATATGGATGTCTGTATTTCTTCTCTCTGTCTCTTAACGGAGACAGAAAGGATGCCTTCCCCAATTTTGATGTTAGTGACCGTCAATGTATTCATTTCATCCAGCAGCATGGGGCTCAGCTGAATTTCCCTTTTTAAACTGTCCGGGAATAGACCCAGAAGTGATTGGATAAATACAAGCGGCGTACCTGCTGCCCAGGCCTGCGGTGAACATGCAACCGGGTATTTAACAGCCTTCCCGACTTCGGCACTATAGCCGCAGAACAGTTCAGGGAGGCGATCGTACTCAAAATACCGGGAAGCCTGTATCAGGCCAGTCATTACTTTTTTAGCATCTTCAGAGAATCCAAGTTTGCTCATTCCCAGTAAAATCATGCTGTTATCATGCGGCCAAATACTGCCATCATGGTAGCTCATTGGATTATATCCTGCTTCTCCTTCACCCATCGTGCGAATTCCAAATCCTGAAAACATTTTCTCACTCGTCAGTGTGCTGCTTACTTTCTCTGCACGATCTTCTGCGAGCATTTCAGAATACAGGACATGGCCTGGGTTAGATGTAATCGTTCCTACCTGTTTTTTTCCGCCATCAAGAGCAATGGCATAAAACTCCTGATCTGACATCCAAAATTCGTTTTCAAAAGCTTCCTGCAATTTTGCTGCCTCCGTTTTGAGTCTGGAAGCTTCCTCTTTATTACCAAGCTTGCTATATATAGAGGCAATCCCCTGCTTTGCCTGATAAACATATCCCTGTACCTCGGAAAGCGCTATTGGTGTTTCAGCATAATCCCCATTTCGATGAACAATGGAATCCCCGGAATCCTTCCAGCCTTGATTGGCAATGCCCTTTGAGGATTCTTGATGGTATTCCACAAACAAATCACCATCCCGATCTCCATACTGATCAATCCACTCCAGCGCACGATTGACGTTTTCTTCGAGCTGGTGGAATGTCTCAAAATCACCAGTCCACTTCACATACTCTGTTAATAGAACAAGGAATAGTGGTGTAGCATCAATCGTTCCATAGTAAGGAGTGAATGGAATCTGATTCGTATTCGCCAGCTCCCCAAAACGGATTTCATGCATAATTTTCCCCGGCTGCTCGTCTCTCCAGGGATCGACTTTAGTCCCTTGCCTGCTTGCCATTGTAAATAATGTTCCTTTTGCCACTTCAGGCTGGAATGCAATCATCTGAAGGGCCGCAATCAGACTGTCCCTGCCGAACGGAACCCCGAACCACGGCAGTCCAGCTACCGGGAAATTTCCGTAGCCCATGTCTGTCAATAGCACCCGCAAATCCGATAAACCTCTATCCACTAGCCTTTGAAGCGGCTCGAAATCTGTTTCAACTGATGCAAGCCCTGCAGACCAGTTCTTATATGAAGATTTGAGCTCTTCGAGAGCTTCATTTACAGGTAAAAGATCTGTTCGCGTTTCTCTATTTTCAAGCGGGATAACCATAAAAATAATTGATTCGGATTCCTGGTGCTGAAGGGTAAGAGTAAAGGTAATTTCGCCGCCTTCTTTTACTTCTTTAGGTACAAGAGGTGTATCCCATTGGATACGCGTTGCTCTCTTGATACCATCTGCCCCGTCATAACGGAATGTCAGAGAATTTTGATCCGCTGTCTGGCCTGTTCTTTTTCCTATATCCCCTGTCTGGAAACCGCGGACGATAAACATATCATTAAAATCCACATCAGCTTCTATGTTTAAATCAAACGTCACCGGTTTTGGGAAGTAGTTCTTAGCTGTAACAGTTTCATATAACACGTCATCATGGATAAATCGCTTTCTCTCAATTTCAATCGATTCCCTCCAAAGAATCAATTCTCCATCCTTTTCCTGGTGCGGATTTGTTGAGAGGATGGAAGACATATAGTTTTCAGATCCATCCGAGTGAAGAAGAATCGGTTTTTCATTGTTGATCCGGACGTTAAACTTACTGAGAAAACGAGTATCATTCTTGTATAAACCTAGGCCGTAGCTGTGATTTGCCGTGATATCACCCTGTTCATCCGTTAATAAGAATAAGTTGTTCTCTTTGATCACTCTGTAATTCATTTTGCCCCTCCTGCACCTTCATTTTTCATAACAGTTCGTTCACCGAAACGTTTCGGTTTTTCCGGTAAAAAAATCACCAAAACGTTTCGGATTTACACTGAAGATAAAGTTGGCTGTCCTTGCTGTTCAGCTCGGTCGGCCAACATTTATTTTTTCACTTCTGCTGTACTTTGCCGTTCCTTTAACTCTGTTTTCATAACCAGACGATGTGTGTCTGTCTCGTTTTGAAGCAGACCAATCAGTAATCTCGCTGCTTCATATCCCAGCCCGAATTTATTCTGTGCAATCGTCGTCAGCGTCGGACTAACATATGAGGCTAATAAAATATCATCGTATCCTATGATGGAGAGCTCCTCCGGCACCTTTAGATTAAGCTCCTTCGCCGCTGCCATTGCGCCGATAGCCATTAAGTCACTTGCACAAAATAGAGCGGTGATTTCAGGATGATCGTTCAGCAATTGAAGTGCTGATTCCTTTCCTCTCTCTTCTGTGAACTCGCCATCTGTTATATATTCGGGATTAAAGCTAATGCCTGCTTTATCGAGGGCCCTATGATATCCCTTCAATCTTTCACGGCTGACAAAGGCAAATTCATGGCCATTAATCATGCCAATCTTCTCATGGCCAAGACCGATAAGATGCTTCACCGCTTTTTCTGCGCCCAGCACATTGTCTGTCGTTACATGGCTTACATAATCTGATTCAAGCGGAATATCAATCAATACACAAGGAATATCGCTATCTACCACTTCCTTTAAATACGGATCATCAGTGCGGATTCCCTGAATAATCACACCATCCACTCTTCGTTCGCGGCAAAGCTGAGTATACGTCTTTTCCCGCTGTTTAGAGGAATTGGTATTGAATAAGATAAGGTCATAACTTGATCCGGATACATACTCATTAACACCGGCAAGAACCTCAACCATAAAATTATCCTTCACGCTTTCCTTTGTAAAACCTGACACCAGCAGCCCAATAGTCTGTGATTTTTTCATAACTAGACTTCTTGCAAGCGAATTAGGGCTATAATTCAATTCCTTTGCTACTTGAGCAATCTTCTTTCGGGTACTTTCACTAACATCCGAGTATCCATTTAACGCCCTTGAAACAGTCGTAACAGATACTCCTGCCTTTTTTGCAATATCCTTAATTGTAGTCACTAAGACATCTCCCAAAACGTTTCGGTTTTTCTATAACCTGACTATACAACATGAAGAAAACGATTACAACTATTTTTGTAAAATTCAAAACAAATTCCACTAACCTTCCTCACGACAACATACCTAAAAAGTGTAAAATTCCTTTGGAAAACTGAGCTGAGCGGCAGCTCAGTTTCCTATTTTAAGGCCCTGCTTTCCCTTCAAAATTCAATCAAATGTTTGATCCATTCCCGCTTTCTTATTTAATTAATATTATTTACTATAACTGCCCGATTCGGACTCTAACTACTGGATTTTTGTTTTTGTGTCATAAGTTCACCCTAGTTCTGACGCTAACCCACGAGGTTTTCCTTTTGTGTCAAAAGTTGACCCTAGTTCTGACACTAACCCTCGAGGTTTTCCTTTTTGTGTCAGAAGTTAACCCTAGTTCTGACACTAACCCTCGAGGTTTTCCTTTTTGTGTCAGAAGCTGACCCTAGTTCTGACGCTAACCCACGAGGTTTTCCTTTTTGTGTCAGAAGCTGACCCTAGTTCTGATTTTAACTACTAGATTTCCCCTTATGTATCTAAATCCCCAAACCTCTCACTGACTTTCTATCTATTTTTTACCAAAAGGAGTAATTTTACACAATTAAAACTGTAAAAATATAACTCTACCCGTTACAATAAGATAGACTCCGATTTTTAGGGGAACTTTGAACCAATGCAAAACAAACTAAGAATCTTACTCTTCAATGCCGGGATGTCATTGCTGCTTGGAGGGTGTATTGGTCAGGAAAGCAAAAAAGAAAGAGAGTCTTCCCAGATTTGCGTTTTGGATTATACGGGTGAAGACTATGCACTTCCCTATGGAAGTGTGACAAATGAATCGCTGATAAGAATCTTGATGTGATAAGGGATGCCACAATCAGGTTTTTCAAAGAGAAATAAAAGACAGATGTAACTGTGCATAATGTAGTTGGTGCTAAGGATGGGGCCACTGTGTTTGTATAGTCAAAAGGTGAACCACATTTTTACACCTACGCTGTAGTGCCAATAGATGAACTGGCAAAGAAAGTATGGACGGGAAAGATATGGGCGGACGAATTCCAGGTGGAGAATGCCATTAAAGGCGGATTATATCACATGATTTTTAGTGAAGAGTTTAAGCAGCTGGATGACTATCTTGAGGCTCTGGCAGCAGAAGGCTAAGTGACCGGAAAAACAAAGGCAGCCCTTCAGAATGTGGGCGGGCATGGATATATGACTCCTTATTATTTTATTGCGTTAACAAGTAAAGAAGAGGCCATTAAACCAGACCTTTATATATATCACCTTGATGAAAATACAGAGAATTTAAGGAAGGTCTAAGATGAGGACTCATTTAATCCTGAAAACATCAAAATTAACATTCAGTTATTCATGGCTGACAAGCAGGCAAAACCAAGTGAAGAGATTTTTAATCATATTACGGCAGGGCTGGAAGAGATGAACTCAATACCCAATGGCACTTACAGCTTCTCTCTCAATGATAATTTCATCGATAAGCAGAGTGCAGAAGGCGCGAAAGATAATTCTTTAAAACGCGGTTTCCCTGATTACATAATTACGGAGTAAAGAGGTCAATATTCTCAAGACTCCCCCATTATCTATTACAGGCATGGGACTGTAACTATTTATCTATTTTCTCACTTACACCGATCTGACTTTATTCCTATTTTTACCTAAAAAGTGTAATTTTCCACGTTTAAACTGTAAAAATATAACTCTATCCGCTAAAATAAGGGTTATAACTTTGAATGGCACATTCCTTTAGGGAGGACATGTAAATAATGCACAAGAAAACAAAAATTTTACTCTGCAGTGTTGGAATATCATTAATGCTTGGAGGATGTTCTGGTATGAATAGCACAAATAACAATGAAGACACTGAAAAGTCAAAAGAAACACAGGTAGCCCATTCTGAAGAAACTAAGATTAGCGTTCAGGATTATACTGGTGAAGGCTATGCACTGCCATATGGAAGAGTGACAGATGAAATTGCTGATAAAAACCTTACTCAGATCGAGGAAGCTGCCATCAGCTTTTTCAAAGAGAATTATAAGACAGACGTAACTGTGCATAATGTGGTTGGTGCAAAGGACGGGGCCACTGTGTTTGTAGAATCAAAAGGTGAACCGCATTTCTACACCTATGCTGTGGTGCCAATAGATGAACTCGAAAAGAAAGTGATGACGGAAAAGATATGGGCGGACGAATTCCAGGTGGAGAATGCCATTAAAGGCGGTTTATATAGCATGATCTTCAAAGAAGAATTCAATCAACTCGATAACTACTTTGATTCACTTACCGCAGAAGGTCAAATAACTGGCAGAACGAAGGAGTCCATTCAAAATGTTGGTGGCAAGGGTTTCTCAACCCCGTATTATTTTATTTCAATTGCCGATGAGACAGCTATCCAACCTGTATATGACCTTTTCATGAAAAATCCTGCTGAAAGTGCAGAAAACCTCAGGAAGGCTTTTAAGGATAATTCATTCTCGGCTGAAAACCTTTTCATTAATATTCAATTATTTATGGCCGATAAAAATGCAAGTCCAGATAAAAAGTTATTTGATCAAATCATAAAAGACCTTGAAGAAATGACTTCAATCCCTAGAGGTTCATATAGTTTTGTCTTAAATGATAATTTTATTGATAAGCAAAGCTCCAGTGGTATGGGAGATAATTCACTGGATTTACTGGAAGATATTATTAAAGAATAAAGCAGGTGAATAAATGAATACACTTAATGGTTCACCAAATACCTCCATAAACAATGATAAAGATTTGGTTGAGCTAGCTGGCTACTATGCCTATACTTATCCCCAAAAAGGGGAAGTTCTAAAGGTAAATGGAATAAAATATCGGGTTCGCCACGAGCACTATGAAGATCCAACCGGGCTTGATGCGCTGACAGTTATAAATTTAAAGACAAAAGAAATATCCATCATCTATGTAGGAACAGATGCAAGCGGTAAATATGGAAAAATGGATATTCTGACGGATGCACAGCTTTTAAGTGACCTTACACCTGCACAGCTAGCTGAAGCAAGAAATTATTTTAATGAAATGAACGAAAAATATAAAGAATATGGCGGTGTCCAATCGATTGCAGGAAATTCACTTGGAGGCGGTCTGGTAAGTGCTGTCGCCACTGAAAATCCAGAGGTTAAAGCCGTTACACTTAACCCAGCTCTCCTTCCCGAGGGAATGATGGACCCTGATAAAACCTACGACAACATTACAAACTACTTCAGCAGCTACGATGTGCTGACGCAAACCTTGATCGCATTAAATCTGCATGACAGGATTCCTGGCAAGCAGTATGAAATTTTTAATGGCATTCCTGAATTTTCAAAGCTTGCGACAAATCATACAGGCTATTTAAGAAATGAAGATGGCACGCAGTACTACGTCATTGGTGAAGTTGGCAAGCCAGGCTATGGCAAAATCTATATCGATGCTGACGCCCATATCGTATCCAGCATCTGGACAGGAGTACCTCTTTATGGTGGCCACTCAGAACGCATTGAGATTAACAAGGAGAATCTGGATCTCCTTGCTTCTTCCCTTCAAAGCCATGTGATGGAAAGATTAAACCTTGCTCACGAATATCTGGGCAATTCGGTTGCCATTGTAGAAGATGAAGCTAGCCGATATTATGAGCGGCTAAGCCGACTGCAGAAGATTTTCGAGGAGATGTTTGAAAACCTGATCAGTGAGCCTCTGTTTATGGGGATCACCTCCATCAGCAATCGATTAACAGCGGAAATCGATCATTTGATTTCTTTGTTAAATGTGGCGGAAAGCCATGCAAAATCATTGAATTCAATACTGAACTCTCCACCTGCCGAGCTGCTTGAACATATTTTCCGTACGAACGTAAGTGTAGAAAGTATATTTAATGAAGTTCGCAGCTTTTTATATGATTTGAAAGGAGATGTTCAGGATCTTTCCAAAAGCCTGATCCGGATTATTTCAAATAAAATCCCTGAATTGTTTGAGGGCGGTAAAGAGTTCTGGTATGATGCCGTAGTCAGTGAGCTAAAAGCCCATTATGGAATCGTAAACAATAACAGGGATAAGCTGCTAACTCATATTAGTGAATACCAGAAACAAGTCCAGGACGTTGCGGCTAATTTCCACGACAAGGACCTTTCCCTCGGACAGTCGATTAAGAACAAATCCACCCATTCCCATTCCATATCCGTACAGGGAACGAATACGTATAAGCTGGAAGATTCCCCTTATATGGAGCTGCGGATGAAGATTAAGGACTTCCAGATGGACACGGCTTATTCTGCATTCACTGCATCAACACAGGCACTTCTCATGCCTATATTGCATAAGGCATGGGTAATCACCTTGAACATTGAAACTGCATTGGAGCTCCTTTCAGGCACTATCAAAGGAGCAACCAAATTTGCATTGGACTACACAATCCCCGGCAAGTTATTCGGTTTGTTTACAGACTTTGATGATAAAATCAGAAACCGTGTCAACAACGCGCTGGCGCCTTTGGATGAGTTTGCCGGCACGATTGAAGGCATCCGAAAAGGGTTAGACCGATTAATAGTGGAATACCCTACACTTTTAAGAAATTTTAGACCTTATGTTGAAACCGCCCTATTCAACAATAGCGGCTACTATAACGTCCACCTCTACAACCTTGCATCCATCGCTATTTTAAGAGAAATGGAAATGCTGTTTGATGATGTGGTGTATCAATTAGGAAACCACAAAGCTGAAGCGATTGAGGCATTGTGTGAGGTTTCTAAAAAAGTGAAGGGTAATATGGGGATATTGTATGAACAGGTAGATCGCGGAACGATTTAATTAATCCCGGGACATGGGACAGGTTACTTGTCCTGCAATTTGAAATAACCGAGCTGAGTTGCAGCTCGGTTTTGCTTTTATTTAGACTATATTTGATAGTCTATTTGCAAATTTAATTGTCTATTTGCAAGTTTCCGGCTGCCATTTGCAAACTCTTTGTTTATTCGCAAGTTTCCAGCAGTTATTTGTAAATTTGATTGCTCTGTTTGCGGGTTTCCAACGACTATTTGCAGGTTGATCGATCTATTTGCAAATTTCCGGCTCCTATTTGCATGTTCTTTGTTATTCGCAAGTTTCCAGCTGCTATTTGCATGTTTGATTGCTCTTTTTGCAGGTTTCCACTGACTATTTGCATGTTTGCTTGTTCTATTTGCAAGTTGCCGGCTTCTATTTGCAAACTCTTTGTTTATTTGCTAGGTTCCAGCAGTTATTTGTAAATTTGATTGCTCTTTTTGCAGGTTTCCAACGACTATTTGCAAATTTAATTGTCTATTTGCAAGTTGCCGGCTGCCATTTGCAAACTCTTTGTTTATTCGCAAGTTTCCAGCAGTTATTTGTAAATTTGATTGCTCTTTTTGCGGGTTTCCAACGACTATTTGCAGGTTGATCGATCTATTTGCAAATTTCCGGCTCCTATTTGCATGTTCTTTGTTATTCGCAAGTTTCCAGCTGCTATTTGCATGTTTGATTGCTCTTTTTGC
>NZ_JAMBOJ010000044.1 GCF_023715565.1 Cytobacillus firmus | reverse complement strand
GCTGACTTCAGGGAGCAAGCTCCCATCTGTCCGCTCGACTTGCATGTATTAGGCACGCCGCCAGCGTTCGTCCTGAGCCAGGATCAAACTCTCCATATAAGAGTTGATATAGCTCGATTGTCTTTTCAAAAAAGACTAATGATTTAAACGTTGACGTTTTTGTTCGTTCAGTTTTCAAAGATCAATCCGCCGCTTTAGGCGACTTAACTAATATATCATTTCTGATATTTAATGTCAACAAGTTTTTTCCTCATCGATTGATGTTGTTAATCTCTTGCTGACTTGAATAAGTATACCAGTCCAACTCTATTAATTGCAAGTGCTTTTTAATAGAAACTTAATCTTTTTTTAAAGTAAAGGAATTTAATAAAAAAATGACCGCGATATGCAGTCATTTTAATACTTCATCAATAAATAACTGGCGGTTTTTCTCTAAATGAATAATATCGCCGGTTTCTATGAGTTTCACAAGTGGCCTCGTCGGTGCTTTATCTTCTATAAAAAGAATCTCAGCTGTCTGGCCATCCGAAAGCTTCACCAGGCTTCCAATGGAAAAAGTCATGATGCCGGAGCCAAGCGCCTGGATGGATGGAATATCAAATTTGCCAAAGCTGTCCTGTATCAGCATTTCAAGCACTTTAAACGGAGATTGCTTCCTTCTGTAGAGCCTTTGGGAAGTCATGGCATGAAAGGCATCCGCTACTGCGATGATTCGTCCAGCCTGATTAATTTTGCTTCCTTGTTCTCCAAACGGATAACCGCTGCCGTCGAGACGTTCATGATGCTGAATAATGCCGATCTTAGTGCTTTCTCTTAACAAAGAGATATTTTGAACCATTTTAAAGCTGAGGATCGAATGCTTTTTAATTTCTTCAAATTCCTCGGAGTTCAATGTAGTGCTTTTGTGCAAAATGGATGGGTTTATTTTTGCCATGCCAGCATCAGCCAGGCACCCTCCCAGGGCAAGCTGCACAACTTCCCCCTTGTTAAAATTCAGTTTTTTTCCTATAAATGCGCTGATCATTCCCACTGCTACTGAATGCTGGTATAAATAATCTTCATTTGTAGAAAGATGATGCAGTGAAAAGATAGAGGATGGGTTTTTATCCATTTTTTCAATCAGCGGAATCATAATATTTCTTATTTTGGCGATATCCACCGGAAGGCCTGATTGCCAGGATGTAAATTCCCTTTTGAAATGTTGTACGCCTTTCAGGAATGAATTAATATGACTTGATTCCACTTCCACTTCAGCTTCATCCATGTTTCCGGCAGATGTCATTGACTTTCCGCTGATCATGGTAGTTTCAACTTCTGCTTCCTCAATCAGAAATATTTTCATAATATCCAGCAGTTCCTTCGTCAGCACTGTTTTCCGGCTGATAATAGGGCGATTTGTCAAACTGAAAACATCCTCCGATAAGATGCAGCCTGCTTTTAATTCCTGTATGGGTACACGCACTGTTTCCACACTCCAAATATGAGTCTTTTTTACTATTTTACATTATTTGGGCAAAAAAAAGGAACACAAATCTGTGTTCCCCGAAATTTATTGCAGTTATTCTTCGCTATTATCGCCGGTTACTTCTTCTTCTGGAAGTGAATCGGCATCTTCAAGAGGCTTTGTTAATTCTTCATCATCTTTTTCCTCTTCTTTTTCAACTCTTGCTACAGTCGAAACGGCTTCGCCTGCTTCTTCATTTATGCGGATGAGTCTGACACCCTGCGTGTTTCTTCCCATGGTGGAAATATCACTGACTGCCATACGGATCAGGACGCCGCCTGTTGTAATAAGCATAACGTCTTCTTCACCTGTGACAGCTTTCATGGAAACAAGGCTTCCGTTTTTATCCGTAATGTTGCAGGTCTTGATTCCTTTACCGCCTCTGCCCTGAACACGGTATTCTTCGGCTGGAGTGCGTTTTCCATAGCCGTTTTTGGTTACAATCAGGACTTGGCTGTCTTCCTCAAGAACTTCCATGCCAACAACTTCATCACCATTGCTTAAGTTAATTCCCTTAACACCAGTTGCCGTTCTTCCCATTGAACGGACATCTTCTTCAGGGAATCTGATCAGCATGCCATGGCTGGTCCCAATTATGATTTCCTTGCTGCCATCTGTCATGCGAACTGATATTAATTCATCATCTTCACGCAGATTTAAAGCAATTAAGCCATTATTGCGGATATTGGCAAAGGATGATAATGGTGAACGCTTGGAAATTCCCTGTTTAGTGGTAAAGAACAGGAACCAGTCATCGGCAAATTCTTCAACAGGAATTATTGCATTTACCCATTCATCTTTGTCCACTCCAAGAAGGTTAATGATTGGTATCCCCTTCGCAGTACGGTTGAATTCAGGTATTTCATATCCCTTAGCGCGATAAACCTTTCCTTTGTTCGTAAAGAAAAGAATTGTATCGTGTGTGGATGTGGTAATGAGGTGTTCCACAAAATCGTCCTCATTGGTTCCCATTCCCTGGATTCCCCGCCCTCCGCGTTTTTGGGCGCGGTAAGTAGAGACTGGAAGACGCTTGATGTATCCCTTATGAGTTAGAGTCAGAACAATATTCTCACGTGGGATCAAATCTTCGTCTTCAATGTTTTCGATGCCGCCTGCAACTATTTCAGTTCGGCGTTTATCGTTGAATCTTTCCTTGATCTCCGTTAATTCTTCACGGATGATTTCCAGTACTTTTTCTTCGTCAGCCAAAATAGCTTTTAATTCTGCAATAAGGGCCAGAAGGTTTGCATATTCTTCTTCAATCTTTTCACGCTCCAGGCCTGTCAGACGCTGCAGACGCATGTCCAGGATAGCCTGAGCCTGTTTTTCGGAAAGATTGAATTTGTTCATTAAACCTTCTCGTGCAATATCTGTTGTCTGAGAGCTGCGGATCAGACTAATTACCTCATCAAGATGATCAAGGGCGATCCTTAAGCCTTCTAAAATATGTGCGCGTGCTTCTGCTTTTCTTAATTCAAACTGTGTCCTCCGGCGTATAACAACCTTTTGATGTTCTAAGTAATACTCAAGACACTGTTTTAAATTCAGAACCTTAGGCTGTCCATCCACCAATGCCAGTAGATTAATTCCAAAGCTTGTCTGAAGGGCAGTTTGTTTATAAAGATTATTTAATAATACACTTGCATTTGCGTCTCTTCTGACTTCAATGACAATTCGCATTCCATTACGGTCAGATTCATCACGCAGGTCGGTGATGCCATCAATTTTCTTATCTCTGACAAGTTCCGCAATTTTTTCAATCAGCTTTGCTTTGTTAACCTGATAAGGAATCTCATGCACAATAATGGTCTCTTTGCCATTAGCCTTTTCTTCAATATCAACTTTAGCACGCAAAGTAATGGAACCGCGGCCAGTTTCATAGGCTTTGCGGATTCCGGTTCTTCCTAGTATCATTCCGGCAGTCGGAAAGTCCGGCCCAGGGATGATATCCATTAATTCAGGAATAGTCATTTCAGGGTCTTGGCTAATGGCCAGAACCCCATCAATTACTTCACCAAGCTGGTGAGGAGGAATATTAGTGGCCATCCCGACAGCGATTCCCGATGTTCCATTTACCAGTAAATTAGGGAAACGGGCAGGCAGTACGACCGGCTCCCTTTCTTCCCCATCGTAGTTATCCTGATAATTAATGGTATCTTTATTGATATCCCGTAAAAGCTCCATTGATATTTTGGACATACGGGCTTCTGTATAACGCATGGCAGCTGCAGAGTCGCCATCCACTGAACCGAAGTTGCCGTGTCCATCAACCAGCATGTATCGATAGTTAAAGTCCTGTGCCATACGCACCATTGTTTCATAAACAGCAGAGTCACCGTGCGGGTGATACTTACCAATTACATCTCCGACGATACGTGCTGATTTTTTATAAGGCTTATCAGAATGCATGCCGAGATCGTGCATTGCATAAAGAATGCGGCGGTGCACCGGCTTTAAGCCATCACGCACATCCGGAAGCGCACGTGAAACAATTACACTCATGGCATAATCCAGGAATGATGAACGCATTTCCTGGCTAATGTTAATTTCCTTTATTTGGGACCTTGGCGTATCAGCCATATAAAGAACCTCCCTTTTTAAGGGACTTGGAATTTACCACAGTCTCTTAATTTGTCAAACATTTTTTAGATTATCGCACTGTTGTGCTCAAAAAGTGACGCTTTCTTATGTAAAAGCAGGATAGTCATCCTATCCTGGCTTTTGATTATATATCTAGGTTTTTTACATATTGGGCGTTTTCTTCAATGAAGTTTCGGCGTGGTTCCACTTTATCGCCCATTAATATTTCAAACGTTTCATCTGCTTCAATGGCATCTTCAAGGCTCACCTGCAGCAGTGTTCGTGTTTCGGGATTCATCGTTGTCTCCCACAGCTGGCCTGGATTCATCTCGCCAAGACCCTTGTAGCGCTGAACATTCGGCTTAGGCTGGCTGGACAAGTTGCTCATAACTTCTTCAAGCTGGCGTTCATTATAGGCATATTCAATCTTCTTGCCCTGCTGTACTTTATACAATGGCGGCTGCGCAATGTAAATATAGCCCGCTTCTAAAATTTGTCTCATATAACGGTAGAAGAAGGTTAATAATAATGTCCTGATGTGTGCTCCATCCACATCGGCATCTGTCATGATCACAATCTTATGATATCTGGCTTTTGCAATATCAAAGTCTTCGCCAATACCTGTACCGGCTGCAGTAATCATAGCCCGCACTTCATTGTTGGAAAGAATTCGATCGAGACGGGCTTTTTCAACGTTTAGGATTTTCCCTCTTAACGGCAGGATTGCCTGGAAGTGACGGTCGCGTCCCTGTTTGGCTGAGCCTCCGGCAGAGTCACCCTCAACGATATAAAGTTCCGATATGGCAGCATCTTTAGATGAGCAGTCGGCCAGTTTCCCCGGCAGACTTGATACTTCCAAAGCACTCTTTCTTCTGGTTAGTTCACGGGCTTTCTTAGCTGCCAGTCTGGCACGTGCAGCCATTAATCCCTTTTCGACCACTTTCTTGGCTACCGACGGATTTTCCAGCAGGAACTTCTCAAGAGCTTCCGCAAAAATCGTATCAGTTGCAGTTCGCACTTCTGAATTGCCAAGCTTCGTTTTAGTCTGTCCTTCAAACTGAGGGTCCGGGTGCTTTATAGAAACAATCGCCGTTAAACCTTCACGGACGTCTTCCCCAGAAAGGTTAGCATCATTGTCTTTGAATAGACCGTTTTTTCTGGCGTAATCATTAATCACTCTTGTTAGAGCAGTCTTAAATCCTGATTCATGTGTTCCGCCTTCATACGTATTAATGTTATTGGCAAAAGAATAAATATTGCTTGTGTAGCCATCATTATACTGAATGGAGACTTCAACTGTAATGCCGTCACGTTCTCCCTCAATATAAATTGGTTCTTCATGGAGAACTTCTTTCGTTCTATTCAAATGTTCAACGTACGATTTAATTCCGCCCTCGTACATATATTCATTTTTCTTATTTTCCTCACGTTTATCTTCAATCGTAATGGTTAATCCTCTATTCAGGAAAGCCAGCTCACGAATACGGTTTGCAAGGGTTTCATAATCATATTCAAGCGTTTCAGTGAAGATTTCACTGTCCGGTTTAAAGTGGATAGTTGTTCCTGTGTGATCGGTTTCCCCAATCACTTCAAGATCAGCACTTGGAACGCCGCGCTCAAACTTCTGATAATGCTTCTTGCCGTCACGATGAACATATACTTCAAGTACTGTTGATAGCGCATTAACTACAGAAGCACCAACACCATGCAGACCTCCGGAAACCTTGTATCCGCCGCCTCCGAATTTACCGCCTGCATGAAGAACCGTCATAATGACTTCGACTGCCGGGCGCCCCATTTTTTCATGGATTCCGACTGGGATCCCACGTCCGTTATCCACTACCGTAATACTATTATCCTTTTCGATAATCACATTGATTTCAGAACAATAGCCTGCCAGTGCTTCATCTATACTATTATCGACTATTTCCCAAACAAGATGGTGAAGCCCTTTGGCACTTGTTGAACCGATATACATTCCCGGACGCTTCCGAACCGCTTCCAGACCTTCCAGTACCTGTATCTGATTCTCATCATAGGATTGTTCCTGCACTGCCTTTTGCTCCATTGCCACATCGGTCACCTGCACTTTCTATTTCACTAATCTATAAAAAAGCCTGGCATTTGAAATGAGCCAAACTATAACTTTCACTGGCTTGCCTCTTTCCATATCGGATCCGGCCTGCCTTTAAAATTCATGAACACTTAGTTTATGGGATCGTTTTTTTAACGTGCCTGAGGATAGTGGAGAAAAATAGATCTTTTCTGTTGTGACGACCACAGATTTATAGGAACCCTTCGCGAGGTTCACAACTGGTTCCTCCCGGCTCTCCTTATGCTCCTTTGCATACTCGGAAGCAAGGACTGTTTCTTTATCAATAATAGCGACAATATCCCTGGCCCTGACCAGCACATCTTCACCTATATGGATGTACATGTGATCACCTCACTGAATCTTCTTGATTCTCCCTGATTCCACATTGAACGCTGCTGCTTCTTTAAGTGTCTGATGGTCTATTCCATCAACGCTTGTAGTAGTGACAAACGTCTGTACTTTTCCCTGGATGGTATTCAATAAATGGGACTGGCGATAATCGTCCAATTCCGAGAGGACGTCATCAAGCAGCAGAATGGGATATTCCCCAATCTCAGAATGGATCAGTTCAATTTCGGCAAGCTTGACCGATAGAGCCGTTGTTCGTTGCTGCCCCTGTGAACCGAATGTCTGCACATCGCGCCCATTCACATGAAAAATCAGGTCATCGCGATGCGGCCCAAACATAGTGACGCCGCGGTCTATTTCCCTGTTCTTCACTTTTTCGAATTTATCCTGGTACACTTTAACCATTTTCGACAAATCTTGTTCTTCTGATACCTCAGCAGAAGGCTTGTACTCAATTTTCAAGGTCTCAAGCCCTCTTGAAATTCCTTCATGGATCGGCTGTGCCCAATTCTCGAGGAGTCGGAGGAACTCATAGCGCTTTGAAACAATCTTTACAGCCATTTCTATGAATTGCTCAGTTAAAATCTCAAGCATGGTATGATCGGTCTGCTTTTTGATCTGGAGCATCTTCAGATAGTGGTTGCGCTGCTGGAGAATTTTCTGATACTGGCTGATATCATGCAAATAGACAGGCGAAACCTGCCCAATCTCCATATCAATAAAGCGACGCCTTACTTGAGGGCTCCCTTTCACTAGATGGAGATCTTCAGGCGCGAACATCACAACATTCATATTGCCGACATACTGGCTTAATTTCTGCTGCTCTATATGATTGCATTTGGCTTTTTTGCCTTTTTTGCTGATAACTAATTGCATGGGCAGGGATCCTTGCCTTTTTTGAACCCTTCCCTCTATTTTAGCATATTCCTGATCCCAGCGAATAAGATCTTTGTCATTTGATGTCCGATGTGACTTTGCCATTGCCAGCACGTAGATCGATTCCATGACATTTGTTTTCCCCTGGGCATTCTCTCCCAAAATTACATTCACTTTATTTTCGAAATTGACTTCAAGTTCTTCGTAATTCCGGTAATTCTTTAACAGCAACTGCTCTATATGCATAGACGCTACATCCTTTAAAATATTAACGCTAAAAAACGGCGTTTAGACGATCGTAAATTCACCGACATCCGGAATTTCGATTTTATCTCCGGTTCTTAGCTTTCTTCCCCGTCTTTGATCCTGCTCGCCGTTGACGAAGACTTCGTATTCACTCAGGAACCATTTGGCCATTCCGCCTGTTTGAATCACATCTGCGGCTTTTAAAAATTGGCCCAGCGTAATATATTCTGTATCAATTTGAATTTCCGTCATATTTTCACTCTTTCCCATTGTCCGACTTCCAGCGCTGCAGTTTTTTTGCACTTTGGCAAAACAATTTCAGAATGGTATCTAATATTCTATTTTACTAAATAAATCTCAGATACACAAAGAAAAGTCGCCTGCAGCCCGTTATTTTCATTATTCCCCTGGTATTGGCCAATATTCTGGCAGTAAAAAAGTAAGCCGCCGGCACAGCCGGCAGCTTTTTCTTAATATGTTCTAACTGGCAGAATCAATTGGAGAATTGATTCATCGTTTAACGGTTTGATGATGAATGGTCTCATGGCGCCGGTGAAGCTGATTGTAATTTCAGAGCCTTCGAGTGCTTTTAGGGCATCCATCATAAATTTCGCGCTGAAGGAGATTTTTAATTCTTCGCCTTCTACGGATTTGCTCTGAACTTCTTCGACTACTTTCCCGACTTCAGGAGTGTTGGATGAAATTTCGATCACTCCGCCATCGATTGTAGAAAGCTTGACCACATTGTTACGGCCTTCTTTTGCAAGTAAAGAAGCACGGTCAATAGCCTGCAGGAATTCTTTTGTATTGACGACCACATCTGTTTTGCTATCTGAAGGGATCAGTCTGGATGTATCCGGATAATTACCTTCAAGCAGCCTTGAGAAGAACAGCAGATGCTCGGCTTTAAAGAGAACCTGGTTTTCAGTAATAACGATATCAATCAAATCATTGTTGTCATCTAGAATTTTGCTTAATTCACTTAAGCTTTTTCCTGGAATAACCACATTGTAGGTTTCACTGGCCGTTGTTTCGATCTGCGCTTTGCGCAAAGCCAATCTGTGGCTATCTGTTGCAATACAGGTTAATGTGCCGTTTTCCACCTTCCAGTTTACACCTGTCAAGATAGGGCGTGTTTCTGAGGTGGACACTGCGAAAACGGTTTGGCGAACCATTGCTTTTAATAGGTCCGTAGGAATTTTAAACATTTTTTCTTCTTCAATTTGAGGCAGGTGCGGATATTCCTCAGCATCCAGGCCATTAAGATTGAATTCAGATTTACCTGAGCGGATGACTGTCTGCAAATGGTTTTCCACAGCTATCTCCACGCTGTCAGTCGGAAGCTTTTTAACGATTTCACTGAAGAACTTCGCTTGGAGCACGATGGCACCAGGCTGTTTGATCTCTACAATTTCATTTCCGCCTTCTTCTTTAGGAATAAAAGATTCAATGGAAATATCAGAGTCGCTTCCCGTTAATGTAACTCCTTCTTCAGAAGCAACGATTTTAATCCCCGTTAATATGGGAATAGTCGTTCTGCTTGTTACAGCTTTCATAACATCCTGGACGCTTTGGACCAGCTGGTCGCGTTGGATTATAAATCTCATTTTTTAAATCCTCCAAGCATATTTTAATGGCGTATTGAATATATATATTTTTTATAAAAAAATAGTAGAAGTACTAGTAGGGCCTGTTAGTATGTGGATAACTGTATTTTTTGAAAGGAAACACAGCCTATCCACATGTGGACAGACTGTGTGTAAGTCAGGTCAAGTTATACACATTATACCTTGAGCATTTCATTGATTTCTTTCAGCTGCTTTTCAAATTGTGAATCAGACTGAAGCATTTTTGATATTTTTTCATGGGCGTGAATGACGGTCGTATGGTCCCTTCCGCCAAATTCCTCTCCTATTTTAGGAAGAGAAAAGTCGGTTAATTCCCGGGACAGGTACATGGCAATCTGACGGGGGAATGCGACAGACTTAGTCCGTTTTTTTGCCTTAAAATCCTCAAGCTTTACATTAAAATGTTCCCCGACCACCCTTTGAATTTCTAGGATGGTAATAACCTTTGGCTTGGAGCTTGGAATAATATCCTTTAATGCTTCTGCTGCAAGGTCGGCATTAATATCTTTATTTATTAAAGAGGAGTAAGCTACTACGCGAATCAGGGCACCTTCAAGCTCACGAATGTTGGAGTCAATCTGATTGGCAATGTAAAGCATAACCTCATTAGGAATATCAAGTCCCTCCGCTTTGGCCTTTTTGCGCAGAATAGCAATACGCGTTTCAAGGTCAGGAGGCGTAATATCTGTAATTAGGCCCCATTCAAATCTGGAGCGGAGACGGTCTTCGAGTGTCGGTATTTCTTTTGGAGGACGGTCACTTGAGATAATGATCTGCTTGCTTTCCTCATGCAATGTATTAAAAGTATGGAAAAATTCCTCCTGCGTCTGTTCTTTTCCAGCCAAAAACTGAATATCATCGATTAGAAGAACATCCACATTTCGATATTTATCGCGAAAATCGCCCGCTTTGTTATCGCGGATCGAGTTAATAAATTCATTGGTAAATTTCTCGGAAGATAAGTATACGACTTTAGCTGAAGGATTATGATCTAATACATAATGGCCGATTGCGTGCATAAGGTGAGTTTTTCCGAGTCCAACTCCCCCGTAAATAAATAAAGGATTGTATGCTTTCGCCGGTGCCTCTGCTACAGCAAGTGATGCTGCATGAGCGAAGCGGTTTCCGGATCCAATGACAAACGTGTCGAATGTATACTTCGGGTTCAGCATCGTTAAAGGCAGTTCCGGCGGTTCTTCCTCCGGCTTTTTCTTTTTTGGCGGAAGAGGAAGATCGACTTCTTCTTCACTCTGATTTTGCGGAATGATGAATTTCACTCCTAATTCTTCACCGGTAATGTCATAAAGAATTCCGGAGATCAGCTGGGAATAACGCTCTTCAAGCCAGTCACGGGCAAACTCATTCGGGGCCTTAACGACTAAAGTGTCTCCCTGCAGGGAATGCGCCTTTGTCGACTTCAGCCATGTATCAAAACTGGGCTTGCTGATTTTTTTCTCGATATTGGCCAGAGCATTATTCCAAAGATCCGCAATATTTTCCAATGATATCCCTCCTTTTCCATCTAAAATTAATATTTAAATTACGTCCAAGTTCAAATGCCTTTCCGTGGACATTTTGGGTTTTTCTTTGTTTCGCGCCACAAAAACGATAGGTTATACACGCTGTATAACCCTGAAGTTTATAAATATACGAAACTGTTTATGTGGAAAATCATATAATAAGGAAGTAAAGTGGAATTTCGACAGTATCCACTGTCTGTGGACAAACTTTTACAAACCCCTTGGATAACCTGTCCACATGTTATCCACAATCTGTGGATAATGAAGATATACACAATGATTTATTAAGTGTGAAAACACAATTATGATAACAGATAATGCTTTTAACTGCAATGCTTTTTAAACCCTTATCCACAACATGCCCATCCTGTTCATAAAAATTGTCCACAGCTTTTGGTTGTGTGCAAAACCTGTCAATATGTGATGTGGATAATAAAAAAACTGTCGAAATTTTATCCACAGCCCTTTATTTGGGGGATTCTATTCCACTGGACTTGTAATGTTACTGCCATTTTTGTTGGACGGATCATACCCGTGTCAGGGGAAATTTGCAGTCTCCAAGACAAACTTTTACAATGGAGAAATGAGAAAAACGTGGAAAAATGAAATTTTAGGATGACATTCAGGCAAAAAGAAGGTAAACTTTCTGAGTGGGTTCTTTCAGATTTGTAAAAAAGAAAAAGAGAAGCAATGAGAGGAAGCCAGGTTCAAACTACTAATTCTTTGCCATTGAAGGCAGATTGACTTATATGCATAGTTGACAATTTTCTAGTTACATCTATATAATTAGAAAGACTGTCTTTAACAGCAATTCCTCAGGGAGGTGTCATATATGAAAAGAACTTATCAACCAAACAAGCGTAAAAGAAGCAAGGTACATGGTTTCCGCAGCCGCATGAGCTCTCCGACAGGACGTAACGTTCTAGCTCGCCGCCGCCGCAAAGGAAGAAAAGTATTATCTGCTTAGGCCACTGAAACGTCAGTGGTCTTTTTTTCCATGTAAAGATAAATGTCCAAATTAGATAATGTCTAGCTCCAGCGCCAGCCCCCTCAAGAAGATGCAGGGGGTGACCCTAGGCGCTTGCGCTTTTCTGAGTAGGTGATGACATGAAAAAAGAGTTCCGTGTAAAAAAGAATAAAGAATTTCAAGAGGCCTTTAAAAAGGGAAAGTCATTCGCCAACCGCCAATTTGTCGTTTACATCTTGAGAAAAGAGGAGCAGAATCATTTTCGCATCGGGCTTTCTGTCAGCAAAAAAATTGGCAATGCCGTTATGAGAAACCAGATCAAAAGGTATATCCGCCAGGCATTTTTAGAACTGGAGGAAGAAGTAAAGCCACAATATGATCTGATCGTCATTGCAAGGAAACCGGTGGCAGAAATGGATTTTCATGAAGTGAAAAAGAGTCTGATCCATGTATTGAAGATTTCGCGGGTTTTGAATAAACCGGGACTTGGAAATACTAAAAACAAATAATTGTTATCTATCTTTATTATGAAGCACTTCATTTTAAAAGATGTTAAAATAAGATACATATGAGCGTGTCCCTCTGGCCGGGGGATGAGCAAATGAAATCCATAATAATATCAGGAGCAATTAAGGAGGAAAAAACGGTTGAAGAAACGAATATTCCTACTAATCGGTTTAGTGTTTGTGATGGCCCTTTTATCGGGCTGTACAGAAATTAACCAGCCGATTACGTCTGAAAGCAAAGGCTTTTGGAACGAGTATATTGTCTACCCGCTTTCGCTGTTTATTATTAAGGTAGCGGAATTTGCAGGCGGCAGCTATGGACTATCGATCATTATTGTGACGATCCTTATCCGTCTGGTTATCCTGCCATTAATGATTAAACAAACGAGAAGTTCAAAAGCGATGCAGGCGATTCAGCCAGAAATGCAGAAGCTTCGTGAAAAATACAGCTCGAAAGACCAGAAAACCCAGCAGAAGCTGCAGCAGGAAACAATGGCTTTATTTCAAAAGCACGGCGTTAATCCGCTAGCAGGATGTTTCCCGCTAGTGATTCAAATGCCGATCCTGATCGGTTTCTACCATGCGATTACACGTACGCGCGAAATTGCAAACCATAATTTCCTTTGGTTTGACCTTGGTTCTCCGGATCCAATATACCTATTGCCTTTAATTGCGGGTGTGACAACGTTCATTCAGCAGAAAATGATGATGGCCGGCACTCAGCAGACAGGGCAAATGGCTGCACAAATGAAAATGATGCTTTATCTTATGCCGATCATGATCGTTGTTTTTGCCATTAACTTCCCGGCAGCTCTTTCTTTATACTGGGTAGTGGGTAATATCTTCATGATCATTCAAACGTATTTCATTAAAGGTCCGGACCTGAAAGCTGCAGCGGCCGGAAATGCAGGAGGAGCCAAAAAGTGAAACAAGTAACTGCTACAGGACAGACCGTCAAGGAAGCAGTAGAGTCAGCTTTAGCTCAATTAAACACAACAGAAGACCGCTTAGAGATTACTATTGTTGATGAAGGTAAAAAAGGCGTTTTCGGGATTTTTGGATCCCGGCCGGCCGTGGTGAAAGCTGTGAAAAAGCCTGATCCGATTGAGGAAGCTGAAAAATTCCTTAAAGATGTCAGTGCAAAAATGGGCGTGCCCATCGAAATTGAAACATTACGTGAAGGAAAGAATGTTCAATTTATCTTATCCGGCGAAAAGATTGCTCTTTTAATCGGAAAAAGAGGGCAAACGCTCAATTCACTCCAGTATTTGACACAGCTGGTTATCAACCGCTATGCCGAGCAGTACTTAAATGTGGTGGTCGATGCAGAGGATTACCGGAAAAGACGCCAGGATACCCTGATTCAACTGGCTGAAAGGCTTGCTCAAAAAGCTTTGAAGACGGGAAAAGAAATTGCGCTGGAACCTATGCCTTCCTATGAACGCAAAGTGATCCATACCGCTCTCGTAAATAATAAGCGAATCAAAACCTATTCTGATGGCAATGACCCGCACCGCCATATTGTCATTTCACCAGCTAAAACCAGATAATGTTTTGCAAAATCCCAATCCATTCCGGATTGGGATTTTTTTGTCGTTCTTTGTCAAAGCTCCGCAAATTATTAAATCTCAATTGGTTTTATTGTTATTCACATGTGGATAAGTTAAAATAGAGCATATTAATTATGAGACGTGTGGATAATTTTTTTGCTCGCTGACATGAAGCGGGATGTTGATAAGTAACATGTTGAACGGATGGACAAGCCGTAAATGCGGGCTGATATGCTTTTCTAAAAAAAAGCCTTGTGCTATTCTATTAATTTGGGGAATCGAAAGCAGGATTCATTTTTTATATAGATGGAAGCAAGAAAGAAAAGAGAGGTGAATGAATTGGAATTCGATACAATCGCTGCGATATCTACGCCGATGGGAGAAGGAGCTATTGCCATTGTACGGCTGAGCGGGGATCAGGCATTTGACATTGCGGACCTTCTATTCAGAGGGGTAGGAGGCAAGCGGCTGAAGAATGTGGCGTCCCATACCATTCATTATGGACATATTATTGACCCGAAAACTGAAGAGATTGCTGAAGAAGTGATGGTTTCAGCTATGAAGGGTCCAAAAACCTTTACGAAGGAAGATGTCATCGAAATCAATTGCCATGGCGGATTGGTTTCCGTGAATCGCGTGCTTCAGCTTTTGCTGAATAATGGTGCTAGGCTTGCTGAGCCGGGTGAATTTACAAAGCGCGCTTTCTTGAACGGACGGATTGATTTATCACAGGCAGAAGCGGTCATGGATCTGATTCGCGCCAAGACGGACCGTGCTATGAACGTGGCACTTGGCCAGATGGAAGGAAGGCTGTCAAAGCTTATTCAGAAGCTTCGGCAGGAAATTCTGGAGATCCTGGCTCACGTGGAAGTTAATATTGACTACCCGGAATACGATGATGTCGAGGAAATGACTCATCACATGCTGATGGAGAAGGCTTCATATGTAAAAAAAGAAATCGAAAAGCTCCTTCAGACCTCACAGCAGGGGAAAATACTGCGTGAAGGGCTTTCTACAGTCATCGTCGGACGGCCAAACGTCGGGAAATCTTCCTTACTGAATAGTCTTGTTCACGAAAATAAAGCAATTGTGACGGATATACCGGGCACCACCCGTGATGTTATTGAAGAATATGTGAATGTAAGAGGAGTGCCCCTTCGTCTGGTGGATACTGCCGGCATTCGCGAAACGGAAGATATTGTTGAGCGGATTGGTGTTGAGAAATCGAGGCAGGTATTAAAGGAAGCAGATTTAATTTTGCTTGTGCTCAATTACTCGGATGAATTAACGTCTGAGGATGAAAATATATTTAAAGCGGTCGAAGGCATGGATGTCATTGTGATTGTCAATAAAACCGATCTTGATCAAAAAATCGACATGAATCGCGTCCGCGAGCTTTCGAAGCATCATAAACTGGTGACAACCTCATTATTGGAGGACCAGGGAGTCGATGATCTTGAGGAAGCCATTGCCTCTTTATTCTTTGCAGGCTCTATCGAAGCCGGGGATATGACGTATGTATCCAACACCCGCCATATTGCTCTATTGAACCAGGCGCAAAATGCCATTGATGAAGCGATGCAGGGTGTTGAAATGGGAACACCGATTGATATTGTGCAGATTGATTTGACAAGAACATGGGAGCTGCTCGGTGAGATTATTGGCGACAGCGTCCATGAAAGCCTGATTGACCAGTTATTCTCGCAGTTCTGCTTAGGAAAATAGATTTTTTAACTTTTGCAATCGGCCGGTTCAGCCTCTGTTTAATTGGGGGATGTAGCTTGTCTGATTGCAGCAAAGGAGGCCGCATCATGACATATGAAGCTGGAAATTATGATGTCATAGTAGTCGGAGCCGGACACGCGGGTGTGGAAGCAGGCCTTGCTTCGGCCCGCCTCGGCGCAAAGACATTAATGATTACAATCAACCTGGATATGGTAGCCTTTATGCCGTGCAACCCGTCAGTCGGGGGACCTGCAAAAGGAATCGTCGTAAGGGAAATCGATGCCCTTGGCGGAGAAATGGGCAAGAATATTGATAAAACCCATATTCAGATGCGTATGCTGAACACAGGAAAAGGGCCTGCCGTCCGTGCATTAAGAGCACAGGCCGATAAGTTCACCTATCAGCATGAAATGAAAAAAACACTGGAAAATGAACAGAACCTGACGCTTATTCAGGGAATGGTTGAACAGCTGATTGTTGAAGATGGAGAATGCAGGGGCGTTGTCACCCAGACAGGTGCTGTGTATCATTCAAAAGCGGTCGTCATTACGACCGGAACCTTCTTAAGAGGGGAAATCATTCTTGGTGAACTGAAGTACTCAAGCGGCCCTAATAACCAGCAGCCATCCATTAAGCTCTCAGAGCATCTGCAGGAGCTTGGCTTTGATCTGGTCCGATTTAAAACGGGAACACCGCCGCGCGTCAACAGCCACACCATTGATTACAGCAAAACGGAAATTCAGCCTGGCGATGATGTGCCAAGAGCTTTTTCCTATGAAACAACCAAGTATATTACAGATCAGCTCCCATGCTGGCTGACATATACCAATGAAGAAACCCATACATTGATCGACAATAATCTTCATCGCTCGCCAATGTACTCTGGCATGATCAAAGGAACTGGACCGCGCTATTGCCCGTCCATTGAAGACAAGGTTGTCCGCTTTAACGATAAGCCGCGCCATCAGATTTTCCTTGAGCCTGAAGGCCGCAATACTCAGGAAGTATATGTGCAGGGGCTTTCAACAAGCTTGCCTGAGGATGTGCAGCAGCAGATTCTCAGAACGATCCCTGGACTTGAAAAGGTGCAGATGATGCGTGCCGGCTATGCGATTGAATATGATTCCATCGTTCCAACGCAATTATGGCCGACATTGGAAACTAAAAAGGTGAGAAATCTATACACGGCCGGCCAGATTAACGGGACGTCCGGTTATGAAGAAGCTGCCGGACAAGGTTTAATGGCAGGCATGAATGCCGGATTGAAATCGCTGGATAAGGAAGAAGTTATTTTGAGCCGTTCAGATGCTTATATTGGCGTCCTGATTGATGACCTTGTAACCAAAGGAACGAACGAGCCTTACCGTCTACTGACTTCAAGAGCGGAATACCGTCTGTTGCTTCGCCATGATAATGCCGACCTGCGTTTAACAGAGCTTGGCCGTAAAGTTGGTCTGATCAGTGAAGAACGGTATGAAAGGTTCCAGCTGAAAAAACAGGCGATTGAAGACGAGAAAGCACGTCTTAACAGCATCTTCATCAAGCCTACTTCTGACGTTCAAGAGCTGATCAAAAGCCAGGGCGGAAGCGAGCTGAAAGACGGCATCCGTGCCTCAGATCTGCTGAAGCGTCCGGAAATGACATATGAGCATATCGGACAGCTGGCTCCGGCTGAAACTGTGCTTGATCCCGATGTAACCGAGCAGGTGGAGATCCAGATCAAATATGAAGGCTATATTGAAAAGTCCCTTCAGCAGGTAGAGCGTCTTAAGAAAATGGAAAACAAAAAGATCCCTGAAAACATCGATTATAATGATATTAACGGACTGGCTTCCGAAGCAAGACAAAAGCTGAAGGAAGTAAGGCCGCTGTCTCTCGCACAGGCTTCGCGAATTTCCGGAGTTAATCCTGCAGATATCTCCATTTTGCTTGTCTATTTAGAACAGGGGAGAATTGCACGAGTTTCAGCTGAATAAAGAGGAAAATCCGATTATGTCAGAGAACGGAAAGGATTACTAAATGAATACCGAACAATTTACTGAAATGCTTGCGGCGAAGGGGATTGCCCTTTCGCCACAGCAATTGCAGCAATATGACACCTACTATTCCACATTGGTGGAGTGGAATGAAAAAATGAATTTAACAGCCATTACGGAAAAGGAAGATGTGTATTTAAAGCACTTCTATGACTCCATAAGCGCAGCTTTTTACTTTGACTTCAGTCAGCCGCTAAAGGTCTGTGATGTCGGTGCAGGAGCAGGCTTCCCGAGCATACCGATTAAAATTGCTTTTCCGGGATTACATATTACGATCGTTGACTCGCTTAATAAACGCATCGGTTTTCTTGAGCATTTGGCGAAAAAGCTGGAGCTTGAGAATGTCCGCTTTATCCATGACCGTGCAGAAACCTTTGGTCAGAACAAGGAATACCGTGAGTCTTTTGATGTGGTGACAGCAAGAGCTGTTGCCAGATTATCCGTTTTAAGCGAGCTGTGTCTGCCTCTGGCTAAAACAGGAGGCACATTTGTGGCCATGAAGGGTGCCAGTGCACAGGAAGAACTGGATGCCGGCAAAAAAGCCGTTTCGGTTCTGGGCGGAAGACTTGTGGATTCTCACACGTTCACCCTCCCTGAGGAAGAAAGTGAGCGCAATATATTAATCATAAAAAAAGAAAAGAACACTCCTAAAAAGTACCCGCGGAAGCCGGGGACACCCAATAAAACACCAATTGAATAGGGTGCGCAATTGGTCATTGTATGACATAATGGTGTAAACGTTTCGATTTTTCCAGATATTAATATTGCTCCTGTCCAGCAGGATTTGTCATGATGATAGAGAATATGTAATAGGGAGTTTCGTAAAGGTGGTGCAGGGTGATGAAGCATTCTTTCTCACGCTTTTTTGGCCTAGGCGAAAAGGGAGAACAAGTGACAGCGGAAAAGCCAGCAGAAGAACAGCTGGATATTGAAGACTTAAGCGACAGAGAAGAAGTTAAGAAAATTCCTATTGATCAAATCGTCCCCAACCGTTTCCAGCCAAGAACGGTATTTGATGATGAAAAAATAGAAGAGCTTTCCCGGACGATCCATACACATGGAATCATCCAGCCAATCGTCGTACGGGAATTTGAGGATGGCCAGTTTGAAATCATAGCCGGTGAGCGCAGATACCGGGCCATGAAAAAACTGGGCTGGGAAGAAGCTCCGGCTATTGTCAAAAATCTCAGCGATACCGAAACGGCTTCAGTAGCTTTAATTGAAAATCTTCAAAGGGAAGAATTATCCCCGATTGAAGAAGCTGTTGCCTACGGAAAACTTTTAGAGCTGCATAGCCTGACACAGGAGGCATTGGCACAGCGCCTTGGAAAAGGCCAGTCAACCGTTGCCAACAAGCTTCGGCTGCTGAAATTGCCGCAGCCTGTCCAGGAAGCCTTGTTAAACAAATTAATTACAGAGCGGCATGCCCGTTCACTCATCCCGCTGAAGGACCCGGAGAAGCAGGTCGCCCTGATGCAGGAGATTGTGGAAAAGAATCTCAATGTGAAGCAGACGGAAGACCGGGTTGTCAAAATTCTCGAACAGAAAAATCCGAAGCCGAAGCCGAAACGGAAGGCTTTCAGCAAGGATATGAGAATTGCGGTCAATACCATCAGGCAATCTCTATCCATGGTTTCTGACAGCGGCATTAATCTCGATTCCGAAGAAGAAGAATTTGATGAATTTTATCAAATTACGATCAAGATACCTAAAAAGAAGTAATTCTTTCACGCGAGAAATAAAGCGGGGGCTCCCTGTTTTATTTCTCGCGTTTTTTTTGAAGGACGATAAAAAGACTATTAGAATCTTCTTATTTTTTACAAAAAAATAATTCTGTCCTGTTTTTCGTGATAAAATAGACTACGTGATTTAACGAAACGAATGAATTCGCAGATAGATAGATTGGAATATTGATAGATGAAAGCAGGTGACACTGTGGGAAAGATTATAGCCGTTGCGAACCAGAAAGGCGGAGTCGGCAAAACGACCTCTTCCGTCAATCTTGGCGCATGCCTGGCATACATAGGCAAGAAAGTGCTGCTGGTCGACATTGATCCGCAGGGCAATGCCACAAGCGGAATCGGCATTGAAAAAGCGGATGTCGATCATTGCATTTATGACGTCCTCGTGGATGATGTGGAAGCATCAAAGGTTATTAAACCTACTTCGGTAGAGAACTTATACGCCATCCCGGCAACCATTCAGCTGGCAGGTGCAGAAATTGAACTGGTGCCGACGATCTCACGGGAAGTCAGATTAAAGAGGGCCCTTGAGGAAGTTAAAGGAAACTTTGATTATGTGATTATCGACTGTCCTCCTTCCCTCGGATTACTGACAATTAATTCCCTTACCGCTTCAGATGCCGTAATCATACCCGTGCAGTGCGAGTACTATGCACTTGAAGGGCTGAGCCAGCTTCTGAATACGGTCCGCCTTGTGCAGAAGCATCTGAACCATGATTTGAAAATCGAAGGCGTTCTGCTGACGATGTTGGATGCCCGGACAAATCTCGGCATTCAGGTCATTGAAGAAGTGAAAAAATATTTTCAGGATAAAGTCTATAAAACAATCATCCCCCGCAATGTGCGGCTGGGAGAGGCTCCGAGCCATGGAGAACCTATCATTACTTATGATCCGAAGTCACGCGGAGCTGAAGTATATTTAGAACTGGCAAAGGAAGTGGTTTCAAATGGCTAAAGGTCTGGGAAAAGGTCTGAATGCTTTTTTCAATAATGCTGAAACCGAAAGTGAAGAAACCGTACAGGAAGTAAAAATAAAGGACATTCGTCCAAACCCATATCAGCCGCGCAAGGTGTTTGAAAAGGAAGCTATCGAGGAATTGAAGCAATCCATCCTTGAACATGGAATTCTGCAGCCGATCATCGTCCGCAAAAGCATCAAGGGCTATGAAATTGTTGTCGGAGAGCGCCGCTACCGGGCAGCTAAAGAAGCCAGCCTGGAGAAAGTTCCTGTTGTTGTAAGGGAACTGACTGAACAGCAGATGATGGAGCTCGCTGTGCTTGAAAATCTGCAGCGTGAAGACCTGACTCCGATTGAAGAGGCGGCTGCCTACCAGCTGCTGATGGAGAAGCTCAAGGTGACACAAGAGGAATTGGCCAAGCGCCTGGGAAAAAGCAGGCCTCATATTGCAAATCATATCAGGTTGCTATCCCTTCCTCCGACAATACAAGAATTGATTTCAGAAGGCAAAATTTCCATGGGACACGGAAGGGCGCTATTGGGACTGCGAAAAAAAGAAAAGCTGAAGGCGCTTGTTGAAAAAACAGTTAAAGACGGCTTAAATGTCCGTCAGCTTGAACAGCTGATTCAGCAGCTGAACGATGTTTCACGTGAAACGAAAAAGCCGGCAGTCAAGAAGGATATCTTCATTAAGGAACGCGAATCCTCCCTCAGGGAACGATTCGGGACGACCGTCCATATTAAACAGACCAAAAACAAAGGGAAAATTGAGATTGAATTTTTCTCAAAAGAAGATTTGGAACGCATTATGGAGCTTTTAGAAACACATCAGTAAGCCATCTTAATGATGGTTTATTTTTTTACAGGTTTTTATAGTAAGGGATTGAAGGCTCAGTCCTTTCATGTTAATTTTGGCTGTTTTCGCAAAGTTTGTTGCTATTTATATTATATTTACTGAGTTGATTGTAGTGGAAGGTGCGAGATCCTCGAAAATGCATTCGCATTTTCTTCGTGCGGTGTTTACTCAAGGTAGCTTATTCAACGTCCTACGGGAGTAGCGGGACAGGTGAGACCCCACAGACTCGTAGCGTCGAGGAGGCTCACCGCCCGCCCTGTGGTTCGCTGAGCATCCTCTCACTGCAATCAACGGACAACATTGATAAGCGAAAAACAACAATTTATACGAAAGGAGCCTTAATTTTAAAAGAAAATAATTCGCAATGCGAAATAATAAGGTGAAGAGTATGTTTCTGCTGGGTACACTTGTGAATGGATTATTGATTATTATTGGAACACTGCTCGGGAAATTGCTCCATCGCATTCCCGAAAGTATGAAGGGAACTGTCATGCAGGCAATTGGTCTTGCAGTTATGGTGCTCGGCCTGCAAATGGGATTTAAAAGCGAGAATTTCCTCGTGGTGATTTTGAGCCTTGTGTTCGGAACGGTGATTGGAGAGTATTTTGCTCTCGAAGATAAGCTCAATAAGCTTGGCGATTGGCTTGAAAGCAAAATTGGCTCGAAAGGCCAGGGCAGCATTTCGCAGGGCTTCGTAACGGCTACACTGATCTTTGTCATTGGTGCTATGGCCATAATTGGGGCACTTGACAGCGGCATCCGCGGCGATCACTCGGTTCTTTATACCAAATCGATTATTGACGGCTTCACCTCCCTCATCTTAACGACTACATTAGGGATCGGTGTGCTCTTTTCAGCTTTTCCGGTGATGCTATATGAAGGACTCATTGCCCTATTTGCCACCCAAATCGACCGGTTTGTCCCCCAGCTTCTGATGGACAGCTTTATCAAGGAAATGACCGCAACAGGCGGAATCATGATTTTTGCGATTGGGCTGAATTTGACAGGCATTACGAAAATTCGCGTGGCGAACCTGCTTCCGGGAATTGTGGTAACAGGGATTATAGTGTCAGTTGTTTATTTTTATGGGGTTTATTTTTAGGTGAGGTTATGTGCATCGTGAGCACGGATGATGGTGTGCTTGCGGTGCATTTTTTTATGCCGGAACGGTGTTAAAACTTGCTGGAACTGCGCGAATTTGCGAGTCAAGTGTACGAGATTCAGCTGTTTTTCCGGGAAAAAGAAAGTGCTTGGAGGTTTATCTAACAGATTTGTGAATTTATCTAGCAAGTTTTGGGTTTTATCTAGCATGTATATGTATTTATCTAGCAAGTATTGAAGTTTATCTAACAAGTTTCAAATTATATCTTACATTTGCCACAATTCTTCGTCAGATGAATGCACCATCCCCCCTCCCCGCTCAACAAAAAACCGCAGATCCCCTGCGGTTTGCCTTATTCATTAAGGTGTTTGTTCACGGTTCAGTTCCCACTTAAATGCCGGCCATGCCGGCGCTGTCTGGTGGGTCTGGCTGGCTTCATAGATGCCATCCGCGATGGTTTTCGCCATTTTCAGGACGAGATTGAGTCTGGTGTTCTGGAGGACGAAGAATTCCATGAATCCGCTGACATTGACGATACCGGTGATGTGCATGTCCCCTACTTCCGGCAGATCTTTATTGACTCCCGCTCCCGGTTTGACCGGGCCTTCCCCTATTTGAATGACTCCGACACTTTTTATGCGGCCGAGGCAGGCATCGATTCCGATGATAAAGGGATTAAAGTGCTTCTTTTTGATTTCGTTCAATTTATCTTCCAGGTTGACGGCATGGATCGGGTCCTCCAGTGTTCCGTATACATGGAAAGATGACATGGATTTTTCCTCAAGTAGCGTACCGACCAGCGGACCTAATGAATCGCCTGTAGAGCGGTCTGTGCCTATGCAGACAAAAACGATGGGACGGCTGCCGATGCCTGCAGGCAGAATATTCTTCAATTCAGCAGCCAATTTTTCTGCAGAGTTTGTATCTTCATGCGAGATTCTGGCAGAAGCACCGCCTTTTTTATCAAACAAGTTTGGTTTGAAGTTCATATAGGTCCACTCCCTCTTTAATCCTTGCCATGCCCGAAAAACAAGTATTTATACGTTTTTAACAGTATACGGAATTTTAGTGTAATCTATACATACCTGTATTATTTAATCGCTAAACAACCGGTTTTTTAACTGTTAAGCCATGAGAAAAATTGATAAAATAATTTTGTTTTACAGAGGGATTCGCACTGAGGGGCGAGATGCAGTATAATTCATTCAAGATAAAGACTGGAAATTTTGAATGCGATAACTGTCCTGCGCCATCGGCTATCGGTTCTAAGCTTGTTGCCGATAAGCGGGCGCCTTCCGCTTCTCTATATTCACTAAAAATGAGCAGGTGAAACCATGAGTCCTATTGAAATTATGATGCACAGTATGATAGATAAGATTTCGAATGAAGAAACCTGGGTCACGATCGGGGAAAGTGTTTTTAAGATTGTGGCCATTCTGATTGTGACGGGCATCCTGATCAGGATCGGGAAGCTGGCGATCCGCAATATTTTTAAGCTGAGAACACCGTCCAGGCTGCGAATCTCAGAGCGCAGGGAAGCCACCCTTTTGAAGCTGCTGGAGAATATGCTCACTTATGTGGTGTTTTTCGTTGCGGCGATCATGATCTTATCGGTGCTGACAATTGATGTAAAAGCCCTTTTGGCAGGTGCCGGAATCGTCGGGTTGGCTGTCGGGTTTGGGGCACAGAGCCTTGTAAAGGATATTATCACCGGGTTTTTCATTATTTTCGAAGATCAGTTTTCGGTTGGGGATTATATCCGGGTTGATCAATTTGAAGGTACTGTGGAAGAAATCGGGCTTCGGACGACGAAGATTAAGAATTGGACGGGTGAGGTTCACATCCTCCCCAACGGAAGCATTATGCAGGTGACCAATTTTTCATTAAATAATAGTGTGGCATTTGTGGATGTCAAGATTTCGTATGAAGGCGATATTGTTAAAGCTGAAAAGGTTTTGCAGGAGCTGTTTGAGAAGCTGCCTGAGAAGTATGAGGATATGGTGAAAACACCGGAAATTCTTGGGGTTCAGAACCTGGCTGCTTCGGAAGTGGTTCTGAGAGTTGTTTCGGAGACATTGCCAATGAGGCATTTTTATATAGCGCGCCAGCTGCGGAAGGAAATTAAGCTTTGTTTAGATGAGCATGGCATTGAAATTCCGTTCCCGCGCCTTGTGATGTACACACGGAATGAACAGGATTACGAAAAGCTGAATGCGGAGGGATAAATATGGAACAAAAAGAATTTGATTTACATGATGTCGTGGAAATGAAAAAGCCTCACCCATGCGGGGTAAATAAATGGAAAATCATTCGGATGGGAGCAGATATCCGCATTAAATGTGAAGGCTGCGGACACAGCGTGATGATCCCAAGAAGGGAATTCGCCCGCAAAATGAAGAAAATTCTTGTTAAGCATGAGGAATAAGAAACAAACTGGAGGGAGATGAGGTTGGTGGCACAAACATTCAAGTCAGCCTGTCCCCTTAATTGCTGGGACAGCTGCGGTTTTCAGGTAACCGTGGATGACGGTCAGGTAACAAAGGTAGATGGCGATCCGGACCATCCGATCACAAAGGGAAAAATTTGCGGCCGCGGCAGAATGCTTGAAAGCAGAACGAATTCTCCGGAGCGCCTGATTCATCCGCTGAAAAAGGTAAATGGAGAATTTGTGCCTATTTCCTGGGAGCAGGCCTTGCACGATATTTCCCTGAAAATGAAGGAGCTAAAAGAAACAGCTGGAACCACCTCAATTCTTCATAGTCATGATTATGCCAATGGCGGTTTGCTGACCAACCTGGATCAGCGTTTTTTCAACTGCTATGGCGGTGTGACTGAATTAGTAGGATCAATCTGCTGGGGAGCCGGCATCGAGGCTCAAAGCCAGGATTTTGGTGACTCTTACAGCCATGGGCCAGCGGATATTTTAAACAGCAGGCACATTGTCGTCTGGGGCAGAAATGTTGCCCGTACCAATATGCATCTGTATCAAAGGCTGCAGGAGGCAAAGAAACAGGGTGCCAAATTATATGTGATTGATCCGATTTATAATGCGACGGGTAAAATCGCGGACCGCTATTTTTCCATCAAGCCGGGGATGGATGGCTGGCTTGCGGCTGGCATCATGAAGGAAATGCTCCGTCTGGGATTGGAGGATAGAAGTTTCATAGATACCTATTCAGTTGGTTTTGAAGATTTGATTGAATTGCTCGAAAGTGTAACGCTTGAGGAAATCGCAGAGAAAACGGAAGTGCCTGCTGAAGTGATGACCGAACTTGCAGCGGTTTATGGCGATCGCCCCGTGTCCACTTTCTTTGGCCTGGGCATGCAGCGCTACGAAAACGGCGGGAATACAATCAGGCTGATGGATGCTTTAATTGCCATGAGCGGCAACATCGGGATTCCGGGCGGCGGTGCCAACTATGCCAACAGACAGGTAGGACAGAGCTTTGATGCGGCTGCCCTCACCCTCCCTGAGCGGAAAACAGCCTTTAGGCAATTTACGATGATGCGGCAGGCGGAAGGGATTTTAACAGCAAAGGATCCTGAGATTAAGATGATCTTCGTTACGTGTGGGAATCCTTTAACCCAGGTGCCTGACTCTTCAAGGGTCCTTGAAGCTTTTGCCTCTGTTGAGACAGTTGTGGTGATGGAGCAGTTTATGACAGACACGGCTAAAATGGCAGATTATGTTATGCCTGTTGCAACTGTGTTTGAACAGGAAGATCTCTATTATTCTTCCATGTACCATCACTATGTCAACCATGGTCCGAAGCTGGCTGAACCGCCAGGCGAAGCGAAGCCTGATTTATGGGTATGGACTGAGCTTGCCAAACGACTCGGATTCGGAACCGATTTCGATTTTACAAGAGAAGAATTCATCAGTATGGGCCTTGGTTCGCTTAAAGAGCAGGGGATTACGCTTGATAGCTTACGGAATTCGCACCATATGGAGCTTCCGGTTGATACGGTGCCCTGGAGAGATCGCCAGTTCAAGACGCCAAGCGGCAAATATGAATTTACCTCGTTCCGAAAGGGTTCCGAAAGCAGGCTGACACTTGCTCTTCCCCGGGAAATCAAATGGACTGATAAAGAGCGGGCCGAACAGTTTCCTTTTACCCTGCTGACGATTCACCCTCTCCGGTCCAACCATTCTCAGCATTATCATCTATTGAAGCCGGAGCCAAAAGCGAAGGTGGAAATTGCCGACAATATTGCCGAAAAGCTTGGGCTGCAGGAGAACGATTACGTCAAAGTATGGAATGACCGTGGGGAAATGAAGGGCTATGTCCATATTATGAAAAAAGCCCATCCTGATACCATCAATATCGATGAAGGCATCTGGGCCAAATTCGGGGGCCCCGTCAATAACCTCACATCCAGCCGCGAATCGGACAACGGGCTTGGCAGCACCTTGTATGACTGCCTTGTGAATATTGAGAAGGTTTAATAGCAGGGGTGACAGGCACCTATACCAGTCAGACAAAGTGGTATAGGTACCTGTCACCTTTTCTTTACATTTCTCCGGCAACTATCTATAATTGTTAGAGGCTTGTTTAAATGAGAATCAATCGTATTTTTTATAGATGAAATTAGAATGAGGAGTGACTTGGATGGCTTTAACAGCTGGTATTGTAGGTTTGCCGAATGTCGGTAAGTCTACGTTGTTTAATGCAATTACCCAGGCGGGAGCGGAGTCTGCGAACTATCCGTTCTGTACAATCGACCCGAATGTGGGAATTGTAGAAGTGCCTGATCATCGTTTGAATAAATTAACAGAATTGGTTCAGCCGAAAAAGACTGTGCCAACGGCTTTCGAATTTACGGATATTGCCGGCATCGTAAAGGGTGCGAGCAAAGGGGAAGGTCTTGGAAATAAATTCCTATCCCACATCCGTGAAGTAGATGCCATTTGCCAGGTTGTCCGCTGTTTTGCGGATGACAATATTACACATGTTGCGGGGAAAGTGGACCCGATCGATGATATCGAAGTTATCAACCTGGAATTGATCCTGGCTGATCTTGAGTCAGTTGATAAGCGAATTGGCCGTGTGAGCAAGCTGGCTAAACAGAAGGATAAAGATTCTGTGATCGAGCTTGAAATTCTGGAAAAATTAAAAGAAGCGTTCGAAAACGATAAGCCAGCCCGTACAGTTGAATTCACAGAAGAGCAAATGAAGATTGTAAAAGGTCTTCACCTGCTGACAATCAAGCCGGTGCTATACGTGGCAAACGTAAGCGAGGATGATGTAGCGGATCCTTCTTCTAACGAATATGTGCAGCAGGTTAAAGAATTTGCCGCAAAGGATAATGCGGAAGTGATCGTTATCTGTGCAAAAATCGAATCTGAAATTGCAGAACTTGACGGGGAAGAAAAAGAAATGTTCCTTCAGGAGCTGGGCATCGAAGAATCCGGCCTTGATCAGCTGATCAGAGCAGCCTACAACCTGCTTGGACTGGCAACTTATTTCACAGCCGGTGTGCAGGAAGTCCGCGCATGGACATTCCGAAAAGGCATGAAGGCTCCTCAATGTGCCGGAGTTATTCACTCCGACTTTGAAAAAGGCTTCATCCGTGCCGAAACGGTTTCCTATGACGACCTTGTCGCTGCAGGCAACATGACAGCTGCAAAAGAAGCTGGAAAAGTCCGCCTCGAAGGAAAAGAATACATTGTTAAAGACGGAGATGTCATGCACTTCCGCTTTAACGTTTAATTATTTGGGGATCTCTATGTTTAGGGGTTCCTTTTTAATGATTCCTTCATAATAATCTTCCATCTTACAATTCACTCTAGTGTTATTGCTTTTACATATTTAATGTGCTATAATTTCAACTTGTGAGTAATGTATATTGCTCCTTGCCCTTTGTGGGCCGTTAGACCAAAAGGAGGTGAAAGTGATGAGAAAGTACGAAGTTATGTACATCATCCGCCCAAACATTGAAGATGAGGCTAAAAAAGCCCTAGTTGAGCGTTTCAACACAATCTTAACTGATAATGGTGCGGAGATTTCTGAATCAAAGGATTGGGGTAAGCGTCGCCTTGCATACGAAATCAATGATTTCCGCGATGGCTACTACCAGCTTATGAACGTTAATGCTGAAGCAAAAGCAGTGGACGAGTTCACTCGTTTAGCTAAAATCAACGAAGACATCATCCGTTACATCGTTGTTAAAGACGAAAAATAATAGATATAGCCATTTTACCGAGAGGAGTTGATTCTGATGATGAACCGTGTTGTTCTTGTCGGACGTTTGACAAAGGATCCTGATTTGCGGTATACCCCGAACGGAGTTCCTGTCGCTTCATTTACTCTTGCAGTGAATCGTACTTTTACGAATCAGCAAGGTGAGCGGGAGGCAGACTTTATCAACTGTGTGGTATGGAGAAAGCCAGCTGAAAACGTAGCAAATTTCCTTAAAAAAGGAAGTCTTGCAGGTGTAGATGGCCGGATTCAATCCCGCAGCTATGAAGGCCAGGATGGAAAGCGCGTTTACGTGACAGAAGTCCAAGCTGAAAGTGTGCAATTCCTTGAGCCAAAGAATAGTTCTGGCGGCCAGGGCGGCGGTAATCCGAACTACGGCGGTCCAAAGGATCAGGATTTCCCATTTGGAAATAACAGCAATCAGAATCAACGCCAGGATAATCGTAATCAGGGCAACTATACTCGCGTGGATCAGGACCCATTCGCAAATGACGGCCAAATCGACATTTCCGATGACGACCTGCCATTCTAATAGTGCCCGATTATGAACGGAAATATATAAAATAATAAGCTAAAGGAGGTAACTGACCATGGCTGGAGGACGCAGAGGAGGACGTGCTAAACGTCGTAAGGTTTGCTTTTTCACTGCAAACGGAATCACTCACATCGACTACAAAGATGTGGATCTTCTAAAAAAATTCATCTCTGAGCGCGGTAAGATTTTACCACGTCGTGTAACAGGCACTAACGCTAAATACCAACGTAAATTAACGATTGCTATTAAGCGCGCTCGCCAAATGGCATTACTGCCATACGTTTCAGGTGAATAATTAATTGATAAAAAAGCAGTATGGATTCTTGTCCATTCTGCTTTTTTTGTTTGACAGCTATAAGTGAAGTCCGGCAGGATAAGTCTCGGGAAGTATATAATAAAAATAACTTAAATTACCTATTTATGGTTATTTTCTCCGGTGGTATCATTAATTGTTGAATTACATAAACAATTAAAACTGTGGAGGAAGATAAATGGACGCGTATGATATTTCATATCTAATTTCCTATTTGGCGACAAGACTTTTTATAGGACTTCTGCTGGGACTTATTCCTTTCTTTATGGCAAAGAAAAAGGGCCGAAAAGGATTGGGCACTGTTGCACTCGTTAGCAGCGGGATTAGCCTGATGGCTGCTGGTGTCTTGCTCTTCCTGCCTGTATGGATCATGTTTAATATTATTATTTCACTGAAAAAGCCGAAAGAATCTCAACTTTCGGCATAACAATCAAAAGAGCAGCGAGAGAGGGTTTCGCTGCTCTTTTCTATTAGTCACCATTGCTGATAAAATGAACTGAAATCGCGAAGGTTGAACCTGCATTTAATACTAGCTACAATAGAGCTTATATGAGTTCAAAAAGCGGAAACAGATTTCCTCCTTTTTGGATACACAGTTTGAGGGGTGTATCAATGAATAATGTACATAAATTAACAGAAGGTGCCGTGCTGCTCGCCATTTTTGCCGTACTGCTTCTAATATCGCTCTATGTGCCAGTTCTCAGCGTCGTTTCAATTTTCTTCCTGCCTCTTCCGTTTATTATGTTTGCAGCCAAAAATAACCGGAGAATGGCGATTGTCTTTTTGACGGGTGGCGTTCTGCTTTCCCTGATTATCGGATCTATCTCAGGAATTTCCGTTGCTCTGATATTTGGATCGACCGGCACGGTGATCGGGATTTGCATCAGGGAAAATAAAGGACGGGCTTCTTCCTTTATTGCGGGCACACTCGTTTTCCTTGCAGCCCTTTTGCTTCAATATGCTGCAGCAGTTGCACTATTTAATTTCAACTTTATTAAAAAAACCATCGGCATGATGGAAGAGTCGCTTGAAACTTCAAAAGGGGTGCTTAAAGGCTTCGGACAGAATGCGGATAAAGCTGTAGAACAGCTTACAGCAGGCTTGAAAATGATTGAGACCCTAACGCCGAGTTTATTTGTCATGACATCGGTCATTTCTGTTTTTGTCATTCAGCTTGTTTCCTTTCCGATTGCCAAACGATTCGGTATTAAGATTGAAGGCTTTAAGCCATTCAGGGAAATGAGCCTGCCGAAAAGCATATTATGGTACTATCTCATAACCATTATTGCTTCTTTCCTTTTTAACCCGTCAGAAGGAAGCTACTGGTTTATGGCCCTTGTCAATATTGCCTTCATTCTGCAGATTTTCATGGTCATTCAAGGCCTGTCCCTGATTTTCTTTTTCAGTCATTTAAAAGGATGGCCGAAAGCCGTGCCTGTCCTTGCAGCTGTATTTACATTTCTTATGCCATTTCTCCTTTATATTGTGAGGATATTAGGTATAATTGACTTAGGATTTGATTTAAGGCAAAGATTAGGAAAAAAGTGATGAACAACACTACTGTTTAGGAGCTGAAAACATGCCTTCGTATTTAGAAAAGCGGTCCATACGCTATCCGATTTTTGGATTGATGGGCATAACAGTGGTGCTTCTCAGTATATTAGCGTACTACAATTGGCTATTTGCATTAATTGGGCTGTTTCTGGCCATCCTTCCTTTCTACTACCTTTTTCAGCTAAATCAAAAGCACCTGAAGGAGACGGAAGAATACATCTCCACCCTTTCCTACAGGGTGAAAAAAGTCGGCGAAGAAGCTCTGATGGAAATGCCGATCGGAATCATGCTGATTAATGATGAATATTACATTGAATGGACCAATCCCTTTTTAGCATCCTGCTTTGATGAAGATACGCTAGTCGGAAGATCGCTTTATGATGTCGCGGATTCGCTTGTACCGCTGATTAAGCAAGAAGTAGAGACCGAAATCATCACCCTTCACGACCGCAAATTCCGGGTGATCCATAAACCGGATGAACGCCTATTATACTTTTTTGATGTCACGGAACAAACCGAAATTGAAAAAATGTATCAGGAAGAACGGACAGTCATCGCCATCATCTTCCTTGATAATTACGATGAGATGACCCAGGCGATGGATGACCAGACGAAAAGCAGTCTCAACAGTCTGGTGACCCAGATATTGAATAAATGGGCACAGGATAATGGGGTCTTCCTGAAGCGGGTGTCATCTGAGCGCTTTATCGCCGTATTTAATGAACATATCCTGCAACTTCTTGAAAAAGGGAAGTTCACGATTCTGGATGATGTCCGGGAAACCACATCCAAGCAAAATGTGCCTCTTACGTTAAGCGTTGGTGTCGGCACTGGGGTCTCTTCCCTTCCTGAACTTGGTTCTCTGGCCCAGTCCAGCTTAGACCTGGCATTAGGCCGTGGAGGAGACCAGGTGGCCATTAAACAGACCAACGGGAAAGTTAAATTCTTCGGGGGAAAAACCAACCCTGTTGAAAAAAGAACCCGGGTCCGTGCACGCGTCATTTCCCATGCGCTGAAGGAATTGATATCGGAAAGTGATAAAGTTATTATCATGGGCCACAGAAGCCCGGATATGGATGCGATTGGAGCCGCCATCGGCATTCAGAAGGTAGCTCGACTGAATCAGCGTGAGGGCTATGTAGTGGTGAATTTCAATGAACTGGATACAGGTGTCAGAAGGATGATGAAGGAAATTGAAAAGAACGAAGAGCTCTTTTCTAAATTCATCACACCGGAACAGGCGATGGAAATTGCCACGGACGATACCCTGCTCGTGGTTGTTGATACCCACAAGCCATCCATGGTGATTGAGGAAAAGCTGCTTCATGCGATTGAGCATGTGGTCGTCATTGACCATCATCGCCGCGCTGAAGAGTTCATTCATAATCCGCTGCTGGTTTATATGGAGCCATACGCCTCCTCTACAGCAGAACTGGTGACAGAACTTCTGGAGTATCAGCCGAAAAACGGCAGAATTGAAATGCTTGAAGCAACGGCCCTGCTTGCAGGGATCATTGTTGATACGAAGAGCTTCTCACTGCGGACCGGATCGCGGACGTTTGATGCGGCTTCCTACCTGCGGGGACAGGGTGCAGATACCGTGCTCGTCCAAAAGTTCTTAAAAGAGGATGTTGATACTTATATCAAACGGGCGAAGCTGATTGAAACCGTTCAATTTTACAAAGAAGGCATTGCGATTGCCAAGGGTGAACCGGATCAGATATTTGACCAGGTGCTAATTGCCCAAACGGCAGATACCCTGCTGACGATGGATGGAGTGGTTGCTTCATTTGTCATCTCAAACCGCTCTGAAAACATGATAGGGGTCAGCGCACGTTCCCTCGGGGATATCAATGTCCAGGTTATTATGGAGAACCTCGAAGGCGGAGGGCACTTAACAAATGCTGCCACACAGCTTCAGGATGCAACACTTGATGATGTTGAAGTCCGATTAAAAGAAGCTATAGATGAATACTTTGAAGGGAGAAAAAAGGAATGAAAGTAATCTTTTTAAAAGACGTTAAAGGCAAAGGGAAAAAAGGCGAAGTAAAAAATGTAGCAGATGGCTATGCACATAACTTTTTAATCAAGCAAGGGCTTGCTGTTGAAGCAAACCAGTCGAGTATCAGCAGTCTGAATGCCCAAAAGAAAAAGGAAGAAAAGCTTGCTGCTGAAGAGCTTGCTGATGCAAAAAAATTAAAAGAAACACTTGAAAAGCTGACAGTTGAATTTACCGCGAAATCAGGTGAAGGCGGCCGCCTGTTCGGCTCGATCACAAGCAAGCAAATTGCTGAAGAGCTTCAAAAGAAGCACAGCATCAAAATCGACAAACGCAAGATCGAAATGGAAGATGCGATCCGCGCACTTGGATACACAAAGGTCCCAGTCAAGCTTCATACTGAAGTAACCGCAACATTAAATGTACATGTAAAAGAAGCGTAAGCTAAGCCGATAAACTAATATTGGAAGTGGCTTTTGCCGGTAAACATGTTAAAATAAAAGGGTTGATTAAAAATGTGATCAGTTTTTGCTGGTCACATTTTTTAAAGGAATTTATAAAGGACTTTTATATAGATATAGATTTGCTTACTGTTTATTTTAAGGAGGTTTAATGAGATGAGTGATTTATTCGCGGATCGGCTCCCGCCTCAGAATATTGAAGCGGAACAGGCTGTACTTGGGGCAATCTTTCTTGAACCCTCCTCTCTTACACAAGCATCTGAGATCTTGATACCTGAAGACTTCTACCGTGCGGCCCACCAGAAGATTTTCAATGTAATGCTGAAGCTGAGTGATCAGGGGAAAGCGGTCGACTTAGTGACCGTGACAGAAGAGCTCAGCGCAGCAAAACTGCTGGAGGATACCGGGGGCGTCAGCTACTTAAGTGAACTGGCCGGTTCTGTTCCGACAGCGGCGAATATCGAGTACTATGCAAAGATCGTAGAAGAAAAGTCATTGCTTCGCAGGCTGATCCGGACGGCGACGGGCATTGCCCAGGACGGCTATACACGCGAGGATGAAGTGGAAGTGCTGCTTGGGGAAGCAGAGAAAAACATCATGGAGGTTGCACAGCGCAAAAATGCCGGTGCCTTTCATAATATTAAAGACGTATTGGTGCGGACTTACGATAATATCGAGGAAATGCATAACCGTAAAGGGGATATTACCGGGATTGCGACTGGATTTACCGAGCTTGACCGCATGACAGCAGGTTTCCAGCGAAATGATCTTATCATTGTCGGTGCCCGTCCCTCCGTAGGTAAAACAGCCTTCGCCCTGAATATCGCGCAAAATGTGGCAACGAAAACCGGAGAAAACGTCGCGATCTTCAGTCTGGAGATGGGTGCCGAACAGCTGGTTATGCGTATTCTCTGTGCTGAAGGGAATATTGATGCCCAGAGACTTCGTACCGGCTCTCTGACAGATGAGGACTGGGGAAAACTGACGATGGCGATGGGAAGCCTGTCAAATGCGGGTATTTTCATCGACGACACGCCAGGTGTCCGCATTCAGGATATCCGTTCCAAATGCCGCCGCCTCAAACAGGAGCATGGGCTTGGCATGATTCTGATCGACTACCTGCAATTAATCCTGGGAAGCGGACGTTCAGGAGAAAACCGCCAGCAGGAAGTATCTGAAATCTCACGTTCCCTTAAGCAGCTGGCACGTGAACTTCAGGTTCCTGTGATCGCCCTGTCCCAGCTATCCCGTGGTGTGGAACAGCGCCAGGATAAGCGCCCGATGATGTCAGATATCCGTGAATCGGGAAGTATTGAGCAGGATGCCGATATCGTGGCATTCCTATACCGCGATGACTACTATGACAAAGAATCCGAAGATAAAAATATCATCGAAATCATCATCGCCAAGCAGCGTAACGGTCCGGTCGGAACCGTTCAGCTGGCATTCGTAAAAGAGTATAATAAATTCGTAAACTTAGAGAAACGCTTTGATGATTCATTCGCGCCGCCTGGTGCATAAAGAGGACCTGCATACTGCAAGTCCTCTTTTTCATATTTTCATTGTTTTACGAACATATTTTCATATTTTTATTAAAATTGTTCGTGTTTTGTTGACTATCACACATCACCTTGTTAAACTAAAGTGGTTGAAATAAGTTACGTATTTAATAATGAAAATAAATTTTAAAACCATGGGATTCCCGGAGGTGCTTGTTTAATGTCATCAGTAGTAGTAGTTGGAACACAGTGGGGAGATGAAGGGAAAGGAAAGATTACAGACTTCCTTTCTGAAAATGCAGAAGTAATCGCACGTTACCAAGGCGGAAACAATGCAGGACACACAATTAAATTCAATGGCGAGACTTATAAGCTTCATTTAATTCCATCTGGAATATTCTATAGCGATAAAATTTGTACAATCGGAAATGGAATGGTTGTCGATCCTAAAGCGCTTGTAAAAGAATTGGCGTACCTTCATGACAAGGGAGTTACAACAGACAACCTGCGCATTTCAAACCGCGCACATGTCATCCTTCCTTACCACTTGAAGCTTGACGAAGTGGAAGAAGAGCGCAAAGGTGCGAACAAGATCGGTACAACGAAAAAGGGTATCGGCCCTGCTTACATGGATAAGGCTGCCCGTAACGGAATCCGCATTGCGGACCTTCTTGACCGTGAAGTATTTGAAGAAAAGCTTGCGCGCAACCTGGAAGAAAAGAACCGCCTGCTTGAGCGCTTCTATGAAACAGAAGGATTCAAAATCGAAGACATCATGGATGAATACTACGAATACGGCCAGCAGATCAAACATTATGTCTGCGATACATCTGTCGTGCTTAACGACGCATTGGATGAAGGCCGCCGCGTACTGTTCGAAGGTGCACAGGGAGTTATGCTGGATATCGACCAGGGTACGTACCCATTCGTTACATCTTCTAACCCAGTGGCTGGAGGCGTCACAATCGGTTCTGGTGTCGGCCCTACCAAGATCAAGCATGTTGTCGGTGTATCCAAGGCATATACGACTCGTGTAGGAGACGGCCCATTCCCAACTGAGCTTGATAATGAAATCGGCAACCAGATCCGTGAAGTCGGCCGTGAGTACGGTACAACAACTGGACGTGCCCGTCGTGTCGGCTGGTTCGACAGTGTGGTTGTCCGACATGCCCGCCGTGTCAGCGGCATCACAGATCTTTCACTTAACTCCATCGACGTATTGACTGGAATTGAGACATTGAAAATCTGTACAGCTTACCGTTATAACGGAGAAGTGATCGAAGAATTCCCTGCAAGCCTAAAAGTACTGGCTGAATGTGAGCCGGTATACGAAGAGCTTCCAGGCTGGACAGAAGACATTACAGGCTGCAAATCACTCGATGAGCTTCCTGCCAATGCCCGCCACTACCTGGAGCGCGTTTCCCAGCTGACAGGAATTCCATTATCCATCTTCTCAGTCGGCCCGGACCGCACACAGACAAACGTAGTGTTAAGCCCATGGAGACAAAACTAATACTTGATTGGAAATGCCCTGATTTGATTGGGGCTTTTCTTTTTTTATTGGAGAGGTTTTTATTAAAAAATATAAAGAGAGGAATAACCAAAGAGAATTAGGGAAATGAATCCATAAACCGGGGAAAAGAATACCCATTTTATGAAAATCCAACCCGACCAAGTGCCTGCAATTTAGTAGTCAAACACCTCGTACTGCAGTTTTTCAGCAAAAAAGAATTTTTTATAAAAAAGTTATTGCGCTTTTATAAAACTCTATGATATTATAAAAAGCGTCGCCAAGGTAGAAACCTTGGAATTACTCATATAGTATGAGCCATTAGCTCAGTTGGTAGAGCATCTGACTTTTAATCAGAGGGTCGAAGGTTCGAATCCTTCATGGCTCACCATTTATATTTTTTTATGGCCCCTTGGTCAAGCGGTTAAGACACCGCCCTTTCACGGCGGTAACACGGGTTCGAATCCCGTAGGGGTCATGGCGAATAACCGTCAGCAAACAGCTGGCTAGCCCAGCTTACTTGCTGGCGGTTATTATTTGGTCCGGTAGTTCAGTTGGTTAGAATGCCTGCCTGTCACGCAGGAGGTCGCGGGTTCGAGTCCCGTCCGGACCGCCATTTACATAATTGGCTTCATAATAGCGTACCGATTGCCAAATCGGGACGAAGGACGAAGCCAAACAGTATTTAGGCATTAATAATTTAATAAGGCTCAGTAGCTCAGTCGGTAGAGCACGACCGAATAAGCTCCCTTGAATCACTTCAGCGTACCGATTGCCAAATCGGGACGAAGGACGAAGCCAAACAATATTTAGGCATTAATAATTTAATAAGGCTCAGTAGCTCAGTCGGTAGAGCACGACCGAATAAGCTCCCTTGAATCACTTCAGCGTACCGATTGCCAAATCGGGACGAAGGACGAAGCCAAACAGTATTTAGGCTTATTAATTTAATAAGGCTCAGTAGCTCAGTCGGTAGAGCAAAGGACTGAAAATCCTTGTGTCGGCGGTTCGATTCCGTCCTGAGCCATCCTAAGAAGGAGTATGCAACCAAGCATGCTCCTTTTTGTTATATTTCTGTAATATAATTGCTTTTCTGCATAAAGCCTGTGTAATTTAGAGACACGCATCCTCTCATCCTTCGTATCCCTTAATAAACCCTTGATGCTAGGGACTTTTTCCTACCTGTCGTTCGACAAAATTATCCTTCGACTTTGACAATTATAGTCATAAATTGTCAGTTATTATACATTTTCTTTACATTCCTGAGTCTCGTAATCTATTTGCTATGCTATATGGTAAAGTAGAAATTGTGAAAAAATCAGATTCACAAATCCGTAGTTACATAGCACTATATGAAAGTGTTGTTTGTTACCGTAGTCTAGGGGGATGTAACCATGTTTAAATGGATAAAAAAAGATACCTCATCATCAGAATTTACAGCGAAAAGCTTTAAGAAAACAATAAATAGAACGATTGCGGCCGGTTTTGCAGCGGCAGCTCTAACATTTGCAGGCGGCGTTTCCGCTTCTGCCAATAATGATAAGCTCGTAACCGTTTATTATGTCTATATGGGTGACGAATATATTGGAACGGTGTCAGATAAAAGTGCCATCGAAGATTTGGCTGATCAAAAGATCAGTGAGGCTGAAGATTCCCATAAGGGATTAAAGCTGGCGCTGGCATCGGAGCTTTCCTTTGTTCCTGAACAGGTATTTCAATCCAACTCAGAAGTAAATGAATCAGAAGCCATCGATGGTCTAAAAGACAAGATGGAAGTTCATGCCGAAGCATCTGCCTTGGTGATTGGCGGCAAGGAAATCGCTTATATGGAAAATGAAGAGCAGGCCAAAACGGCTCTTCAGAAAATCAAGACATCCTATGTATCAGAAAAAGACATAAAGGCACTCGAAGATAGAAAAGCATCTTCTCCAACTCCTTTACCACAGCTGAAGGAAGATGAAACACGTCTTTTAGATGTCCGCTTTACAGAAGATGTTACCATTTCCGAAGCAACTGTGAAACCGGATGAAATCATCAGTGCAGAAGAGGCTGTGAAGCTTTTGCAAAAGGGAACTCTTGAAGAAAAGAAATATGTGGTTAAAGCGGGCGATGCACTAAGCAATATCGCAAGTGACCATGACCTCGATATGAAGCAATTGATGGAACTGAACAGCGGCCTTAAGAATGATTCTATTATTAAAGCAGGCCAGGAATTAAATGTGACTGTCTACAAGCCGTATGTAAAAGTGATAGCAGATAAAGAAGTTTTCAAAAAGGAAAAAATCGATTTTGAAAAAGAAATCGTCGAAGACAGCAGCATGCCTAAAGGCGAAACGAAAGTGAAGCAGAAAGGCAAGGAAGGCGTTCGTGCTGCAACCTATCTGATTACGGAAGAAAACGGCCAAACGGTCAAAAAAGAAGTAAAAAACGAAAAGGTTCTTGAAGAGCCTGTGAAGCAAATTGTCACAAAGGGAACAAAGGTGATTCCATCCCGCGGTGAAGGCAGCTTTGCCTATCCGGCAGTCGGCGGCTATATCTCCAGTAAAATGGGATACCGCTGGGGCAAATTGCATAAAGGAATCGACATTGCAAGACCGAGCGAACGCACGATCAAAGCAGCCGATAACGGAACAGTTGTCTCTGCAGGCATGGATGGCGGCTATGGAAATAAAATCGTCATCGACCATAACAATGGCTTCCGCACGGTTTATGCCCATCTGGATTCCATTGGTGTCAGCGTTGGCCAAACCGTCTCAAAAGGCTCAAAAATCGGCGTGATGGGAAATACTGGTGATTCAACCGGTGTCCACCTGCACTTTGAAGTATACAAAGACGGTAAAAGGCAGGATCCACTAAAATATATAAATAAATAATACACGTAAAAAAGTCTCTAGTTTTCATGCTAGAGACTTCAGTTTGTAGACAAAAGGGGTTCGGAATAGTCTCATTCCGGACCTCTTTTTTGAATTTTATTGGCTTTGAAGCATTTTCAGATGATGATAGACCTCTCCGAGGTCATCTTCTAGGCCATTTCT
>NZ_JAMBOJ010000043.1 GCF_023715565.1 Cytobacillus firmus | reverse complement strand
GGGGCGAACAGTTTAGTTGACGAGATCTACCTCCCACGCACCCGTACGTTCTACCCTGGCTACTGAAATAATAGGTCCTATAAAAAAAAGAGCAACCAGTAAAAACTGGTTAACTCTATAATACGAAAGCACCCTATAGTTTAAGTACAATCCTTCACAATCTTGATTTATAACACAAACGGTCATTGGGTAATTTAGATGAGGCTTTTTGCAAATCCAACACTTTTATCTAAATAGCCCATATTTTTATAAAATTTATGAGCATTAATTCTCTCTGGTCGGTTCCCGCTATTTAGTCCTATTCCAGTTGCTCCGATTTTTTTTGCCCAACTTTCTGCTTCCTCTAATAACTGTTTACCTATTCCTTTATTACGATGATTCGAGTCTACAACAAGAGCTACAATACGAACGTACGAGCCATCCAATTCATAATAATACCCTTTAACAAGTCCTATCATTCCAACTATTTTGTCATCATAAGAAGCTAATAAAGTATGATAATCTGGACTTGAATCAATATTATTAAATCGTGTTTTCATATTTTCTATTGTGGTAGGATATCCAAGATGTTCCATCAATTTGGTGATTTCTTTAATATCATTCATTGTTGCTTTTCTAATTTTCACTTTCACACCTCCTATACTCTATTCCTTTTAGATTTCTGCAATTATCGATAATTTCCTTCTTAAGCTAACCTGCCCGTTTGTTCAATAACAAGTACAACAAAAAAGCCGTTAATCCTACCTGGATCAACGCACCCATTAATTTAGAAAGAAAACTAATTTTATTGGTTAACACCCTCTTATAGTCTTCGATTCACTAATAATCCCTTTTCATTAAATTCCATTCTATAAATATCAGGCTTTGGTGTGCTAAGTAAAAAGTTTAAGTCATAATAGGAATCGAAATATCCCATCATCAAGGTCATAACAGCCTTGTGAGTACCTATCAGTATTTTCTTATCTCTATAAGTTTCTAAAAGTTCTTTTAAGACTTTTATCGCTCTATTTTGACAATCAGCATTAGATTCTCCTCCCTCTAAAGAGAAATTTGATTCGAAAAATGACTCCTCCAAAAGTGGAAGCAACTCGATTATCAGATACACGATTGTCATTAGAAGAAAATATCTTCTCCTTTAAATCTTCAAATACTATAACTTCCTGCCCTATTGTTGAGCTACTTTTCAACAGTTAAAAGCGAGCGTATATATAGACTTGAAACAACTGCATCAATTTCTTCATCTTTCAATATATCAATTACTCGTTGAGCATCTAAATAACCTTTTTCGGTTAATCCCCTTGTTCTTTCATTTCCTGCTTTTGGAGACTCACAGTGTCTTACCATATAAACTAATGTACTCATAATTTATTTTCCACCAATACGTTCTCCTTTGTTCCTTCTACTAAACGTGACTTTTAATTGCCATTTTATCTCCTTAAAAGGTTAACCTTCACAATCCCATTCGGCTTAATAATGTAGCAAAAAGGTTTTTTAATCTTCAGCTTTAAGGGATTTATTGGTCCTTTTTTATAATTCATATCAATATACTCCAGCATTTACCACCCGCTCACCAACCTTTTCAATAGATTTTTCAACATACTCCATAAATCCATCTAGTGTTTGTGGATTCTTTATCTTTTTGGCGAATTCTACACCAAATAAAGTACATTCACCGAAAGAAGATGTATTAACAATTTGATAATCGATAGTTTCGTTTGAATAAAATATCGGCTGCCTTTTTATCAATGTGTAGACTTCATTTTTAGTAAAAGCTTTAGTTGTCATCTTGAATTTATGTTTTTGCTCAGCTGTAAGATTAAATTGAAACTCAGTAAAGTCCACATAACCACCACGCCCGACTGAGACTCCGTGTCCAGGCATCTTTTTATGAACAAAGCTTTCATCAAAATGAACTTTTAGATAAGAGGCAATTAAATTAGCTGAAGCATGGCAGCACCAAGGAAATGTATTTATTTTTCCTTTGTGGATCACATTAAAAAAATTGTATAAGTAATATGTATAGTCCTCTGCAATTAGTTCACAAAAGCCTCTAATCTTTTCTGACAACCCCAACACCCCTTAAAATATAGTTCATGCTCTAAGAATTTCTGGTGGATGATACTGCAGTAATTTAAAGATCATGAATAGTATCTAATTATAAACCACCTAATATCAATTAGAAATCAAATTTAATAGCCGCTCTTTTATAAGAACGGCTAATTCTACTATTAGGGCTATGGGTAAAATTCATTAAATAATTTATATATAAAAGTTAGTACCCTAAATCTTCATTATTAGGACCAATACAAGGTATATCATTTTCTTCAAGTACTTCAGCTGGGCAATTGTTATACATATAAAATCTCCCTTTCTGAACTAATAGTCAATCCTAGGGTCAAGAAGCACAACAATAAGTCACAGAATTAAAAAGCTTAATTCTTTCTTTAAATTGATTGCTTTTCCATCATTCTAGCGGTCACCTTTACAATGTCTTTATAATATAGTTCATATAATGCTTTTCTCTCACAATACACGCATCGAAGATCTAAGGTAGTAAGTTTTACATGCGGCACTTTTAACTTTTGAATTCCTTCTATCAAATGACTCTTACATACCCACAGAATTTTAAATTCCTCCCCAATTGCGGAATTTCATTGTTTGTCACTTAAATATCTTCAGCTAATCTGAATCCCATTACATATATATCTTTTGGATATTTTCCATGTCTTCTTTTACATCTTGCTAAATCTTTAAATCTAGTAAAACTTCCACCTCTAGCTACTCTATAATTACCATTGCTTTTGGCTAGATCATCGAAAACACCATTATTCAAATTACCATCATAAGGGTGATAGTAATCACGAACAAATTCTTCAACGTTGCCAGCCATATCTGTAACCCCATAAAATGAGTTGCCAGCTGCAAACATACCTACAGGAGACGATCTTAATAATCCACATTCAACTGTATTAGCGAAACTACTAATAAATTCATTTCCCCAAGGAAACTCCAAACGATCTGGTCCTGCTGCAGCGTTCTCCCATTCATATTCAGTTGGTAATCTGAAATTTCTATTCGTTTTTCTTGAAATCCATTTACAGTAATTATCAGCTGTTTCTGGAGAAATTGAATAGACTGGATGATTAGAAAACTCCATTGGATATCTACCAAACAACCAGGAAGAAGGAATTTCTTCTTGTGGATTCTCTTTAATAAACTCCAAATATTCCTGGTTTGTTACAAGGTATTTACCTATTCTATAACTATCTAAATTTACGTGTACTTCTGGTGTTTCTTTTATGATCCATTCCTCAATAATCCCTGTATCTTTATACTTATTACATACCTTTGCTACATCTTCCGGCTTTAAGCCAATTGTTACTAAGCCTTTTGGGATATTTATCATTTCAGGGTCATATGTGTTGATTCTTGGATCACCTTTTAATGCTAGTAACAGGCCTGCTAAATAACGTTCGCTAATTTCTTTATCTTCACTCTCTAATATATAAACGAGTTCTTCTATATTTATTGAAAATAGTTCTTTATTTACTGAAATGTCATCAAGTTGGGTACTTGAAAATGAGAATGGGAGACCCATTGCTTCTCTGCTGTCTAATTGGTTTAGCTGTCCAGCAAATACACTCATATCTTTAAGTTTCAAGAAATCATCATCTCCCTTATCTAGCATTGAACCAATTTATCAGGGTGCTGAGTAAAAATACGGAATGCTTCATCCAATTTTCCTTTTGAGTCTATAGTATAAACTGCTCCATCGTAGGAAGATGCGAAAACAGTTTCTCCTTTAGATTCTAAGGCACTTATACCGTTTGTACCTAGTCTGATTGGATTTGATATATTATCATTCTCTGGGTCCCAAACAACAATATATCCCCAATAGTCTCCACTAATAATCTGACCTTTATTATTTTGAGTAATACTCTTAATGGAATAGCGGTGCTTGTTGTGTTGCATTAAAATTTTACCAGTTAGCAAGTCGAATACCCTTACTATCTTATCTCTACTAACTACTATTAGTTCATTCTTGTTTTCCATTAAGTGGATGTCGTTTATTATTGCATTAGGTCCCACAAGTACAGTAACATCACTCTTATTATTTTTATTAAATACGTGTATAGTGGCATTGGCTGATACAGTTACTACATGTTCATTATTCACAGCCAAGGATTTTATTGCACCATCTTGCGCTTTCCAGTTTGTGATCTGTTTCTTACTGCTCAAGCTGATAACATGAACATATCCTCCATACGTACCAACATAAAAGTTATTATCTAATTTCGAAAAAAATATTACATTTATCGGTCCGGTGTTCAGGTTGAATCGGTTAATAAATCTATCTTTTAGGTCCACTAAAAATACTTCACCTGCATGGTTACCCCAAGCCGCGATATTCCCATCATCTGTAATACATACACTATTGGTAAGTACATGGTTCTCATCAGAGACAACTTGTCCATTTATTCTAAATTTTCCATCATCAGAAGCGGTGGCAATATCTCCTGTTTCTGAAACTGAGAGGTCGTTTATTGAAGGAGTTGCTAATTCCAAATCATTATTAACAACTTCTCCAGTCTCTAAATTCCATTTGCAAAAAGTTTTTCCGAAGCTTGCCCCAATAATGAATTTTTCGTCTGGTGTCCAACTTAAACAACGCTCCCACTGGTAAATATAAGGGTTTAACTCTTTTACTTTCTTACCTTCTTTAACATCCCAAATATTTATTTTATGATCATATCCTGCGGTTAGCAGTAGATTACCTGAAGGTGAAAAGCTAACTTTCTTTACTCCTTGTTTGTGGGCATCAAAATTAAGTAAAAATTGAAAGGAATTTGCATCATAAATATGGACGCTTCCATCATCTGCACCTAAGGCAAATAAGCCTCTTTCTTTGCTGCCATCTACAGTATCAACTTCATAATTAAATGGACCTAATTCTTTTTTTAGTTCGTTTGTTAAAAAATCCCAAACAAGAACCTTTCCATCATCCCCTGCAGTAAATGCAAGATCTTTATAAATCCATACAGATAAAACGTCCTTTTCATGATGTTGAAATTGGTTTACAATAGATCCACTTTCAATATTCCAAACTAAACAACGTTGATCTCGAGATGTAGAGATTAAGTACCGATCATCTTCAGAAAAAGAAATAGCTTCTACATCATCTGAATGACCAATTAGTTCTTTAATCAATTCGTTAGTAACCGTGTCAAATAACTTTATAGTGTAATCAGATGAAGAGCTTGCGAGGATTCGATTGTCATTTGATAAAGTAATATTGTTTATTAAATGTTCATGCTTTCCAATGAAATTTGAATTATTTCTATCTAAGTCCCATTCATAGATGAAACTATCGTAACCTCCAGTAAAAACCCTATCACCTGTATTATTAGAAACTACAGCAGTAATCGGCCCTTTATGCATTATAAACTCCTCCTACTATGTTAAATTCAGAATTTGTTGTTGCTCTTACATGTCCAGACTTACTAATTTTGGTTTTAATGTATTTTTCATTGTAGGTAGACACTTCATCCCATAAAATAATCTGTTGGGATACCTCTATCCCCATTTTTATTAAATAATTCACTTTTGTAGGATTATTTGAAATGATGTCAATTGGATTACTTCTAAAATATTTTAATAATAGGGCTGGTTCTTTATAATCTCTAAGATCATCTTCAAATCCTAACGCATGATTTGCTTCAACAGTATCCATTCCATCCTCTTGTAATAAATACGTAAGTGCCTTGTTGAACAAGCCTATGCCCCTTCCCTCATGATTTGCTAGGTAAAACAGTGCACCACTTCCGTATTCAATAATGGTTTCTAAACTCTTTTTTAATTGAAATCCACATTCACATCTTTGGCTTCCAAAAATATCCCCGGTATGACAGGTACTATGTAACCTTACAACTGATTGACTACTGCCTCTAAAATCACCATATACAAGAATTGAAGACTGTTGGTATTCATTGTGTTTTAGATTGGTTAAGTTATTCAACAGTGATTGAGTATCTGGAATATCTGATGTACTTATCCAAGAATACCAGTTAAACATTCTTACTTTTTCACCTATTTTTAATGGTAAAGAAACCGGACCAACTAAAAAGATATTCTTATTACCCTCTAATGGAATTACTTTCAGTTTCTCTTCTAGTTTTACTGTTTGCATAGCACATCCTCCCAAATGCTTCTATTGAAAAGCTAAATTCCATTCTTCTTCTGATCCCTGATCAGGAAATATTGTTACTACTGTTGAATTTTCCCCAAGCTTACAACTTATCTCTTTGGCTGCCTTAAGGTTAGCAGCTGCCGATGTTCCGATTTTAATACCTGTTTCATCATAAAACTTTTTCATTTCTTTCAGAGCTTCTGAATATGAACAAAGCCACTGCTGTTTAATATCATTTTCATACTCCATAATAAAAGCTTGTTTTCTACCTAACCCAAACCCGCCGGTTCCGGCCAATTTCTTAAAGCTATTAGGCGGTTCCGTTGATCCATATGGGGCTTCTTCAGGCATTACAAGGTGGAGTTCTACAGAGTCATTTTGTTTTTTTAAAGCTTTATAAACACCTAATAAACTACCTCCTGTTCCAGCAGCTGCCACCCAAGCATCAATTTTAGTATGCTCAAGCTGTTTAATTATTTCTTTTCCGGTTTTATTAAAATGAGTATTTATATTTGTTCTGTTCTGATGTTGATATAAAAAAGTATATTTATCATTTTGTGATAATCTTATTGCCTCCTCTATGACACCATAGAAACCTTTTTGTTTATCTACAAAATGTAAAGTGGCTCCATAACTTTCCAGTTTATCAATTATAGATTGGGATGTACTTTGACTCATAACTAAATCTAATTTTATGCCTAACTCAAAGCATTGGTATGCAAGTGATATACCTAGATTTCCTCCACTGTATTCCAGTATATGGAGTTCCTCTTTATTTTCATTTTTTTCTAGTACTTCTTGTAGCATTGCAAAAGCAGCACGATCTTTTATTGATCCAGTAGGGTTTTCCCATTCGCACTTCGCGTATATAGTTCCACCTCCCGGTACTGCTATTTTTTTTATCGAAGTATTCCCTAAACTATCTTGAAAATCTTGGATAAAGTTATCTTTTTTGGCAATTAATTTTTTCATAGTCTCACTCTTTCTTATTTAGTAGTATGGATAACATTATTGGCGTTATTCAACTGCAGCACTAGATTTTCCACTAACCCAGATAATTGTTTTTCCATATCTTTATCAATAAGCTCTCCATATTCGTTAAAACAAATTGAATCACATACTAATTGCTCAGGTAGCACAATAGAATGTAGTCCTCTTAATACAAGTCTTAGATTGTTTAAAGAGTTGACTCCACCTTTCCCTGAACCAGCTGATGATGTTATAACAGATGGCTTGTTTCTGAAATGGTTCTTGCTTAAGTAGTCAAGTGCATTTTTTAGGGCGCCACTCATGCCATTGTGATATTCAGGTGTACAGAAGAAGAAACCATCTGCTTTTTCTGCTGCACGTAACAGTTCGGTTACTTCAGTATTATTAGAGTTTTCCCCATTGAATAAAGGAAGTGGATTTTCATACGCATCAAAGTATTCCACATTCACATTTTTCGAGGCTAAAACATTCTTTACAAATGTGGCCATCCCCCTAGTTATTGAAGCTTCCCTAGCACTACCACAAAATAATAAAACGTTCATTTTATATTCCTCCAATACATTTATTAATTATTAATCACACTTTTAATTTCTTGAATCAAATCCTCATTTAGCTCTATATCAGATGCTAAGCAATTTTCTTCTAGCTGTTCAATTGATGTTGCTCCTATCAAACAACTCGAAACAGAAGGCTCACTTAACAAGTAAGATAAAGAAAGTTGTGATAATCTCATGTTATATTCATGGGCAATTAAATTAAGTTTTTCGATTTTATCTAAGTAATTATCTTTCAAAAATCTAGAAGCAAATTGTTTTGTTTCTAAATTTCCACCTCTTGAATTTTCTGGAAAAGGTTGGTTCTTTGTATATTTACCAGTTAGAACTCCACGTGCAAGAGCCGAAAACGCTATAATTCCAGTTCCATTTTCTTCACAATAAGGAATTAGCTCGTCCTCAGCCTCTCTTGAAAATAAATTGTACATAACCTGGTTAGCAATAACTCGAGATAATCCAAATTGATTAACTATTTCTAAAGCTTCTTTCAGTTGACGGTCTGTCCAATTTGAGACGCCTATGTATAGGATTTTTCCTGCTCTTATTAGATCATCTAGTGCCCTTAAGGTTTCTTCAAGAGGAGTATATTCATCAAACCTATGACAAAAATAGATGTCTATGTAATCCATCCCTAACCTTTTCAAGCTTTCATTACAATGATGAACAATTTGCTTGCGGGATAATCCCATGCTGTTTGCATGAGTATTTCCACTTCTATTTCCAGGAAAGTAAAGTTTAGTAGATACTACATATGAATCTCTACTATACTTCTGTAAAGCTTTCCCCAATAATTTTTCGGATTCCCCTACTGGTAGGCTGGAGTTTCGATTAGGTAAACCTAAAGGATATATATTTGCTGTATCAAAATAATTTATTCCTAAATGGATTGCTTTATCTATAAGCTTTATAGATTTTTCCTCTGATAAAGTACCTCCGATAGTTATCCAAGTTCCCATACTAATTTCACTAACCTCTAAACCGCTATGCCCTAGATATCTATATCTCAAAAAATCCCTCCTTATTAAATTTTTACCAAATTCAACAACAATATATCAGATTTGTAAAAAAATGTCCAATATTCTCAAAATTCTTCCTAATCTGTTGACCGGCTTCCAGAAATGGGTTATATTGGTAGCATTGAATAGAAAGGGGTGATTAAACATGAAAAAATCTACTAAAAAGCCAGTACGTCGTGTAGTAAATCTTGAGCAGTAATCTAGCATTATTTCACAGTTGCCTTAAGGTCTATTTCACAGGCTATTAAGGCAGCTGTGAAACCTAAATTAATTTATTGGAGGTTTAATATGAATATTCCAGACAGAATTATAAGGATTATATATTCTCCTTCACATGATGTGTTAATCGGAACAGATGTGAAGGGTAGATTACATAAATTTGATCTTGCCTTAAACTTAATTGCCTCTTCAAAAACTACAGAATATAACGAACCAATCAATGCCATTGTTACAGAAGGAAATTATGTATTTACAAAGAATAGAAGGGGCAGCATAGCAAAATATGATCTGAAGAGTTTGCAACCTCTAGATGTTTATGATGACTTTATGCTAAGAAATGAAAGCGATATCCTTGATAAAGATGAAGAGCCTTCACCTACTGCAGCAAGAGGAATAGGCGTAGCTGGTGGTAAATTATATACAAACAATGGTTACAGTCAATTAGTGGTTCTAGATATTGAAACTTTTGAAGTACTAGATATTAGAAAGCCAATGTACGAAGATGCATTCATTGATAATATTTGTTGCGAAAATCCTGACAAGCATGTAGTAGGACAAACAAATGGGATTATCCAGATTGGTAATTTAGAAAATGGAGAGTTTCCTATAGTTAAAAGCATAGATGAGAATAACATTCACTGGATACGGTATGACAAGAGACACGACAGGTTCTGGGCTACTCAAGATGCAGGTGAGGGAGATAATGAATTTAAAAATAATGGAGTAGTTACCTTTGAGTTAGACGGTTCAAATCTAAAATCTCGAACCTTTACTTATGATGATGTAGAAGCTCTTGAATTTGATGAAGATCATCGTTGGATATATGTAGGAGCATTTGATGGAAATATTTATGTGTTTGACAACAAAGATAAAGACTTTAGGCTAAGCAGAATTATTGGTCCTTTAAAGTATCAAATAATTAACATGTGTTATGCAAAAAGCCACTTGTATGTCCTCCTTCAAAATGGTGAACTATTATGTATGGATACATACGGTGATATCAAACATAAAGCCCTTTACCAAGGAAAATGTATTTGGGAAATGGCTCCCCACCCTGAAGATGAAAATTTATTATATATAGCTAAAGATAACGGGATCGAGAAAATTCGTTATAGTGACGGAAAATATAATAGTGTTAACATTGAAAGATTAGAAATTCATCATCATTCTTTAGGCATTATAAAAAGGGTACGACCATTAAGGGACGGATCTTATCTTGCTATAACACAAAATAAATATGTGATGTTAGTAGATACTAATGGAAATATTAATTGGTTTAAAACTATTGAAGGCCACCCAAGAAGTCTAGAAGTAAATACAGAATTTGAGAAAGCGTTAGTAGGTACAGATGCCGGCGTAATTTATGAGTTTGAGATTCAGACTGGTGATATTTTAGAAAGAGCAAGTACCGATGGAACAGCAATCTGGGTTACTGGTTATACAAAAGACGGACGAAAAATGTATGGAACTAAGAATGGTGATCTTCACTTTTATGACACAGATGTAAATCACCCCCTCCATATTATGCGACTAGATGGAGTCCCTAAGAGGTGGATTAACTATCCAGAGGGAAAAACTTATATAGTTGGTACATTTGGATTTTTAGAGTTGGACTTAGAGAACTACGAAGTAATTAAAACTTGGGGAATGGACATATTAGTTAATACAAAAGAAAACGCAATTGTGTTAGATGATCATGTTCATATTGTTTCATATGGATATCAGATGGCATCTTATTCTTATCAGGATCAAGAATTTACTGCATTACATGAGAATTTGCCTGATTTCCCTAAAGCAATTGCAGGAAAAGTGGAAAATGGTAATAAAATTTTGTTAATTGGCGGTAGAGGTAATTATATAAATGCCTATAAAGTTCTAAACGGTGTCCCATATAAAGTAAGAGAATTTTATTTATCTTAATTATAAGGGTGAAAATATGAATAATAAATTTCCAACATTAGGGGTTGGAGCAACCTTCCCCGTTTTTAATCATCAAAAGTATATAAAATTTCTTTCTTCCTTAGATGAAAAAATTGATGTCGTTGAATTAATAATTTCTCCATTCTTAGAAGAAGATATGAAAAGTGTTGTAAAGGAATTAAAGACACCAATTATAGCCCATTGTACATGGCTCTCTTTAGGAACGGATTGTTCGCCAAATAAAGATGTGGTTAAAAAAATAATAAATCAAATTGAATACATCTCTCCTGTGTGGTGGGGAGATCATATTTGCTTTAATGGTGTTCCTGAAATAAGTTCAGGGACACTTCTTCCACCCATTTTAACTAGGAGTTCATTAGAAACCTTTATTAGGAATATTAATAGTATTAAAAAGGAAACAAAATTCCCATTTATGCTAGAGAATGTTCCTTTTTTATTTAACCCTTTAGGTGAAATTGATCCATTGGACTTTATTAACATTTTATTAGAAAGGACTGACAGTGGTTTAATTTTAGGCGTTGAAAATATAGTGGAATCTAATGAGTATTACCCAATTGATTATAAAGAATTTCTAAACTCTATTAATCTTGATAAAATAATCGAAATTCATTGCCCTTTAGTTAAAGATACAAAAAAACAAAAGCAATATAACGAAATCCTAGAATATGCTGCATTATTGGGAGTAAAACCAAAAGCATTTTTGTGGCAATTAAAAGATAATAATACAGGTTTACCTGATAAACAATATTTTAGTGAGTGTGTTAAGTGGGCTAAGAATACTTTCTTTAGTGAGGTTTTAACGTGACTGTAATTAATTTACAAAAATTTATAACCGATTATGTTAGAAACCCTAAAATTAGAAGGTTTCCGTTTGGAAGTATTGATCAATATAACTTTGATCCTGGTGAAAAACAACTACTTAAAGATCTAGATTTCAACATTTTAAATAAATTAGCAATAGATTTACAAAGAAAAAGAGCTAAAAGATTAGAACAACAATTTCCTGAGTTTTTCGAAATGATAAAGTATTCCGGTTCCTACTCAGATTATTTAGAAGAATACTTGAGTAAATTTAATGAGGCATATATTACTCCAGAAAATGAAATGAAAAATTTTATCCAGTTCTCTACTTGTTACATAGAAAATAATAATTTACCTGAATATTTTATCGACGTAGCAAAATATTGCTATTATTTATCTTTGACTCTTATACAAAGCTTCGAAACCTCCCCTAACGAAGGAGATATAAAAATTGATTGTCCATTACAAATAGTGAGGCCCTTCAATATTATTAAACTTAATTATGATTTTGAGTCTATAATGGAAATGATTGATGGAGAAAGAGATAAACCTATTATTCGAAAACATTCTATTATTGTTCAAAAGGATTTTTATGAACCAGGTGACTTAATAATCAATGAAGTGGATGAACAATTGTTAGATATGCTGGTTAGTAATTATAGTTTGTGTGAAATTTTAAACTCATTCAATAATAATGAAGATGTAAAGGAGTTTGTAATCGACCTTTATAATTCAAATTCAATATCCCATAAGGAGAATTAGAATGTATAGCATTCTGCTAAAAGACCCGAGAGTTCTATTTTTGTTAGGAGCGAACTTTTTTTCTGGAATAGGTGCAGGAGTCACTTCAGTTGGAGTGGTTTGGTTGATCCTTGAAAAAGAGAATGGAGAGCAAATCCTTGGAGTAACAACTTTAGCGATAACATTGATAATGTTTTTTATCAACCCTTATGTTGGTGTAATTGTCGATCGTTTTTCAAGGAAAAATCTATATATTTTTAATCAATTACTATGCTTTTGTATTATTTTACCTATAGGGTTATTTGGTTTATACTCCAATAGTTTTCAATTATGGCAATTGATTATCATGGTGTTTTCTGGTTCCTTATATTGGACATTACACTTCCCAACACTACTGGCATTTGTTCAAGAAATATTTGATAAGAAAACATACAGTTCTTTAAGTGGTTTACTTGAAGTAGAAAGTCAAGCTGCTACAGTTGGAGTAGGTGGGTTGTCAGGTATCGTTTTAGGGCATATAGATTATGCCTATGTGTTTTTATTTGATGCTTTTACTTATCTGTTAGCATTTATTTTGGTTTTACTAGTACCGTATACGAAAACTAGTAAGCCAATAAGCAAAACAAAAGTAACATTTGTTAGTGATATTGTAGAAGGCTTTAAATTTATCAAGGGAAAAGCTTTACTGGCTATGTTTTTATTGTGCAGTTTAGTACCCTTTTTGTTTATTATGATTTCTAACTATCTCAAACCTATTTTTGTAAACAACACCCTCAACGCAAGTGTTAACGTTTTTGGTTTTTCAAGTATGATTTATGCTATAGGTGCAGTATTAGCTGGTTTATTCATTCCTTATGCAATAAATAAATTTGGTAACAAACGTTCAATAATACTTATAATGTCAATATTTGCCTTAGCAATAATGATTATGGTTTCAGTGCACACGGTGTTTATATTTTTAGCAGTACAAATTTTCTTAGGAATCGGAAATGCAGGGACGCGTGTTATTCGAAGAACGGTGATGTTACATTTAGTAGATAATAGTATGATAGGGCGAATAAATGCTTACTTTAATACTATTGGCCTGTTATTTAGAGCCTTAATTTTAGCTTTGTTTACTTCAACAATAAGTATAATTGGAGCTAATACAGGCTATTTTATAATGGGTATATTTGTGATTTTGGGTATTATTGGTGTAATTTTCACTAGAAAAATCCTTGATTATCAAATTGAAGAAGTTAAATCAAATGTTCAACCTAGTGCTATGTCTAAGTAACAAAAAAATTATCGCGGCGACATCGAATAAAAGAAACCAGTTAGAATTGATTTATGCATTTATCATTTGAAACGGAGGTAGGGAAAATGAATCGAGATGAAAAATATATGAATATGGCCATTGAAATGGCAAAATCTACTATCGGCCAAACAACTCCCAATCCTTCGGTAGCAGCTGTTGTTGTCCGTGATAATCAGGTTGTTGGCATTGGCGTTCATGTAAAAGCGGGTGAACCTCATGCAGAAGTCCACGCTTTAAGGATGGCTGGAGAAAAAGCCAAAGGAGCAGAAATTTATGTTACATTGGAGCCGTGTAGCCATTTTGGAAAGACACCACCATGTGCAAAAGGTATTATAGATGCCGGGATTAAGCGGGTTGTTATCGCTTCAGTTGATCCAAACCCTAAAGTGAGCGGTCAAGGGATCAATACGTTAAGAAAGGCTGGTATTGAGGTGAAAATCGGCCTTCTCAAAGATCAAGCAAATAATCTCAACCGTGCATTCTTTCACTATATTCAGTCGAACCTTCCATACGTGAGACTGAAGACTGCCATCAGCATGGATGGGAAAATTGCAACTTATACTGGTGAGAGCAAATGGATTACGGGAGAGCAAGCTAGAAATGATAGCCACTCCTATCGCCATCAATCAGACGGTATTCTAGTTGGAGTTAATACAGTTATATTAGACAATCCCAAGTTAACAACACGCCAGGATGGTGGTGGAAAGCAGCCTGTAAGAATTGTCCTTGATACGCACCTCCGGACTTCTCCAACAGCCCAATTAATCACAGATGATACAACTCCTACTTGGATTTTCACAGGTTCCCAAGTATCAGAGGTAAAGCTCTCCCCCTTTTTCTCCTTCCCGCATGTAGAAGTGATTAAGCTAGAGTCAGAGCATATCGAAATAGAACATGTTCTTTCTATTTTGGGGGAAAGGAAAATTACATCTTTATTAGTTGAAGGCGGGGCAACTATTGCTGATGCTTTTGTCCGGGCAGGTGCAGTTAATGAAATGATAATCTATATGGCGCCTAAGATTATCGGTGGTAAAGAAGCGTTAACTTCAGTGGCTGGAAAAGGAATAAGCAACTTGAAAAATGTAGAGGATTTTGAGTTTACTTTAGCAGAAAAAGTTGGTTCAGACATGAAACTTATAGCAGTCAAAAAGGATGCATATTCATATAAATGAAATTGCGATTTTTTAAATATATTTATATATTCATAGTTTAAAAGCCCTCAATAGAGGGCTTTTAAACTATGAATATTATTATCTAGCGGGTCTTCTAGTATGCCTTGTTCTAGATTTTAATTTAATATACTCACTTAGAATATTATTAAAATCTAATGGATTCAAAGTCCCACGATATGTATTCGCTTCTTTAAGATCAAATTGTTCTTCTGTATCTATTTCAGCATACGATTCCTTGTCAAGATTAGCTTGTGACCAATGGACAATTTCAATGCGATTAGGATACTTGAGAGTTGGAGCAGAACCCGTAATCTTTACCATAAGTGCCAAAGCTGTGCCATCTGGAGAAATTGCAATAATTAAAGCCGGACGCTTTTTGCTATTATTACCGTCCGGCGGAAACGGTGGTTTAAATGGAAAATCAACATTGTAAATATCCCCTGGTTTCATTAATCTTCTAGCCACCTCATGTGATTAGGATTGTTGTAGTCTAGATTTGTGACTACACCATCTTTATTTACTTTAAGAGCTTCTGTATTATTTTTAAACATAGCTTTAGCGATTTGATTTGATAACAATTCGTTCTTTGCTTCTAAGCTCATACCCCTTCTTCGGATGCTATGGCCTCGGGCAACCTTACCTGCAGCTCGAGCTCTCGCTAGTTTAACCATTTTTTTTCTCCTCCTTTTATTCACTTACAACCCCTCTTCCATTTTTAATAATGGATAGTATATGCTGCAAGAGATAAAAATAAAGCGGCACTTACATACTTTTCCTATTTATATATTACCCCTCTATGGATAAAATAGTCAAATGCCGGAACCTGATGTATCTCAAATTGCAGGGTTTATTCCTCATTTGAATTTATTGGTAATTAATTAAGTCGATATCCTCTTATTGGTTGAAAAATTGCTTAAAAGCTTGATTTTTAAACCTTAGTTGTTTTACTTTTCCTTTATAACTATATATTGGGAGGAATATTTTGTCACAACAATCAAAAAAACGAATAACTGATAAAGATAAGAATATCCTTAAAGCCCTAAGTGATTTATACATAGAAAGGCAGTCAGGTGTAGGACCTTCCGAGATAGGACAAAAGGTAGGGAGAGATAAATACGATGCAGCTGCTTACTGTAATTTATCCTTGAAGAAGTTGATCGAGTTTAATTTAGTTGAAAAACTTCCAGAAGGTAAATACAAACCGGTGGATAAAGACCTCCATAACTACTGATTTTAATATTGCACCAAAAACTTAAAGGTCAAACGGATGAACCCCTGGCTAAAGAGCCAGGGGTTCATATGGACTACAATTAATAAGTATACGATTAATAGATTAAATTGACTTCTTTAATCCACAATTTGAGCATTCTCTTATAAATTTACCTTCACCCACTGAACTCTTGAAGTGAGCACTATTGCAGTTATCACATCGATCGCTATTCTTATCTGGCATTTCTTTATAGTCGTAAATTTTGTCGAAATCAAAGTCTATAAAAGCTTCAGATGTTTTTTCCATGGTTTCCCCCTGTATAAATGCCTCTCTTTAGACTTTTGGTAAGATATAAGGAGAATATCGAACCTGGCTGAGCTGCAATTCAAATTAGTTTTAAATCCATAAGACAATAACTCCAATTATACTTAAAAATGTGAAGTGTTTCTTTACTTTTTTAGTGGTTAAATATAAGAATACTTGAAGCAAAAGTGGATTACTTTTTTAGTTAGAACACTAATTAGCATTAACCAAATAGAGTATTACCATTAATGTAAACAAGATCATTAATAGTATGCTTCCTATCTTTTCTATACTAGTTTGCTTAGAGGAAATATAGTCAATTAAGCTCGAATTGATTATAATATCAGTGTTTTTACTTAGAGCCACATTGAAAAAATCCTTGGATTTCTTCGTTGTAAAAAGGTAGGAAGGAATACAGAATTGATTACCATCAGTCAAGATTACATCAATCCAAAATTTTCTTAAACTATTGTTACCATAGTGCTTGTCTACCCTTAAAAATATTTTATTTATTTCCTGGTACTGAACACGGTTTCGTGAAAAATCTTTGTAAATAAAATGATCATCTTTAACAATGATTTTGTGTTGTAGCATTAAATATAATATACCTGCAAAAATTGCTCCCATAGCCAGCCCTATAATAAGGTGTAATGTAAGTAATTTATAAAATAATAATGCGAAAACAACGATTAACCAGCCTGTAAACAAAGGCTCTCTTCTTATTACCATTGGATAATTCATAATTTCATACCTCTATAAGCTATTTAGTTCTTTCCTAAGAATTCTATGTATTGATTTGATTTTATTACAAGTTCTGACGTATTTTTCCCCTTATACTCATTCTTTTTTAATCGGGAACCGTAAGCTAAAACTTTTCTTCCTATAAGTTGATCATCTTTATAAGTGAAGTGTTTAAAGTATTTTGAGAATATCCCCAAACTAAAAACCACCCCATTAATTGGTTCGAAGTTAATATAATACACTGACTCTCTTCTTACAACATTCTGGATTACCCCGTATACAAAATAACTAAGCTTAGGGTCTGCTCGGTCGGACCATGCTAATTCATGTGCTTTATCATGGCTAATGACAATCTGGGAAAGAGGAATTTTTCGCCCATTAATGCTAATCAATATTGTTGCCAGAGTATCTGGTTCATATGAAGTTAGGAGTTTAACTATAGCTTTTAAAGTACCAATACTGTTAGGCGTCTTGCTTCCCTGCTTCACTTTTACCTCATTTGGATCTTTAGCCTTTTTTTCACTCTCTTCTTTCTCAACTGTTCTTGCAACATAATCAGGATCTAATTTTTTTAAATTTAGGCGAATTAGGGTTTCTTTTATGCCTTTCTCCATTAAGTCAGATTGATATTCTTCTACCTTTTTTATACTTTCCTCAAAAGTTAATATTCTATAAAATCCACATTTTTCATTGTGTTTGGAATGATCATTCTTGCCGGTTGTTTTAAAGTAAGGAACAGATGAATCTGTTCCTGGAACAAAATTAGTTCGGTATGACAACTTTTATCAATGCATCTAATTCGTTTGCCATTCTTATCTGGATTGTATTCAGCTGCAGTAATAATTTGGCCATTGTGAAGCAAGGCTGAATTCACTTTTATTCCTCCTATTCTTTTTATTGTGGAAATTTAAATATAAGTTTGTTTTTATCCTCATCCCAGGCTAAAAAGGCTTCGAACATTTTATCTGGTTTCTTCTGACTTTTAAATCCCTTAATTAAAGAGGTTTGTCCAGTAGTAAGCAATTTCTTTATGTTCTCCATACTAATCGGCTTTCCCGCGACAACCTTGCTTAATCTGAAACCACAGTTTGTCTTTTTAAAGTTGCTGCAACCGTAAAACGTTTCACGCTCTAAAACTGGTGCACCACACTTTTTACATAGACCTACTTCTTCAGTTTTTTGAATATCTTTGGCATATTCAACAAAATTCCAAGAAGCGGCATCCTTAATAAGTTTTTCAACTATTTCTTTCGTTATGTCTTCCGTTCTCTTAACGAAGGAGGAAACAGAACCTTCTCCTTTTTGGATTTGTTTTAGGTAACGTTCCATCCTACCGCTGGTTAATACAGAAGTTAGATAGTTGTTATCCCCTAATGCTTCAATCAACACACGGCCTTCGGGTAGCATATAAACTAGGTTTTTGCTTACATTTACATACCGTTTGGTGAGAATAGATACGATGCCGCTCCTGGTTGCTTCCGTTCCCAGCTGCAACTCAGAGCTCTTAAAATCTTCTTTATCAGCGCAATATGGGGCGGGATTACACATAATTTTGATCAAGTCTCCTAGTGAAAAACGAGAAGGCGGATTTGTTGATCCAGCTTTAATTTGGCCTGAAAGCATTGTTCCGACTTCCCCTTCTTTTATATCTGGCAACTGAATCTCTTCCTCCGCCGAATTTGTGGAAAGCCCCTTATATATCTTTTTCCACCCCTCTTCTTTAACGAGAGTATCGCTGCTTCTAAAACCAAACTTTTCTGCAACCGTAATAATGATTCCAGTAGTATCATAAATGTAATCTAGATAGTGTGCGGCAATAATGGATTTAGCAATTAGGTCATATATTTGTTGTTCCCCTTTTGGCAAAGTAAGCGGGTTTACCTTTTCTTCCGTCAATATGATTGCATAATGATCACTTACTTTTTCAGAATCCACATATCTTTTATCTTGAGAAATATCTCGAGTTGCCCCCTTTATTAAATCTTGATAGCTCTCCAGCTCTCCCAAATTTTTTATTATGACTGGCATCCAAGCTGCTTCCCCAGCAGTTAAGCGCTGACTGTCGGAACGTGGATATGTAATCAGGGATTTATCATATAATGCTTGAGCAAAACCTAAAACATTAGCGGGAGTCATTCCATATAAACGATTAGCATGCATTTGAAGGGAAGATAAGTTGTAGAACATAGGAGGTCGATTCTTTTTTTCTTCTTTTTTAATGGTATTTACAATAGCTGGTTGACTTTGACAATACTTAGAAAAGGCTTCAAGCATATCTTCATCCATGTCAAAGATGTGCTCTGATTCATTACTAAACCATTTGGCATTTAATTTGGCCTCTCCAAATTGAAATTCACCGATTAGGTCGAAATATGGTTTACTAATAAAGTTCTCAATTTCCTTTTCACGTTGATAAATAATACTCATTAAGGCGGTCTGTACTCGTCCCGCACTAAATGTTTTTTCAATTCCTTTTTGATTAAGCAGACAAGTTAAGGCTCGGCTAGCAGACATGCCCACTAACCAATCGGCTCTTTGTCGGGCTAATCCCGCATAATAATAATGCTGATAATGCCTATTGTCCTTCATGCTACGAAATGCTTCAACCACACTATCTTTGGTCAGGCTACTAGTCCACAATCTTTTTACTGGCTTTCTATTATTCAAATAGTAGAAAATCTCATCTAATAATAAACATCCCTCAATTCCAGGATCAGCAGCATGTATGATAACTGAAATGTCGGGGTCCTTTAAAAACTTCTTAAAATTATTGAAAATGCTTCTTTTACTTTCAATTACCTTTAACTTGTACTCTTTTGGAATAATAGGCAAGTTATCTAAACTCCATTCCTGGTACTCTTTTGAGTAATCTTCAGGGCGATAAAGTTCTAGAATATGTCCAACAGCCCAAATAACCACTGCACCTTCGGGGAACATGACACAAGGTGCAATGGCTATATGTGTTTTCATATTTTTATTAGGAAATGGAGCAGCAAGCGCTTTTGCTTGGCTGGGCTTTTCAGCGCAAATGAGTGCTTTCCCCAATAGACGCTTCCTCCTTTCCTAAAAAGAAATTGATTATTACTCCTTTTTGGCCTGGAAATAAGGGATTCTTTTTTATCTGTTTCTTCTTCAGCCGGCTTTTTTGGGTCTCCATATTCCTCTCTTATAATTTTCTTTTGATACTGAAGTTGGTTCACTTTTCTCTCCCCCCTAATATACGAAGAATAAGCTGTATTTTATTAAGCTATCTTTGAAAATGATTCATGGTTATCATTAAATTCTGTTCCAGGCATAATGTCTTGAATGCCACATCCGCTTATGATTAAAGCTCCTAATAAAACCCCTAAAACTATGTAAGCCTTCTTCCCACATTTATCAGACATTAGCAAATCCTCCGGTTAATCATTTATTCAACAAATGCCTTTAAGTTTTTCTGCAGCTATATTTAACAAGCAATTCTTGATATTGATTGAACATCACAACAGGCGCGAACCAGCTCATCAGGATCTTCAAGATTCCGCAAAGTTTCAATCAACAATAATTCTCCTTGAGTTAGCTCTTTAACATTTACTGAAATCATACTAGTCATGTCTCCTCTTAAGCTGCGGTGTTTAAGTGTTCTACACACCTTTGAATAGCGCCAGAAGCACCAAAGCCATTATGATAAAGCACATCTTTACCAAGATCTTTACAAACTTCTTTTACAATATCCATACTTACGTGTCCAACTGCACCTAGTAATACGACTACACAATCTGCCTTCTTTACTAGCGTTTTGAACTCCTTTTTGTTACCTCCGTTTCTTGTTTTACCACTATGGAAGATAATGTTTACGTTATTTTTTTGCCCTATTCGCTTGTACGTAGCCTCTTGAGATCCTCCGAAAATTGCGACAGTTTTTTTCATTAAAAACCCCTCATCTCTAGTGTTTGAATTACAAATAAATATAACATAAATTACACTAAAAACAAGTATTTTCTTATATATTTTCCCAATTTAATTATGCGTTTATTAACTTCTTCAAAAATATATCACCAAAGTCTGGGTGCACATAGCTTTCTTTATAATCCAGTAAATCTTCCATGACTTTCAGCATTTCTGAAGTACGTATATTCTTAACAAGAAACGCGTTAAAAAGGTTTAACTCTAATTCAGTTATTTCTGAAGCATCTAAAGTAACTAATATTAATTTGGAACCCATATTCTTCATTTTGATTAGAAACTCAACTGTCTTTGGATTAATTACTTTTTCAAGAATAATTAGTTTGGGAACACAACCATTTTCATAAAGTTGTAATTTACTAGTCTCCGTTTTAATAACTTTGAACAAATGTCCAAACTTCAGATCAATTAGCTTAACCAACCCATCCTGAAACGGTGACTTTTCATGTATCACCAAAATGGTATCTCTGTTCACTATCTCCCCTCCTACATAAAAAAACCCTGCTGTAAAAGTGCATACAAGTAGATGTATGCATTTACAACAGGGTGGTCCCTTTATATATTTTGTTTGATTTAATTATATCAATACTTTTGCAAAATTATCAATATCACTTCGTCCAATTTACCGGTTTAGGAGATGAAATTGAAGAAATTTGGCCGTTAATTAGTAATCCATACTGCCCGTATCCTTCTGCGTCTATAATCCACGCGACTTTGGAGGCCAAAGTGAGAGAAGATTTGTGATCGTGCAGTGGAATTGGGGACTTATATACTTTTGAAGTCCAGCCTTTTACTGCATTTTCAAGGCTTTTTGGATGTAGCAATGGTTTTTTGCACAAATTGACTATCCAGCAACCGTAAGTACCACAAGAAGATACATACCATCTGGCGTCTTCTCTTTGAGCTGGAAAGTCAGGCTCATTTGGATATGTATACTTTTCCTTTTGTACCGGCTTTCCGATTAATTCATGAAACATATTCGGATCGTCCAATAAATAATCAGCTTCTTCTTCTATTAGTGAGAATTTAAAGCCAATATGATTATTGTTTAGCGGGGGAGAGGCCATTATATCTCTAGATAAGAAAAAGCCGCACCTGGCTGCCTCGTAAGAACTATCGACATTTACGTTTTGACTGATCGAACAAGTTTCTGTAAGTTCATCAAATAGGTCACACGATGTCCGGCATGTTACCGCTGCAGGATGTACTTGCTTTTTACTATTATCTATTACAAGTTTTAACATGGCATTCACCCTTTTCCTAATAGCTTGTTATACAGCACCTAATACAATTGGAGAAATAAACGTCAATAAGGTTAATCCGCCAGCAAAGACCCACATTCTTTTGCTCCACCTGCCGAATTCAGGATGTTTTATCAAGTGATAAAATAGATAAAATACTAATCCAATTGATATCATCCAATCAACAGTAGAGTGACTGGCAGCAGAGATTAACTGAATAAAATCACTTGCGAGTAGTGTAACATTTTCACTATTTGTTGTAAATAATAATAGTATTAAAATTCTGATGAAAAAGAAAGTGATTGGAACCCAGATTAAAAGCCCGGTGGATCCTTTCATCACCTGGCCAGTCTTAGTAACAATTGAGTAACCTAGCCTAACCACTCCAAATAGAAACATTATTGTAAATATGGCAGAGAACAAAAAGGATATTTTTGGTGCAGTATTATTTAGATTCGTAGACCAAACATTGAGCTGTTCATTTAATGTGATACCGTTACCCTGCTGCAACGGACTTGCGCTTGCAGCAGAGGGTATCAAAATCACTAAAGCAAAGAGTAGTAATAGGAAACGAAATTTTAAGACCATCTTCTTTTCCCTTTTCCATCAAAGCGGAAGCAAAGGCCCGTTTCAAAAGTTGCTGTACTAATTCGGCCATTAATGATTGGAAGGTCCACTAAGTGCTTGTACCTTCCTTGATTGTAATCCAGCACTTGAGAAAGAGAAGATAGCCATTGACCAAGAACCTGTGTGTTAACAGTTTGCTCATTGCTTAAAATGGTATTAACCTTTTTACCATCCAAGTTCAACTTAAATCGAATATTGCTTAATCGGTAATTATGCCATCCAAATTCAATCTGGGTAAGAAACGCTCTAAATGGAATTAGTTTCTTAAACAGTGGCGTAACATAACTTAGTATTCTATGATTATCTTGAACTTCACTTGGAAGAGCTGTATGTAATTCTAGATCAATACTATTATGTTCAAAGGATCCATCCGGGTTAACTGCTATAGAAGCATCCAGGTTTACATTTAAATGGTTACTTAGTGGGGTCAACCAGGCTAAATCTACATAGGTTAGGTTATCTTCAATTGATTCATAATATTCTTCTGTTTGAGGTATTCCTTCTACCCCCATCGCATTGATGTATAACTCCCCTTTGACAAACCTGAAATTGATATGCAGTTTATTTAGTCCAATTTGTTTTTTCTTAATTTCTTGCTTTATTTCTAAAATTTGCTTTTCGCCTAACCGTTGAATTATCATTGGATAAATCTCCTCTCATTTATTGTAGCTAAGCCTTAATTTAAAATCCTTTATAAATCTCCATATATTCTCAATCTCTATATTTTGGATAAAAAAAGCTATTAATGAAAACATTTCCAAGTAAAACTAAAACTGCCATTATTATATTACAATAGACTCATCCTCTCTGTCGAAAAGTGTCGAAAATCTGATTATCTTATCTAAAAATGTAAAATATGAGGGTCTTTATTACCAAAAGAATTATTCTTTTGGTCCAAACCAAGGTTTTGCACCCAGGCTTGGACCAAAAGGCGACAAAAGTCGCTCTTTTGGAGTTCTTATATTGCTAGTACTCTATCGTCTTGAATAAGATGCTCTTCATCTGGAATCATGTATTCCTCTGACACAGATGCTTCAACTCTTACTAGGTTTTGTACACTGATTTCCTTACCAGTCCTTACTACATCTAGAATGAGAATATCCCCATTGCCTATTTTTTTTGCTTTTTCCCCCACATTTACCCAAAGCCTTTTTCCGTCTGAAATATGGATATAGTTTTCTTCAATACCAACTACAGAAACTACCCATTGTTGTGCACCTTCTAGGCAATCCATAATTTTTGCAGAGGCAAATGATTCAAAACCATTTTGTGAGGGTGTTGCCTGTTCAATCATTAAGTCATTCATATGAATACAATCTTCATCCAGGTCGTCGTCCTCTATCCATTCAGAAACGAAAATTTCTTCTTGTTCCGCTTCTTGGCTGACACCACCTAATAGTAATTCACCAGATTCATATTGGAGGTGACAAATATCACCTTCATCAACAGCTGTTATTTCTTTTTCAATCTGCATAAATAATTCTTCTGATTCCTCATTTAGTGGTGATTTTAAAATTAATGGTTCCTCTTCCGCATTCACTGTAGGCTTCGCAGCACTTATAGGAATAACTTCTGCAAAGTTTGTACAATCCTCGCCAGAATATGAATAGTCATCATCCACGGGGTAATGTAAAACTTTAATTTCCTCTACCCGTACATAAAAATAACTTTCAAGAAACCAATAAAAATAAACAGCCCAATCCCAAGTTATTAAAATTGTCATAACTGTCTCCTCCTAAAAAAGTTCAAACGCGAGTTGCCCGCTTACCGCTGCTGTTCGCTTCTTCTTTGTTTTTGTAGTCGTATCAACTTCAACTTCGAATATCGATACTTGCTCAGCTGTTTCTGCAAATTTTGCTCTTTCATATTCCGTTAAGTAAGCCACGATTTCCCCATCTTGAATACAATCGAATCCAAAAGCTTCTACTAAATCTACTTCCAGGATTTGATTGGTAAACATAAACCCATTGACCTTTCCATCTGCAATATGGCTTGTAATGGTTGCCGCTTTCCGGATAAGGACGTTTTTAGAGGAATCCGCGGAAACTTGCTGATTAACCCAGGTAATAAATTGTTCTTTTGGTGATTTCCCCATTTTCTTTTTCTTTCCGATACTTGCTAAGATTTCTCTTGCACGATCAGAAGCTTCTGCCGTCCATTCCTCGGTAGATCCCTTAAGCACTTTTCCTTTTTTAATGGACTCAATCAGCATGGACTGCAGGTCTCCTTCATCTCCCAACATTGCATTAAGCCCATCTGAACTTACTTCTCCGTTTATGGCACCGGCAGCTTTATTCTTCTGAGCTATCAAGGTAGCCATTTGTTCTTGGAAAGTTTCTTTATAGTAGGGTAAGAACGGAGCGCCTTATTTGCTTACGCAAGTAGGTTTCCCCGTACTCCCCTCCGAACCGTACGTACACCTCTCAATGTATACGGCTCTCCATTTACCCCTGAATTTGTTAGTGTTTGTGGTTGCCATGATGAAATTTAAGATGGCAATCTTCACAAACTGCAACTGTTTTTCTGTTTCTGGCAATCATCAGAAATTCAATTCGAGTGAGATTTTTCCCCTTCAAATCCTTAAGGCGCTTAGTGTGATGCATTTGTAGAGGCTTATTAATCGCTCCACATGCTTCACAAACTTTCGCTTTAAGCCTGCTACCAAGACTATTTATACTGTTAAAGTTAAACGTATCGGCTAATCTATCGATGTTCGAGTTTCCAGCAGATATAAGAGTCTTGCTCCGCTTGAACCCTTCATCATAGAATGCTCGCTCTTTTGTTCCCTTTTTAGTTTCATAGCGAATGATGAGTCTACCATTGCTCTGAACTTTTCTATGTTGCTCAGAGACCTTTGAACGATATTTATTAGCCATAGTTTTTAGGAAGCTCCACTTCATGAAGAAGTAGAATTTGTGCATTTCGTACCCGACATTTACTGCAAGTTTGTAGTATTTGTAGAAACCACGAATTTCAGCATTATACGTGCTTACTATTTCGATATCTTCAAGGGGTACAAGATATGCCCTGTGAGTAGACTTCCATCTCTTTTGTGTCATATTGATAGCCTGATATTGTTGAAGTTTTTTAACCCATCTTTCTCTAGGCATTTCTAGTTTTATAAGTCCGCTGTATTTTTTACTATCAGTAGATGGTTGATAGACGGTTATCACATATCCTAAGAATTTTGCTTCTTTGGTATTATGTGTGATCAGTGTCTTATCTTGTGAAAGTTCAAGTTTTAGCTCGCTATATAGGAAGTTTGTTATTTCCTGTTTTACCGATTCCGCATCCGCTTTACTACCAATAACTCCGACTATAAAATCATCAGCATATCGAAGATACTGAATTCTTCTGTAGTTAGAATCCATCGGATCCATAGCAGGCATAGATCGCCATTCATTTTCGTAGTGTCTGATTTTCTCTTTGATTTGTATCTTTTCATCATCACTCATCAAGTGAGCTTTCTCTCTTAACTTCTTTTTATTTCTAAGGACATTCTGCTGAGCATTCAAGTATGGACGAAACTTTTTCCTCTTGATACCTGTGTTGAATGAGTTAGCAAATTTAATCATAAATTTGTCTAATTCATTGAGGTAGACGTTAGAAAGAATTGGACTAATGATACCCCCTTGAGGTGTACCACTATATGTCTTATTCCATTTCCAATCCTCTACATACCCTGCTCTAAGGAACTTCCAGATTAAATCGATGAAGCGCTCGTCCCTAATCCTTCTCCTAAGAAGATTAACTAAGATGTGATGATCAATATTATCGAAGAACCCTTTTATATCTCCTTCAACAAACCACTTTGTACCAGTGAAGTTTGCTTTTAGTTGAGATAGTGCGGTGTGACAGCTACGGTTAGGTCTAAATCCATGTGAAGTATCAGTAAAACTTCCTTCATAGATTGCTTCAAGCATCATTCTGACTGCTTCTTGAACTATCTTGTCATCTGCTGACGGCAATCCTAATGGCCTTTTTCCACCATTTTTCTTTGGAATATGTGTACGTCTGACAGGATTAGGCTGATAAGAAGAGTTTTTAAGTCTAGCTATTAGCTGTTCTAATCTCTCCAGGCTCATTTCACTGACAGTTTTACCGTCAACACCTGGGGTCATAGCTCCTGCATTTTCACTTATATTCCGATAAGCCAAGAGTAAGAGTTCCCTATTATAAAGATTCCTGTATAACTGCTGATACTTATAATTCTCATCACTCGAATGCCTCTTCAGGTTTCCCAATAGTACTTCTGGATTTCTCATGGTTCCTCTCGAACCTCCCCATGTTCTTATTGGACTGGTAAACTGCCTTCCTTCGCCATGTAATAGGCTTTCCCTATTTCGGACTACTACGAAGGCTCCGTTACCATGCGGGATATTCAGGTCTATAACCAATAGCCGTTTTAAAGGCTTTCCCGTTTAGGTAATCCCCATTTAGTTACATTAATGACATGACAGGTTGTAATGTCGGATGGAACTTTCGCCTTTCACTCTCTGATTGAGTTTGCGGGAATGTGGAATCCTACATCGCATGAGTCTAGCCTAACCTCATGTGTCACATTCCATAGACGCTCCTTGTAATTGTCTTGCGCCTATGCCTTCTATAAGGGCTGCTCAGGCTATTCTTCAAGCAGTCTAGCTTTCATCCTCATTTACAACATTTCACCAAAGCTCAGTCGCATCTTGACAACTAGATGACTTGCTCTTTAATCACATGCTACAGTCCCCCCATTGGTTTCCCAATGAAAGTAAGTGAACGGTGATAGGAAAGTTGGATTCATTCCTACGGGGTGTCATTCCCGATTCATTAATGCACCTTATGGGCGCACGGCTAAGTAATAAAGACGACACTCTTCCGTTTGTCCGATCCGCCATGCTCTTCTAGCAGCTTGATTAATCGTGAATAAGCTCCAACTAAATTGGTAATATCGATAGGTAAGACTTTGAGGTAATCTCCATCTTTTCCCCCGATCCACACCGTACTTGTGCCTTTCAACACATACGGCGTTCCCTCGTATCTAATAAAATATCTGTTTTCCTCACAACAATTTAATTTGGATAGTTTGTTTTTCCTAAAATATTAGGTGATTAGGATTTAGATTGTGTCATTTCCCGCTTTCTTCCTTAATTTATTAAGCTTTTCTAGTTGCTCATCATTCAATTTCAGAGCCTTTTGATATTTCTTAATAATTTCAGGGTTGGTTGCATGGATTAGTGCGTGGACTTCATAGCTTACGATTGTAAGGTTTTTATACGAATCATCCTTTGTTTTGTGGTAGGGGTTGATGTGGTGACATTGCATGGTTTCGAGGTCTAATTCGATTCCAGTGATGGCACATTTCCCTCCCTGGGCAATGAATTTGGATATTCTATTATCTGCAAATTCAATGGATACCCTTTTGTTTACTACAGGATTCTCTCGCAACCACTTTAATTTCCATTCAGGAATGATTGACTGATTTTTGTGTATTCCTAATCTACCTTCTTTTGTATACTTGTTAATCGAGACTTTGGCATTCATTGGACTTTTGTGTTGTACATAAGAAATGGGGAGGATGGGATATTTACGGTAGTATCTCATACTGGATGATTCCATATATGCGAGAATACCTTTATGTTTTCCTTCGTATTTCCCTTTCTTACTAAGCCCATCCAACCTGTTATATAAGGTTATTAGGATGTGACCCCCTAGTGTACCGAAGTCACCTGCAACATTTGATGCTAATCGGTAATAGTTGTGAATACCGTTTACCATACTGTTGTATTTGTTCATTTCAGCTAGGGCTGTATATCCTCTGTTTGCCTTTTGAATTTTCTTAATTTGGTCGCGCAGTTGGTTATGGATTCGTTTTATGGCTTTTGGTGAGACGTTAGAGCTAATGACAAATTTTGTTTCGCCTGATGCTCTTTTTCCCTTTTGAGCCATTCGGAAAGTGAAACCTAAGAATTCACTTGGTTCTCTTTTGAGGTTGGTGATTCTTGATTTTTCGCTTGAAATGGTTAGTTTCAATCTTTCTTCCAACCATAATTTAGCTGCATGATATGTTTTGACTGCTTCCTTTCTGGTTTGACAGGAAATCTTAAAGTCGTCTGCATATCTTACAAGGTAAATTTCTTTAAGGTTGGTCGATTTCCTCAGCTTCACATTTTCGTTTTTACGATTTCTTCTGCCATCTTTGCGGTATTGCGGCGTAATTTCTTTTAGATTTCTTTCTTCCCATTGGTTAGCGATCCACCAATCAAATTCATTCAGGTTGATGTTCGCTAGTAAAGGTGAAAGAATCCCACCTTGCGGAGTGCCTTTTGTTGGGTAAGTGATTTTACCATCGGGCATAACGATTGGAGCTTTTAGCATCCGTCTGATTATGACCAATAGCTGTTTATCTTGTATTCCTAGTGACCATATTTGGCGCATCAGCTTTGTATGATTCACGTTATCGAAAAATCCTTCTATATCAATATCAACAACATATTGCATGTTACTACTATTGACCCGATGTGAAACATCAGCAAAGGCTTGTTCGGTTGAGCGGAATGGTCGGAAACCGTAGCTGTGTCTATTGAACTTAGCTTCACAAATTGGTTCCATTACCTGCAAGATACACTGTTGAGCGATTCTATCCCATATTGACGGTATTCCAAGAGGTCTTGTTTTACCGTTGCTTTTAGGAATATCTACTCTTCTTACCTTTCTTGGGTTGTAGAAATTAAATCGTTTTTTAACCATTGTAAGAAATTCATTAGTCTCAATTTTCTCTATATCCTTGATAGTGATTCCATCAGTGCCAGGTGTCGGACTACCAGTGTTTCTTTTGATATTCCGATAGGCTAGTATGATGTTATTATCAGATGTTATGAGTTTCATTAAATTCTTGAAGCTCTTACCATCTTTACTATCTTGGTATAGTGCATCAAATTCGCTTTGCATATCGTAATACTCTGCATGGCGAAGGTTAGCATTTTTCCTTGCTTTGTTCTCCAAATTGAATCTCATGGTCTATCACACTCCTTTCTGGATCTGTGACCTTTTAAGTCTTACAAGAATCCATGAAGTGTGAGGTTTCAATTTAATTAGATACGACTTGTGGCTGTTCCTCCGTCCTCATTACAAGGACTTCAACGGTCGTGCCACTACTTTCACTATGGTTAAACAAGGTTATGAATTCCCTTGTAATGCTTCGACGGGTGTGTTCCCTCCACCTCCATAGCTTCCAACGTTCCTTTATTCCTATCAGACCTAGACTTAGGCGCTTGCTTTAACCCCGTATCCTTGATGTAGCCTATAACTACATATGGTTTTTCCTAATCTTCAATCGTACTAAACCACAGATACCACGCATTTATTGCGTGCCATACAATTTCTATATGGTCCCTTCAGGAGCCGTACATTCGCAAGTTCGTCAGTGTTCCCACACATTCTCGCCATATCTAGTTTTTTATGACCCCCGGCATATCATAAACGGACACTGCCTCCAGCGCCTTTTCGTATTTCATTCATAGGAATGAATTTACGGCTTACTTCTGCCGACTTTAACGAGCCTCGTACAAAGAAATGAACACCTCTTTCAATGCACGTCGTAGCTTTAGGGGAAGCGTTTCAGGACGTTACTCCGTCATTCCACTTCTCAGAATAAAAGTTCTCCTGTCAGCTCTGTGTTGCTATTGATATAGAAACTTCTGTTTGACAGTGCATCATCTTTTCAATGATGAACGTTTCGCACGAAAATGAGGGTAGGTGTACATAATAGGTCAAGACCTACCTGTACAAGCTCCTGTGACACAATACAAACATCGTATCCCTCTTTTTCTATCTTCTTTTTTAGCCATTCACTACGCTTATTTGTGGCCGTGGTAGAAGTGTCTAAGATACAAACCTTTGCTCCAACCTGCTCAAGAATGTGTTGTAAACGCGGCCTTACATCTCTGCCTTCTACACTGGAACCTGTATCTCGAACATAGACAATACTTTTCCTGCCTTCCTCTATCTCACCCTTAATGATTTCCTGGAGCTTCTTTTCCTTGTTAAGTATTAGCTCTTTAGGAAATTCATCTGGGCTCCAAATTAAATCTCGGTCCCCATCTTCTGTTTTGATAGAGAATGGGGGATAGGTGAAAGGGTTATCTGGATATGCGATGCCTGTTTGAGTCAATGGAAGATAAAGCTTATGCCCGTCATCTCGTCCATCGATAGCTGATTCAAATGTAGATACCATGTTGTTATAATGCTTCTTTAAATCCTCGTCTAAATCTACAAGAATTGTAGGAACATTGATCAACTCCACAGGGTCTGGCCATACATCTGTTAAGCGGACAAGCACACTGTTTTGGACAAGAAACTTTGAGAACACAAATGGTGATATACCGGGAAGAACCTTTTCTGTTCTCCTGGTGCCTCCTCGCGATTGCTTGTTGCTGTACTCGCCTTTATCGTCCTGATTGTAAATAGTCGTTTCAATGTTTCCATACTCTTCATTCCACTTCCGAACTTCATTGAAAGCGTATCCGTTCTCAACCATAAGGTGTGGGAATAAGCGCCAAAGTGTATAGTAGATATCCTCGGCCTTGCCTCCAAAAAGGGTTCCTGTACCACCTATAAGCTTCTTTGAAGCAGCTGCAAGGCTCCCTAGTGAATTTCCCTGGGCTGACATGCCAGATTTCAGCATATGGATTTCATCACAGATAGTAATATCAAAAAACCATCTCATTTTCCTTCGGATGTATTCAATAGAAGCGATTCTCCTTGGATTCCCGACTTTCTTAGGAATCTCAGGTTGAGAGAGCTGAATTTGTTGGACCAAAGGCTGATTCTGCTTTAAAGCATGTTCAATCTGCCTTTCGTACTTAAACCAGTCTTTTATTGATTGGTATCTAGTAGGTACCTTCTTGGTCCATAAACTTTCACCGCATTCAGAACAAAAAGCATTGGCTGGATTTTTTGAATTATGAAGTCGCCTGCTTGTTCCAAATTCATCTTCATCCATCGTCCGTTTATTCTGAACCTCTTCTTCCTCTCCATCCTCATTGGTTTCCACTGCAGTAGATTCAATAACCTGGTGTGCATTACCGCAGCTTGGACAATAGTATCCAAAACGATATGGTAAGGAGTTTGACTCACTTTGAAGTACCGTTTTCTTATAATCAAAACGAACTGCAGGAACCATCGCACAATCGCCCCTCATTGTTGTAAAGGAAATGATAAAGAATGTTGGTTTCAATGGCTTAGGCCTTCCTTGACTGGTCCATTTACGATGAAACTCAATGAGTTGCTCTGTCCGTTCAATAACTCTTACATCAGCATGAGGTAAAATTTCTTTTATTTCCTCCGGCCATTTTTTTGTTAGGCTTGGGGGACACATTAGACAAGCAAAATACCCTTTTTTATTTGACATAGCAGCAACTACATCAGGAATTGCTGTCATCATGGTTGATTTACCCGTGCTCATTTCACCTTGTATTAAAGCTACCTTCTGCTTTTTCAAAACTTTAGCGATCGCGGTAGTAACATGAGACTGGACAGGAAAAAGTTCCCGCTTATAAGTTGAGATTTGCGGGTGTATAGCGTCTGTCATTGGGTCATGGCCTGGAGTAACTTTATTGCTTACCTTTGTGACCATATCATCCATGAAGGTTGTCATATACTGTGTCAAATCTTCTATGGATTCCACTGCCTGACCAGTTCCTGTCTTAGGAAACTTCAGCATCCCACTTGAAATCATTCCAGAAATAATATCATCCGCTTCCTGCTCTCCAGTTTCCTCACTAAAATTCAGTTTATAGATGGAAAATCCGTCAGGAAAAAGGGCGGAATCATAATAAAATTTGAATTCCTCAATACAACCTCTTCTTAAGAACTCATTTAGAATAATATCTTTCCATTCAGGTAGAATATTAAGCCCATACTTTCCGCCACCTAAAATTTGTCGTAGCCCTTCTCCAGGATCTGCATCGAACGAAAGAATATAATCCCCGTTTCCAAGCAGGTCATCATGAACAATTGCGACCGCTTTTCGGTTTTGATTAATGGTGATTGGGAACTTTGAGTACTTCCCTTTATCAGAGTACATACGGAATTCTTGGGAAAATTTATAGTCAGTTAAATCTTTCTTCCCTTGCCCAAAGGACAAACCACCACTCCCGGTATCAACTGCAGCTTTCATAGCCTGTAAAGTAGAATCATTACCAGCAATAATGGTCATGAGTAATTTAGCTCCTTGCCATTCATGCTTTGGTTCCTCTACCGCTAATGCGTAACAAAAAGCACTTTGCCATGCCTGCTCCAGGTAAATTTCAATCATCTTTGGGTTTTCATCTGTCTCAATCACTTTATTTAATTCCATGCTGCTGACTCCCTGCATCAAATTGAATAAGGTATGCCAGCTGGCGATCCCTATCTCAAATGAGGCAGGGATACACCTCCCTATATAGTTTTCTTAATGAACATACTCTTTAAGCTGTTTGTGGATCTTTAAGAGTGCACGATCAATAGCTCCTCCTACTGTATCCTGAAAAGTCGTTTGGATAGATAGAGGGCTCACAAGAGCTTTAAACTTTCCATTGTGGTCACCTTCGTTGATATAGTAGACTTTTATCGAAAAATCTTCATACTCAGTCTCCAATATGAATATCATCCGTATTAATGCTCCCATCTAAAAATTCTTTAAATGCCGTAATAACTTCTTGCCTTGCCTTTTCAATTGAGTCATAACAGCCGGTAGTCAGATTATGAATTACACCATTACTCATATGGATTCTGAACAAGCTTCCGAGAGGCAGGGAATCAACATACTCCACGAAAAACTTCTGGCCGGCGTACTCCTCTAATTGAAAAGAAGAAACCTGGTGCATTGGTTCTGCACTTCCTTTCTCAGAAAAAACTAAGCTGTTTGAAGATTTTTTTCCTCTTTATTCGCTTCCATTAAAGTTCTAAACTCATTTATGATTCGTCCTGAAATATCACAAATCATAGATCCGTAATTTAAAAGAGAATCGGGGTCATGTTTGCTCCATGAGTTAACATATCGGAAGGAATAATCTGATGTGTCTAAGCCGAAGAACGAACAAACAATAAAGGCTGTTCCTTCTGCAACAACTTCCTTCTCCGATGTAGAAGACTTAGTATCATATCGATGCACCTTTGAATGCACCAATTCATGTACTAATGTCTTGCATTTATGATTAACACTTAAAGTGTCACTAACGACGATTTCATGGTTTGCTCGGCTATAGTAACCATTGGCTCCTTGCGCGTCTCCATATGTGATTGGACAATTATCTTTTTCAGCAATCTGTTCAGCATATTCAATAATCTCTCTAGCTGCCTCAGAATCGCCTTCAAGCTTTATAATCACCTTATCAATAGGAAGCGGATCGCCTTCCGTCTGTTCAAGCGCGAAAACTGGAACAGTTATGAAACCACCTAGCTGTGTTTCACCGGTTTCATTGCCATGTTCATCTTTCACCTTTATGAATTTCGGCTTGAAGATTCTAATGGCTTTAGAACCTAGTTTGATATTGCGGCCTAACTCATTCCAACGTTTGAAGCTCGCTATATAGCTGGCATTTGGAAATTGAGTTTTAGCAACCATAATGTTTTTAAAAGAGTAATTCGGCATCAGTGCTTTCATTTCTAAAAGAGCTTTGAATTCTTCTGGAGAATATTCAAAGTTTCTTACACCTTCATCCAGGACAGAAACAAGTTCTTTTACTCTTTCTTCAACGCTTGGACCTCCTTTGCTCCATCTCTTGCTCTTACCTTGACGATTTGCCATGTACAACAGCCCCTATCTTTTAGTGTGTATATATAAAAAAGAGAATAGGAAACCCATTCTCTTTGAATACGACCATCTTCAATTGCTTTGAAAACACAAAAAAGCCCTTGAAGTTTCTGAAAAAATAGCAATAAAAAAGCTATTTATCCATCAACCGCAAAGGCTGCTAATGATTAAAAATACCCGCTAATCCTCATAGGATTGCCATAAAATGAAAAAATGAAATGAATATATTGGTATTATATCCTTTGTTTTCTATTTAGACAAGAATGATAAGTGACTCATCTCAAATTATTCCACAATACTACCTATCAAGGAATTACACCTACCCATCATAAGATGACAGGCGGACACATCATGAAATGACCCCCACCCGTCAGGAAATGACGGGCTACGCCTATCAGGAAATGACGAGCGGACTTATCCACAAGAAATCTTTATTTTGTTAATAAAACCGACTGTCAGGAGATGACACCCTAGCCCGTCAAGAAATGATAGGCGGATTTTCCGGGCGTCATTTCCTGACCCACCCCCCCATCATAAGATGATGCCGAATAATATAAATCTTTAAAAAGACTTTAATATATATATTTATATAGAAAAAGAGTAGAGGAAATGATCCCTCTACTCTTCAATAGAAATAATTTTGATATCTAAGAAATTAATATTTAAATCATTCAACGCCTGTGTAATTAAATCTATATGTCTATCATTAATCCAGCTAGCCGCAAATTTATTTTGTGCATAGAGTGTAATCACGGAATCACGGTTTTTAAATAAAGAATCTTTAAACCAGGTATCGAAAGATGGTTTCGAAATTTTAGCTTGTATGTATTCCAATACCTGCTTTGTAAGATTCAAGTCATCAGTTGTCATTGATTCTTTGATATCTAGTTTATGTTTTTGTGCCGCGGCATTTCTCTTTTTTACCGGCTTATGGAACGTTTCTCCCTGTTCAATAAAGTCCTCATAAATCCCTTCATAATTAACGACTTTTCCAAGGTTGTCTGGGCTATAAACAGACATATACTTTTCCATAAAGTCATCATGCCTTCTCTTTAGTTCCTCCGGAAGCTCTTCATACAATTCCATCGGAAGAAATGGCACCCGTCTTCTCACTTTATAAATTGGAGTTTCATCCATATTTTTTTTCTTCTCATCTGTAGACATGCAGTTAAATCTGAATACAAATCCATATCTTTCTAAAAGACTTAACCTGCTTTTAACAGTGTTTACAGAACCAAAAGAACACTGAAGCTGCAGAGTCTTTAATGCTGGCCAGCAATAGTCTTTCTCAATACAATAGCTTTTAAGTGTGATAAACAGTGCTAAACCATCAGCTTTAAGAAAGTGCTGCCAAAAATGAATAAGGTAGTTATGTATGATTGTAAAATTCCGATCTTCGAATTCAATGTTTTGACCATAACCATCTAAGCTAAATTCTTTAACCTTCTCTTCATTAAAAAGGATTTTATTAACTACAGGGTCATGATAAAAGAATTCTTTAAATTGACCTGTTTTGTCTATTAACCACCTGGACTTTTCTATTTTAAGATCTTCTTTGACAGGACGGTAATAGATAAGGGGATAATTTTCACCCTTTAGATTAGGACGAGCATCTTTCAAAATTAAAACCTCCAAATCATTTACCCTTAAGGCTCTGAACGGAGATTCCTTCTTGAAATAAGTAATTCAAACTGTTAAAATATGAATTAAATTATCAAGTATCAGAAATCCCGCCTATTGAATTTCATTTAATCTTTCAGCGGCCAAACTGGAAGAGATTAAATGAAAGCCTCTGGTGGGTTTTTTTTGCCATTTTATAGTGAATTAACACTATTATGTCTATAGATGCTATATTTTCTATCATAACAAAACTAGACAGGTAATTCTAATATACTTTGGCCTTTTAACCAGATAAATGTCGAATAGACGACAAAAAGCCCCCTACAAAGAAACCGAAGGTATTTCGGCTTGTTTGATAGGGGGCTTCCCTTTTGGTTATCCAGTTGTTGTACCTAAATTAAAACATGACTAGTGGAAATATTCAACACCTAGGGAAGATATTGTTAAGTTTCTATTTAAGGCGGACTCCCGAGGTAAGTAACCTAGTAGAAGATTCTATTATTTCTTTTAGCTTGTTATATTCTTTTTCGATTTTGTCTTTCTCTGCTGATAGTTTTTGGTTTTCCTCTTTCAAAAATAAAACTTGTTTTTTTAGATTATCAACTTGGTTATGTGGTTCCACTTCTTCAAAAGCTTTCTTATACAATAGTTCAATATTATTGAGAAGTATTTGAAGCTCTTTAATATCTCCAGATGGTGATTGCTCCTTACTAACAAACTGTCCTATTGTCTTTGTATTATTTTCTGCCTGGGTTGGAGCTAGCTCTTTTCGTTGGGTTTTTGCTTGTAAAATCTCCTCTTTATACTGCCTTCTAACACAAGCATTCCACCTAAAGCCACAGGCAGAAGCGGTTCTTGATAGTTGTTTACCTACCTCTTCAAATGCCTTTAATTGTGTTCCCCCGGTTCGAATATTAGAAAGTACTACATTTGCTAATAGCTCATCCTCTTCCCCGGTCCAAGCATCTTGTCTTGTTTTAGTCATGGCCCTTCCCTCCCAATAATTTTTATATAATTATAAATATGAATGGATTTACAAATGTAGAAGGCTATAAAGCGGTATTTAAAGTTAAAAACCTATTAGGTTAAAAATTTAAACGATAGGCTGGTTCCATATGTATAATTAAGAATATACGTAATAGGTTATGGGGGATGATGTTTTGAAAACAAAAGATTATTTTTTCGATCTCTTTAAGACTACTAAAGCAAGAGAGTTAGCAAGAGAAGTTGATGAATATCTATATAATAAAAGTACATATAGGGAGGAAGTTGAGGATTATCATGATCGCTATAAGCAAGGCGAACGAACGGATTGTATAGGTTATATTAGTAAAAAAGGCTCCTTTAAATTTTTGTCTTTAACCGCTGCAAGACATGTATGTCTGGTTCTACACCTGGGTAAAAAGCTTCATACCCAATCTGCAATCTCTATGCAGCACGAGATTGATGAATTATTGCAGAGGAAATACCAAGATACAGATGGTACAAAGCTTACTCCTGGGGAGGCTTATATACGATTAGAATGGTTGAAAATTTGGAGGAAATAATTCCTTTCATTGATAAAGCTTACAAATTAAGGTTGTTAAAGTAAGCCTACATATTAATTTGTTTGACATGGTATGGTCTTGCAAAGCAAAACTCGCCTCTAATTTGGCGAGTCTTTGTTTTACCATGAGGCTATGGTTGTAGGACCGAACCTTGAAACAATTCTTCCGCCAACCTTTATTTCACCTCGTGCATATATTGTTTTCCCACTTGGTTTTAAACCGACTACTAATTTAGCCTTTGTTCCACCTTCTGATCTCTCATATACTAGCTCTCTATCTTGGAGTGTATATGTTTCATCTACTACATTTACACCGAATAAAAATCCTTCAATATGAATGTGATTTCTATCTGGATAAACTATGCCTTTAATCCTAAATATATCGAGGAACCTTTGATCAAATGGAATTGGTTCTACTTTTTGAATAGTAGCATTCCAAGTTCTAGTTTGACCTGGTATTGTGTTACATGTGTAAGTTCCTTTGACTGTTACACCGTCCTCGGAAATAGTACCTTGATATGTGCACATTGTAGTTCCATCAGTATCTTTACGTTCAATACGAACAGAGTTACCAGCTGCCTTAATTGTTAAAACAGCAGTAACAGGGGATTCTACGGGATGCGTCCACCTTGCATCAAAAATATCGCTATTCCCTCGCCTTTTCCAAACTCCTGTCCATTCTCCTTCGTGTTCAGTCCAGTTAGCCCCTAAATCGATCTGTCTATTTGAGAAATAAATGCTCTCAGGTCTGTAATAAGAATATGGGTATTGATAATAGCCAGTTTGATTTTCTATAACTGTACCTTGATTCCATGTAGGAATTAAAGTTGTAGGAAGTAAATTATAAATAGAGCCTCTAGTCCATCTCCCTCCTAAATACGGATTGTATCCACCTTTAAAAACACCATCCGATATTGTTCCTTGAATTGATGGAGAGTCATCACGATGATAACGTAATTCAAAGGGCTCGTGTAACGAAGGAATAAAACTTCGGTCACCTAATTTTGGTGGATTAGCAGCTAGTGCACACCTATATGGGCCGTATCTGTGGTTTTTAAACATACTAATATAATTGATATTCAATTATAGGCCTCCTTAATTAGTTAAATATCATAACTCCGATATTGTATGTATAATGGAGATTCTGGCATTGGTTATACGCCTATTAAGTAAGCCTAAATTTAGGTGTTTGATTAAACCTAAACTTTTATCATGTCTAGCCTCTATACTGTATAGGTGTTCATGTCCTTTAGTTAAAGAAGAAAAAACCGCTTGATTAGCAGTACTCTTGAATATAAGGACCTGTTTGGTTTAAGTATTTGCATATTGCTAACTTACACTACGTTTCCCATGAATTTTATTTATATTGTGGTACAGAAACACCTTTGGCAAGCGCAGTAATGTTATAAAATATTTTATGAAAAAAGCCCTCCTAAACTAGGAGAGCAATAGTTCAAGCTGACCACAATTGTTAACATTGTAGCTCTGAACATTCTTTTTCAATGTTTCAGTAGTAGTTGCAGCTTTAGTTTTAACTTTCATAAATGTATATGCTAGCCGATTCGCAATAGCCTTGATGATCCGTCCATCAACACTTTGTCCCAGCATTTCATACTTTCTTATTTTTTGTATATTTTCCGTGAAACTAAAATGGTCCGGAATCCCCATTATTCTCTTTATTTCCTCAATTGAAAGAAAGCGAAAATTCTCACCATCGTCACTTAAAACATGACTATTTGAAGCACACTGACTTGTATACCGTTTCGGAATGCATTGTATCTTTTCTGCATCCTTACCAACAAAAGTTAGATCCAAGCTTCTATCCTTCCAGGCTTCACGACTGTTAAAAGAATCCATAAATTTTCTTACACTCTTCCATTCATGCTGCACACTTGAGCGGTCAAGAAAATCTTTTAATTTTTTCCTTCTGAGTTTAGGAGCAGCTGGGAAGTCAAATGACAGGAATCTCTTTTCATCTTTAAATGCTACAGCATACGTCCTTTTCCTTGTGGCAAGGGATCCAAAATCCCATGCTTCCAGTTCTTTTTGACCCCAGAATGGATAATCATCCTTTAATAGGTTTTTTAGCGATTCCCAGGCATTACTTTTATAGTATTGAGGAACATTTTCAAAGAATAAAACTTCAGCTTTTGAGGATTGAATGATCTTTGCAGTTGCAAGGACTAAATCATTCATTACATTACCCTCTTGGAAGCCTAAACTACTATGTTCGCTGCATGGCGCTGTAATGAATGCCATATCAACTTCTGCTATATCTTGACAATCACGAAGATCACCACAGAAAACCGTCGAATTAGGAAAATTATGAAGTAATACTTCAGCCGAATCATCCTCTAATTCTATTTCTTGAACAGGGGTAAAGTAACCTGTATCTTCCAAAACGCTAGTTCCCACACCTGCTCCAGCACATATAGATAATAATTTGATCCGCTCGTTTCTCGGAGTTGGTATTGTGCTGTTTTCAAATAACTTATATTCAAGGGGACGTATAATTACCTGTCCTTTATTGCCTTGTTTATAAACATTAACTTCTATTTTTTGATTAATATCAAGAAAAGAACAATATTTATCTCCGGCAGTATCAACTAGAGGCCGTTCTTTTCCGCTTATCTTGCTCTTTCTACAGGCCACATGAACAGTATGAACATCTTCTCCATCTTCAAACGGAAAATTTTGCAATACTACCTCTTCAGTTAACCCATTTATTTTAATATACACTTCACCTTTCACCTTAAAACCGGCAGCTTCACATACAAGATGTTGAAGGAAAAGTCGAGGTTTCTCTGGCTTCCCTTTTTTTGATACGGTATATACTTTCTTTAACTTTAAATTCATTTGTTATCCCTCCAGTTTAAATTATCCCTGTAATAAAAAAGCAAGGTTCCAACAAAAGAACCTTGCCTTTATTCCTGTATTTAGATGATAGAGTCCATCCTCTTGATAAAAAACTCTACGTTTTTCAGAATAATAACCAGGGTTTAATTTTTCCAATGCATCTCCATATGGTTCAATAACGTACAAAGGAGATACCTTAATTTCTGACTTAACTATACTATCCATAGAGTTTATAAATTTCTGTATGGTTTGGGGTATAGGTAAGTTGGCAGCGGCCTCAATAGTTTCCTCAATCACTTGAGAGTTATAGATATCTGACCAGTAAATATCTATTAATTCTTTTACAACTTTTTCTGTGTTAGAAGGTAATTGGTTAGCACTATTTTTTAACATACTTTTTCCCCCTAATTTAAAGATTACTTACTTGGAGGCTTTACGATATTCTTCCTCCATGATCGGATCATCAAGTACATAGCCATTAAATATGATTTTTAATGCATCTTCACATGAATGATTCCTATTGATTGTCATATCTTTATACACTAATTTTAGTAGTGCATCCTTTGCTACGAGCTTCTTCATTTGCTCTTCCATGAATACTATTTCGTTATGGGTATCCATATTCTTTCCTCCCAAAAAAAAGGTTGATCTTTAGGTTCAGTCTTTCAGAAGGTTTTTGGTTCAGTGTCTCTAAACGAGCTTCAAAATTTTCCCCTGAGGCGTGATTACCTTAACGCTGACTTCACGTCGCGTACGAATTTTTGTAATCGTCGTTACACTGCCATTATCGTGCACTTTCTTTTCCTCATTCGGAATTTTTTTCACAAGCTCTAGCCCCTGTACAAGGTGATAATTATCTCCCTCTCCAATTTCTCCATTAACGGCTCCAGAGGCTAGTAGGAGAGCCAGTTGGCCAACATTTAAGGGTAGAATAGGGTTACCGCCAATCTCTAGCTGGCGTGGTTTAGAACGGTTTTTAAAGGCCTGAAACCCTTTACTGTTTCGAATCCCTTCAACAAAATCTGATTTATTTGCTAACTTGGTATAGAATGTCCTTAATTTTTCTACTCCTGCAGGAACACTCCACTTTTTATTGGCAGCAACGAAGCGGTCTACCGGTGTAACAT
>NZ_JAMBOJ010000042.1 GCF_023715565.1 Cytobacillus firmus | reverse complement strand
CAGAAATGGCCTAGAAGATGACCTCGGAGAGGTCTATCATCATCTGAAAATGCTTCAAAGCCAATAAAATTCAAAAAAGAGGTCCGGAATGAGACTATTCCGAACCCCTTTTGTCTACAAACTGAAGCAAGTGTAGCTAACACTTGCTTTTTTCATGCGCTAAGAACATTTTCCCTTTTTCAGTAATCCTGCTGCCCGTTCTTCCTTGTTCTACTACAATCAGGTCATACTCATTCAAAAGCTTCTGCCGGTACCGGAGCTGCTGATCTGTCAGCATAACGCCATTTTTCAGCAAATGAGCAGCCATTGCCGAGCGGCCGGCCGATGTTACTTCGTTCAAAAAATCGAGAAGCATCAGAATTTCATGAAGAAAGCCTCTCTCCTGAAATATTTTATAAAGAGAGTGAAGATCGTTCCAGCTCTCATCCTCAGATAAGGATGCTGATTGCCAGAATGGCAGTTCCTCTTTGTAGACATAATCTTCACTGATGTGAGCTGCATATTCGACTACGTTTCGCAGCTCTCTTATATTCCCCGGCCAATGGTATCCTTCACAACACTTTATGGCCCCTTCCGAAAAGACGAATGATTCTCTTCCCAGCTTTTCCTGAAATTCTTTAACAAAAATATTGATTAATAAAGAAATATCCTTTTTCCTTTCCCTTAGCGGAAGAAGTCTTAAGGGCAGGACGTTCAGCCGAAAATATAGATCTTCCCTGAACATACCTTCCTCTATTAGCTGCTGCAAATCTTTATTTGTAGCGGCAATTACCCGGACATCAAGCGGAATCATCCGGTCTCCTCCCACCCTCATAATCTGTCTTTCCTGAAGGACTCTTAAAAGTCTGTTTTGAATGACAGCTGAGGCATCACCAATTTCATCCAGGAAAATACTTCCCTTATGCGCCTGTTCAAACATACCGATATGCCCGTTTTTCCTTGCCCCTGTAAATGCACCCGGCTCATAGCCAAACAGCTCGCTTTCCATCAGACTCTCAGAAATTGCAGCAAAGTTTACTCCTATAAACGGCTGGAAGGTCCTTGGTGAAGCATTATGAATCGCTTGTGCCAGAACCTCTTTTCCGGTTCCTGTTTCTCCAAGGACAAGAATGGTTGAGTCACTTTTAGCAAGCCGCCGGGCAATTTTTATCATCTCAAGGACAGACGCACTTCGCGTTTTAATATCATCAAAGGTATGCCGTGCAACCAGGTTCCTCTGCTTCGCTTTTGAACGATAGTCATACTCAATCTTCTGATAGTCCTCCACTTTTCTGAATACAATCAGGGTCGAGTACACCTGTTCATCAAGAATAATCCGTTTCTTTTGCATGTAAAAAGCGACATTCTCTATTTCCACAAAAGTCTCCTGCCCAACGGCCATACTCATCATTGCTTCATAGTAAGAAGGAGCAAGACTATGGATCGTATGTTTGTCGGCAGACAGACCAAGAAGCTCTGCCGCTTTCAAATTGAAATGTTCGATTACATTAAAATTATTATAAACCAGCACAGCATCGTTCATATTTTGAACAATACTGTCCAGGCTTTTCTGCAAAATCCGGGATCGCAGAATTTCTCCACTTAAATCTTTTGTCAAATCTACTAATGACTGCATATACCGGGCTGACAAGTGAGTAGTAGGCGAAAAGGGGGAAATTTGAAAATGATGATATATTTCTACTAATGTTGAAATATCGATTTGGCGGCTCCCAATATTAATAATCTTATCAATATGCTTTGGGACCAGCTGCGGCTCCCCAGCTGTAATGGCAATTGAAATCTCCAGACGGGGAGTTTCCTGCGAAAAATAAGGATAAAAATCCAAATCAATTCCCGCTTCCTTCAATATACCCGTCGTCTCTTCCGCCGATTGCTTCATGTCACTCACCAGATACACCTGAGTGCCTTTTGGAATGTCAAGAAGATCTCTAATTTTTCCATAATTAATAGTTCTTCTTGTAATGATTGTCGGCATATCTTCAGTCAAATAGGGTTTTACCATGGTATAAACAATTTTGCTTGATACAACCACAAGAGAATACTTCATCATAAAGGAGTAATCAAGCTCATCAACTGTTCTTCCTTCTATCTCAACATACTCTTGCAGGCCAATTTCATTTAACTGTTCCACCAGTGCCCTCAAAGTATTTTTAGTATAGGTAACGATCAGAACCTTCTTCACAACTGTCCTCCTCTGGAAAAAATACTATTTTAGTAGGAAATTCCATTTCTCTTAGCGTACATGAAGGACGGCTGATTATCCAGAATGGAATAAAGTTAAAATCATATTGATCTAACCTTTAGTTTCTGTCTTTATGCTCAATCACAGAATGTATTAGGAAACAAAAAAGAACAGGACTCTGCAAAGATAGTTTGCTAAGTCCTGCTCTTGATTCACTTGGATTAGAAAAAGCAAAGAGACGTTTTATTATCCCCATTCAGAGAATTTATTTGATAGTAAGCTTTTTAATATTCTCCGCTCCTCGAAGCTCCACTAAATCACTTTTCTCAATAATGACCTCTTTCACTTCAGCACCGCTAAAGTCTACGATGATTGGCTCTTTCTTAGGTGTTACACGGACATTCACATTTTTAAGGCCATCACCCTGCAGGACAGCAGAATTTTTGAGCCAGATGCCATTTTTGATTTTTGCGGTTTTTTCCACATTAATAAAGGAAACCTTATTCACTACTAATTTCTTCTTTTTATCATCCGTAAGATTATATTCCTTTTCGAATTCCAGCTCTGTTTCAGGAGGCAGGCTGTCCACATCTACAATGCGCCCTTCCACTGCGGGTGTGATAGTACCCAGGCCCGATAGGTGTTCTGCAAAGTTTTCCCAGTCAGAGAGTCCAAGATCTGTTACCCTGCCCTCCTGGTATGCTTTTTCGAAGACTGTATATCCATCTCCGCCTTTGGCTGTGAATGCATTCGTAGCAATTGTGTAGGATTGATTGTCCTGGATTTCAGTGTATGTGCCCTGTTCATTCCTATATTCAATCGAAACAATCCGCTCACCGGCAGGTTTAGTCGAATCGAATTTTACTTTTGCACCTGACACGTGCAGGAAGCCGCCATTTTCTGCAGGATATTGTCCCACGCTGATTTCAAAGGCCTCTTTCAATTCAGCTCCCGTTACCTCCATAGTGGCTAATGTATTGCCAAATGGAAGAACCGTGATTACTTCGCCAACAGTGATTGGCCCTGCGTCAATACCCGCACGAATTCCGCCTCCATTTTGAAGTGCCATGATTACATTGCTGTCATACTGCTTTGCTTTTGCCAGCATGCCGTCTGTAATCAGATTGCCCAGTGGTGTTTCATTTTTCCGTACACTTGGTCCTGTGTTGTCTCCGCTTGTACGGGGATTCTCAAGGGCAGCCAAAGTTTCTGCTCCGATTTCCTCGTTCTTTAATTCTTCTATTTGGGAAGAGTACTTTTCAAGAAGCACTGCCGCCTCAGGGTCCTCTGCTTTATCCGCTATATTAATAAGCTGGCCAGCGTGCCCAACGACTTTTCCTGCCTCGTCAAATTGTACATCCAGCGTTCCGAGGTAATTATTGTACTGGCCGGCTTGAACAATGACAGTAGGATCCTTTGCTGCACCTGTTTCGTCTTCTGCCACAACCACCGGCTCATCTAATTGCGTATGGCTGTGTCCCCCCACGATCACATCAATCCCATCTACCTGAGCAGCCAATATTAAATCATTATCCACATTTGGATTATCATCATAGCCAATGTGAGTTACAGCCACTATTTTATTGATTCCCATGCCTTCGAATGCTGCTACAGCCTTTTCTGCTTCTTCAAGATAATTTTCGAAGGTAACATTACCTGGACTGGATATGCTTGCTGTTTCAGCTGTCGTTAATCCAAAGAATCCTACTTTTTCGCCATTCACTTCTTTAATGATGCCATTATATATTTTTCCATCCTCAGGGTCACTCGATATAAGATCACTGAATAAACCCTGCAGGTTGGCATCTTCAGAGAAGTTCACATTTGAACTGACGAATGGGAATTGTGCACCTTTTATGAAGTCAGCCAGTGCTTTGTGACCTTCCGCACTTGAACCCAAATCGAACTCATGATTACCGAAAGTCATCATGTCATAGCCCATGAGATTCATAAATTCAAGATCAGCTTGTCCTAGGAATTTATTAAAATATAAAGTTCCGGTAAACACATCTCCTGCATCAATCAGCAGGGCATCCGGATTTGCTTCTCTTACTTCCTTTACTGCCGTCACTTTCTTTGCGGCATTGTCCATATTGGCGTGTGTGTCATTGGTATGCATTAAAGAAAGTGTGAAATCTGAAGCTGGAGTATCATTTGCTGAAACCAGGCCTGCCGGAATGGCTGTAGAGATGGTTAATGCTGCTGATAAGGCTACTGTTGATAATACTTTAATAGGTAATTTCATAATAAATGCTCCTTTCCATTTTCGGATTGAAGGCCGGAGCTGCTGCACTCCGGCTACTCTGTTATGCCGCTTTCTCATCCTCATAAGGAGACTCCATTATCTCCCCGTCTGAATCTTTGAAAATAATATGAGATGGATCCGCTTTTTTGCCAAGTGTCCATTTCTGCACATTTTCAGCACCGCGGATTTCCACGACTTTGTCACTTTCGATCATGACTTCTTTAATTTCTGATCCTGTCAGATCCACAACTGCCCCTTTGTTAGCGGAGCTGATGACGACTTTTGTATGTTTTAGGCCTTCGCCTTTCACTGCAGCTGATTTTTTCAGCCATAGTCCTTCTGAGAGACGGGAATTTGCATCCATTACAACTAATGCATTATGTTGTCCTACCACGAATTTCTTTGCATGATAGTTTACCAGATTGAAAATATGATCATATTTAGGCTCTTCCGGCTTGGCTGCAGGCTTTAGGCTTGTCTGAATCAGGACAGGGTCATGGTCACTTGCACGGCCGTGCTCTTCCATGAAGCCTGAGTTGATGTGAAGAATATCAACTTCTGTTTTCTCAGCCAGATTGTTGGATACTAAAATATGATCCAGTACCTGTGCATTTCCCTGATAATTGTAAGTATAGCGCTCTTCTGCTGGAACTTTTTCAATCATATTCGTCAGTTCCGCACCCTTCAGTGCCTGTAAAGGCTTAGAGAATTCAAAATCATTAAAGTCCCCAAGCAGGACGATATTCGCATCAGGGTCTTCAGCTTTAACTTCCTTTACAAAGCCGTTAACCACGTTAGCGATTTTCATGCGCTGGATTTCACTGTTTAAGACTGGCGGCTGCACCTTACCGAATAACGGAAGATCTCCGCCTTTTGAGTTAAAGTGATTAGCTACTACAATGACGTTTTCGCCCTGGAATTCGAACTGCGCGGCTAATGCTTTACGGCTATTTTCAAAGGCTTCGTTTGTTGGATCAATACGCCCTGGGTTTAGCGTCAGTTTGCCGTTTTCAAAATCAACTGCATCAGTTGCTGACCCTTTTTCTCCCGGGGCTAAGGTTACCCGTTCTGTGTTATAAAGGAAGCCGACACGGATGTTTCCTCCAGGCTGACCGCCATCCTGTTTATCTATCGGGGCGATGTCTGTATATGTGTAGGCTGGACCGCCAAGCTCTTTAATTTTTGCAATTAATAATGCAGCACTTTGGTCCGCTTCTGTTGTGCCGCTATCTGTTGGTCCGTCATTATCCTGAACTTCTGTCAGGCCGATAATATCCGGCTGTTTCATGTTGTCAACAATTGCTTCTGCTAATCTTGTAACCTTTTCCGCATCCGTTTTGGTTGAGAAGTTTTCAACATTATAGGAAGCAATAGTCAGTTTGTCTTCTTCTGATGTAAGACTGGTCTCTTCTCTTACTGCAGAGCCTTCAACAAATTCTGGCAATGCGTCTGCATCACTTAATACTTTATAGTTACTGAAGCCGTAGCTGACAACACCCTGGATGCTTCCTTTGAAGCTGTCGCCCATTTTGGCAACAAAGTCTTCATCGTCAATATCAAGAGTGATTCGCTCCGGGTTAAAATCGTTTTCTGAAATGCGCAGTCCGCCTGCCGTTGTGTTTGTATCCACATCTCCAGGAACAACTACAAGCTCACCGTAATTTTGCGGAGCAACTACTTTAGCGTTGTCCACCTGAACCAGCATGCCTTCCAGACTTTCAAAAAAATCGATGCCATCCTCTTCCGGATCAAACTCACCAAAGCCATCGTTATCGATCACTTCAGTTGGCAGGTTCTCTTTACTTAGAATGACTGGGGCCGGAAGCTCCTGACCTGAAGCTAATTTATTGATGGCTGAGGCATTAATTTCGGTTACAGGCAAATCTGTCTCAAGCTTTTCAGCATAGCCGTCAAGCACCCACTCTTTAACCTGTCCTGATACGGATACCACATCTCCTGCTGATACACCGTGACCCTTTTTGTAAACGAGGATTCCTTCTGATGTTTTTTCATCCTCATCAGGCTGCTGATCCTGCATGTAGAAATTGCTGCTGTCCACCACCATGGTGACAATTCCTTCAACATCTGTAACCTGCTGGTTCGCATATGGGGAATAGTGGCCGGCACCTTGAATATCATGAATGCGCAAATCCTCCAGCCCAATCATGTACTGAAATACTGATACCTTGCTGTCTGTTAAACCGTCTTTGATTGCTATCGCTTTAATTGTCGTTTCTTCATTAATGATGATTGGATCGGAATATACTGTGCTTTCAGCCGTTGGTTCTGATCCATCAACTGTATAATGAATTACTGCACCATCAGTGGAGGTCGATAGTTCTACTGCTGTTCCAGCTTTAACAGGACCCGCTTCAGGGGAAGCTGTAACCGCTGTAACCTGTGGTATGCCAGTATCTTCTGCAAACGTGTAAGCTGTTGGGCTTTTTAAACCCGGGACCGTAAAATATGCTTCAAGAGAGCCTGTAATCTGGACCTTTTTTCCGAGGTGATCCGGGTTGTCCTTTAAATTCAGCTCTGTCCTGATAAAATTACTCGGCAATTGAACCGGCAGTATTTTACTGGGGTCGGTTTCACTTGGGGAATCGGCAATGGCCAAATTTGTATTTACTGAAAATGGGCCAGTATGGGTATATTTCGGCCCATTAGCGGTTGTTCCCACAATATATCCTTCAACCGTTGCTGTTCCGTTATTATCCGCAATCGCTTCTGCCACAGACTTCAATTCTTCTGCACTAGCCATGGCAAACGGACTGAATAGACTAAGAATAAATGCACAAATACTCATAAAGCTAATGAACTTTATGCGCTGCTTCTCTATCATATAATCCTCTCCTATTTCTTATTTTATAACGCTTACATACACTACCACTCTAGTAAATCACTCTTCTTTTTGGCATACAATCTGATATTTGTAAAAATTGAGTAAATATGCAAAAATGAGTAAATATTCATGTATCTCAATGAGTAATAAGGACTTCAGAAGAGAGTGTTACCACTCTATTTGGACTAGAAGTGTTTTTCAGGCAAATCTCAGTAAATAAACTTTAGCGGGGTAATTATAAATATAGGTAGATTCTCTTCTTCGCGTGGGGAGAAGGATTTATTTGGTGATTGCTGGCCTATTTGCGGAAGTTCGGGGGCTATTTGCATTTTTTGATGGTCTATTTGCAGAAGTTCGGCGGCTATTTGCATTTTTGCTGGTCTATTTGCAGAAGTCCGGTGGCTATTTGCTGATTGCTGGCCCTATTTGCAGAAATTCAGGGGCTATTTGCATTTTTGCTGGTCTATTTGCAGAGGTTCGGGGGCTATTTGCATTTTTGCTGCTCTATTTGCAGAAGTTCGGCGGCTATTTGCATTTTTGCTGGTCTATTTGCAGAAGTCCGGCGGCTATTTGCATTTTTGCTGGTCTATTTGCAGAAGTTCGGCGGCTATTTGCATTTTTGCTCGATCTATTTGCAGGTTCGCTGATTCTATTTGCAGCGTTCACAATTTCGCGAGCATTCCTCCCATCTAAAAAGAGAGACTCCCATACGGGAAGATGCTCTCCTTTGCGTGGGGGGAAGGATGCTATTTGCTGATTGCTGGCCCTATTTGCAGAAATTCAGGGTCTATTTGCAGGTTCACTATTTCTATTTGCAGCGTTCACCTATTAAGAAAGCAATCTACCAAACAAAAAAAGAGCCTCCGCTCGGGAGATTCTCTCATTTTATTATTTATATACTTTGATTGTCACTGTCTTGCTTCCCCATTGAAGGGCACGCTGTTTGTTCGGGATAAATACATCAATTTTATTTCCTCTTACGGCAGATCCTCTATCTCCCGCAATCGCTTCCCCATATCCTGGAACGTAAACTTTAGAGCCTAATGGAATGACTTTCGGATCGACTGAAATAACCTTGGCGTTCGGGTTCTTTTTCAGGTTAATTCCTGTATAGGTAATGCCGCTGCAGCCTTTGCAGCTGGCAGTGTAGGCCGTTGCTTTTACTTTAATTTCTTTATAAGACTTCGTTGATGCAGCCTTTACAGCTGTCTTTTTAGGTGCTGCAGCTCCAGTAACTTTAAGCACTTGCTTTGGTTTTATTGTATCTGAAGATAATTTATTCCAAGATTTGATTTGGTTTACGGTAACGTTATGTTTTTTAGAGATGGCCCAAAGGGTATCTCCCTTTTTTACTGTATACGTATTTCCTGCGGCTGAAGTGACATTGGAAAATCCAAACGATAGAAAAACAGCTGTGATTAGATAGATTACTAATTTCTTCATGATATCTCCTTTTATGTCCCTTGATAGGAACATATTAGCATCCTTAGATAACAGAAAGATGTCAGTAAAACACTTTTTTTGTTACAAATTAAGACGTTTTTAATATATTCGTAATAAAAATTACCAGATTTGGGTTCGAATTTTCCTACAGAATTAGATAAGGCACCTTTTCCCGTTTGTGCAGGTAAGGTGCCTCAATTTTAATAGGCAAAATTGTGACTGCCGATTTGTTTAATGACTGTTCTAGTAAATATCCATTGATCCGTAGCTGTATAAGGATTGTAATAATAGACAGCACCGCCGGTAGGATCCCATCCATCAAAGGCATCTTTTACTGCCTGATAAGCTGTAGCATCAGGCTGCAGCCAGTACTGTCCATCATTCACCGCTGTAATGGCATTCTTTTGGAAAATCACATTGGAGAATGTATCCGGAAATTCATTTGACTCCATACGATTGAGAATGACAGCGGCAACTGCCACCTGGCCTTCATAGCTTTCCCCGCGCGCTTCCCCATAAACGACATGAGCCAGCATGTCCACATTCCTAAGCATTTCTGCTGTGTTCACTCCCACGATGCCATCTGCAGCTAAACCGAAATCATATTGAAAGTTTCTTACTGCGTTCTCTGTTACCGTTCCATAATACCCTGTATGGTCTGTATTAAAATACCCAAGCTTTTGCAATGCTGATTGAATATATGTAACTTCCGGGCCTGCTGAGCCATTCTTAAATACAGCTGCATCTGCTTTCGGCTGGCTGACGCTCAGCACAAATACCATGGCGGCAACGGCTGTAATCCATTTTATACATTTCATTTAGACACTCCTCTTTATGTATTATGTGGAGCCAAACTTCCCTCCTTTCCTTACCCTTTGTATTTTCCCTAGAGACAACTTAGGAAACTCGTTCAAATGGTTTAATTTTCCGGATAGGACAAAGGGACAGGCAGATAAAAGAAAAAGCCGCACTCCCTAGAGAACGGCCTACATTTTATATTTTAAACTTCTCCACAGACTGTTCCAGCTATTTCGAAAGTCTGCTCAGCTGAAGGGTCATTTCTGAAATCTTTCCTACTGCATCCTCCTGCTGGTCTGTTGAAGCTGCGACCTCATTGGTGAAGCAAAACCTCTTTTTATCCTGCTGACAGCTTTTCCCGTGGCAATTGAAAAAATTCGAAAACATACAAAGAATACTGAAACCATTCCGGCTCCAGCATCTCTCTCAATCTATCATCATCTTCAAAAAACTCTCGCCTTCCTCAGTGGCAGGCAATCCAAAAAACTCGCTGAATGTTGCCCCGACATCAGCCATCGAATTGCGCTTTCCGATGTTAACCGGTTTTACCCGCTTACCGGCAGCGAGGATCGGGACGTATTCTCTCGTATGGTTGGAATGGCCGATGGTCGGATCGTTGCCATGGTCGGCCATGGTGATTAACAGATCCTCCTCTGCCATTTTGGGCAGGAATTCTGCGAGCCACTGATCGGTTGTATTGAGCAGGCTCGCATACCATTCTGTATCTTCGGCATGTCCTGCCAGGTCTGTTTCCTGTACATTTACCAGAAATGCGGCATCCTCTTTTTCTTCTAAATATGCACTCTCCACAGCTTGTAATATTTTTTCAGTATCGACAATTGGTTCTGCGGGTCCTTCGCCATGCAGGACATCCGCCGTTTTGCCAATCCGGTGGACTTTGAGGCCATGCCGGGCAGCGATCATCGGAAATTGTCCGTCTATGTTTACCCCGTAGCCCATGTGATAGACTTCATAGCCTTTGCCGTACACTTTGGCCTTTGGGGCATCCACTCCCCACTGGCCTGGTTTTTTTTCGTGAACAACTGACAGGATATGTTCAATGGTTGTATAGGGTCCTCCAAACGCAATGACCCGGCTGGTGTCTACATTTTGCCGGACAATTTTTCCGACTTCCTTTAATTTCTGGAAAGGCATTCTTTTAAAATCAGCAGTTAAATTGATGATGTTTCCCAATGAAGATTCGAGATTATCCCCGATGACACAGGCACCATTTACTAATAGCACCGGGCGGTCATTCCATGGGTATTCAACCTCATAGCCTGCTTCCGTTAATGCCTTGGCCAGATCTGGATGAATGTCTTTCATCAGTCGTTTATTCGAGCGCTTCGGGCAGCTCCCGGCAATTTCCTGGTGCCCGAGGTATGTGTCTGCCCCGTGATGGGCCAATGCCGAGTAGCCGTACGCATTGGCAGGGGCTTCCTTCCCATCCACAAGTGTTCCCAGCCCAAGCCTATATAAGGTCGGTATTTCTAAAAAATTAGCCGATTCCCTGATATGCTTATAGGTATTGGCTCTGCAGTCAGAAGGGCTGAACTCTCCGCAATCCTCCATTGCGCCGATGCCAAAGCTATCAATCACCAGCAGAATTGCTTTTGCCATCCTTACCACTTCCTCTCAAAGTGAACCAGTTGCGGCTTTCCGCTTTGAATTCCTTTTACCAGGGCAATATGAGCCCTGGTGACGAACACCTGGGTGCGGAAAGAGAAAACAGCTGTATCTCCTTCAGAAATCTGAAATCCGTCCGGTTTCTTAATTGCACCATAGTAGTCAATTGCTTCAGAATCGGGCTCGATTGCTTTTACCCGCTGCTTCAATATATCTTTTTCATTGTCGCCGATCAGGCACCCGGTTAAGTGGGAACGCCCGTAATAGCCGCCGCCCATGACATAATAATGATCCTGATCCTGGTGGGATACTTCCGTTACATATACAATGGCAGGTTTCTCGGGGAGATCTCGGTACGCATGCAGCGGGGTCGTTCCGGTAAGGGCATGTCCCGGTTCTCCATGTGTTACACCCTCTTCTGCCAATAACGGTATGGTTTCACAGCTGGTCGCACTTGGGCCGTTTACCTGTTTTACTGTAATGCCCTTTCCTTCCAGAACCTCTTTGGCTTTTAAAAGGGTTGTAAGGTTAGGTGTCGGTTCCATGCTTTTCTTATCTTCAGACAGCTGAAAGTTCGGGAAGGTTGTGACGCCTGCTAAGTTAATACCCGGAAGCCTAGCCAGTTCGGAAAGCTCTTCATCCAACTTTTCCAATCGGAAGCCGCCCTGCTGTCCTGGGTAAATCATATCGCCTTCTGCATATACCCTGAGAAGTACATCCTGCACCTTATCCAATTGAACAGCCGCTTCAGAAAGCTGTCTGGCACGTGCAAGGGAAAATAGGGTAATGACCTCAGGATTCCATGACAGTACTTCCTTCCACTGGTTTTTTCCCGGCTGGACCAGGTGGCCGACGTTTCCCATTTTCACGCCGCCTTCTGCCAGTGTTTTCGCTTCATCGAATTCCACAGCGACCGCTTTTTCGATGCCACGCTCTGCAATAAACCGGCCTATAAACGGAAGCCTTCCAAGCTGCTTGCTCATAAAATAAAGCGTAAAGTCATGGTTTTTTGCCGTTTCTGCCATAGCTGCAACATTCTCTCCGAGTATATCGAGGTCAATCACGTACGTATTCGGGGGTATCTGCCCGCTTTGATGCAAGGTGACACCCGATTGAATCAGCTTAGGATTTCTGCGCTTTGTTACATCTAAAAACATGGAAGTTTCCCCCTTTATTTACGGGTATCAACGATGCTGCACTTCTTTTGCAAGAGGTATCACTTTTTCTAGAATGCCAATGATTGTGCCCGCTCCTGATTTCATCGGATTGATGCGCAGTCCATAATCCTTCAGCTCAGGCTGTGCTTCTAAAAAGCTGCCTGAAACACGGTAAATCATCGGAATGATTTCATATTTCGATTCCGCTCCAACCGGATGAGTGGCTGCCCCATGCTCATCACTGATGCTGATCACACTTTGGGCAATCGGATCTTCGAGCTCTACAATGACGTTCTTGGATTGGGCATTCGTCATGTAGGCGGCGCGAATTCCATTCACAGCGCCTTCATTCAGACGGCGACAGAGCTCTTCCACCTGCTCGTTTTGAATAGCCAGCGATACAGGTGCGAAGGTCATCATCCTTAACAGCTCCATGGCTTCGTAACCCTGAACCTGGCCGCCGCCCGAATAGTTATAGTGATGGACTCGTTCGATGGCTTCTTTCTTGCCGGCAATGACCGCAATTCCCTCCGGCCCGAGAAGCTTGAATCCGGAAAAGGTGGAGTAATCCGCTCCTAATTCCACGCCAATCCCCTTTGTCTTCAATGCGCAGTAATTGTCATCCACGACAATTGGAAGATCCGGGCGTTCTTCTTTCACAACTTTAATGACTTCGGCCAATTGGTAATGATCTGCTGGCTGCTGGCGGGCATGCTGAATATAGAAAACTTTAGGACTTTGATTAGTCCTGATGGCCGTTCTCACTTCCTCCAGATGATTGTAATCTGCCTGGACTGTTTTGATCCCTAAGATTCTTAGCGTTTCCTTTGTCGTCGTATAAACAGGGGCCGTGTGAATGAACATTTCATCTCCAGGAGACAGAAGCATGCTTAGAATATTGCGGATCGCACCTGTTCCAGCTCCCCTGACAAGGGCACAGTCTTCTGTTTCAAAAAAATCAGCCAGAACCTTTTCCACAAGGCAGGTCTGTTCCGGGCGCTTAAATGTTGGAGAAACTCCAAGGTCTCCCATCGATAAAAATTGCCTGCCTTTGAAATGACGGCTCATTCTATCGACCAGTTTGAATTGTTTTTCTTGTGCTTCCTGTATGGATAAGCTTGGCAAAACTGAATTTGCGTACTTTAATTGGGCTCTGTTGTATGTGGACATTATGATCGCTCCCTTATTGAAAAAGCTCTGGATGGATTGACGGTCAGAAATTGATGAAGGATGATTTCCGGCACTCCGAATTTCTTCAATTTTGGAATAAACGTCTCAAGCACAAGACCGTAGCCCGGGCCACCATTCTTCTTCCAATGCGATTTGCGGGTTAAGTCAGCTGAAAGGAGAATTTGCTTTTCATATCCGCGGTTTATAAAATCAAGAAGAAAGTCAGCTCTTTCTTCATCTGGACGGTAGTTATTTTTTCCAATCGTATCAAACGCGATATAAGCTCCTGTTTCCAAAACAGCGAGAACTTCGTCTTTATTCGGGTTGAGGTCTTGATGGCCGATGATAATCTGATCAGCCGGCAAGCCATGCTTCGTCAGCAGCCCTACCTGTTCAAGTCCGAGTGTTCCGAGCGTTGTATGGGTGGTTACCGGAAGGCCAGTCTCGATTCCGGCCATCGCAGCACCTATTAAGAGATCGCGTTCGATTGGCTTCATTTCATTTTTGCTTGTGCCCACTTCCCCGATGACTCCGGGTAGTATGCCTGTATCTCCGATTCCTTCCGTTGCCTCTTTGATAAAATGCTGTGCAAACTGCTCCGCTTTCCAGCCGTCGGCAAAGTCCGGAATATAAGGATCTTTATAGAAGCCTGTGCATGTAATAAGGTGAACCCCAGTTGCCTCGCTTAGCCTTTTTAGCAGGGAAGCATCCCGGCCCATGCCGTCATTTGTCACTTCGACCATCGACCTCCCGCCGAGACGGTAAAAATCCCCCAGTTCCTCACACATGCCCTGTTCATCATCCAGTATCGTATCCGGATCTTTTTTTACCCGCGAAAGATCAATGGAGAGATGCTCGTGAGCCGAGCAAATCCCCAATTTTTCCGGATCAATTTTTCCAAGTACGGTTTGTATCATGGCTGTCCGCTCCGTTCTCTTTGTTTATTACTGAGGTATGTTCATGATTCCAATTGCAACCAGAATATTGGCTATGATTCCGACTGCAATGGCACCCACAGGGCCGACCGCAATGCGGACAATTGGACGCCCAGCCGCTTCATTGAGCAAATAGAAGCCGGCAATGAAGAAGAAGCCGAACCCTGGTGCAATCGCATTGGCAGCATTCGCTCCGCCGATTAATAGCGCTACTTCCAAAAGCTTGGTCATGGCACTGCGGATATTTTCTCCGGAATTACGCACACCGGGATATTTATCAAGGAATCTCGCAATGGAGCTTAATAGCATAACTTCAATGAAAATAATGATGACACCGCCGATTAAGGCTACCCAAACATTCGGGGAGAAAAATCCGACGACGAAAATGAGTGTGAATCCGACCGGGCTGTATACACCTGTTGCGATTGCTGTACTGGCGACAAGCGGGATAAAGCCTAACGCACGTGCAGCCGCAGCAATTCCGGCATCTGTTGATTTGCCCTCTGCTAATAGATTTAGAGAGATCGGATCTCCTGCCATGATCCAAAGATTTGTAGCAGCGGCAATAAGGCCGCCAATAACCATAAAGAACACAACATTTTTTCTGATTTTAGCCACTTTGTCACTAAATACAGCAGCAAGGTCGATGGAGGAGCCTTCTTCAGCTTTTTCCTTCATGGCAAAAACAAGCAGGAAGATCATTCCTGTAATAAGGGCCATTCCTTCCTGGTTCAGTGTTACTGTCGTGCCTGAAATCGTCAGAACTCCGCTTTCGTTCAGCCAGACAGCCAGCTGACGGATCAATGCTGATACGATAAACGTAATAACCCCTTTTTTCACGCTGAACTGCATCGCAACCGCAAGTGCCGGGAATGCCATAAATGTTACGACAACTGGAGTCCCAACCGCTCCCATTGCTTCAAGGAAATTAAGCGGCAGATAATCGAACAGCTTTACAAAGCCTTCGAGCCCGATTAACAGCCCAGCTCCATAAGCACCGCCAATCACAGCCGCAAGCGGTGTTCCCCACTTATTTTTCGGCGTCAGCAATCCGATAATGTCTGTTCCCAGCAGGATACTGTGAACAAGGATGATACTCGCCGAGAGTGTAAAAGGTATACCAAATCCGATTACCAGGCCGAAGCTCATTGCAAAGGCAGTGAAGGCCAAGTCCCGTCTTGTCATTCGCCCTTCCACGTGTTCCGAGACAATTGGACGAAGGCCATCATTGAAAACCGCAATATTCATATTGGCCAAGACAGCAGCAACGGCACCAATCAGGATAATTAATGTCATTTCCATTTCTTTTTCCCCCTCAATTAAAATGGATTAGCTTTTATTCTTTAAGGCTTTGATAATCATAGGCACTGCGGCTTCTTTGTGGTCAGCTGTGAATCCAAATGCCTTCTTCCCTTCGCTGACAGCGGTTACAATTTTCTCCTCAACAGGCTTCTTCCCTGGCATGGAAACCGTCTCGCAGTTCGGCTTGCCGAGAAGGGCAATCGCCATGGCTAAAGCACCGCCGCCTCCTGTATGGCAGGCTCCTACATAATAATCTGCCTGTCCCGTTTTAACGGCCATCGCCGCTTCGAGATCCGATTTGACCATCGTCGTTATGCTGCTGTCAATCTCCTTTATTAAACTCTCAATCTCCTTTTTATCCACCTGTCCGCCAACTACAATTTTCATCTTAATTTCCTCCTTTGTTGATTTGCAGTACATTTGTGTAATGGATGAGCAGAAAATCGATTTCCTCTTGGGGGAGCTGATTCTTCCATTGCTGCTGTACAAAATCGATTTCCTTCAATGCTGTGGATGCTTCCGGTGACTGTTTGACTTCATCCAGCAGGGCAGGATGGGGAGCTTCAACCTGTTCCTCCTCTTCAATTCTTGTCAGAGCTGTCGGCAAATGGGTGAAAAGCATTTCCGCCCCGTCAATGGCATCCTTTTTCAAGTGCGACTGCAGATGTATAAAAGCCAGTGTCGTTATATCAGCTGCTTTTGTGCTGACAACAGACGAGCTTATTAGGATATCCATTCTTTCTTGCAGTTGGTTAAGATCCATAGCTTTAACCCCTCCAAAATACAGTATTTAGTATATTAATGCTGCTAAGAAACTAGAACTTTAGCTTCTTAATAGTGCGGATATTTTTTCCCTTCCTCTACAAGCCTTTGGACCTCTTCCACTTTATTGAACTGGAGGAGCTGGATTTGTTCCCTGATATTTATTCTTTCACTTTCTATGACAATGGCTGCTGTGGTTGCTTTTACGGCCAGTTCCTTTGCTCTTTTCGACTTAAAATCGGAGGAGGCAAACGTTTTAAGTGCTCTCGCTTCATCCGCATTCCAAACCGCCGCATCAATAGTGCCGTTTTTCAGCATAATGTAAAGTTGCATATAGTCTACTTTTATAAGTTCAACCTTGTGATCTTCACATTCAAGGAGGGTGATATTGGCCTGGTCAGCGGATGAATAGTCGATTCCAATTTTCATGCCATCTTTGATTTGTCTGTTTTTGCTATCTGAAAAAAAGACTTTATGGGACGTGACATAAGTCTCCGGTCCAAGAGTATGGAGTATTTCCAGTCCGTCAAACTCCTGTACGGCCTCTTCTGCCGCCAGCTGGGACATGATCGCAAAATCATAGCGCCTGGTTTTTAATGATTCGACCCGCCTTCGGGCTCCTCTCATATAAGCGAGGCCGGACTTTTTGTTGATTTCCTCAAAGCCCTCGACAATGCCAGTCGCCAATCCCTCATACTTCCGGGAATAGGGCAGCGGCATAACACCCATCAACGGTCCGATGCCTGCAATCTCATACAGCAGGTTGATATCCCTCTTTTTCAGAAACGTTCCCAAATGCCCTCTGGATTCAAGCGAGATGGCATGCAGATCCTCCAGCACTCTCAATGCCCCCTGCACAGTCCCTCGACCCAGGGATAGTTTGTCAGTAAAATCACTCACCCGGGGGATTCTCTCCCCCTCCGAAAACTGAATAAGCTCCTTCGCAATAAACTTCGCAGCCAGCCCATTCTTTGAATATAAACTTTCCCAAATACGGCTCATATCGCACAACCTCTTTACCTTCTATTCAATATACGAAAAACTGTATATTATTAGTTTAGCTGGTATGGGGGGTTATTTCAAGAGTTTTCTAAAAACGGTGACAGGCACCACCCGAATTTTGTCGAATTAAAGGAATTCTTCCTCCAAGGAGAGAATACTTATAAGGAGAATTATGAAAGGAGAATATAGAATGACACGCCCGAAAAGAATTTGGAGTCCCGATCATTACCACCATGTGGTTAGCCGTGGTAATTGGAGGGCTAACTTGTTTGAAGACGATTTAGACTTTATCTCATTTTTAAATATCCTTCACTATACTCATCGTTCTTCCAGCTTCGAAATTGCCAGCTACTGTCTAATGTCAAACCACTATCATCTCATGATAAAAACTCAAGATTCCTCACTTTCCAGGGTAATGAGAAACGTTAATAAATACTACGCTGATTATTACAATAAAAGATATCAAGTACAGGGACATTTATTTGAGAAACGATTCTTCAGTAAGCCTATTTATGACCTCTATGGGCTTCTGGAGGTTAGCCGCTATATTCACTTAAATCCTGTTGAAGCAAATATTACGGATGCTCCCCAAAATTACCGCTGGTCAAGCTTCCCCTTCTATTATTACCCACAGCAGCAAACTCCTGATTACCTTAACTTCAACTCCATAACAGACCTCTTTTCCGGAATTGACGAAAAGATGCAAAGACAAAATTACTGCAGGTGGATGGTAAAAGACCTTAAAATTGAACAACTCAATATTTAGTTTGTCACCATAGGAATAGGGATTAGTGGTCTATAACTGGTATAGGTACCTGTCACCCTATATGGACAGAAAATTCAAATAATTAATCATTAAGGCCCATGATTCCCATAATTAGTAAAAGTAGAATAGAACTGTAATAAATTTTGTCAAATGGGAGTGGATTTAACTGAAAAATAAGCTTATTGCGTTATCACTTGCTTCTGCTTTAAGTTTTTCATTTTTTCCGGGAGAAGGCTTTGCTGAGCCGACTTCGCTCATGAACCAGGTAATCATTCCTGGCGCTCATTCAGTAACAGAACAGTACTTCGACGGAGCTGGTGACAATTGGCTCACTACTAAGAATCCCCTTCAGTATGAGCAGGCAACCCTTTACGGCAATATCGGCCTGGCTCCGTATCTATGGGGTAATGCAGCAGAAGGAACCGGCTGGCACCAATTGTACAAGCCTGCTTCTGTAACGGGGACTCAGGTAAATGGTATTTTTGAAGATGCCCAGTTTGTCATTAGGGTTCCGGATCACTGGAATGGTCGCCTGGTTGTTTCGGGGATACCCGCTACGCGAAATGAAACGTCAACCGACCTGCTTTTCAGCGATTATGTACTGGAGAAAGGATATGCGTTTGCGGCAACTGACAAAGGCACCCAGGGCGAGGAGGATCCGGCTGATCCATTGGCAAAAGTAAAGAATGCATTGGCTGATGAGGATGATAGTGTTGCTGAATGGCATCAGCGTTTCCGCCAGGTTACAAAAGCCGCACAGCAGTACTTGGTCAGCCATTATTCGGATCGACTTATTGATCCAGGCTCGGCTGACCCGGCAAGTGATTTAATATCTGAAGACCATAAGGTTCCTACATATGCGATGGGAATTTCCAATGGCGGCTACGTCGTGCGCTATGCCCTTGAAAATGACGGTCCTGAGAAAACCGGCGAACCCCGCCTTTTTGATGGAGGAGTCGATTGGGAAGGCGTTTTATGGACGGAGAAAAAGGATAATTTGATCAGTTCCCTGACCACTGTTGTGAATCATGCAGAGGAAGCTTTGTATGGAAGCGGCAAAAAACAGAAAAAGGCGGTAAAAGAGCTATACAAAGCAGGCTTGCCTAAGGGATCTGAAAAACTGTGGGCCTACCATGATCAGGTTTATTGGTTCGTCTCGCTGAATATCTACCGGGACCATTTCGACCCGGAAGCACCTGGACGGACGGAATGGAGCAATTACCTGAACTTCGTAGATGGCGTGAGAGACCGATCCTTTGATCATATTTTTGAAGATTACAAGTATGTGACCCGACCGAAGGAAGTGAAGAATAATATTAAGGCCGTGGCCAATACCGGAGATATCGATGTGCCGCTGATCTCTTTTACGGGGTCACTGGACTCGCTGATTTTCCCGGAGATCCATGCAAAGGGATATGAAAGGCTGGTTAAGAAGGCCGGAAAGCAGGATCTGCACAGAATGTATACGGTTGAGAATGGGAACCATGTTGACAGCCTTGTCTGGAACCCCGGCACGGATCCTGATCAAGAACTTCAGCCGCTTCTGCCTTATGCTCATCAATCATTTGACCTGCTTGTTGACTGGGTGGAAAACGGCAATGCAGCCCCTGGGAGCAAAACGGTGGGTGCACCGGATAACCCTGTGAAGGTTGTTGATTTGAAGACTGGGGAGGAGCGGGATCCTCGTTAAAGGTGGTATCTGAAGCACCAGTGAATGCATAGAAAAATTTCTATCCGCACAGAAATTTGGGTTATACGCACAGAAACAAATTTATGCGCACAGAAATTGAACCTATCCGCACAGAAACTGATTTTAGCTACACATTAGAGGCTATCAAAGTAATTTTTTCAGAAAAAAGATGCCCCGATCGCTATAGATTGGGGTTATTCAATATTATTTTTGTAAATAAGTAAGTCTCTACTTGCTATCGTGCTTATGTTTGGACTCCGGAGACCAAATTAGGGTTCCCACTGGACGAATTCCCCCATTAGCGAAGAACTTTCCTGCTGCCCGCCATCAGCCACATCACTACCGGAAGCAGTCCAAAGGAAACCATGGTAATCCCCGTCCAACCACCAGTCTGCCATACCAGGCCGGCAAGCGTCCCACCGGTTGCGACTCCAAGATAATAGCTTACAAGATAGAGGCTCGAGGCACCGGATTTGTGATGGGCAGCGCGCTCATTTACAATAGCCGCCATTAGTGAATGCGCCACAAAGAACCCCAGACAGGTCAGGCATAGGCCTATCACAATTACCGATAAAGAATGCACATTTGTAAGCAAGGTCCCTCCTATTAAAATGACAGTTCCAAACGATACCAATGTGGTTTGCCTGAAATAAGAGGATAACCTTCCACCCAGAATGGAGCCCGCTATACCAAAGCTGTACGCCAGGTAGGTAAAAGAAATATTTTTCACAGAGAGATTAAAGGGGTCCTGTTCGAGATAAAAAGGCAGGTACGTCCATACTCCTGTAAACGAGAATTGGAGGAGAATCCCCATCGCGAATGCAGGGAAAAGCTTCGTATTTTTCAGGTGTGAAGCCATTCCTGACAAGTCATTTTGTACAGATCTTTTACTAGGACTAAAATAATGAGATTTTGGCAGAGTTATAAAATAAATGATGAATAGTAAAATGGAAAATCCAAACAGGCAGTAGACAGAAGTCTGCCAGCTGGCCATATCTGCAATATACCCGACGAAGATGCGGCCGGCCATTCCGCCAATAGCATTCGCTGCAATATACATGGTGATGCCGAGGCTGATGCTGCCTGGTTCGAGTTCCTCCCCTAAATAGGCGATGGCTGCTGCGGGCAGGCCCGCTATACAAAAGACCTGCAGGAAGCGAAGCACCAGAAAGGTTTCAAAATTAGGCACAATTGGCAATAGCACCAGTGGAATCATGGTGCAGACAAGTGTGGAATTCATAATGGAAACCCGCCCGATTCGATCAGACAGAAATCCGAAAAATAATAATCCTAAAATCATAGAAACTACAGTAACAGACAGTGATAAACCGGCTGCTGCTGATGTTACGTCAAATGAATCTGCCAACAGCGGCATAATCGGCTGCACAAAGTATAAATTGGCGAATACTAAAATGGAGGCACTTGTCATTGCAATCATCATTTTTTTGAACCCTGCATCCTGCAGCGAATATTTACTTGTTTCCAGTTGTCGAGCTTGTACAGCAGTCATTTTTTCACCCTGTTCCATTAAAGCGTTAAATTCATCATACCATTTCCTTTAAAAGGAATCGAAAATTCCCCCCGCCCGATTTCCTTTCAAAACTTCCCTCACTTTTTCCGAAACAGCGCACACCTTCATTCCAACTGTCCAAAATGTTATAATAAAGGAATGTACTTTACAGGGTCGACTAACCCGTTTTGCGGGAGCCCTGTTCTAAATAAATTCGACAAAATTCGGGTGGTGCCTGTCACCAACAAGGGGGTAGAAAGGATGATTCCGGAGCGGTTTTTGGAGCCTTTGGAGTTTGCAGCGAATGAGCTGAAGGGGCTTCTTCGGGCTGAGAATGATGAGGATGTGCGCCTGGTGCAGAAGGGGCTGATGCTTTTTCGGCAGGGGCTTGTGTATCAGCTGCGCTTTGACGGTGATAAGGTGTCGGCGACCGTACAGGACGTGACTCCCGCAAAGGTTGAACTGGATTTGGAGTTTATCCATTTGAGTGAGTGTTCCTGTCCTGCCGAAGGTTTTTGCCGGCATCAGACTGCTGTGTTTCTGCAGCTTCTTTCTAAAGCCAGAAGTGTGTCCATGTGGATTGAAGAATGGCGGAAGCCGATCAAGGAAAAGCAGACCGCCAAGAATTGGGGACTTCAAAGAGCGAAGGATCTGCTGAAATCCTCCGGCCAGAAGAAGAATACAGGCTATGACGGATGGATTGACGGATTTGAGGAAAGCTTTACCGAACTGCTGGAAAAACAGGGAGAACCCCGTCCTTATGTCCTGCCTGAGCTTTTCCATGTGTATCTGCGCCGCATGAAAGCGGGAGCACCGGTAGAACAGGAATGGAAGCTGCTCTACCTTCTGATCGGCTATGTTTTTTCTTTTAAAAAGCTGATGGCACTGAGCAGAAAGTACGGCCATGGCGAGGAATTGATTGATCGCTACTACCGCCATCTCTATCAGTCCCTTATGGAAGATTCCGTCGAGATCATGAATAAATTGTCGGTGCACTCTCTCCCCTTCGCGTTCGATCAATTTATCGAAAAGCTAAAGGATGATTCTGCCGGATTGATCAACAGTTCCTTTGGGATGGAGTATGAACGGACCCATTTATATCGACTGTTATGGACGCATTTTTTTAAAAAGAAAGAGTGGCGTGAAACAGAGATCGAAAGGCTGGAACCCTTGGTCAAAGAAGAGGCAAACATGCCGTCAGTGGCAGGCTTTGTGCATCTTCAGATTCTTGAACGCAATGATGAACAGGCACTTCGTATTCTCAATGTGCCGAATGTCTTAATGACACCTTATATACTTTACTGGCTCGATTACTTTTCAGCCAATAAGGACTGGAATAGGATGGGCCCGTATGCAGAAGCATTTATCCATAAATTACGTGATTATCTGAAGGAAATTGATGACTATTACGCCTGCATGGATTTTACCCGGATGTCCATCAAGGCGATTTCTCCTTATTGCCTGGAAAGCAGTAAAATGGATTTGTATGAGAAGGCACTGATGGAGACGCTGCCGTACAGCTATAATGACTATGAATATTTGCTTTTTGAAAAAGGCGAATTCATGAAATGGGCGGACCTGCAGGCGTTCATTGGCTTTGATCTTGATTCTCTTGGCAAGGACCGGATCAGGGAAATCAGCAAAAAGGAGCCGTCCATCCTCCTGCCGCTATATCATCAATCCATCACGGGCCACATTAATATGAAAAACAGAGATCATTACCGCGAGGCTGTCCGGAAAATGAAAAAGCTTCGCACTCTGTATAACAAGCTGAAACGCCAAGACGACTGGCAGCTTTTTCTTGAATTGCTGCTTGAAAAAACGAAACGTCTCCGCGCTTTTCAGGAAGAATGCAAAAGGGGTAAGCTAATCGATGCTTAAAACGAGATTTCTTCATGTGAAAGTGAAAACAATAAACAATGACCGCTACCTGATTTTTGCTGTTGATGAAGAAGGTCGCCTGCTTTCTCCGAAGGAATGGATGCAGCTTCTTTTTATCCATCACAGGGAAAGCTTTTTTGGAACCATGCTTGATGCTGAAGAGACAGACGGAATTAAAGGCATCTCTGTAAGTGGATGGCAGCTGGTCACTCTGTTTGCGGCAGAGCAATTCAACCGCTTGATTGATTGGAGCTGGGATGAAACGGCCGAAGTTCTGCTGGCCTCCTCCCATGCTCTTTATGATTCGATCGTGGACCAGGAATGGATGCCGGATTTTGCAGCCTGGGAACAAGGTCAATTCCGTTGGGCACTGCCGGAAAGTGTGATCGCCGAATTCGGCACAAACTTTTGGGAGCAGACAGTAGAAGACTCTCCAGTCAGGGAATTTATCGGGGATTTATTTCACCACTCCCTTGATGGCTATATGAATCAAAACCAGGACGCGAAATCACAGTTCGGCGAGAAGCTTGAAGCCTTGCGGAGTGAGCATCTCTCACCACGTGACCTTGCAGCTTATTTTGATGAAGAAAGCTGGCAGGAATGGATCGGGGTCAAAGCAAATGAAGCTCCTTTCTCGATCGGACTTAAGCTGGAAGAGCCCGGGGATATCGATACAAGCTGGGATTTGACGATTTTTCTGCGGGGAAAGAACACCCCGGATGTATTTGTCGATTACAAGGACTATTCGAATTATCCGGATGAATGGCATGATTATGAAGATTCTATTGAAAAAGAGATCCAGCGCTGGCTGGAGCTTTTCCCCTGGCTTGAAGGCAAGCCCGGCGAGATTTCGACTATGCTGACAGAGGATGAAGCCTGGACTTTTCTGACGGAGGCAAGCGAAACCATGCTGGCTCTTGGCGTTGAAATTCTGCTTCCATCGTGGTGGCAGGCTATGAAGAATGCAAGCCTGAAGGTAAAAGCAAAAGTGAAAGGAACCGGAGGCCATCGCCCCTCATTTGTCGGTCTTCAGTCGATGCTCGATTATGATTGGCGCTTCAGCATGAATGGCGTTGACTTAACAGAGGAAGAATTCCGGGGCATGGTAGAGGAGAAAAGACGGCTCGTCTACGTTCGCGGGCGGTGGATTAAGCTGGATCCACACTTTGTCCGCCATATCCAGGATTTAATGAAGAAAGCGGAAAAAGAAGGTTTGCATGTCCGTGATTTGATCGAGCAGGAGCTTATGGCTGACGGGAGCTCACAGGAAGATGAGCTGGATAATCCTAAAACATTTGCCCGGATTCAGATTGAGCTTAACCGCCAATGGAAACAGATGGTGAAGCAGCTGCGGGATATTAAAAACCTTCCGCTTGAAGAGGTCCCTGCAAGCTTTAAGGGTGACCTCCGCCCTTACCAGAAGCTTGGGATGAGCTGGCTGCTGTTTTTGCGCCGCTATGGGTTTGGCGCCATTCTGGCAGATGATATGGGTCTTGGAAAAACGATTCAGCTGATCTCTTATCTTTTAAAAGTTAAAAAGGATGAAGACAGCGGCCCATCTCTCATCGTCTGCCCTACATCTGTTCTCGGCAACTGGCAGAAGGAAATCGAGCGCTTTGCCCCTAGCATGAGCGTATATCTCCATTACGGATCCAACCGCCTGAAGGGCGAAAGCTTTTCTGAAAAAGTAATGGGGTCTGATATTGTGCTGACCTCCTACGGACTCACCCATATGGATCTGGAGGATTTTGAAGCAATCGAGTGGAGCTCCATTTCGATTGATGAAGCCCAGAACATTAAAAATGCGCAGACAAAGCAATCGAGGGCTGTCCGGAAGTTAAAGGGCAAGCACCATATTGCTCTCACCGGAACACCGATGGAAAACCGCTTGACCGAGCTTTGGTCCATTTTTGATTTTACGAACCATGGCTATCTCGGCAGTCTCGGACAGTTCCAGAAGCGCTATGTTCTTCCCATTGAGAAGGATGAAGACAAAAATAAAGTGAAGCAGCTGCAGGCCTATATCCGCCCCTTCCTGCTCCGCCGCACGAAGAAGGATGAGGATGTGGCCCTTAACCTGCCCGATAAGCTTGAGCAGAAGGAATATTGTCCGCTGACTGCTGAGCAGGCTTCCTTATATGAGCAGCTAGTTCAGGATACATTCGCACAGATCGATAAGCTTTCCGGCTTTGAACGCAAAGGGCTGATCTTGCAGTTATTAAGCCGTTTAAAACAGCTGTGCAACCATCCCGCCCTTTATTTAAAGGAAGAGAAGCCTAAGCATGTCCTTGAGCGTTCTGTAAAGCTTGAGAAATTAAGCGAACTTGTCGGTGCTGTTCACGAACAGGGCGAAAGCTGCCTGATTTTTACCCAATATATCGAAATGGGGAATATGATCGCCCGCCTGCTGAAAAAACAATTCGGATTCGACGTGCCGTTTTTAAACGGAAGCGTGCCAAAGAACGAACGGGATTCTATGATCAGCCGTTTTCAGAATCATGAGTTCCCTGTATTCCTGCTGTCGCTTAAAGCCGGCGGAACCGGTTTGAATCTGACGGCAGCAAACCATGTCATCCATTATGACCGCTGGTGGAATCCCGCCGTGGAAAATCAGGCGACCGACCGGGCCTACCGGATTGGGCAAAAACGCTTTGTTCATGTGCATAAAATGATTGCTACCGGCACACTCGAGGAAAAAATCGATGCTATGCTTGAAAAAAAGCAGTCCCTTAATGACCAGATTATTACGAGCGAGAACTGGATTACCGAGCTTTCAACAGATGAGCTGCGGGACCTGGTTCACCTGACATAAAGTTGGTTCAGTCTTCAAGTCTTTGATATGCATAAAGTCTTGAAGGCTGTTCTTTTATTTTCGCATATTCCGGCTTATTAGGTTTTTGCGTCAGAAACGTGACTTTGCTGCCTTCCTTTATAATAAAACAGGACAGCAGCTCGTATGTAGGTTTCTTATCCCCTGAGATAATTGCCACCTGGCTTAATAAGAAATTAAATTTATAGTGAAGAGTTCTATCCTTGTCGTTGAACATAAGTGAAGTACGGCTTCTAAGAGGAATTCTTTGATAGGATTTGCTATTCTGGAGCTTAATGAGCTGAAGCGCATCAAAAAAGCTTGGCTGATGATTGGTCTTTAGACTTTTATTTTCTGTTTGAAAATACAGGTACCCGGCTTTATCTCCTTTACCCACTAAATCCCCTCCTTTCATTATTTTCAAAAAATATATTCGACATATTCCGTGAAAATCCTCCCTGGTTCTTAATACCTATTCAGCAATATTTATTGTTCGTGAATATCAATCACTTACAATGGAGTGACCAACGTTCACAAACGGCCTTTTTACACTTTATTCCCGCTAAGTTAAAAGAAAGAAAGCAATTGGCGGTGAAAAGGATGTCTTTACCTGAAATACTGAAAAAGTTAAGAACGGATCGAAAATGGACTCAGAATTTTGCGGCAGAAATGCTGAAAGTGGATCGCTCAACCATCAGCAAATATGAAACAGGCAAGGTCACCCCCACTTACCAAACCCTCATACAAATGGCAGAAGTATATAAAGTGGACAAGACCTTATTGACTGATGAATTGACGAGCCAATCCCCTTACTCAGCGGCGGACAAGACCATTTTAAAAGAAAATCCTGACGATAAAGACATGGAACTGATTAGGGAAATCATCAGCCATTATCCGGACCTGAAAAAAGCCCTTCTGGACATCTACACCTTTAACGAAAAGAAAAAAGCGCTTGCTGTGAGAATGATCAAGAACAACATTCATGCATTGAAGGAATTCTAGGATATTCGACAAAATTCGGGCGGTACCTGTCACCATAAAAAAATAACCCGGCACAAGTGTACCGGGTTCCAATTCGGGGAAGTTTTGGGGATATGATTGATTTTCTATAGGGAAGGAATATGTGTGGACAGCTGGTTGGGGGATGCCGTCAGTTCATGATGGTTAAGCGTTTAGGTGTTTGCCGCTTTTGTGCATGGCTGTTTTGCATGACCGTTTCACGGAGGAGTGATTCAAGCTGGAGGACTCGTTTGTTCAGGTCATCGACTCTGTGGTTTGATTTTCCGAGCATTTTGATGAGGCTTTCAAGCATAAATTCCATTGCCTTTTCTCTTTCAGACACTTCATTCAAAACGGAAGCTCCTCCTTGGTTACAGTCACAGGAATGTCCTCTGTCTTCTTCCGTTCAAGAAAGCGGACGGATTCCGCTACCACCTCAGTTACATAAATGCGCTTCTTATCCTGATTATCATAATGCCTTGTCTGAATCCGCCCGGTTACTCCAACCAGGGTTCCTTTCCGGCAATACTGCGATGTATTTTCGGCCGTTTTCTTCCATAAGGTGCACTGCACAAAGTCTGCATCGATTTCACCATTGTGGTTCCGGTACTGGCGGTTAACGGCCAGTGTCACATTTGTTACCGGAATTCCCTCCTGTGTCCTTTTCAGCTCAGGATCCTTAGTCAGCCGTCCAACTAGGGTCACTTGATTGATCATGCTATTCATCTCCTCTCTTTGATAGCCTAATCATAGCCGGAACTTCTCTCCTATGTAAAAAAGCGAAAATGTGTTTTTCAAAGTGCTTTTTCAGCAAAAACACCCTTAAAATTTAATTTTTCGTCCCTGTTCAGCAAAAAACGACCTCGAAAATACGATTTTCGCCCTTAATAAAAAGAAAATTCGACAAATTGTCAAATTCGCTTTCAGTTTGGGCTGTGTTATAATTTTTTATAGACAACTTATTTTAGAGATGGAGGTAAGCCATGAAAACATTTAAACTTGTTTCTCTGCAATTGGTGGAAGAAAATGGCCTGATTGATATTGAATTGGATGATGGATTGATTATCAATAAAGAAGATGAAAAGAGCAACTGGCTTCTGGAGGCATTTGTTGATAAATCCTATCTTGAGTACTTCAAAAAGCGCGCTGATGATGAGGACGAGCTGACCATCCAAGTTGTTATTACCAAAAAAGAAAACGATCCAGCCGCATTCCAAACTAAAATTACCTCTATCAGCGAACTGGAAAACCATATCAGCATCCTTTTTGAGGGATCACTTAAAAGAACGAAAAATGATTACGCCGAATTGCTGCTTCAGGACCTCTTGGCCCAGGGCTATATCGGCGACAATCTTCTCGATGAATTCAAGGATAAGATGCATAGCAAGCCGCGCCTGGCCACTGCTAAAAAGGAAAATAAAGAAACTCCCGCTCAGTCATGACGGGAGTTTTTCTTAATCTTAACTATTACCTATCAATATTATCTTCATCCTGCATATCAAGCTTATCTTCCACAGCGTCTTCGCCCGGATCGTTTTGGTCTTCCATCAAGTCGCCGTCGTCATCTGTATTGATGTCGTTATCATCTGTATTTTCATTCAGATCATTCACATCTCCATTTTCCACATCACCATTTTCCTCAGTGATTGTATCATCCTCCGGCGGCGGCTCCTGGTCGTCAGTGGCACAGCCTGCCAGTAGCATGGCGGAAAGAACGGATCCTCCGATAAGTGTTAAAAGCTTTTTATTCATCGTAAAAGCTCCTTTCAAAAGGTGTATTGTCGACCTGCTGTATTGGTCTTCCTTTATATTTCCCAAAAACCGAAACAACTTGCATCTTTTTTTACAGAAAAAATCCCGCACATTGTGTACGGGATTCTCAATAATTATCTTTCAATCGCAAACATAATTTCCGCTTCCATCACGACTTCGCCATCCACGGTCGCACGAGCTTTGCCTTTTCCGATTCCTCTGCGGACGGAAAGAAGTTCTACCTCCATGAGGAGTGTATCGCCCGGCCGCACCTGGCGTTTCCAGCGGCATTTCTCCACACCGGCAAAAAAGGCGAGTTTACCTTTATACTCATCCAGTGACAACAGCGCCACAGCACCTGTCTGCGCACAGGCTTCAAGCGTCAGACATCCCGGAAATACATTGTAATTAGGGAAATGCCCATTGAACACTTCCTCGTTGGCACTAACATTCTTTTTGCCGACAGCCCGTTTTCCAGGCTCAAGTTCTTCAATGGAATCCACAAACAGGAATGGATATCGGTGAGGGATGATTTCTTTGATTTCTTCTACATTTAATTTCATATGTATCGCTCCCATGCATTATTTAGTACCAGATACTAATAGCTTATATTCATTTTACTAAAAAATTGGTGATACGCAAAGGGCCAACAAAAAAAGAAGGGTTTGCTGCCCTCCTTTTCATCTCTATTCTTTTTCCACCAAATCCACAATATGCGTCCAGGTGGACTTTGAAAAAATATCCTTTACTTCGCCGCCGCCAATGACACCATACCCGACCGCGGCTCCTGCCGTAACGCTCAGGAAAATTAAAAGCACGACAATAATAATCCGAAGCCAGATCGGAATGAGACGGATGCGAACCCGCCCTTTACGCGGTGACTCATCTTTGCTGCGTTCACTTTTCAGTTGTTCACGCGTCTTGACTGCTTCTTGATTACTGTTGTTTACTGACATTTTATTTCCCCTTTTTGTCTAACGTATTCCATTGACCAGTCCCATCATTTGATCAGCCATGGAGACAGATCTGGACTGAAACTGATAAGCCCGCTGGAGGTTGATCAATTCTGCCATTTCCTTGGACAAATCCACATTGGACTGTTCGAGGGAACCCTGGGCCATTCCAATCTGTCCGCGAAGTGCACCGTTCAGCTCTGTAAAAACCCCCTCGCCGTCTATCCCTTCCGGCAGGCCAAGAAGATTTTCGCCTTTTTGCTCCAGGAATTGAGGCTTGTTGATCAGGACCACTCCAAGATTGAATTCCTGGATGCCACCATTGGCTGCTTCTGCCAAGAGGCTCCCTGTATCAGTTACTTTAAAATTTTTAGCCTGTCCATTTATTATAATCGAATTATTATTTTCATCAAGAACCGGAAGTCCGTCAGCTGTCACAAGCATGGTCTCATTATCTGAAATTGGTGTTAAATAAAAAGCGCCCGCTCTGGTAAAACGCACTGCTGCTCCGTCTTCTGTCTGCTCCAGCACTCGGAAATACTGGCCTTCCTTTGTGAATGCAAAGTCAAGCGCCCTGTCTGTTGCCTTTAATGATCCCTGCTGCATGACGATTTGGGACTGTGCCAGCTTTGCGCCCACGCCCTGCCTGATGCCTGCCGGTGTCAGCCTTCCTGCCTCTGCAGCCGGATTTCGCTGATTATTGAACTGCTGAAAAAGCAGATCAGTGAAATTGGCTTCCCGTCTTTTAAAGCCAGCTGTATCAATATTGGCCATATTATGGCTGACAATATCCATCTGCTTCTGCAGCTGGGCCAGAGTATTTGTTGCCGTGATCATCGTACGATTCATTGTTTTTCCCCCTTAGCGGGTCTGCTGCAGTTCATTACCCGATCCGCCCGATTTCATTTGCGGCTTTCTCCATACTTCGGTCATATGCCTGCAGAACCTTTTGGTTTGCTTCAAAAGAGCGGTAGGCTGCCATCATATCTGTCATTGTACGGGAAGCATCCACATTGGATCGCTCCAAAAAACCCTGCTGTAGCTTGAATTGGACATTCTGCGCATTATAGGCATTTTCGAGGATGCTCTCTTCTGTCGCTGCAAAAAGTCCGTCGCCTTCTTTTCTCATGCTTTCGGGATTTTGGGCAAAAGTAATGCCTAGTCTGGCTGTTTCACCTGCTTCACCGGTAATCACACCATCTTCGCTTACTGTAAAACGGTCACTGGAGAGCTGAATCCGCTCACCTGCATCATCTAAAATATATAATCCGCCTGCTGTCGTTAAATAGCCCCCGGCATCGACGGTGAAATTCCCATTCCTCGTATAACGCGGCTCGCCATCTGTTCCAGCTGCGGTATAAAAAACAGTCCCTCTTAAGCCTGTTTCCGGATTAATCGGCAAATTAAGATCCAGCAATGCCAGGTCAGTACCTAGGCCTGTTTCCTTCATATCTCCCTGCATGAAGGACGGAAGTGTCTCCTGCATATAAACCCCCGTAGTCAGTCTGCCGACTTCATTATTAAAAGGAAGATTTAATCCATTTTCAGTCGGCACGGTCTGCTCGCCCATGCGTTTGAGAAGCATTTCCGGAAAAGCTCTCAGGCTTGTCTGATCTGCTTTAAAGCCGGGTGTATTGGCATTCGCCATATTATTTGTCAGTACTTCCGTTCTCCGCTGCTGTGCAAGCATTCCGGAAGCAGCTGTGTAGAAACCTCTAAACATCTGTTTCACCTCTATTTTTTCCGAACAATCTTTTCTAGCTATATTATAGAAAACTTTCCGACAATAAACATTAAAAATTTGAAGAATGTAGTCAAATTTTGAAAAAAGCTGTACCTTTTTTTCATCGGCAGAAATGGTAAAAAGTTTACTTTCAGTTGACCCAAAAAGAAAAACCCGCCAATTTGGCAGGTCCGTTCTTTATACAAGCTTCTTCTTCGGAAGCTTATCAATATTATCAAGCATGATGCCAGTTCCAACAGCTACGCAATCCATCGGATTCTCGGCAATTAAGACAGGGACTTTCAGCTCTTCCGCCAGAAGCTGGTCGATTCCGTGAAGAAGCGCGCCGCCTCCTGTTAGAATTACCCCGCGGTCAATGATGTCTGCAGACAATTCAGGCGGTGTGCGTTCCAGCACGCTTTTAGCAGCCTGGACGATGACATCAACGGATTCTGCCAAAGCACCCTGAACTTCCTCGGACCGGACTGTAATGGTTCTTGGAAGACCTGACACCATGTCGCGGCCGCGGATTTCCATTTCTTCATTTTTGCCGCCAGGGAACACAGTCCCAATCGTTACTTTAATGTTCTCAGCTGTTCTTTCGCCGATTAAAAGCTTGTACTCTTTTTTGATGTATTGAAGAATTTCGTTATCAAACTTATCTCCGGCCATTTTTATGGATGAAGACGTCACAATATCGCCCATTGATAGAACCGCGACATCTGTTGTACCTCCGCCGATGTCGACAACCATGTTACCGCTCGGCTGGAAGATGTCCATGCCAGCTCCGATGGCTGCAACCTTTGGCTCTTCTTCGAGGTAAATCTTTTTGCCGCCGCTTTTTTCAGCCGCTTCCCTGATCGCTTTCTGTTCAACACCTGTCACATTTGTCGGGCAGCAGATCAGAATGCGAGGCTTTGATAAGAAGCCTTTAACATTTAATTTGTTGATAAAGTGCTTCAGCATCGCTTCTGTTACATCAAAATCGGCAATAACCCCGTCTTTTAACGGTCGGATTGCCACGATGTTACCCGGTGTACGGCCGACCATGCGGCGTGCCTCTTCTCCTACGGCCAGCACCTTGTTTGTATTTCGGTCAATTGCTACCACCGATGGTTCATTCAGCACAATACCACGGCCTTTAACGTGGATAAGCACGTTGGCTGTTCCTAAATCAATCCCAATATCCCTAGCAAACATTTCTCTTTTTCCTCCTTGCAACATGGCCAGCTTCTGTCCGCACCTTTGAAGGCTCTCTCTATTTAGGCATTCTTAAAACGAACTTCGCTTATTAATTTTTAGTTAGATGATCAGATTATTATTCGTAACAGCAGTTCAAGCCACGCAAAAAAATCAGTTCTTTAATAAAAGAAATGATTTTGCCCGGCGTCTCTTTAGGAGTCCTAGTCTTTACGAACCAAGTTCTATCCTAATTTTATATTTTATCACATTCCATGTGAAAGCAGTAACATTTTGACAGAATTTGTGAGACTTTTTGCGGGTTTTTGTCGAAATGGGGAAAAGGATGCAGGCGACTTGTAAAGGGGCTTAAATCCATAGAGCAAAGCCAAGGTTTCAGGCTATGGAAACAGCTTATGAGCTTTTAGCCCCCGGAGCCGCAATTGAGGTTTCATGTAAAGCTTTGAAAATTAGCCGTGACACTTCTAAAAATGGCAGTCGTTAGCCTTTGACGCCCTTATCGGCGCCATTTGTTTCATTTCATTTAACTGGCTCTTCTTCCATTTCTTCTTTTTTATACTTCATTTTAGTGGCTTCACCCCCGCGCAGATGGCGGATCGATTTATGATAATCCAGGATTTCCTTCACTTCGTTTGCCAGTTCAGGATTGATTTCAGGCAGTCTTTCTGTCAAGTCTTTATGGACTGTACTTTTGGATACGCCAAACTCCTTCGCGATGACGCGAACCGTTTTTTTCGTCTCCACGATATACTTTCCAATCTTGATAGTTCTCTCTTTGATGTAATCGTGCACACCACTCGCCCTCCCCAATTTGGATGTGAGAAGCGTGAAATGAGACTCGCTTTCTGTCTGGATTTCAACTGTATTCCGCATGGATTTCTGATTAATTGAATTTAATCGTACATGCGCCTGAAAATCTTGTTTTCAGTTTGCGATAATTAAACATGTCCTCAACATATTCATTAGTTTAGTAAAACGATCCCTCACCTCATACATTCTCTTTGTAAGGTTTGTAACAGTTTATTAGCTTGGTTGAGGGAATATGCACGAAAAACGCAATAAGGACAAGGTTTTGTTTAAATTTTTTGAAAATAGGACATCTGGAAGCCAAAATAAGAATTTTTTAAAAATATCTATAGGGTATTCGAGAAACAAGCAACCTAAAGACCTGAGACAACTTTCCTAATTTTAAATGTTCTACGCACAAGATTCAGGACTTTCCCCGCAGATTTGACAAAATCCTTCATTGTCTGTTCATACATCGTGAAAACAACAAACCGTTTCATTTTTATCATGAAAATGCATATATCTAGAAAATACAGAGTTCAATGAACTATATAGATTTTCGAAAACAAGGGAAAAGAGCCGGGAACTCCTCCCTATTGTGAAGCGGATCTTTTTGCCGTACTATTTTCTCGGAAAACAATTCATTTAATTGGTTATAAAACCACAATATTCCATATAAAGGATGAGTATAGAATGAAAACACGTAAGGAAAGAATTCAAAATGAAAAAAGGAAGAAGATGAAAGCTAGAGGAATGACGGCAGCCAGTACTGTATTTGCGGCAGTAATTGCGTCATCCTGTTTTAGCGCTTCAGCAAAAGAAGCCCATGCTTTGACAGGATTTTATAAAGTAAAGCAGGGGGATACTTTATACAAAATCTCCAGAGAACATGATATGACTGTTAAAGAATTGAAAGCGGTTAACAACTTAAAGACTGACAAGATCCATCCTGGCCAGAAATTAGAGGTTCGAATTGAACGACATACAGATGATTCCTTTGAGACAGCCGTTTATACAGTGGTGCCTGGCGATACACTTTGGGGAATAGCAAAGCGCTACCGCATGACTGTCAATGAACTGAAAACATTGAACAAGTTAAAAAAGGACATGGTCCTCATCAATCAAAAATTAATCATTAAAGGTGATATTTCCAGAACGAAGGCTATCATCACAGGGGCTGCAGACAATTTTACCGTCGAATTTAAAAACGGGGATGATTATTTTACATTGAAGGTACCCTATGGGACAGCAACGTCTTATCAAAAAATGGCAGGAAAAGAAATCCTTGTGGTTTACAAGGACGACGCTCTGATCAATATTCAATAAATGAATGGAAAGCCGGATTTAGCCGGCTTTTCTTCGTTAACCACATCACCCACCCGCTCATCAACATTCCAACCACGTAAATCTGATGCTTAATAATGCAGTGATCTCATTTGACTGTCAGTGGCTTTAATCAACTCACCCCAGGTTCTATGTCCCCTCTGCTGAAATTGATAAAGCAGTTCAACAAATAGATAAGCAGTCGTCAAAGCATCACCAGCGGCGCGATGCCGGTCATATATGCGGGTGCCAAATGCCATGGCATACCGTTCAAGGTCGCGCATATCAAAGGATGGAGCTATAAAGCCAATCAGATCCAGAGTATCAATGGTCAGGAAATTTTTTAACGCATGCTTCTCCCGTTTACATTCACTTTTAATAGCCAAGGCATCGAAGCTAACATAGTGCCCTATCAGGCATACAGCCTCCCTTGATTCGACATACTCAAAAAAGCTCTGAATAGCTTCTAAAGCCTTCGGAGCATCTTTGACCAGCTCATCGGTAATAGAGGTGAGTTCTTTTATTTCCCGAGAAATTTGTCGTTTTGGGTTAACATATGTCTGAAAAAGGTCCTTTTCCTGCACTTGAAATCCTTTTACCGGGACGGCGCCAATTTCAATGATCCGGTCTGCCGCAGAAACCTGAAATCCTGTTGTTTCCGTATCAAAGACTATAAAATTCAAATCTTCAAAGGGAGTGGATAATGGAATACTTTCGTATCTTAATGAACATGACACGTTTTTTCTGAGAAAAAACATACCAGCCTCCTTTTAAAGCTATAATGTGAATCTTGCCATTGCCTGGCTCTGTAAATCCTTTAATGTCTTTAAGCTTAGAATCAATTCTTCTTTTTCACGGGTAAACATTCTGGAAAAAGAGATAACGGAAGATGGTGAGGCACCGCTCTTTTCCTGCTGCCAGCGCTGGGTGACATACAACGTAAGTATAGTGCTTACTGATCCTCTCAAATCGTGTGCAAACTCCTTTGAAAATACCTGCCTTTCCTGCAGAAAATCTATTTTTTCAAGCGGTGTGCCTGATAGTTTCCCATTCATTAAAGAGAGTATCTGCAGGCTATGATGATAAGGAAATAAAACTTCTTTTTTCATATCCATGCTTTTGCGCTGCAGTTTAAATAAGGAACGGAGCGGCTGATCCAGCGTGGGAACGGGATGTTCCCTTTCAAGCTGTGCCAGACGGTATAAAAAAATCCTGGATCTTTTCATCTGCTCCTGAGTCATTGCTTCAAATTTTTCATGCAGCCCTTCACTCCCCGCAATGAACCGGTAGGAGAAAAAGTTTTGTGCTAACAATAAATTGTCATTAGTGGATTGAAGCATCCAGGTTCGCAGCCGCTCCTGCCATACTGCCAGCGACCCCCTCCATTTCTCCTCACTGCACATCATAAGCCCTTTGCATCGTGCATAACCGGCACTTTCCATGTTAGAAGTGACCCTTTTGCCCAGCTCTTCAAAAAAAACGTCGGCTTCCTCCGATTGGCTTTCATAAACCAGGAAATGATCCTGATCTGTGAGTATGAACTGCTCTTCCCGGCCGCTTGCGCCCATATGATAGAAAGAGAATTCGCATGGCTGCTGTAAGCCCTTTTCCCTCAGTTCGGAAATTGATAGTGATATAACTCTGCATGCAAGGCGATTGTATAGCTTTGTTATGATTTCAAGTGTTTTTAATATAGGAACACGATCTCTTATTAAGGAATCAAGTATCTCATAGATGCCGGTTTTCACTTGCGGAAGGCTGTTCCGATCAGCTGTTTCGATTTTTTGAACTGTCTTTATCACATTTTCATTTTTCTTTCTCAGCAAATCTGATAAGGTCACAATCCCGGCGACCTTTGAATCTTCCATTACCGGCAGATGTTTGATTCCTTTGAAAAGAATCAGCGAAAGGGCGTCATAATAATAAGCAAACCTGGATACCGTGACTGGACCCGCTGTCATAATATTGCTCGCCGGAGCAGTAATATCGGTCCCTTCGGCTGCCACCCACTCTACAATGTCTCTTTCCGTAATAATTCCTTTTAAGCTGTCCTTTTCTGTAACGAGGACCGAGCTAATCTTTCTTTTTTGCATGAGCCGCGCAGCCTCCTGAATGGTTACTTCAGGACTGACAGTGGCTGCCTCACTGCTCATGACATCCTGTACCCTGATCATGAATGCCTCGTTTTCCCCATAATCTTTCGCAAGCTTGACCTGTTCTGCAAGTGACGTGTATACATCCTTCAATCTGACGGCTACCTGAGTCAGCAGATAATCATGAACTGCAGGATCATCCCATCTTTTTCTCACCACTTCAAACGGAATGAAGATCGCTCTTACCTCACTGGAGGCTTTGACCTCAACAAGCTCTGCAGAAGTTGGTTTGGAGAAACCCAGAAAATCAGCAAGGCTGGAAAAACCAATCAGCTCTCCTGTTTGGACCACTTCGAGCACTTCCTCCCTCCCGCTGTGGTCGTTTTTCACTAATACCTCTGAAAGACCCTCTAAAAGGAGCAGAAGGCCTTCTCGCGGTTTATTTTTTTTCAGGATCATATCATTCTTTTTGTAGTGGCGTACTTCACACATGGTCAGAAGTGAAAGGGCCGTGTCAGTTTCCACCCCATGAAAAAAGGGGTGAAACCGCACAGCCTCCAAATTGTATAAGTTATACAGATTTTGATCCATCATCGTTCATCCATACTTCACCATTTTTATATACCATTTGCTCCGGATAGCGAAGATCCATAACTTCCTCCTGAATTTTTTGCGAAGGAGCGGCTGTCATGAGAGAAACTATGATATTAGCTGCAAATGCAGCTGCAGCACCAAACACACCGGCACCTGTATCAATAATTCCCAGAATAGTAAAGCCTCCATATTTTGCTGCAAAGATGTACGCCAGCGTAACACCTAAACCGACCAGCAGGCCGGCAATAACGCCCTGTGAATTTGATCGCTTCCACCAAACACCGAGAACGAGTGCCGGGAAGAATGTCCCTGTTGCAAGCGCAAATGCCCAAGCGACAATTTGTGTAATGGCTCCCGGCGGGTTAAGCGCGATCACACCAGCTAAAAGAGTGGCGATGACGATGGACCAGCGGGCAACGGAAAGGCGAGTCTTTTCAGTTGAATTTGGTTTCAGCACCCGGTAAAAAATATCATGAGCAAATGCGGAAGAAATCGAAATCATCAGACCTCCGGCCGTTGATAATGCAGCAGCCATTGCCCCTGCTGCCACAAGCCCGATGACAAACATGCCAAGATTGGCAATTTCCGGTGTCGCCATAACCACAATATCATTCGAGATAATGAGTTCCTGCCATTGAAGGATTCCATCTCCATTGCCATCCGCTACCTGCAGCTTACCTGTATCCACCCATGTCTTCGTCCAGGCAGGCAGTTCTGTAATTTTGCTGCCGGCAACCTGTGTCATTAAAATAAAACGGGAGAATGCTGCGTATGCAGGTGCAGACAGATAAAGCAAGCCGATGAACAGCAATGCCCATGCCCCAGACCAGCGGGCAGCCTTCATCGTTGATACCGTATAGAAACGGACAATAACGTGCGGAAGGCCTGCAGTACCAGCCATCAGGGTAAACATTAGGGCAAGGAACTGCCACTTTGTTCCATTGGTAAATGGCGCAAAGTATTCAGATATTCCCAATTCACGGTCAAGCTCGCCCATTTTCCCGACAATATCACCATAGGAAATCCACGGCAGAGGGTTCCCTGTTAATTGCAACGCCATGAAAATGACCGGAATTAAGTAAGCAATAATTAAAATGACATACTGAGCAACCTGTGTCCATGTTATACCCTTCATGCCTCCGAATGCTGCATAAAAGGCAATCAGAACGACACCAATCATGGTTCCAAGCTTTGCATCAATTTCAAACAGGCGGCCAATTACCACTCCCGAACCGGAAAGCTGGCCAATCGAATAGGTGAAACTGATGATAATTGTACATATGGCTGCAATCACCCGTGCTGTGTGGCTGTCAAACCGGTCGCCGATGAATTCCGGAACTGTGTAGCGGCCGTACTTCCTCAGCTGTGGTGCCAGCAGGAAGGTTAAGAGCAGATACCCGCCCGTCCAGCCCATAATATAGGCAAGGCCGTCATAGCCCAGAAGCATGATGGTTCCCGCCATCCCGATAAAGGAAGCGGCACTCATCCAGTCAGCACCAATCGCCATTCCATTAAAGATAGGCGGCACTCCGCGGCCGGCAACATAGAACTCAGACGTCTCTTTGGCTTTATTGTAAATGGCTATGCCGATATATAAAGCAAATGTAGCTAAAATGATGGCTAATGAGACCAAAAACTGTGTATCCAAGAACATCCCCCTTTTTTTCGATTGATTTTTTTATGAAGCCCCTTTTATTTCTCTGAATAGCGGAAGCCTGAACAGCCGCTCATTTTCCGTTAATTAATGATCAAGAACTTTCCCTGAACTGATTTGTTCATTTTTGCTTTCGTCAATTCCATATTTCCGGTCAATCGCATCTCCCATTTTTGCATTAACAAACAGCAGAATGATAAATGTCAGTACAGCTCCCTGTGCGCCCATAAAGTAATGGAATGGGAATCCGTTAATGGTAATATCGCTTAATGGTTCTGCAAAGAAGACTACGCCGAAAGAGGCAAGAAAGCCAATAGCAAAATAAATGATCATATTGCGAGTCTTTTCACGGAAATAACTATCCGCTACTTTTTTATCGATTTTCTTCAAAAACTCCACCCCCGGTAAAAATAATAAATCTGCATTCAAATACTGACGATTTGGTCCAAAACCACTCCTTCATTGTGATGTATGCAGCCGAATCGCTGCTATTTCACCGGACCCATTATCCGGACCCGGATAAAACCATTACCTTAAACTGAAAATAAATTTGACTGTTTCCATGAAAGGTGCGGGAACAAGAATGATTTGAACGAGGAAGTAAGCAAAAATTGATAGAAATGGGACTGCCAGGAAGATTGGCCTTTTCTTCCTTAAAGCAAGAAAAAGGCAAGTTCCTGTAATGATCATCATAGCCAGTAACGGAAGCAATTCGGTATCCCCCTTTTTAGAAAGCGCTGTCATTTTTCCGCTGCTTTCCGCATTGAGTTTTAAAATGGGTGTAATGTTTTCTGATTTCATTTAATTTTAAGAAAATTCATACTTTATTATGTACAAAAATCATTTTCAGGTCAAGTACATGCCGTGAAAAAATATAAATATTTTTGAAGGACTTTGATATATAAGGTTTTTTCAGTAAAAATAGCTGGAGAAGGCTTTAGGGTATTAGAGGAAAACACTATAGTAATAATGAAAAATGCCCAGAAAAAAAGAGCCCCTCCGGCTCCTTAGTCCAATTCTATAATGATCAGCGTAATTGCCTCCAGCAGATCGGCATCTGACCAGCTTGCCATGCTTCTTTTACTTGCAGCCGCCAGTGCATGGGATGCAGGTATGTGCACAAAGCCCGCCGGTAATTCAGTGTTTGTCGATTTTAACAGGTGCAGCACGGAATACATTATATTGTTGCATAGATAAGTCCCCGCTGTGTTTGAGATGGATGCAGGGTATCCTGCTTCCTTAAGTCTATTAACCATCCGCCGGATCGGCAGGGTGGAAAAATAGCCATCAGGGCCATTTTCCTCTATCAGTTTGTCTTCAGGTGCGACTCCGCTATTATCCGGCTCACCATCCTGGCAATTGATCGCGATTCTCTCAGGAGTAATCCCTGTCCGTCCGGCAGCCAGCCCAAGAGAAATCACTGCATCCGGCTTTTTACCGGCCACTTCCTCTACTATTTTCTGTGGTGCGAGATTGAAATCCACCGGCAGCAGAAGTCCTATAATTTCATAGTTTCCAATCGTTTTGCCATGCAATGCATTCACAATCTTTTCTGTAGGATTGATCGGAAAATCAAGAAAAGGTTCAAAACCTGTTAACAGCAGCTTCTTCATGTCTTCTCCCCCTGTATAGCACTTCGTTTATCGAAATATTATACAGGATGAAGATAGAATTGTCTAAAAGTATCAGTTCGACAAAATTCGGGTGGTGCCTGTCACCCAAAAAAGAGCCTGCCATTTCGGCAGACTCTCTATTATTATGCGTCAGTTGATTCAGTTGCAGTGTCTTCTTCAACTTGGTCGTCAGTTTGACCTTCGTCTTCGTCCGTATTTCCGGCATCTTCATCTGCGGATTCTTCGGAAGACTTGTCCTCAGATGGAGCAGCCTCATCGTTTTCTTCAGTTGCACCGCTGTTTTCCTCTGCATCTGCTTTGTCAGCAGTATCTAGCTCCTGTAAAGAGCTTAGCGGCTTATTGAAGAAATCTAGCGGATTGACCGGTGTTCCGTCTTTACGGATTTCAAAGTGTACATGTACGCCTGCTTCTTCATTAAACAAGCTTTCGCCTGCCTTTGCAAGGACATCACCTTGTTCTACCTGGTCGCCAACCTTAACATTCATCTCTGTAACAGATTGATATTGTGTTACAATTCCTTTGTCATGCTCCACTTCAATGACATTGCCCAATAGTGAATCTTCTTCTACCTTGGTAACTTTTCCGCTTAATGCAGCAAGGACATCAAATGTTTCCCCATCCTTAGTGGCAATATCAATACCTGTGTTCGGATGGTATGTGTTATTGTAAAATACTAGAGCAGCTTCCTGTTCTTCCGCCTTGCCGTCATAGTCATAGAATTGTTTTTGAATGACAGCTGAGTCTGGGTCTTTGACAGGCATTACGAAGTTTTCCATTGCACGGTTAACTTCCAATGCTGGCTCGTCGTACTTTTTGCCGGTAATATCAGTGGCTTCGTAATCGTAGCTGTCAGTGTCTGTAGCGTTGTCGCTAGTCTGGTACCAAAGAACACCGGTTAGAATGATGGCTGCACTTGCAATGTAGATAGCTGGGAATGCCCACCGCTTTTTCATAAAGCGTTTAAAGCTGGAATCTTGAGAAGATCGTTTCTTTTCTTCCTCTCTCATTTATCATCACCTCAGCAATCAGTCTGAACAGATTGAGAGGATTATATACATTTCTCAAAAAAAATTTTTTGGGCTTATTTTTCGACAAACGTTTTTGGATTATGCATGATCTGAGAAAATATTTTTAAAGGAGTTACTGAAGTATGGTTAAGTGGATAATACGCGTGCTGCCTTTCCTATATATGGTGCTAATTTGGATCCTGTCCAGCATGCCTGCTGATGCTGTGGTGGAGCTGCCGGATTTGGCGGTGGACCGGTTTATAAAAGAGTCAATGCATCTGATTGAATTTGGTATTTTGTATGTTCTGCTTGTACTGGCAGTGTTGACTGCCGTTAAGCTGACACCAGGAGTGAATATTCTTTTGGCTGTTTTGGCGTGCTTCTACGGGATTTTTGATGAGATACACCAGTCATTTGTACCGTACCGTTCTGCGACTGTGATTGACGTTATTAAGGATATTACTGGTGTGGCGGTGTGCTGGTATTTTATCAGCAGGGCTCTTTTTTATGGGAAGTTTAAAAAGCTTGGAGATTTTTTGTTGTTAATAAGGCGTCTTTGAATTGTGCCCGTTGATTTCCGCTGCAGCCACGCAGCCGAACCAGCAGGGAGGAACAGAGCTCCTCTGCTTCGCCTGTGGGGTCTCCCGGCTCCCTCTCCTCCCGCAGGACATTGTATAGGCTTCCTCGAAAGAACACCACACGAAGGAAATACGTTAGTATTTTCGGGGATCAAGTGCCCACAGCGAAGATCAACTCAGCAGATCATACCAGCCAATACATACAGAAAGAGGCTGGGACAAAACCCACCTCTGAAATGAAAAAGCCGGTGACATTTTACGACGAGTAAAATGTCACCGGCTTTGATTGTTTTTGAGAAAAATAAGGACCACTTCTGATACAATTAAGTTACC
>NZ_JAMBOJ010000041.1 GCF_023715565.1 Cytobacillus firmus | reverse complement strand
TGAGACCCCACAGACGCGTAGCGTCGAGGAGGCTCACCGCCCGCCCCGTGGTTCGCTGAGCATCCTCTCACTGCAATCAACGGACAACATTGATAAGCGAAAAACAACAATTTATACGAAAAGAGCCAAAGAAAAAGACCAGCCAAAACCATTTTTTTCCTCAACTTACACACTCGTCATTTAACAAGCATTTGTTCTAACTCAGCTTTTTGGCGCAAATGATGACGAAAATGCATACCTACTAAATCATACCATTCCCTTGCATTCAGCCATCCGAACCCTCCATGCTCTACTTTATAATTTGGGTTTATATTATCCACTTTTGGTTTCCATTGACTTAGCCTTAGAATTATTTGGTCCATTCTGCTGATAAGATCATCCTTGCTATCTGAATTGTTAGGTGGAGCATTTAGTTCAACCGGTAATTTAATTTTTATTGGAGGAAACCCTCCTATTTTGAATAAATGCTCACCAAACTCTGTTTTCCCAAGTGGCTGTTTACCATTTAATTTTGAACATTGTTCCATATTATCCAGGTATTCATGGGCAACAAGGATTAAATGGTCATACATTTGCCCAATTGACCAGACCGTTTCTTCAGATTTATACCTTAACTGTTCTAAAGAATATTTTTTTAGCTCGTTTTTGTAAGTCTTTATTAGCTTAAGTTCGCTCATTTTAATTTCTCCTTTATATTAAAATTAACTCACTGAATATGTAACTATTTATTCAATTTTCTATTACAAATACCTTCTTCAAAAATCTGCCCTGTTTGCCAATAAGAGAAATCATCATGCTCTTTTATCATAGTCTTTCAAAAAAAAGAGACGGCTCACATAACCGCCTCCCTAACTGATGATATTCCCTCTTTCAAAGTGATTCATATCCGTCAATTCAATCATATACTCGTAATTCTCAATCCTCTTTTGAAGAGCTCCTTTTTCACTCTCTGGTGCAGCCTGATCTTGCAATTTCATCTCCAGTTCTTGTTTTGCAGCTTCCAGCTTCTTCTTTATTTCTAAATAGTTCATTTTCAGCACCCTTTCGCCTTTTTTAAATTGAAAGCGTTTTCTCTTCACTTAATTATAATTGATTAATCCTCGTAATTATTTCAGAATATATTGATAATTTGCGAACTATAAAAAGCACTCCCTTTAAAGAAAGTGCTTTTTCTAAAGTTATTCCCAAATCGCAGATGCCCACTCAGGATGATCGATAAACGGATTGCGGTTATTCTGATAATCAGAGTAGATGATTTCGTTTCTTCTCCGTTCTTTATCATCGACTGGGTCTTCCTTATGCCACTCGAGCAGGACAGACATTTTGCCATGATATGGAGCAGAACCATTGTTGACTGCATTGTTTAGCTCGAGATCCACTTCTCCGCTGTCTCCTTCATAGCGGACAGCCATATAAAACAGCATACGCGCTACATCACCTTTTACAGCATCCCTTGGCTCCCATGAATCTGAGTCATAATAATTTCCAATTGCTTCTGAATGCTGGGATCCCCCATTATCAAAATCGAGATTCCCTCTTGAACTATTAACAGAAACATCTGTTGCCCGCAAATGGTGAAGGTCAGTTCCCGGACCCATCGCTGTGCCAAAGTTTCCGTGCGATTTAGCCCATACATGCTCCCTGTTCCAGTCATTGACTCCAGATCCATTGGCGAATTTGTCCTGTGAACGGCCGGTATATAAGAGAATGACTTTATTCGGATTTGCCGGATCTTCGTCCGTTTCACGCAGAGCTTCCCACACATTGGAATAGGATATTTCAGTATGATCATCAATGATGTTATGAAGAGCTGTTTTTAAAGACTCACCTGTTTTTCCATATGCTGCATCATAATACCCGCCAGGTCCGGGTTCCGGATCAGATGCTCCACCGCCATCCAATTCAAAAGCAGTACCCTCTTTAAGTCCCGGATGAGAAAAATAGGCAGCCAGCGTTCCCGATACTTTGATTTTCTTTCCCATCAGCGATGGATTCGATTTCAGGCCAAAGCTTGAGCGAAAGGAGGATGGGATTTGTACATAAAGCATCTTAGTCATACTGGTCTCTGAAGGACTATCCGCAAGGGCAAAAGCAAAGTCATTTGGAAACCCGCTGGTGATAACTGTATTTGTGGCAGTTGGCTGTCCGACCACATAGCCTTGAACAGTTTTGCCCTCGATGTTTTGAGAATTGATTCCCTGTGATACAGAATAAGGTGATGACCAGGATCCATCTCCCGCAGCTGCCCTTGTGATTGAATCTTGAATGGGCTGCATAACAACCAGAAGGGCAGCAAAAAGAATCAGCGATAACAGCAGACCTTTTCTCTTACGATTCAGCATTCATTCGCCTCCATAATGTTTTGAAAGGACTTAGAATAATCAGAAAAGTCACAATCAACTTCCAGTATAAATGAACACCTTCGCCCAAAGCATGGGGTATTGGTCCCGATATTTTACTGTTTTACAAAACAGCTTAAAATTAAATTCACAACCGCTTCTTTTCAACAAACACATCAGATACAAAAACTGCATGTCTTAAAGATCTTTTTCAATCTCTTCCATTATAGCATTGGGCCCATATGATTTATTTGATGTCACCGCAAGGGTTATCCCACTTTGTGGATAATAGGCAGAATGAAAGCTGACTCCCGGATCATAGCCCATGAGGTGGAACTTGAAAATAGCATCGTTTTTCTTGCTGATCCATAACCCGTAGCCGTAATACTTATTCTCACCTGCTTGAACATGCGGGGTCATAAGCTTTTCAGTATACTCCTCGCTTATGATCTCACCAGTACCCAATGCTTCCCAAAATAAGAGCATATCCTGAGCAGTAACATAGGCTCCTCCATCAGAGCCGCCTCTAACGGGCAATGAATAAATATTGGTTCTCCATGACCCACCTTCTTCATTATCTATATAACCAATTGCTGTATTCTCAGGGAGATTGTCAAATCTGAAATAGCCTGAATTCTTCATTCCACATGGCTCAAAAATATGAGACTGGATATAATCCTGGAAACTCAGTCCAGTCTTCTTCTCTATAATTAAACCCAATAGTATATATCCGGCATTATTATAATGGAATTTCTCCCCCGGCTTGAACATCATTTTTTTATTTTGGAACATAGGAAGAAAATCTCTAAGATGATTTAACAGGTACATTGGCCTTTCATTCCACAGCTCTTCAAAATCATCCATAACTGATTCATCAAAATAGTCCGGCACCCCTGATGAATGAGTTAATAGATGATGAATCGTAATAGTCTCATCAAAGAAAGGAAAAACATTCTCCAATACATCATTAAGCCTTGTTTCGAATGATAGGATTCCCTTCTCGACCAATTGACAAATGCCTGCTGCCGTAAAAATTTTACATCCGGAGGCGATGCCAAACCTGGTACCTGTTTTATTGGAGATTTTATTTGCTCTATCTGCATACCCTTCTGCTAGTTGCAGGGGATTTTCCTCCTTTTCTTTCATAAGTACAACACCGGAAAAACCAACATTATTAATTACAGTACGTACCTTTTTATCAATTAACATGAGTACCCCCTTTTAGGTATCTTTCCAATGACCTGTAATGGACAATAGCGGACTCTATAAAAAATATATCATAATTTTCCATATTTTTCGTAAAAAAAAGCCATTCTTCATATCAGAAGAATCGCTAAATCAATTCGATAAATATTTTTCAAAAGCAGTAATAGTCAGTAATTCATTTATATAAATTTTTTCAACCTCTCTAAATCCGTTTTTCAGATAAAAAGTGACTGCATGTGTATTCTTCGTCCCTGTAGTAACGATACATTTTTTTATCATCTGCCTCCCTTCAATGAAGTTCAGCAGCTTTTGGGCAATTCCCTTTCTAAAATAATCAGGATGCACAACCAGTCTGTGAATATCTAAAACATCATTCTTCTCTTTAAAGGAAACTGCACCGCATAATCTTGCGCCTATAAAGTACCCAAAAAAGGTCTCTCCTGTAATATGCAGGGTATTAGCAGTATCTTTCAAAGGTGGTAAATCAGGATAATTAATGATTTGAGCTTCAATTTTATACGCGGGAAGCTGTATGCTTAGAACTTGTTCAGCCGCTTTCCGGTCCTTAATATTTATTTCCTTTATCATAATAGTCCCTCTTTTTTAGATTAATTTTAAAAATAATTCTCTACCGAAAAAAAACTCTTTTTTTGGACGAATGAATCCCTTCCAATATAAAATGATTTAGGGGTGAAGTAGATGTTTCTAAAATATGAAGTGATAACAGAAGACAAACTCAGCCTTTGCCGGGATTTATGTAAAGAGCTGATGGCTTTCCAAAAATCAAAGGCACATATATCACCTGAGCGTTTTGACAGTATGAACTTTGAGTCAAGGATGATTCCATCTGTAAAGTCTGCTATACATAATTATATTGTGATCGTTAAAGATGTTGAAGAAGTTGTCGGCTATGTCTATTCCAATGTTTCTCCTAAGGAAGCATACACACCAATGATTTCGCCACTTTCTTTGATTTAAATTCTGTCAGGAAAGACAATGTTGGCTGCTTATCACAATTCTACATTAAAGATAACTACCGGCAATACGGAATTGGCTCAGTTCTTTTTAACATGTCAATAGAATGGTTACGTCAATTTAAAGATGTGGAAGATTATTTTATTTATGTGTCAAATGGAAATGCAGATGCCCTTGAATTTTATACACGGAAGGGATTTGCTGTGAGTCACGATATTTTGGACGGCTTTATTATAGTTTTGCGGAAATAGGATTATTTTCCCGTAATATAATTATAAATAATTGAATAATAGATTTTTGGAAACAAAAGTGCTATTTACAACTTTCGCAATTCTTTGTTATTATATTAAAAAAACATAAACTTTTACGCTTAATCTTAAATGAACGGGGGAACCAATCGCACTTTTCTATAAAGGTGCCTGGGGTGAATCCTTTTTCAGGTAGGGTACTCTCAAGACCCGAACCCGACAGCTAACCTCGTAAGCGTGTTGAGAGGAATACACTGCAACTATGCACAGTGGTGATACCTCTGTGCTTTTTTGTTGCCATTTAAGTTAGGTTTATGATTTTTGGGGGTAAAATAGGGAAGGACATTGTTTTCCGTGTCTTTATTTTACATTTTTTTACTTTATCCATTGGAGGAAAGCGTATGAAATTATCTACTAAAATTATTATTGCTTTGATTGCAGGGGGAATAACAGGACTTTTAATAAACTTGTTTGCGCCTGGTATATTCCCTGAGCTCGACAAGTTTCTGTTTACACCACTTGGGAAAATCTTTCTCAACCTGATTAACATGCTTGTTGTCCCAATCGTATTCTTTTCCATAGCTCTTGGTACAGCCGGCCTTGGTGATCCAAAGAAATTAGGAAGAATTGGTATAAAAACAATATCTTACTTTTTAGTTACTACAAGTATAGCCATTATTATAGGACTTACATTAGCAGCTGTTTTCCAGCCCGGAAATGTTGGGGAATTTGACGTAACAAATGTGGAGTATGAATCTAAAGAGGCTCCCCCTGTCTCAGAGACACTATTGAATATAATCCCAACCAATCCTGTAAAAGCCTTTACAGAAGGAAATATGCTTCAAATCATCACGTTTTCCATTTTCATCGGATTCGCTTTAACGATGCTTGGAAATAAAGCTAAAGGAATTTTAAACCTTATTGAACAGGGCAATGAGATAATGATGTATCTTGTTAATCTTGTTATGAAGTTTGCCCCTTATGGGACGTTCGGACTTATTGTGTCGGCTGTTGGAAGCCAGGGACTAAGTGCTATTAAAGCGATGGGACTTTATATGATTGTCGTTCTGTTAGCATTATTTATTCACGCGATCTTAACCTATGGAGGTTCTATCGCTTTACTTGCAAAGAAGAACCCGCTTTGGTTCTTTAAAGGCTTTGCACCGGCAATGGGTGTTGCTTTCAGTACATCAAGCAGTAATGCGACACTGCCAATTTCCATGAGTACTGCTCAAAAAAATCTTAAAGTTCCTGAATCAATCAGCAGCTTTGTTCAGCCGCTGGGTGCAACGATCAACATGGATGGAACAGCCATCATGCAGGGTGTGGCCACTATATTCATCGCACAGGTTTTCAATGTTGATTTATCACTCACACAGCTTATCACTGTTGTTCTAACTGCAGTTCTTGCCAGTGTTGGTACTGCAGGAGTTCCAGGAGTTGGCCTAATCATGCTTGCGATGGTTCTTAACTCCGTTAACCTGCCTGTTGAAGGTATTGCATTAATCATTGGTATTGACCGTCTGCTTGATATGACGCGAACAGCTGTCAATATTACAGGCGATGCTGCTTGTGCAGTTATTGTCGCTGAAACAGAAGCAAAGAAAGAGGCTGTTAAAGCCTGATTACAAAATAACACCGGCTATCCGGTGTTATTTTTTTTGGACCTCTCCCCCCCTCTCCATCATTCAATTTCATTGCTTTTCTATGATAGTTTAGTATAATTAGATTCATAACCATCACGTAACAGTTTGGAGGAAACCTCATGGGGCTGAGAAGTTAAGAATAGGAGAATTGGCTGAAAAAGCCAAGGTTACAAAGAGAACGATTGATTATTATACTTCCTTAGGTCTTTTAGAAGCAGAACGTTCAGCTTCAAATTACCGTTATTATGACTATTCCTCCATCGAACGAATTACTTTTATTGAGAAATCTAAAGCAGAAGGTTTGTCACTCGAGGAAATTAAGAGAAAAGTCATCAGCCAATTTTCAGAAGAGGTAGATGTTCTTGAACTAAGGCTAAAAATACAAGACTTGGAGGAAGATGTGACGAAAGCACTTTCTCAGCTAAAAAAATCAGATCCGAAAAAATATGAATACGTTAAAAAAAATATTTCACATGAAAGCTTTTCATTAATTCAGTCACTGCTTTTATTGCTGAACTGATGTCGTTTTTTGATTTTTGGAGCATTATGGATATCTGTTTGGGCACAATTTAAGTAGTGAACTTATTTGTATTATTACCATTTTAGGAGGTGTATGTCTTACTTTTTAGTAAGACTGCTTGTTGACAACCATAAATTTATTACTGATCGCATTATTAATAGCATTAACTGCATTCTTCGTAGCAACTGAGTTTGCGATTGTTAAGGTCCGTGTATCCCGAATTGATCAGCTGATTGCTGAAGGGAATAAAAGGGCTATGGCGGCAAAGAGAGTCGTTTCGCATCTGGATGAGTATCTATCGGCCTGTCAATTAGGGATCACCATCACCGCATTGGGTCTCGGGTGGCTTGGGGAACCTACGGTTGAAAAGTTATTGCATCCGTTATTTGAAAGATTTGAAATAGCAGAGTCCCTTACCCATATTTTATCGTTTGGTATTGCCTTTGCTTTAGTCACCTTCCTGCATGTCGTAGTAGGAGAGCTTGCACCAAAAACAGTTGCCATTCAGAAAGCGGAAGCAGTTACAATGGCATTCGCAGCGCCGATAATCTGGTTCTATCGAGTGATGTTTCCATTCATTTGGTTCTTAAATGGATCAGCACGGGTACTCGTTGGCCTATTTGGTTTAAAGCCGGCTTCTGAGCATGAAATGGCCCATTCTGAAGAAGAACTTCGCATCCTTTTATCAGAGAGTTATAAAAGCGGTGAAATCAATAAAAATGAACTAAAGTATGTGAACAATATCTTTGAATTTGATGAAAGAATTGCTAAAGAAATCATGGTTCCGCGTACGGAGATGATTACAATTGCTTCGGATCATTCACTGGCTGAAATCATGGAAATCATTCAAACAGAAAATTATACCCGATACCCAGTTGAAGATGGGGATAAAGACAATATCCGCGGGTTTATTAATGTAAAAGAATTTCTGACAGCCAGTCTCACAGACAAGATTACACCGGAGAACCTTGATTTAGACTCCTTTGTGAATCCGGTCATCCATGTCATTGAAAGCATTCCAATTCATGACCTGCTTGTCAAAATGCAGAAAGAACGAATCCATATTGCCATTTTAATGGATGAATATGGCGGTACTTCCGGTTTGGTGACGGTTGAAGACATTCTTGAAGAAATAGTCGGGGAGATCCGAGATGAATTTGATGAGGATGAAGTTCCTGAAATACGAAAGCTGAACGATGATCATTATATCCTGGATTCCAAGCTTCTTATAGAAGATGTCAATAATCTGCTTGGCACAGATTTTGATCATGAAGACGTGGATACCATTGGCGGCTGGTTCCTTACACAGCATATGGAAGCAGAGATAGGGACAGAGATTGATGCGGATGGATTTACTTTCAAAGTCCACGAAAAAGATGGGCACCAGCTTCATTATCTGGAGGTTTTCAAAAGCAAGCCCCAGTTAACGTAAGAAAAAACGGCGGCTCCGATTAAGGAAGCCGCCATTTTTGTGTCTATATAATACTTGATTGTTTTCTTATTACCCGTTAGACTGACTTATGTACTTCAAGTATTACCTTTTTATAAATTTACAGGATGTGTGTCTATGTCAGAAATTGTTATCAGCTTAATTGAATTTCTAAAACAGTTCTCTTACTTTGGAATATTGCTGGCCCTATGTTTTGAATTTGTCCCTGCAGAAGTGGTTCTTCCATTGGCCGGCTTTTGGGTTTTCGAGGGTGACTTTAATTATTATCTGGTTGTATTAGCAGGCACTGTGGGAGGAACGATCGGACCGCTGACCTTATATGCGCTGGGCCGATATGGCGGCCGCCCCATGGTTTTAAAATACGGAAAATACTTCTTAGTTTCGCAAAAGCAGATTGATGCGTCGGACAAGTTCTTTGAAAAGTACGGTTCAGGCGTCGCTTTCTTTGCCCGCTTTATGCCGGTTGTCCGTACAGCGATCTCGATTCCATGCGGAATGACCAAAATGAATGTGTGGAAGTTCTCGATTTATACATTCCTGGCTATGCTTCCGATTACCGCTTTCTATGTTTATCTTGGGTATAAACTTGGCCCTCATTATAAAGAAGCAGAGGAAATCTTCAATAGCTATGCTCTTCCTCTAGTCCTGATTATCCTTGCAGGAATCATTATTTTCTTTACGTACAAATTCATCAGCAAGCGTAAGAGCGAAAGTATCTAAAATGAACGGCACTGAATGACCAGTGCCGTTTTTCTATACAAAAAACTTTGAAGCCCAGGCAATATAATAGGCCCCGGGTATAAACATGATCTGAGCCAGGACGGTGCCTACCAATCTGGAAGTAACCATCATAATTGAAATTCCTTTCAGGTTCGTATACTTGGCTTTCCCTCGCACTACATTATCAGACATGACAGAGATTTTCGGGTCGACAAATATGGATAGAAGGATTGTTGCTACGCCGTTAATGAGGCCAGATGACATCATCGCTGTTCTGGAGCTTTCGTCGGTAAGCAAGGAAGCATATATCGCTGAGAGCACTCCAATTGTATAGATGGCGGTGACAAACATATTAAATAAAAATAGCCGTTTCGGTATTTCACTGAGTTTAATTCCATTTAGATAGGACAATCTCGGAAACCTTAAATGTTTGATCACTTTCTTTACCGACCTCCAGCTTAAGCCGATCTTTAGCAGCGAAGGGACTGACCCTCCTGTATCAGCAAGACGGATAATAGCTCTTGAAAAAATCGCTATGAATGTCGGCAGCAGCAAAATACCAATGATGGTCCCTATTGTGGATGCCCCAATTAATACCCTGAATTGACTTTCAACGAAACCGAGAAAATTTTGTTCTGGAGCCGTATCAATTATACTCCCAATGAGCGGCTGCTGACCCATGTTCGCCATTCGAGAAACAATGACAATGGTACTGAACAAAGAAAGCCCTGATGCAATCAGCTTGACCCTGGCACCCGATAGCCGGACAGCATAGGCTAAAGTTTCAATACTATGTATAAGGATGATGAATAAGGAAGTAAACAGGATCTTTCCTGTAATTAGATCCAATATGAACACTTCTTTCATTTTTCCTGATTATACCATCCTGTCATGTGTCTGGGAAGTTACAGGATGCTAATCCGGATGAATTGAACCATTTTACAAAAAGGACAAGTCGCAAAAAATTTCTTCTTGACTTACCCTCCATTTCCTTCTTTTCTCTTGGTTTTAGGCATTATTTCTTGATTAACTACCCTGCTCTTGCCGTTTTGGGCATTATTCCACCTGACTACCATTCTCCTCCTGCTCTCGCCGTTTTGGGTGTTATTCCACTTGATTAACTACCATTTTTCTCATTCTCTCAATCGTCTAGGCATTATTACTATCGATTAATTTATTGGAAGATGGTAAACCACGGAATGAGGATGTATATGGAAATTTTGCTGTATCGCATGCGATATGACGCAACTTGGTTAAATTTTTTTGAAAAGGAGGTATCTATCATGCATTCCCCATCCTCTTAAATTCCTTGCTCAAACAAGCCTGTTTAAAGCGCTTAGTCTGTTTAAGGCTGTTAATATCAGAGCGATTGTCATAGGATAGCTGAATATGAAAATAGTTGATATATTCGAGAATGGCAAAGACATAGATAAAGCCGGCAATCGCCAGCCCAGGAGGAACTGTCGGATGCCATATTATGAAGTCTGCCAAGAATGCACCTGGAATCACTGCGATCGTGCTCAGATTCCATTTCTTCATAACCCAAAGCCTCCGTACTAGCTTGATCGGGGCTTCTGACGTATTCTCTCTTTTTAATCGCTTCCATTTTACAAACCAATAAATAGAGCCCTGAATCAATATGAATTCCAGCAGCAGAAATGAAGACCAGAAAGAAAGCAGTGAATATAAATGGAGATCCGGATAAGTATCGTTCACCAGGAAACTGATGAGTACAAACAAAATAAGACTAAATGATTCTCCAGTAATAAGATATGTAAGTCTTTTAAGCACTCTATTTCTCAATTTGAGATTCTCCTTTTCCGAGTAAGAAACGCTAAAATATATTACGAATAATCCCAAAAATAGTTTCAAAAATCAGTCTCTTTTACAATATCGAATTAAAATGAAAATAAGGTAAAACTAATAAAAAGCATATTATCAGGAGTGAGACAATGCGAAACCCCTTTGAAGCAATTAAAGAAACCCTTAAAAATTTCACTGATGACGATCCCAAGCCGCCTTTGCATGTCGGGGAGGTTATGGATCTTTGGACTCTATATACTGCTTTCCATGAAGCCCACTCTCTCTATTATATTGCATTAAATATGACGACAGATACAGCGCTATTGCATACCATCCGTTCTGCCATTGAAGGAAGCCAGGCAGACACAAAAAAGATTGAAAACTTTCTGCTAAAAGAAGGGGTGCCTCTGCCATTAACTAATGCAGAAAAACCACTTTCCAACCCTGATTCTGTTCCTGAGGGCGTAAGGTTAACGGATGATGAAATCGCCAATTTAATATCTGTTAAAGTCGCAGCAAGCATAACCTTTTGTGCACAGGCTATGGCAAAAACAGTCAGAACGGATGTGGGAATGATGTTTTTTTCCATACAAGTGCATTTAATGGAATTCGCCTCCCCCCTTAAAAATTTAATGAAAGAAAGAGGCTGGCTGAGAATCCCGCCAAGCTATATGCCGCCTGGCAATCCTGAAAGAAAATAATTACTCTAAAAGACTTCTGCGGAGCAGGAGTCTTTTTTACATTTTTACCGATACAGTACTGGCACAGAAATATTTTCACAGCGTATTTCTATATTGGTGATGAATATGAAAATACTAAGAAGAACCAAAAGTATGCTAAAACGTGAGGCCAGGAAATTATTCGACAACAGAATGGAACGGAATAAAGAAAGAATGCGGGCTTCCGGCAACAACAAGAAGCTCTAATTTGGTCAAATGCCAGCGCAAAAAGAAAAAAGCTGAACAATTATAGAAGATTAATTACCACCATTTCCAGGAGATTTAATTAATAAAATCCACCTTTACTGATAATGATTTCGAAAAGAATCGAAAAAATGACACAGTTTGCTTATAAAAGAAAAAAGAACGCATGCTTTCCGACATGAAATTCAGATATATTCTTCACAAATCCTGACATAAAAAAAGAGAGAGCAGACCATTAAACCATTGGTCAACTCTCTTTCAATTAAGCTCCTATTCCAGCTAAGGCTCTCATCTGCTTTCTTGCCCTAAAAATCCTGGTTTTCACTGTTGAAGGCTTTAAATTAAGAATTGCAGCAATTTCCTGCTCTTTTAATCCTTCATCCACTTTCAGTAATAAAACCTCCCTGTAGTTCGATCCCAGCTGCGTGATGGCCGACTTGATTTCCTCTGCTGCAAAAGCTGTTTCCACTTCTTGTTCGACATCTTGCTTTGTAATGAGGCAGAAGCTTTCAAGAGTGTCCTGCTCCACCGGCACTGCAGCCTTTCGCTTATCCCTCCGAATCATATCCAGTGCGGTTCTTCTGGCAATGACCGACAGCCATGCCCCTGCTTTTTCTTCATCAATAATTGTTTCCGCCTTCTTCATAGCTTTAATAAACGTTTCCTGAACAATATCTTCTGCAAGATATGCGTCTCTTGTCATCGAAAAGCATATATAATAAAGCCGTTTATAATGGCAGGAATACAGCTCTGCAATATCCATAATTCCCCTCTTCCCTTACTCCTCTAATTTCAATGAAATGCTCACCTTGAACAAATCACCATCTGTATCTATATCGAGATTCCCTTCATGAAGGTCAATAATCGACTTGGCAATGGCGAGCCCCAGGCCTGAACCATCTGTATGCCTTGATTTATCTCCCCGCTTAAATCGCTCATACAATTCTTCACTCTGGTCATCCAGCTCATATTTAGAAACATTTTTAAACGTAATAACTGCCTGGCCATTGACTTTCGCAAGGGCAATATACACCCGTGAATGTTCCAATGAATATTTAAGAACATTGCCTATTAAATTATCAAACACACGCCAGAGCTTTTGGCCATCCACATTCGCGATAGCCGGAAGATCAGGCTTGATGACGCGAAACTGCAGATTCGACTCCCTGATGGCATTATCATGTTCTGCAAGAGCCTGCTGCAGCAGCTGAACCAGGTCCACTTTTTCCTTTCGTAGCTCAATATTGCCGGTTGCCATCTTTGAGACCTCGAATAAATCATCAATTAAAACTTTTAACCGTTTAGATTTACGGTCAATGATTTCAAGATAGGCTGAACGGTCGTCCTCTGATAGCTCGCTTGACTTCAGCAACTCGGTGTACGTAATAATGGAAGTCAAAGGTGTCCTTAAATCATGACTGACGTTTGTAATCAGCTCCGTTTTCAGCCTTTCGCTTTTTGCCTGCTCGCTAAGGGATGTTTTTACGCCCTGCTTCAAAATATTAATGTTTCCCGCGAGTGAAGCAAGAACTCCTTTTCCTTTAACCGGCAAGTCCTGTCCCATGTGGCCTGATGCCAAATCATCTGCGGTCTCAACAATCCGGTTAAAATAGCCCACTCGTCTGATTAATAGCATTACAAATGGAACTCCTGCAAAAGCAAAGATCAATACATATAATAGGGCGAGCACCGGGTGATAGAGCATAACAATTGTACCCATTCCCATTCCAAAGATTATTGCAAGTACAACAAACAGCTGCGTTCCTATACTCCGGTTTAGGAAGGCTTCCTGAAGGCTGGTTTTCAAACTGGCTCCTGTTCTATAAACCAGACTTTTTTTCAAAACTGACTTTGCACTTTCCAAGTCCTTGAATTCACCTGCAATATATTTAAGCTGAACAATTGTCAGGCCGCAAAGAACCGACGCTCCAAGGAGAACAATGGTTAACTCAACCACACGCGAAAGGAAGTTGTAGGTGTCTATAAGAAAATCGTTCAGCAGAAAAAGCGCCAATATGCTTCCTATTGCTGTTATCCCTAAAAAGGTGATCCGTAAATCAATAGGCATCTTATTATATAATGGCTGCCATCTTTTGATCTCAGCTGACAGGGCCCTTGACTTTCTGGAAGCAATCAATGCAGCGATAACAGCTAAAATCGCTGAGCCGCCATAAATTATTAATATAGTCTGTTTTTGCTTAAAATGATTATTCTGGTCAATGAACATATTTGAATCAGGAAGATTTTTAGCCAGGCCTATTTGTCCCTTAAAGTAACCTGATTGAGATTCAACCAGTGCCTGATGGAACTCGCCATATCCCCCTATAATAAAATTCAGGAAATAATCTTTATCCATCGTATAGTCGGTATGAAAGAGCATTTCTTTTTCCATTACCTCTTCCGGAGATTCATTCTTGGCCAGGGTTAAATTGGTGTATACCTCACCAGTCGCAGTGTCCTTGAAATAATAGGTAAATGAATCTTTATAGTAATCGTACTGATTCCGGAGCTGCTCTTTCTCTTTATAAAATGCTTTTAATTTCTCTTCTTTTTCTTTAATCACTTTGGTGCGTACATGTTCGTCACTTTCAAAGTTTTTTGTGACATCTTCAATTTTTTTATACATTTGATCTTTTAATGATTGGGCAATCTCATTGCTGTTCACCGCTTTTGCCTCTTCAATCCTGGGCTCATATTGGATCTTAATATTATCAATTTGTTCAAGAAGTGATCCATAACGATAGCGATGCTCATTAATTTCCTCTTCCGTCACCTCAATCGCTTCTTTCGCTTTTTCAATAGTCACGTTATTCAGTTCATACAATTCCAGATAGCCGGCATATTGATCAATTTCACCTCTGAATTGTCCGGTGTGGAAGTAATCCGGGTTTACATATTCCCTAGCATTAATCAGAACTGCCAAAACACCGCTTGCTCCGAAAGCAAATAATACCATTATCATCACAATGATGAATCTATTTTTCAATCTTGTATCCAATTCCCCATACCACCTTTAAATATCTCGGATTTTTCGGATTGATTTCAATCTTTTCACGGATTTTCCGAATATGCACTGCCACCGTATTTTCAGCGTTATAGCCTGGTTCGTTCCATACCCGTTCATAAATTTCATCTATGGAAAAAACGCGTCCGGCATTTGTCATCAAAAGCTCCACTATTTTATACTCGATTGGCGTCAATTTCACCGGCTCTCCATTAACAGTCACTGCTTTTGCTTCCTTATCGAGCATAAGGCCGTTCAGATCAATAACCTTTTTAACTCCTTCAAATGTTCCGAATGTCACATACCTTCTCAGCTGCGATTTCACGCGGGCAACCAGTTCCATCGGATTGAAGGGCTTGGTCACATAATCATCAGCCCCAACCTGCAGCCCGAGGATTTTATCGGTATCCTCTGTTTTGGCACTCAGAATTATTATCGGGATGTTCTTCTTCTCTCGAATTTTATATGTAGCCGAAATGCCATCCAGCCTAGGCATCATGACATCTAAAATAATCAGATGCACTTGTTGCTCATTCAAAATCTCCAGAGCTTCAATTCCATCCTTTGCTTTTAAAACGGTGATGCCTTCATTTTTGAGATAAATTTCAATGGCGTCCCTGATCTCTTTTTCGTCATCTACGACAAGTACATTATAGTTATCCATAATTCCCCTGCTTTCAAGGTGCTCGTTTTCTTATTTTTATATTAAACGTAAAATCTTAACATTAATGTAATAGAAATCTTAAGAATTTCTTAAGATTGAATTTGTGTTTCTTAAGTTTTCACCATTACTATTTTATAATGGGGGGAAATGGAAATATAGACTTGTAATTGTAAGACATAAAAAAGCACCCTCCGCCCAGCTGATTTTGCTGATGGAGGGTGCTTAAAGAACAAAATTCAACTATGAGCGGACAGGTGATACAAGCTGAATATAAGACTCGCTGCTGACAGACTTGATTATGACTGGTCTCATGGAACCGCTGAAGCTTAAAAGAACCTGCTCTTCCTTTAAAGCTTTTAGGGCATCCATTAAAAAGTTCCCATCGAGTGAAATGGATAGTTCCCGCTCGCCATTGATTTCTAAAAGAGGCTGGGTTTCTTCAATTTTTCCGATGGCAGAGGAAACAGAAGATATCTTCAATGCGCCTTCTTTTATCTCCAAAAGGACATTATTGTTTTTCCACTCATGTGCAAACAGGCAGGCGCGGTCAATACCCTGCAATAGTTTCTTTGCATCCATTTTTATGACTGTTTTCGCTTCCTTCGGGATGAGTCCGGATATATCCGGATAATTTTCACTGATAAGCCGCGAACAAAGCATGGTTGATTTTGTTTTGAAAACTAAATAACTCTCTGTTGAAAAGATTTGCACTTTACTTTCCTCCTGATGAGCCAATAGCTTTGAAAGTTCCTTAAGGCTGGAGCCCGGAACAATGAAAGAGCCGTTAGATGGATAATGGATCTTAGTTTCCAGAAAAGCTAATTGATGTGAGTCAGTTGCAGCACAAGAAAAGCTGTTTCCGTTAAAATTCATATGCACACCAGTGAGAGCCGGCTTCGTATCATTCTTTGAAACAGCAAACACGGTCTTCTTTATCATTTCTATTAGTTTTACAGAAGAAAATTCAATTCCATGAGAATCTTCAATTTCTGGAAGTGCTGGATACTCTTCAGCAGGAAACCCGTTTAAGGAAGTAAGGATTTCGTCTGACTGTACTATCATGCTATTCTTTTCATCCACTTTGATATGTATGTCACCAGGCAGCTTTTTAATGAGTTCTGTCAGGTATCTGGATGTCACTACAACACTTCCAGTCTCTGCGATTTCAAGTCTGGCACCTTCATCAGATGCATGAATAAACTTTTCAATTATAATATCAGAGCTGCTTCCCGTGAGTATTATATGATCATCACATGCAGTCAGCTTTATCCCGGTTAGAATAGGAAAAGGAGTATTAGCTGATACTACACTGTTTACTTCCCCAATTGCTTTATAAAAATATTCATTCTTAATTATAAACTCCATTCATACCCCGCCTATTCTTTCGATAGGGTATTCTTTCGACAAAATTCCTGAAAATTCCTTTCAGCCTGTCAGCTTAATTTTGTTTGAAACAGTTCAAGAGGATAAAGCTGAGTAGCTTTTACGGCATCAAAGATTTGCCTAATGACTTTGGCATCACGGAGTTCCTCCTCCTTAAAGCTCTCAAAGTTTGATAGATTCACCCATTTGCTATCGGCAATTTCTTCTTCCTGAAGGCTCAAAAAGCCACCTGTTATTTGACCAATAAAGTGAAATAAGATGACCTGATGGTCCGTACTGCTGATAAAGTTATATATCCCGGTTGTATGAGTCAGCAAAACAACCAGGCCAGTTTCTTCTTTAACTTCCCTGCAGGCAGCCTCAAGAATATCTTCTCCTTTTTCAACACGCCCGGACGGGAAATTCCATTTATTCTTTACTGTGGCTTTATTCTCTTTGATCATCAGCACTTTCCCTTCTTGTATAATGGATGTACTGGCAACAAGCACGATTTCGTTCTGTGTCATTTCTCCACTTCTTTCTTATTTACCATATTGACTTTCCTGATTGGAATGTTTATTCTTTCTGCAAATGGAAAGTATTCTTAATATCCCATTATAAAGGAGTGACTTCATGTCCAGAAATAAATATAAAGAAAAGGCAATGAATGCCGTAAACAAGTTAAAATCAAACCTTAAAGGGAAGCTTTATGAAATGGCAGACATACCTTCCGTATCTGTTAAGCAGCTTTCAGAATTCATCAGACAGCATCCCGATACGCAAATAACAAAGAAAGAGCTACTTGGAAATACCTACACTTTCTACCGTCTAAATGCGAATGATGACTTTCTGTATATGGAGACAATTAATGAACGAATTCTCCAACTGGATGGATCCTCACATGGAAAAAGATTTGTCTCTTACCGATCCTACCGGGACTCCCATAATTTGAATAATCCAATGAGGCTAACATAACGGTCTTAAATCAGGTGAGTTTCACATCATGGGAGGCTCACTTATTTTTGATAGTTGACGTATGGTTTATAATGTATTTTGACAGTTTAATAGCCTCTTCCATTCGTTCAAGCTTTCCTGCATAATGCCTATCTTCTTTACCGCTGCGAATATTGTTGGCATCCAGTATAATTGGGTGCCATTTTTCCGGCAAATGCTTTATGGAGTACTCCCCGGCCCCTTTCTTAGAGATAATATCCTTCTCCCTCAATGTGTAAAACTGCCGCAATATACCTAGCACCGTCCATTCAATTTCCTATCAACCTCAGATTCAGCTATTCGTGTAAGTTTATCAATCGATTTCTCGAACGTCCGGATTCGATCTGCCCAATATGTATTCATGTTTTCATAAGTGTATGAAACCAACTCATTGTCATTTATCTCAATAAAAGGGAGATCACCGTAAATGGCTATTCCCTTCTTATTTAAAAGTCACCAGGTGGCTGGATTCAGGAAATGCCCATAATTCATTTTACCGTTGTTATAAAAGTGACATTCACCAAGCTTCCCGTGATCAATCTGAGTTATATAAACCCCATCCATCTCAGGATACTAATATTTTTCAGTTATTAATTTATGAATCTCCTCAGTCTTTTCCAATTCTGATTGGATTAACTCTTTATGTGTAACTGCAATAAAATCTATATCGCTTGATCCTTCTACATAAGCATCAAGTACAAGTGATCCATGCAAATAAAGACCTGCAAGCTGATTAGGCGAATATTCATTAAATATTTTCATGTAATTATTCAGCAGATCATTAACTGCTAATGGAAGTTCTCTCATTTGCACTGCTCCCCTGACTTTTAATCATATTTTGATTGCTCCATATTATGGAACCTTCCTTGATATTGTTAAGTTTACTAAAAAAGTGAATTTTTTCAATATTAACAAAGTATAAATAGAAGGTTAGGAATTTTGCTGGATACCAACATCCAATTTGTCATGAAAGCGGGGAAAATGAATGACTGTATTAGAGGTAAGGAATCTACAAAAATCCTTTGGTTCCATTAAGGCTGTCCAGGATATCAGTTTCTCGGTTCATGCCGGTGAAGTCTTCACAATAATAGGACCTAACGGAGCTGGTAAGACGACGACACTGGAAATGATCGAAGGCCTTGTTTCACCCGACAACGGGGTAATTCATTTTGGTGAACTCGATTGGAATAAGCATGCCGTTTCGATAAAAAAGAAGATTGGTGTGCAGCCTCAGTCAAGCGCTATGTTTGATTTGCTGACACCGGAAGAAAACCTTAACCTTTTTGCTTCCTTTTACGATCATGCCCGGCCAGCGGAAGAGATTCTTGAAATTGTTAACCTGACTGATCACCGCAAAAATCACGTAAAAAAACTTTCAGGCGGGCAGAGGCAAAGACTTGCCATTGGGCTCGCCCTGATTAGCGACCCGGAAATTATTTTTCTAGATGAACCGACCACAGGACTCGATCCTCAGGCCAGAAGAAATATTTGGGATATTATTCTCCATCTAAAAGAATTAGGCAAAACAACCATTCTAACGACACATTACATGGAAGAAGCGGAAAAGCTGAGTGACCGGGTATGCATTGTGGACCAGGGGAATATTATTACACTTGACACCCCTTCCGCCCTCATTGAGAAACTGACAAATGAGCGTGAAATAAGACTGAGCTTTCTTGATGGAGAAAAGGCGGCTGAGGACGCTGACGGTTTTTCAAAGGAGCTTCCCTCCGTTTCCAAGACAGAACGGGAAGGCGCTGCTCTGAAAATATGGGCATCAAAGCCGGAAGAAACCCTTTTGGACTTATTTAAATTTACTAAAGAAAAATCATATGGAGTGGAGCAGGTCTCCATACGGGAAATGAGCCTGGAAGATGTGTTTATTGCATTTACCGGGAAGGAATGGAGGGATTAACATTAAATTTAATCAATTTAAAATGATGTTTCTGGCGCAGTTGAAATTAACTCTTCGCGAAAAACAGGCGTGGTTTTGGGGTATCTTTTTCCCAGTTATTTTAATGGTCATCTTTATGGTCATTTTCAGCGGAAATTCAGATGAAGAGTTTAAAACAGAGGTTGCGGTAGTTGATCCAAGCCCGAATCCTGCTTCCGAGATGATGCTTTCTCAGATTAGTGAACTTCCTGTTTTTGAGGTTAAATCAGGAAAGCCTGTTACGAGGGATAAAGCGGAGGAATGGGTAAAAAATCAGAAAGTGGATGCCGCCATTATCCTCCCGGAGTCAGCGGAAGCATCGTCTGTGATTCTTGTTGTTAATAAAGAAAATGAACAGGGTGCAGCAGCCCAGGCTGTTTCAGGCATTCTGAATAAATTTGTGCAGCAGGCTAATTTACTGGCTGCAGGTGCCGCTCCTAAATATAACCTTCAATATGAATCGATTACATCAGGCACCAATGAACTGGATTATACCGATTTTCTTTTAACCGGAATGATTGCTTTATCCATTGCCCAGGGCGGCATGTTTGGCATGGTGGACATGGTGGAAATGCGCAGAAAGGGATTAATTAAAAGACTGCGCATGACTCCGGCGAATATGGGCATATTCGGGTTAAGCGATATGGTAATGAGACTTTTGTTCAGCATTGTACAGATTATCCTGCTCTCATTAATAGGAGTGCTCGTGTTCGGTGCCAATCTTTATATTAATCCACTTACCCTGATTATCGTCTTTTTGATCGGAGCTCTATCCTTTAATTCACTTGGCTACTTCTTCTCTTCTTTCAGCAAAACTACCGAGGCTTATATGGGCGTAGCCAATATATGCAGCTTTCTCATGATGTTCTTAAGCGGAGTGTTTTTCCCTATTGAAACGATGCCTGAATGGATCCAGCCGATTTCGGCTGTTCTGCCGCTCACCTATTTTGCTGATGGTTTAAGGGAAAGCATGGTGTATGAAACCGGCTTAGCTACTGCATCACTTTGGGCAGGAATTGCCGTGATGGTGATTTGGGGTGCGGTCACATTCCTTCTGGGGTCAGTACTTTATAAAAGGAAGGCAATTGCTGCAGATAGATAAAAAAAGGCCCGGCTGCCTGGAACCAGGCGGCTGGGCCTCACTTCAGAACTGATTCTCCTCACTTTTTCTTTGACAGATCTTCATGGTCAGTTGCCATTGGCGGCTTTTCAAACCATCCATTGTCTATCATCATATTCATTCCATCTTCAGCCAGAATTCCAACTTCGGCAATCATTTTTGCATATTGTGCTGCAATATCCCTTCGCTGCGTCATGGACATCGCTTCTCCATAAAAGCCTATAGAGGTGGATAAAAGCGTTGAAATATGATACATCATCAATTTATCTGAAAAGGGAGGAATTGTTGAATCCGTTACTTCTGCTTCAAATGTCCTTGGGATATTCAAATTCGACTGTGTTAATATATCAGATAAAATTTCAAGGTGCTTGCGGCAAAGCTGCCTGCTTCTTTCCATGTATTTCTGAACTTCTCTGGATTGGGCAACCTGCCCAAATCCAAGCTCCAGCACTACCTTCATCATCATTTTCTGCATATTTACGTATAACCCGCTGATTTCAATCGAATTTATAGGTCGCCGCTTTCCAAACCAGCCTGCTAAGTAACTCTGTTTTTGTATAAATGCAATTTCATGCTGGTTATGCAATATCGGCGGTTTGACGATCACGCCTTTTTCAATTAATACATCTGAAGTGCGGTCAAATAATTCCAGTGATTCACTAATAACCTGCCTCATATACTTCCTAATGTCCTGCCGGGTGGAATTGCCTATAGCACCTGCATATCGGGTGCCCCCATGTATGGACATGATATGTATATATACCCCCATAAAAATATCAGTAAATAATAACGGGGCATCCACATGAACATCTTTGTCAGTAAACCCAACTGGGATTGGCTGATTCTCTCGTGATAAAAACCCTTCAATCTTTTCTAAGTGGCTTTCAGACAATTTAAGGGCAAATTCAAGTACTTTGCGGATTTTTTTGTCATTTACATGGTTTAAAAAATAACGCGTGATACAAATAGAAAGACTATCATTTACATATTGCGACCAAAGGGTTGCGTGTTCAGCTGCAGTAAGCTTGTCTTGTTTATTTCCGCCAGGCATACCTTTCCCTCCTGCATTTTGTCTAATATATGGTTCCCTGTAATTCGCAAATTTATTAATCAATTTCCAGCAATATATTAAGTACGATGTAAATACTAAAAAAGGTGAAACCCCGTGGTTTCACCTTAAACTCGTTAATTATAAATTTTCAAAAAACAATCTGATTACATCGGCTCCACCAATAAAAGTTCCGAGTGAGCTGCCCAGATTGGATAGGACAACAATCAGTAATATTCTGCTCACTTTATTTCTCCAAAACCCCTTAACACTGAATACATCTCCAGTTAAGGTCTCAAAATCTCTAACGTTTGGGCGTCTCATATATGCTTGTGTCAGTCCGGCAAACCAGCCTGCTGCAAGAAGGGGATTCAGTGACGTAATAGGTGCTGCAACAAAAGCTGTCAAAATGGTCAGCGGATGCCCCATTGCAATGGCAGCACCCAGTGCTGACAAAGATCCATTCCAGATTATCCAGCTGATCGTCTGCGCAAGACCCGCAGATGGATTTGCGATGAAGGTATAGGCGATGATGGCTAAAATGAACACCGGAATACTCCATCCAATGATCTTTGGAACATTGGATTTCGGCGGGCGCTCATTCAATTTGGCCATATCCTGCTCTTTTTTTATTTCTTCTTTAATGCCCGGTACATGGGCCGCCCCCAGCACCGCAACAATTTTTTCTCCTGGCGCATCTTTAATTTTCTGCGCAAGGTATTGATCCCGCTCGTCAATGAGTGGTTTCTTCAGTCGCGGAAAACTATCAGTAAATTCATTTAGAATTGCATTTATTGTATCCTGATTCTTCATTTTTTCTAGTTCTTCTTCAGTTATGGTATCTTTGCTGAAAATACTTGCTATTACCTGACTGAGAAGCAGTGATTTCCCTTTTAATCCAAGGTTGCCCCAGATCCTTGCAAAGGTAATTTGAATATTGCGGTCAGCGAGAACGAGCTCTGCCCCTGTTTCCTTAGCTGACTCAATTCCCTGGATCATTTCCTGGCCAGCCTTTATGCCAAACTGGTCGGCCATACGGTTTTGAAAGGATGAAATTGCCAGGTTCATTAAAAGCAATGACGCTTTCTTTTCCTTAATCACCTGAATAATATCCATTTCCTTCCACTTGCTGCCTTCTGTAATCGACTGATACCTTTGTTCATCCAATTCCACACAAACAGAGTCAGGCTGTTCAGCCTCAATGACTTTCTTCACCTGTTCTGCACTGTGCTTTGACACATGTGCTGTTCCAATCAGTATGTATTCCTTGCCGTCTAAATGAATCCTCGTTATGTTTTCCTCTGACATAAATACCTTCCTTAGATACAAATTCGATTATGTATACTTTAGTTTTGTCCACATTATACCATGAAGTGGCGGGAAATTTTATCTATTAACCGCCAAACAGAACAGATGTTTTGATATAATATAAGAATGCATGAAAAAAATGCAAATATCACATAAAGGTGGAAATAGTTTTGAATGGTACCGCCCATGCAGCAATTGGAGCAGCAGCAGGATACGTGGTTGCGAACACTGTTCACGCCAGTCCCTCCACAACCCTTTTATTAGTCGGTCTCGGGAGTGTTTCAGGATTGATCCCTGACCTCGACATTGATGGAAAGCTTCGAGACCGGCTTACACTATCACATGAAGTCGTTCAGACGGTTGCCCAAATCATTGGAATTTTAATGATTATTTATAGTTTTTATGAAGGCTCCCCGAAAGAGAAATGGCTAGGAATGGCCATTGGAATTGGAATGACAGCCATTTCGTCAAAAATCAAGCAAAAGCATATGCTCACCATAACGGGAATTGGGGTCCTGGCAGGAGGAATCTCGCTGCAGGAACTTTGGCTCATATTATTTGGAATTTATATCTTGATAGCTTCCTTTGTTTCCCACCGCAGTTATACCCATTCCTTGCTGGGGGTTCTTTTTTTCGCATTCATTTCTTCCAGATTTGAAATGTCTCTTGGCATAGAAGGAGTCTATTATACCTGCCTTGCCGGTTACATAAGCCATTTGATTGCCGATTTAAAAATCCTGCCCTTTAATAAGAGAGGGGTAAAGCTCTTTCTTCCCCTTTCATCGAAAGAGATTTAAGACAGTTGCCGCTCATATTTTTGAGCGGTTTAATCTTTGATTGGAATAAAAACTTCTGCCTCTTCCTCCTTATTTTCACCCGGATAATAGACTTCAATAATATAATCATCAATAGACTGCTGACGGTCATTTTCGCTGAGCCAGCTGTTAAGCCGCTTATGCAAATCGCCCACCTCAGCAGTCTTTCCTCTGATTGAGGCATAAGTGTGCTCAGCCTCTATATATTCCATCCCATTTGGCAGCGTTTGTGCTTTTTCATAAACTAAATTCCCCGTAAAAAAGGTACCCTCTAAGTGGTCTTCCCCTCTCTTAGGTTCATAAAAGGCCACTTCTAAACTGCTGCTGTTTTGAACAAGATGGCCCTGCCTTAAAAAAGACTGAGCTGCTTCAGGCACCAAATGGGCATACTCCTCAAATAAACCACTGTTTCTTATGACAACTGCTTTGAATCCTTTTGATACCACAATGCACATTAGATTTCCCCCTTAAACTTTTATTCATATGAAATTCTCCAAGAGATGGAAAAATCCTCCTTTATTCTTGTGCATTAGAAAAGACGCGCCCCTTGCAGGACGCGTCTTTTTAACTCGCAAACTTCATTCCTTTAGTCTGAGGGGAGGGGTATTCCGGACTCTGCCACCTGGTATTTCTGGTTTTGAGTCGGACCCTAAGCAAAAGCATGATCTCCCTCTTTTGTGTCAGAACTCAAGCCGCCTCCTACTCAACAGCCACCCATAACCTTTTTTATATCCTATGCTGCACCTTTTAAATCATCAAAATCTCCCGAATATCCTCTTCTGTCAGGCTTCCTGCTGCACTTTCATTTGGATCGATGATTTCCTCGATCAAGTTTTTCTTTTTATCTTGCAGTTCATTCATCTTCTCTTCGATGGTACCTCTCGACAATAATTTTATTACCTGAACCGTATTCTTCTGTCCGATGCGATGGGCCCGGTCGGCTGCCTGTTCCTCAACGGCAGGGTTCCACCATAAATCGTATAAAATGACCGTATCAGCACCAGTCAGATTTAGGCCTGTTCCACCTGCCTTCAATGAAATAAGGAAAAAATCGCGCTCTCCCTCATTAAATCGGCGGCAGATTTCCACCCGGTCCCCCGAGGGTGTCTGCCCATCCAGGTAAAAAAACGGCAAATCCATAAGAGCCAGTTCTCTGCCAATAAGGTCCAGCATCTTAGTGAACTGTGAAAAGATCAGCACTCGTCTGCCAGATAATCTGGATTCTTCTATAATTCTCTTGAGCTGTTCAAACTTTGCTGAACTCCCTTTATACCCGTCCACAAATAAAGCAGGGTGACAGCAAATCTGGCGGAGTCTTGTCAAACCGGCAAGGATTCTTATGCGGTTCTTTCTGATTGTGTCTTTATTTAAATGCTTTAAGGTATCTTCTCTCAGTTTTGCCAGGTACGCTGCATAGAGCTTCTTCTGATCGGGCTGCAATTCAGCCGAATCAATCAGCTCCAACTTTTCAGGCAGCTCTGAAAGAACATTCTCTTTCATTCTCCTGAGCATGAACGGGCGAACTCTTCTCGCAATTGTCTTCCTTGTTAAATTTCCGTATTCCTTTAAGCCCCCAAACAATTCAGGGAAAACAACATGAAAAATAGACCACAGCTCTTCTGCAGAATTTTCAACGGGTGTGCCTGTTAGAGCAAAACGATATCTGGCATGAATTTTTTTTACTGCTCTCGCTGTTTGGGTGACCGGGTTTTTAAATACCTGTGCTTCGTCAAAAAATACCGTGTGAAATTGCTGCGTTTCATACCATTTAATATCTTTAAGCACTAGCGGATAGGAAGTAATCACCACATCAACCCCGGATAAATCCATCTGAAGCTCAGCCCGTTCTTTTTGATTTCCATCGATAACAATTGCCTGGATGTCCGGAGTGAACTTCGTCAGCTCGCTTAACCAGTTGTACGTTAAAGATGATGGGCATACAATAAGGGCAGGGTGGGTACTTTCCCGAATATCCTTAAGCTCAGACTGAATAAAAGTAATGCTTTGCAGTGTCTTACCCAGTCCCATATCATCAGCTAAAATGCCGCCAAATCCATAATGCGCGATTGTCTTTAACCATTTAAATCCACTTTTCTGGTACTCCCTTAAAGTAGAATCCAGTTTTTCCGGAACAGAAATATGCAGGCATGACGGATCTTCAAGCTCCTTCAAAAACGTCCTAAATGATTCCTCATGACAAAACACTTCCTGATCACCAGCTGCATCCAACATTCTAAGACCGGATACAATCGGCATGTTTAAACCGCGCTCCAGATCCTCCGCCTGATCTGGAACAGCTTTCAGAAAACGCTGGATTTCCTCAAATTCTCTTGTTTCCAATGATAGAAGCGCACCATTTTTCAGGCGGAAGAATTTCCGTTTTTCCTCAAGTGCTACTAAGACATCCCGTATCTCCTGCTCAGCTATGACGGTCAATTCAAACTTGAATTCCAGCCAATTGGTCCGCTCTTTTTTCATTTTTATCCGTATCTGCGGTTTCGCATTCTCCCTGAAAATCCGGTTCCTGACAGACATAGTCGCATATATTTGCACTAGCTTCTGCAGCTTGGGGACAACATGATAAAGAAATTCATATTCGAGCTCTTCGTTCTGCAGAAAATACCCGCCATCCGTCTTGGCAAAAGAGCTTTCCTCCATAAGCTGAAGGATCTCATCCTCTATTGTCACATCTCTAATTATCCGCGTGCCGCCCTTCGGCTCTCTGCTCTCCAGCGGATTAATCACGATATTTTCATAATGAAATTCAATTCCTGCCAGCAGACGGTTCCGCAGACGGTCTAGATACAACTTGGCAGTCAAAGGAGTTTTCATAAACCTGTGTGACATGTCCTCAGAAATATGTACATCCCCCAGCTTTCTCAATCCAGGTACCACTTTATCCAGAAACATCTCCATTTGTTCAGCTGTTATCGGAATTTCATTTTTTCCGGCTGCCTCCAGCATTTGAGTTAAATCATACAGACGCTTGCAGTCATCCTTCTTGAGTGTAATGAACTTGCCGCCTGACAGAACAGCACTATACGAGTCCAGGATCATCAGCCGGTCCAGTCCTTTAACATGTAAAAAATAATTATCCTTTGCTTCGGCCAAATCAAATCGCAATGACAGCCGCTCTTCTCTAAAAGCCATACGATCAAATGTTTTACCTGTTATTTCAAGCTTCACTTTTTCTGCGAGCGCCAAAACAGGCTTTAGCCGTTCCCATGATGATGGAGGAATTAAGAGCATATGCTTGCTCGCTGTATAATCAAAATCTTCCATTAAAGCATTGATATAAATGGATTCATCATGTATTACCTGTATCAGCTGCTGAAGGACAGCATCTGCCTCCGGCGGGAAACAATGCAGGACTGGATCATAGGAAAAAGTCAGAGATAATAGGCTTGGTTTCCCCTCTTTAACTGAGTGGAGAAATTGCCGGATATCCAGGACATCCATTGAGCCTATGGAGCATTTAATGGCAAACAGATAATGCCCTTTTCCTAAATGAACAGGCACACAGGTGAATTCAGGCTGGAGCACTTGCCTGTTTTCAAAATGCAGCTGGTGCCCGCTTGACCTTCCAGGATGTTCACTGAAAAGTGTCATAAGGCTATCAGTTAAGGCGTGTTTCGGAGAAGCCTCAAGGCTGCCTGCAGAATGGTTTGTCGATCGATATTGCCGCATATCAAAAATTTCCAGCAGTACTGCTGCGGCATGCTGGCACTCTTTATCAAATGATGCAAGCTTGGGACAGCTGCATGTTATTTTGAAGCCATTACCTGAAGTTTTCTCTACTTCAACATAAAAATCTTCACCAGCAGATACCGTTGCCTCACATTTATCATCATCGTATTTATTTATCGTTACTTTTTGATTCCTGAAAAAGGCATCCCCTCTTTTGAAGGAGACGGTGCCACACATTTCTTTTATCATTTTGTGAGTCAATTTAATATCCACAAACGCTCTCCTTCCGGGAAAATCTATACTGAAATTGTATCATAGTCAGCAGCCTGAATTCATTTTTATGCAACATAAAAATGGGGAGCATATCCCCCTTTTGAACAAACCAATTACTTAAGTTCACCTTCCAGCCTGATAATCCATTTATAAAATATCACTACTAGTAGAAGGAGAATTGGGTCAAGTACTACCGCATGCCATAATCTCCACCAGCCGTAATGAAAATACCCCCAGGGTTCCGGCAATAAGGTGACAACTTCATACAGCAAAATGGCCACTACCCAAAAAAAGATATAAGAAAAGCGTCTAATACGATCTCCTTTAAAAGGATACCAGTTCAAAAACATCATATTCACCGGGGGCAATAGAGCAATGTGTGCCAAGAGCCCTCCCCAATTGGGCTCCTTGTCCAAATACCAATATCCCAAATATTTAAACTCGACCATAACATCAAATGTCATCTGAAGGGATATGGTAAATGTCCATATATGTAAAATTTGGTTTTTTGTCAAACGTTTATTTGTCATAAAGGCAATGAAATTAAAAAGAATGATGGCAACCAACAGTCCAATCATGGCAAAATCCTTTTTATTTGTTAATGTCTCTTAAATGGCTGTTTTTATTCTTGATTTGGTAACATTAATCGATTAAAAGGAAAATTAAATGGATTATTCTTTGCATTCAAAGTTACTTTCGGTCATTTACCATAGATTCTTGCTGTTATTTTATTAAACCATAAAAGAACTGCTTAAACCTATTTTAGAGGTTAAGCAGCCACTTCCTTAAGGCTGTTTCTCAAGTGCCAATTTAATGCCGAATCCCATTAAAACCGCACCAGAAACTCCTTGAATCGCATTATTAACAGCAGGTTTTTTCAGCCAGGCCCTGAAAAAGTCAATCAAATATACATAAAAAAAGAACCAAATGATTGTTATGAGACTATATATTAAGCCCATGGCAAGAAATTGCGCAAAGTGATTCCCTTCCGCGCTTAAAAATTGAGGAAAAAAAGTTAAAAAGAATACTGCCACTTTTGGGTTTGACACACAAGTGAAAAAACCTTGAAGAAAATGCGATTTGTTCTTCTTTTGCTTTCTCTCCATGTCAGCCATTTCTTGTTTATTCAATAGAGACTTTAACGAAACGATGCCCAAATATATAAGATAAATCGCACCGGCATACTTAATAAAAGAAAAAATATATGCAGACTTTACAATTAATGCCGATAAGCCAAAAACGACAGCCATTGTATGGGCCATCAGTCCAGCGACAGATCCGAACATCGTTTTAATGCCGCTTTTTTTCCCGTTTGAAATCGTGTTTTGAATTAGAATTCCTGTATCAGGTCCAGGTAAAATGACGAGCAGAAACGACATAAACAGAAATAATAGCAAATTCTCCATATAACACCTACCTGATATAAATTTTAAGAATATTATATCAGGTATCATGAAATTTCCAATAAAAAAGAGCAGTTTCCATAAAGGAAAATCTGCTCTTATGCTTTTACTTTTTCTAATCTTGCTTCCACTTCTGCCTCTGAAAGGCCGTGCTCAGCAATATAACGGTTGCGTGGATGTGTGCGGCATTCATCAGAACAACTGCGCATATATTTATGCTCGTTCTCTTCTGAGCAAAGAATTTTTTTATTGCAGGCAGGATTTGCACAGTTGACGTAGCGTTCACAAGCCTCTCCTGTGAAGTAGTCCTTACCTACGATGACATGCTCCTTTTGGTTAACCGGAACGCCAATACGATCATCGAACACGTAAAGCTGGCCATCCCAGAGCTGCCCCTGAACCTCAGGGTCTTTTCCATATGTGACAATTCCTCCGTGAAGCTGGGCTACATCTTCAAAGCCTTCTTTTACAAGCCAGCCGGAGAACTTTTCACAGCGGATGCCGCCTGTGCAATACGTTATGATCTTTTTATCGCCAAGCAATTCTTTATTTTCACGGACCCAGTTTGGCAGGTCGCGGAAATTTTCAATATCCGGCCTGATAGCTCCTCTGAAGTGTCCAAGATCGTACTCATAGTCATTTCGTGCATCCAATACAATCGTGTCTTCATCCTGAAGTCTTTCGAAGAACTCTTTTGGCTCCAGGTATATGCCAGTAATCTCGTTCGGGTTCACATCGTCTTCAAGGCGAAGTGTTACAATCTCAGGGCGTGCACGAACCTTCATCTTTGGAAATGCATGTCCATCTGCTTCATCTATTTTGAAAACCATCTCCGCAAAGCGCGGATCCTGCTTCATTACTTCCATATAGCGGTCTGTCTGTTCCACTGGTCCGGAAACAGTCCCATTTATGCCTTCATTCGCAACAAGAATACGCCCTTTAAGGCCAAGCTCATTACAAAATTCTTTATGCTCCCTTGCAAACTCCTCAGGGTCCTCAATCGGAACATACATGTAGTAAAGTAATACTCTGTACGGTTTTTGACTCATTTGTATTTCCACCTATCACTTAATATTTGCAAGATATATCTGCTAATAGGTTAAAACAATATATACTTACCTAGATAAGTATAACAGATGATGTCAAGTTTCAAAATTTTCGGAGAGCGAAAGATTTATGAGTTCTAATACATTTCCCATGTAAACCACTTTCCGTGCCCTTCTGTTTGGGCGACCAGTTTTTTGTATTCTGTGGCATTCAAATAATAATCAAGATGCAGATTTCGGTCGTTGATATTGTTATAAATATGAAAGATATCCCTCATGCGTCCGCTTGCTTTTATCTTCGCAAGCAGATCCTCTTTTACTTCTGGCGGCATTTGATTGGCCACATGGGTGTGGAATACACAGATTGAATGATCTTCCGGTATACCTTCAATTAAATCTGGCAAAAACTCCACACCATCTCCTTCTATAAGGGTGATTGGATTTTCCCTTACACATTGGGCAGCTTTTTCGAAAAGGGTTCTTCTCTCCTCATGTTCAGGCCAGATAAGTGATTTCAGCCACAAAAAATCTTCCCCGTTATTCAAATCATTTATATGAAGATCAATCCCAATTCTGGAAGCAATCGGCGGCATTTCCTCAGGAAAAATCGGGATATGCCCTCCCTTGATTTCAGAGGATAAATGAACGTTCGCGTTTGGATTCCCGTATGTTTCTCCTGTCCCATAAGAGTAGCTGTATTGATCCCAAAGAAGCTGCAGGCCTGCGCTGGTTCCAATCTCAATAAGGGCCAGCGGCTTTTTAGTTTGCTTGAAAATATAAGCAAATACCGGATATAAGTACGTACAGCGCCTAACTTCATTCGTCTGAACTAATCTCGTTTGTACTATCTCTTTAATTTCTTGTGAATACAGCCTGCAGAAATCTTTAAAGCCTGGGAAGGAATCCCGGGGGTTTCCTGGATCCTCCACTATACTTGGATAGAATTCCTTAAGTTCATGCTCTATCCCTTGTAATAGCAAATAATGAATAGCGCCAAAAAATAAATTCGGCACCGGCTGGCTGTCTCTCGTATTCGATGCCAAATCCAGCAATTCTTCATCCTCTGCAATCTTGTAAGATAAGAACTCATATAGATCGCTTGACCTGTGGCATTCATATTGTGCAAATGTCTTGAACTTCGATACTAGGTTCGGGTTTACCATTTTCCAACGTCCCCTTTATATATGTAAGTGACTGCATTCCAATGATTTGGACTTGTTCTTCTCATTCCTTTGCTCCGGCTTTTTGAACTTTTGCAATATAAAGATTGATAAATCCGTGCCCTTTGAGAACGGCTTGCTGATGTTCTCTTGCAAACGAAGTTAACTTTAAAGATGCCTGCTTTGCCCGTTTCTTTGCATTAATGTATGATTCACAGCCCTGTGTAGATGCAAACTAATCTTAATATTACAGACTATGTATTTGGCCTTAATCTCACTCTTGGAAAGTTCATGTCTGGCACCGGCAAATCCATTTCCCTGAATAACGGATCTGATTGTACCTTTGCTGAAGGGTTAAATACGGCTGCTCATGCGGTGATTTTATATATGCGCGGACCTGCCATGTCCGATAAGAGTTATTTCCATATTAAAACCTCAAAATTTATATATTATCATCCTTTATGGATAATTTAATTAATATGGAGGTGAAGACCATGCGGGAACAAGAATATCAAAATGTAAAGCTCGGCGGCAAAAAAGCGCACGAAAAAGGAAATGGCGGAGACCAGGTGCAGGGCCATGAAAAGGAAAATAAAAACGGCACATTTAATACAAATCCTAAATCTGATCTATAGCCCCTTAAACAGGACACCCCCATGACAAATGCGGGTGTCTTTTGAAAAACATCTATACCCAATCCTTTTAATTATTTTTTCATTTATTCATCTCCACATGCTATAACTTTCTGCATTTAATGATAAAAGCAGCCGGTATAGATCTCGCCTTTTCATAGGAATACCAACGATTGGCATGGCGCTGAACATCTTCCTCAGTAAGGCTGACATCTTCAATTAGCCTTTCAAGGGCAAACCCATTGTCAATTAATAGATTGATATATGTACTCAATTTATATTGCTGCATAATGGCAGGCTGATTCCACGCTATGTGCTGATAGGGGCCTTCTTCATGATAGGATTTATCCATCATTAGTGCTCCATTTTCAGCTTTAATCCGGTTATACAGAGGGTGCTCCCAGCTGAAAATAAACATCCCGCCTGGTTTAAGATAGGAATGAACGTTTTTCAGCGTCTCTTCTAAATTCGTTGTCCAGCCAATCGCATAAATGGAAAAAACGGCATCGAAATAATCAGCAGGGATTCCTGGATTTTGTTCCATAGGTGATTCAAACAGCTTTACTTTTGAGGAGGAATTTTGCAAAAGTTCCTTGGCAGCATCGATTTGTCGGATCGATAAATCCAATCCCCATAATTCACCAGCTCCCCGCTGGTCTAAATACTTTAAGGAATGCCCGCTGCCACAGCCAATCTCCAACATCTTTAAGCCGCGGACATCTCCAAACAATTGAAGGTCATCTTCTGTTGGCACAAGCGGTCCATATTCAGGGAGAGGATTGCGCCCATAGAACCTTTTTGCTGCTTCATCCCAGCTTTTTTTATTTAATTCCAGTGCTTCACTAAACATAATTAACTCCCTTATACTGAAAGATAGTAAACCTCTTCCTCTCCCCATATCTCTCCGGTGGGCGAAAATCCGAAGTTTTTATAAAGTACCCTTGCGTGTTGATTATCTTTATGAACTGTTAAGCGAATTTCTTCGCATATTGGAAATCTAGTTTTTATCCAGCTGATCATCCCGTCTAAAGCTGCATGGCCATATCCCCTGCCCTGATGCTTCTGATCAATAAAAAACCCATTTATCCAATACATATTCACTGTATCCGGCTCAAAGGCATGCATGATGAAACCAACCATTTTTTCATTGTCATAGATTGAGAATGGAATATACTCTACTGCATCCCCATCTGGTTTAATATAAACCTTGGCAAGTGATACAGCCGCTGAAGGAACGAAATCGCGTTGCGACTCTTTTACGTTCATCTGAATGGCTTCTTCCCAATTGTCTCTTGTGACAGGTTTTAACTCAATGTTCATTGCCTCAGCCCCTAATACAATTTCCTGTTGTTCTCACCAGATTGAATAATGATGCTTACATAAGCGGCTTTCCATTTTCAACGTGGTTTTTGATTTTTGACACATCTATCTCTTTCTCAATCAGGACGACCTTTATCGTTAGGGAGCAATTTAACTCTAGCAGGTTCACCGCTGTTCATCAGTGATAGCATCTTGCATCTTCTTCAAATAAATATCTGTCATAAAAGCAAATAGTAAAAGACCCTTCTTCATTGCTGTAATTTTTCAAATGGCAGCTCACATTTCAACATTCATAACAAACTTACATTGGCTTTCATCTTTAATATAGGAAACAGCATTAATGCCATTTGCGAGCGTTTTTTGATAGATCTCTGCAAGAGAAAGAGGAAGGAGGGAAAAGATGATGATAACGGCAAACAGTGATCGCAAATGATATTATTCGAGTGAACGATGAAGCAAGACCCTACCCTGGCCAATTAAAATGGGAATAAATAATCTATCTGCTGAGCTGATTGGGATTTTTAAAATTGTTGAGACGATCTTCATGCGGGAAAAGAAAGTTAACTAACGATTATGACCGTGAACATACTCAATAAAAGCAATATGCTTCAGAAGGGCTCCTATCGAATTACTGTTTTCATCGGGAGAAAATCAAGCTCATTCTGTGTCAAGTCAGCAACATCTTTAAATGTCACAGACCTTGCGTGTTCTAGCATTGACACAAGGACTCCTATTTTTTCATCATAGCCCATCACCTGTTTAATCCGATAATCTATCACTTGTAAACTCTCCATTCTTTTTTCAGGGAAAAGACTGCCGGGAAGGCAGCCTCGATAATGAGTTATTATTCATGATTATTAAGCAACTGGCATAGAAAGCTCTTTAAATCTGCCAACCGCTTTTTGGATATCTGCCTCAAATCCCAATTCATTCATTGTTTCTCCGATCAGCACAATGGCTTTTTCCAGCATCTCTTCCGTGGTATTCCCCATATGGCCAATTCGGAATGCTTTCCCCGCAAGATGGGCTAATGCTCCGGCAACAATGACCCCTTTTTTCGCAAGTGATGCACGGAATCTAGCATCATCAATTCCCTCAGGGTAAAGAATACAGCTGAGAGTTGCGGCAGCGGCATTTTCATCAGCTATTGCTTTCATTCCATATTCAACAAGTGCCGCACGGACTGCTTTGCCGTACGCTTCATGACGCTTGAAGCGATGTTCCATTCCCTCCGCTAATACCAGGCTCATTCCCTCATCATAGGCATATATCAAATTCACGGGCGGGGTGGCAAAGTATTTTTGCGGATCATTCATAATGGGAATCCAATTATAGATATCACAATAATAAGCAGGTACCCGTTCGATTTGTTCTCGTGCAGCCAGTGCTGTCTCATTGAATGCTACAACAGCGAGTCCCGGCGGCACCCCGATCGCCTTCTGAGAGCCTGTTAAAACAACATCAATTTTCCCTTCGCCATATGACTTGCTCATATCCTCTTCCATCGCAGCCGTAGCACAAACTCCATCCAGAATGACAAGTGCCCCGTGCTTCTTAATGATAGGCACCAGCGTATCCAGATCTGCTGCAACACCGGTTGATGTATCAGCATGGGTTATGGTCACCGCTTTATAGGAATGAGATGCAAGTTTTTCCTCGACAGCGGCGGGGTCGACCTGCTTCCCCCATTCGGACTGTATAATATCTGCCTGAATTCCGAACGCCTTGGCTAATTGCAGGAAACGATCACCGAAAAAGCCCTGGCTTATAATCAATAGCCGTTCCCCTGCTGCTACCGTGTTCACCAGAGCCATTTCCATCGCAATCGTACCGGAGCCGGAGATCACGAACACCTCTCCATCTGTCTTCAGCATCTCACGCGTTTTCTCAATCGCACTCTTATAAATGGCAGCAAACCTTGGATCGGTATGCCCCCTAGTCTCCATTGACATCGCTTCATAAATAGAATCCACTACAGGCGTAGGCCCTGGAATTAAAAGCATTTCCTCGTTTGGCATGGAAAATCCTCCTTTAGCAGTTGTGCAGATATCTAAATGTTTCGACATTAACTATTGAATACCTCTTTTAATTCCTTTTTGCTTTGTTGATTCTTCGGAGAATATGAGTGTATATGTTCTATTTTTCTGAGCACCGGTTTGCGGAAGATTAAGGGATTGGAGGAGCCGGGTTGCGGTATAGGCAGACGGGATATGAAGAAAATTTCTGAGTACCTTGTTTGTGATGGCATTACCCAGCAGAAGGCTATAGTCGTGTAATGCTTTCACATGTGCATCTTTATTTTTCAGATTGCATTTGGGACAGCACCATGTGCGGCTTACTCTTTGTAGAGGCAAAAAGCCGCAGGCAGGGCAGAATACACCCGTAAGGATTTCAGAATGATGGAGCTGGTATCTTGATAGAATAGAACTTTCCTGCTCTGTGCTCTGCTTCTTTAATAAACGAATGATCTTTTTAAGTGTTTTTTCACTGATTTCTTTCTTAATGGAATTTTCTATTTGCTCAATCTTTAAAGGAAGAGTATTTCGGTGGACAACTTTACGGCTGAGGTCAATATGTGGAGGGATAACTTTAATTCCCGTATGCGGATTACTGATAACTACAAAAGAATAAACCGGTAAATCTTCCATAGTGCCACTGACTTTTAGCCACCTTCTAAGTTGTGACGCTTGGCGATTCACCTGAAGTAAAGGACAAGGAAAAACCTGCTCTTTTCCATTCTTAATGCGAATTAATTGATTATAAACTGTATCAAAATGCAGAATTCCTGTAATATTTTTCACTTCCAGTACTAGCGCAAATTTCTTCGTAAGGATGAGAGTATCAATTTGGAAAAAGCGATCATAATCCGGCAAGCGAAGATCATGAAGAATAAAATATTCCTTGCTATCTAGAAAATCAAGAGGAAAATCCAATGAAGCTTCTCCTTTATAACCTGCAAGTCTTTTATTCAGCTCTTCATTAATGAATGGGATTTTGGGGTGGTTTGACGGCAGCCTGCGGAGGAGAGCTTCTGTTTTACGGATTAATAGAGGGATTTTTCGTTCTTTGAGGATCATTTTTTCACTCCATTCTTGTTTTATACTAGAGAATTCTTCAAGATTATTAGAAATCCTCTTTGGAAAACTACAAAAAGATGATTTATGTGTGGATAGATGGAATTTGTGTGCACATAGGCGTTTTTGTGTGCACATAGCGAAAAATATGTGCGGATAAAACTATTTCTGTGCGTTCATTTGCACACTATACAAAAAGACAGGGTTTTAGCTTAATTAAGGGGAGTTTTCAGTCTTTGAGGATCATTTTCTGCTACAAGCCTGATTGATACTAGAAATTCAATTACATATCTCTTTGAAAAAATGACCAAAAGGGAGTTTATGTGCGGATAGACGATATTTGTGTGCGGATAACCAAATTTGTGTGCACACAAGCCTAAAAATATGTGCGGATAACATTATTTCTGTGCGTTCACTCCCGCACTATGCAAAAAAGATAGAATTCTAGCTTAATTAAGGGGGTTTTTCGCTCTTTAAGGATCATTTTCCGCACCAATCTTGATTGATACTAGAAACCTATTACATATCTCTTTAAAAAATGTTCCAAAAGCGAGTTTATGTGCGGATAGACGACATTTGTGTGCGGATAACCAAATTTGTGTGCGCATAAGTCCAAATTATGTGCGGATAAAACTATTTCTGTGCGTTCACTCCCCGCACTATTCAAAAGACAGGGTTCTAGCTTAATTAAGGGGGTTTTTCGTTCTTTAAGTATCTTTTTTCCGCGCCAAGCCTGAATAGTATTTTTGAAAAAGTACCAAAAGCGAGTTTATGTGCGGATAGACCACATTTGTGTGCAGATAACCAAATTTGTGTGCGCATAAGTCCAAATTATGTGCGGATAAAACTATTTCTGTGCGTTCAATCCAGCACTATGCAAAAAAGATAGAATTCTAGCTTAATTAAGGGGGTTTTCCGCTCTTTAAGGATCATTTTCCGCACCAATCTTGATTGATACTAGAAATCTATTACATATCTCTTTAAAAAAAGTACCAAAAGGGAGCTTCTGTGCGGATAGACGACATTTGTGTGCGGATAACCAAATTTGTGTGCGCATAACCCCAAAATATGTGCGGACAACCAAATTTCTGTGCGTTCACCAGCACACAAAAAAAGACAGGGCACCAGCCCCATCTTTCCTCATACCCAATCAATCATGAAAATTAGTCCCATCCGTAGTAGCTTCAATTATCCCAGCACGGATCACGAAGTCGCCAAAATGCTCGCCGTCCAGACGTTCCCGGGCGTAGCGCGGCAGGATGACACGCAGCTCGTTCAGGATTTCTTCTTCTCCGATGTTTTCGCGGTACATTTTGCTGAGGCGGCTTCCGTCAAAGGCTGCCCCGAGATACATATTGTACTTTCCGACCGCCTTGCCGATAAAGCCGATTTCGCCGAGTGCGTGACGCGCGCAGCCGTTCGGGCAGCCGGTCATGCGAATAGTAATTTCCTCATTCCGCAATCCTGCCTCATCGGCGATTTCATCAATTTTATCAATCAATCCAGGCAGATAGCGTTCAGCCTCAGCCATTGCCAATCCGCAAGTCGGCAGAGCGACACATGCCATGGAACCGCGGCGCAGCGCACTGTAGCGGCTTCCGTCTGTTAAGCCATATTTTTCAATCAATGATTCAATCGCAGCTTTATCTTCGTCAGCCACATTGCCGATAATCAGATTCTGATTGGCCGTCAGCCTGAAATCGCCTTTATGAACCCTGGCAATCTCCCGCAATGCAGTTTTCAAATTATACCCGTCGAAGTCAGCCACACGGCCTCCTTCTATGAACATCGTAAAATGCCATTTTCCGCGGATACCCTTTACCCATCCATAGCGGTCACCGTTGGAATCAAACTTGAATCCGCGAGCTTCCTCCAGCTTCCAGCCTAAGCGGTTTTCGAGCTCTTCAATAACAGTCTCTAGCCCGAGGCGGTCAACCGTATATTTAAAACGGGCATTTTTCCGGACTGAGCGATTTCCATAATCGCGCTGAATCGTAATGGTCTTTTCAGCCACTTCATAAATTTTATCTGGCGTCACAAAGCCGATGACCTTCGAAAGCTGCGGGTATGTGGCTTTATCTCCATGTGAGAATCCCATTCCCCCGCCAATTGCCACGTTAAAGCCAATCAGTTTGCCATCCTCGACTATCGCAATAAAGCCGAGATCCTGTGAAAAGATATCAATATCATTGGAAGGCGGCACAGCGATCCCAATCTTAAATTTCCGCGGCAAATACAGCGGGCCATACATCGGCTCAGTCTCTTCATCCACCTCTGGAGAGCCGGCTACCTTTTCTTCATCCAGCCAAATTTCATGGTAGGCACGTGTGCGGGGCAGAAGATCGTCACTTAGCATCTTCGCCAGCTCATACACTTCCTCATGAATTTCAGATTGATCAGGGTTGGAGATGCACATGACATTCCGGTTCACATCTCCGCATGCCGCGATAGTATCAAGCATAGTCGAATGGATAGCTTGAATGGTCTTTTTCATATTCCATTTCAGGATTCCATGCATCTGAAATGTCTGGCGTGTAGTTAATTTCAGTGTGCCGTTGCCATACTTCTCAGCCAGGTCATCCACGACCAGCCATTGCTCAGGGGTTGCGACCCCGCCGGGAAGCCTAAGACGGAGCATAAACTGATAAGCCGGCTCAAGCTTTTGTTTCTGGCGTTCATTCCGCAGATCCCTGTCATCCTGCAGATAGCTCCCATGGTGCTTCATTAATCTATTATCATCTTCGGGAATACCTGCGCTGATCCTGTCCTCCATAACTTCCGCCAGCGTTCCGCGCAAAAAGTTGCTTCGATCCTTAATTCCCTCAACATCACTTGGAGGGCCGTCCGGTGCTTTTAATTTTGGATTTACCATGCTGAAAAAACTCCTTTCCTTCCAAATCAATATACGTCGCGCTGGTAGCGTTTATTTTTCTGCATATCAGCCAGATATTCCCCAGCCTGTTCACGGCTCATTCCGCCCTCTTTTTCAATAATATCTATAAGTGTGTTATGGACATCATGCGCCATATGTTTCTCATCGCCGCAGATGTAGACGGCCGCACCTTGCTCAAGCCATTCGAATACCTCTCTGCTGTTTTCCTGCATTCTATGCTGAACATATACCTTCTCATCACCGTCACGGGAAAAAGCAACATCCATCTTCGATAACACTCCATCCTTGAGCCACCTCTGCCATTCCGTCTGATAAAGGAAATCTGTCACGAAATGCTGGTCGCCGAAGAATAGCCAGGACTTTCCTTCCGCCCCGCTTTCTTCACGCTCCTGCATAAAGGATCGGAACGGTGCAATTCCGGTTCCCGGACCGACCATGATGATAGGTGTGTCCGGATTTTCAGGCGGTTTGAAGTTTTCATTATGCTGAATAAACACTGGAAGTGTATCACCCGGCTGGAGGCGTTCTGCACAAAGAATCGAGCAGACCCCTTTGCGTTCACGACCATGGGCGTCATAGCGGACTGCACCGATAGTTAAATGCACTTCATCAGGATTAGCCTCAAAGCTGCTGGAAATAGAATATAGACGCGCAGGCATCTTGCGCAGTATAGCGATAAACTCCTGTGCCGTGCTGTTCCATGGCTTAAAATCACGCACTAAATCAATTAAATCGCGCCCATCAATATAGGATTTCATCTGAGCGCTGTCTGAGGCAAGCTGGTGCAGCTCTTCATTACCGGAGAGCTTTGCAGCCTTTTCTACAAGCGGTTTGGTCAGGACAGTAATCTCAAAGTGAGACGTTAGTGCTTCTTTTAGTGTTACTGTTTCCTCCTTCACTCTGACTGCTTCCTCAGGATCCCAGTTCATCTCAGCTAAGAGCAGATCAACCAATTCAGGATCATTTTCCGGATATACCCCAAGGCTGTCACCAGGCTGATACGTCAGACCTGAACCCTCTAACGAAATCTCAAGATGGCGTGTTTCTTTATTGGAACCACGGCCATTGAGATTAATATTCTCAAGTATTTCTGCCCTGAATGGGTTGGAGCGGGAATAAACAGATTCGGCTGGTGCTGCCGCTGATACTGACGCTGTTGAAGGAGACTGACTGCTGCTAGCCCCTTCACTCAAACCGGATAATACAGCTTCCACCCATTGGGCAGCAGGTTCGTCGAAATCAAGGTCGCAGTCTACCCTTGGCGTAATTCTAGTACCGCCAAGCTCTTCCAATCGCTTATCAAAATCCTTCCCGGTCTGACAGAAGAATTCATACGAACTGTCGCCAAGTGCCAGAACGGAGAACCTGAAGTCTTCCAGTTTCGGCGCTCTTTTTCCATGAACGAACTCATGGAATGTCAGCGCGTTATCAGGAGGATCACCCTCGCCATGCGTACTTACCACAATTAACAGGTTTTTAACTTTTTTCAGATTATTAGGCTTAAAGTCGCTCATACTTGAGACGATTACTTGAAAACCTTTTTCCTCAAGCGATTTCCCGGCTTTTTTTGCCAGATTTTGCGCATTCCCGGTCTGTGAACCAAATAAAATGGTCACTTCTTTCGGAATTGAAGGCACCGATGCCGGTGCTGGACGTTCCTCTACTGCAGGTGCAGCCTGCAGTGTTGAGGATTGTACAGCGGCAAGATACCCGCTCAGCCAGAGGGATTGAGTCTCTGTCAGAGTTGGGAGTAGACGATTAAGGAGCTCTGTCTGCTCCTCGTTAAACGGACTGTTCATTACCTGAAGTTGCAACATGATCCACCTCGCAAACCAGCAGAATGGGCTGGTTTATTCTTATTTTTTCAAAATTCTTCTTTTCCTATAAAAAAAGTCGGGTTTATAATTAAAAAATATATATCTAATACTTTACCGAATGAATTAGCATTAGTAAAATAAATATTAATTATCATAACTATTAATATTATTAATTATAGAAAGGATGGTTTTTCTGCATTATGATGCGTTAAAAACATTCGTCACCTTGGCTGAAGTGAAAAATTTTACAAAAACGGCAGAGCTTCTGCTCATGTCTCAGCCCAGTGTCAGCCTCCATATCAAAAATCTTGAAAAGGAATTTCAGACTAAACTGTTTCAACGTTCTCCAAAATACTTGAAGATTACGCCCAGCGGTGAAATATTATATGATCGGGCCAAGCAGATGATTACCATCTATGAGCAAACCCGGCAGGAAATTTTAGATCAGCAGCACTCCATAAAAGGGGATTTGAAAATTGCAGCCAGCTTCACTATAGGGGAATATGTCCTTCCGTCCCTTCTGCTTGACCTGCAGAATGAATATCCCGAACTGAATCTTCATGTTACGATTGCCAACACAGAGGAAGTAGTCCAATCCACACGCTCCCATCATGTCGATATCGGCTTAATTGAGGGCCAGACAAATGAAAAAGAGCTTATCGTGACTCCCTTTTTAGAGGATGAATTATTTATTGTGATCTCCAACCAGCATCCATTGGCACAAAAAGAAGAAGCAACCATTGCTGACCTGCAGGATCAGGCCTGGATCATGAGGGAAAACGGGTCAGGAACCAGAGAGTATTTTAACCATGTCGTCAGGTCAAATGGTCTTAAGGTGAAATCTCTCCTGACGATCAGCAGTAATCAGGGGATAAAAGAAACACTCATTAACGGGCTTGGAATGAGCATTCTTTCCGGAAGCGTAGTGGCAAGGGACGTAAAACAAAATAACCTGTCGATTATCAAGGTGAAAAATCACGAATTCAAACGCACTCTTTCCTATGTGCTTTCCCCCATTATGCAGGAGAAAAGGAATGTCAGCATTTTTATCGAAGCTCTCAGCGAAAAATGGAAATATAAATAACAGTAACTTGGTTTATTTGCTGAGCTGATCCTCTGTGTGGGCACTCCATCCTTGAAAATGCTGAAACATTTTCTTCGATTCCAGCCCGTGCGCCGGGAGCCTGAAACGGGTTGAATTCATAAACAAAAGACAAAAATCCTTGAAAAAAACCTAATAATAAGACAAGCTTTTTTCACACTAGTCCTATTTTATGCATATATTATTGTGTAGAGGTGTATAAAATCTGTCCAATTTATTCAAAATAAGGAAAAATTGGCTGAGGTGAAAACGATGGGATTATTGAATGCCTTTAATGAATGGCGTGAAATGAAATATCAAAACCATGTTAATCGCATGAAGGAAGAAAATAAGTGTCCAGACTGTTACGGCAGAGGTTTTTCACTCTATCCGGGGAATGAATTCGCTTATCACGCTAATCAATTTGACTGCCAGGGCTGCAATGGAACCGGACTGTATTCAGAATGGCAAAGTTTATCCTAATGGAAAGAGGCTGGGACAAAACCCACCTCTGAAATGAAAAAGCCGGTGACATTTTACGACGAGTAAAATGTCACCGGCTTTGATTGTTTTTGAGAAAAATAAGGACCACTTCTGATACAATTAAGTTAC
>NZ_JAMBOJ010000040.1 GCF_023715565.1 Cytobacillus firmus | reverse complement strand
ATAGCACATAAATTTATGTGCTTCTCCTAAATGGTGAGCAAATTGGTATGCTGATTGTAATAATAAAGTGAAACAAACATTGATTTAATAATAAAAAAGGAGGTTCTAAATCGCTTGCGATTTAAACATCCAAATGTATTACTATTTACTGTTTTCTCCCTCTGAACCGAACCCGTTAGGGCAAGACCTTAAGGCTTTTCTTTTTCGTTTATATATTGTCGTGGGTCCCTCCTATTTACCGAAATCATTTACAAATAGGGAGAATAACCATGACGAAGAACCAGAAAAAAATGACGTTATTTGCTCTAACCTGGCCGATTTTCATTGAAATATTGCTTCATATGCTCATGGGGAATGCCGATACACTTATGCTTTCACAATATTCGGATGAGTCTGTGGCTGCCGTCGGGGTGTCAAATCAGATCCTTTCGCTTGTAATCGTCATGTTTGGATTTGTAGCTACCGGCACTTCCATCCTAATTGCCCAAAATCTCGGCGCGAAAAATGATCAAACGGCTGCTGAAATTTCGATTGTCTCCCTGGGGGCAAACCTGGTGTTTGGGGTATTCCTCAGTATTATTTTATTCGTCTCAGGTAAACCCCTGCTCCGCATGATGGATTTGCCTGAGGAGCTATTGAGCCAGGCAAACACCTACTTAGTCATTGTTGGCGGCTTTTCCTTTGTTCAGGCATTAATTATGACAATTGGAGCAATCATCAGAAGTTACGGATTTACAAGAGATGTTATGTACATTACAATCGGCATGAACATTTTAAATGTAATTGGCAATTACTTATTTATTTTTGGCCCATTCGGTTTTCCGGTATTGGGTGTGGAAGGAGTGGCCATCTCTACTGTCGTCAGCCGATTGATTGGTTTGGCAGCTGCTGTCGCCGTCCTGTTTAAAAGTACAGATAAAGCACTTCCCTTCCGATTACTTTTCCGCTTTCCAAAGAAACATATCAAAAACCTTTTAAAAATCGGGATCCCTTCAGCGGGAGAGCATTTATCCTATAATGGATCGCAAATGATTATTACGATATTCATCGCTGCTCTCGGAACAGAGGCTTTAACTGCAAAGGTGTATACGCAGAATATCATGATGTTCATATTCCTTTTCAGTGTCGCCATCAGCCAGGGCACACAAATACTGATAGGCCATATGGTAGGCGGAAAGGATTATGAGGCAGCCTATAAAAGATGTATGAAAAGCCTGCGCCTAGCCGTCATCATTTCATTCGGGACTGCGGTTCTTTTCTCTCTGTTCTCAGAAAAATTGATGGGCATATTCACTTCTAATCCCGATATCATTAAGGTTGGCAGTATTCTCATTCTGTTGACCATCTTCCTTGAGCCAGGCAGATCGTTTAATTTAGTCGTCATCAACTCCCTGCGTGCAGCCGGTGATGTAAAGTTCCCCGTTTATATGGGGATCCTTTCCATGTGGGGCGTTAGCGTTACCCTTTCCTATGTTCTTGGAATTCATTTTGGACTTGGTCTTGCCGGCATTTGGATCGCCTTTATTGCAGATGAATGGCTTAGAGGAATGCTCATGTTATGGCGCTGGAGATCCAGAGTCTGGATGAATAAGTCGTTCGTGTCTTCAAAAGCAGTTTAAATAAGAAAAGCGGCAGTTACGGCTGCCGCTTCTTTTTATTCTGCAATATTTATATTATAATCCTTAAACCATATATGAATCTGTGCCAGATGTGCTAACAGCTGGGGACCAGTCATGAGCTGCCCAAACCATGGTTCCCGGAATGAGTCACCTCCCGACTCAATAATATTCCTCAGCTGGCTGCTGTCAAAGAATTCATACAGTGCAGATGAGCGGTCCTCCAAGTATCCATTTAGCATCTTCTGGACTGTAGCTGTATATTCCGGATTATGTGTCTTAGGATAAGGACTTTTCTTTCTGTATAACACTTCATTCGGCAGTATGCCTTCAAGTGCTTTGCGAAGGATTCCTTTTTCGCGGTTTCCATGCATTTTGATCTCCCACGGAATATTCCACACATACTCTACAAGCCGATGATCGGCAAAAGGCACCCGTACTTCAAGGCTGGCCCCCATACTCATTCTGTCTTTACGATCCAATAAGGTCGTCATAAAGTAAATCATATTAATATAGAAAAGCTCTCTTCTGCTTGCATCTTCCCTGTTCTCCCCCTCTAACTTAGGAGTTTCGGCGATTGCCTGAAGATATTTCTCCATAGCGTAATCTCGAAGGTTAAGTTTCTTCCTCCAATTATCTTTCAATAGGTCCTGCCTGGCTTCGAGTGACCTCATCCATGGGAATCCTTTCCTCTGTAAGTCTTGCTTTCTATGGAACCATGGATAGCCGCCAAATATTTCATCTGCACATTCCCCTGACAGACTGACAACAAAATCCTTTTTGATTTCCCTGCAAAACCATAGCAGGGAGGAATCGACATCAGCCATACCGGGAAGATCTCTTACATGTACTGATTCGATTAAATCCTCTGCAAGCTGTTTCTGGGTGATTATACTACTGTTATGCTTCGTATTAAAGGTCTGGGACATCTTCTGTATAAATGCTCCATCTGAATTAGGCTGAAACTCATTAGCCTTGAAAAATTCATCATTTCCCTCATAATCTATTGAATAAGTGGCCAGTTGGCCCTTTCCGTCTTTTTCGTAAGCTTTTGCAGCAATAGCTGTAATCGCACTGGAATCCACTCCGCCGGAAAGGAACGTGCATAACGGAACATCCGAGACCAGCTGCCTTGTCACAGCATCCGTAAATAGTTCCCTGACTCGATCAGCCGTCTCCTCAACATTATCCTCATGTGGAGCACTTTTCACATTCCAATAACGCCATACTTTTAGTCCACTTCTCGAAAAAATCAGCGCATGAGCTGGCCTTAATTCATCGATGCCTCTAAAAACACCTGAACCTGGGGAACGTGATGGCCCCAGTCCAAAGATTTCGGCCAATCCTTCCCTGTCGACTTCTGCCTTCACAAGAGGATGGGCCAAAATAGCTTTCAATTCAGATCCAAATAAAATGCCCTGTTTCGTTTCTTTATAAAATAAAGGTTTTACCCCTAAACGATCCCTGCCAATAAATAATTGCTCTTTCTTTTCATCCCAAACTGCGAATGCATATATGCCATTCAAATATTGCAGGCAATTTTCTCCCCATTCTATATAAGAAGTCAGCAAAACCTCAGTGTCAGAATGGCCTTCAAACGAATATCCTTTTATAAGGAGTTCTTTACGGAGATCTTCCGTATTATAAAGCTCTCCATTATAGCAAATCGTATAGCGGTTTTGATGTTTTTCCCTAGTCATTGGCTGTTTTCCGCCTGCCGGGTCTACAACGATTAACCTTTTATGGCCGAATCCAGCATGAACATCTGTCCATATGTTTGTTTCATCTGGACCCCGCTTTGCCAGCGTATCCGCCATTTTGCCAACTGCTGCAGATTCTTTTCTCAAATCCTTTTGGAAATCAATCCAGCCGGTAATTCCACACACATTACATCATCCTTTCAAAGCGGAATTGCATGGGCACATTTTTCATGATGCTATTGTATGCTGGGCCTTAAAAAAAGTTAATTGTCCACATTCAAGCGGTTATAAAAATCGCCAAAACTGTCTAAAAAGAAGTTGAGGAAGTTAATGGAGGTTTTATATGAATAGACAGCAGCGAACAAAGCTTATCGAATATCAATCCCGTGCTTTTACAGAAGGCACTGTAGAGTATATCAATGATCAATGGGTATTTTTTGACCATGAAACAGATGAAGCATCCATACTGGACGAATTCCTCCATCAGGAAATTGAAGTGTTCCGCTTTAAACGCTGGAAAAAAGGCATTTTATTCGAGGATAGCAAGGTGGCATTTGATGATGAGACATTTCACTTGAAGAACCAGGATTCGATTCGCATTCGCAAGCATCTGGTTTTCTCTCTCGAAAGATTATTGGAGGAAATGAATGATGACGCCTTCTACCAGTTCGTAACCACTCTAAATTCCATGCAATTTTCGGTCTATGACTGCATTTATTGCTATAACCAGCTCGCATTCTTTAATGATAAAGACAGGAAAAGCGGTGTTAACTTCATCGTTTTTGATAACCAGGATCATATTTGCAATGTGCAGCATCATTTTTGCTATTATGAAAAAATGAGTGACCGGTTTGAATTTACCTTAAACAGCGGAAAAAGAATGGTAATTGAAAAAATATCATCATAAAGAAACAGCAGCCTGCCTTTGGTGGCAGTGCTGCTGTTTCTTTATGGCGCTAGCTGTGCGTTTGAACGTATTTTGATAGACCTTCCTCAAAATCTTTGGTCATAAGCGGCTTATGTATATAAAAGCCCTGTGCATAATGGCATTTCAATTCCTTTAAAAGCTCAATCTGTTCCAGTGTTTCCACCCCTTCAGCCACCACCTTAACGGAGAGTCCATGTCCCATGGTGATGATGGCTTTTACAATGGCCACATCAGATGTATTTAGTCGAAGGTTATTGATAAACGACCGGTCGATTTTTAATGTATTGATTGGAAGGTCCTTTAAATAACTTAATGAAGAATATCCGGTTCCAAAATCATCAATGGATACCTTGACGCCGATATCCTGCAGAGACTTCATAACTTGTATACTATACTCTACATTTCTCAGCATCGTGCTTTCAGTCAGCTCCAATGTTAAATATTTCGGCTCCATACCTGAAATCTCCAATGCCGACTTAACTTCCTGAAGAAAACCCGGCTGCTGGAATTGATAGGCTGATACATTCACGGAAATGGAGAGAGATTCATAGCCGAGCATTTGCCAGCGCCTATTTTGCCGGCAGGCCGACCTCAACACCCAGCCGCCAATATCCCCAATGAGACCAGTTTCTTCTGCAAGAGGAATAAATTCACCTGGTGAAACAAGTCCAAGTTTTGGATGATTCCAGCGGATCAGGGCTTCGCTTCCATATAAATTGCCTGTTTCAAGGTCGATTAATGGCTGGTAGCATAAATAAAACTCATTTTTCTGCAATGCTTTTCTTAAGTAGCTTTCAAGCTCAAGTCTGTCCATTGCCTGCTGATTCATTTCCATCGAGAAAAACGTGACCCGGTTTCCTCCCTGCAGCTTGGAGCGGTTTGTGGCAATATCAGCATTTTTCAGCAGTATGTGCTCATCAGATCCATCGTCCGGATATAGGCTTACACCAATACTCGCAGTAACAATAAACTCCTGATCCGACTGAAATAAAGGATGGGATATTTCATCTAATATCTTTTTGGAGGCTTTCATAACTTTTTCTATGGTTGCTTCCCTCGATAGTACCAGGGTAAACTTATCCCCACTGAATCTTCCCAAATAAGAACCTGAAGGCAAAACCCTCTCAATTCTTTCGGAAATTTCCTTTAACACCATATCCCCTGCAAAGTGCCCAAGACTGTCATTTATGATTTTAAACCGGTCAATATCAATAGAAAGAACGGCAATTTTCTTCTGTTTCTTCCTGGCTCTCTTTAATTGCATTTCCAATTGTTCTGTAAACTTCATTCTGTTTGGCAGCCCTGTATCCCGGTCAAAAAAAGCCAGTTCTGTTATCTTCTCTTCAATTTTTTTCTGTTCAGTAATATTTCTGCCGATTCCATAAATGCCTACACATTCCCCATAAACCGTAATCGGAATATTTTTCAGCTGAAAGAGATTCTTCTCGCCGGTTTTTGAATCAATATATACATTATAATATTGCTCCTTTCCCCTTAAAGCCCGATAAAAGTGCATTCGGACCCTTTGTACATCCATATCGCTCACATAGGAAAGAGCTGTTTTCCCGATTATTTCTTTCCGGCTGTACCCGAAGGTTTTCTCAAATGCAGGGTTGACACTTGTGAAATTCCCCCTCAGATCAGTTGAATAAACAAAGTCTGCATTATTGTCAAATAGAGATTTATAATATTGTTCTGACATTTTAAGACTGCTGTTTAATGATTTAATATCATCCTGAGAAGCATGCATTAAGTGAGTTAATGAAGTAATCGTATTAAATTGTACGGGTTTTTCATAAACAAATTCATTCTGCTGTTCCTTCTTTGATTCAGCACTATTTTCTGATAAAGCAAGATATGTAAGAGAATGTCCGACCATCTTCGGATCTCCGCCTTTACGGCAGGATATTTCTCCATAAGAGAAAAAGCCGTTAGACGGAGCTATTTTTTGGAACATTGCCAGTTCTTTTTCCGTAAAGTCCCTTGCAAATTGCTTCCTGGCCATGCAACTGTATATAAATATGCTTTCAGGAGAATCCTTGTCAAGCTGTTTTAATTCTTTTAAAGACCGGTCAATAATGTCCTCCAGATTGGCATAAGCAAACGTAAGTGTGTCGCCTGCCTCAACCCTTCTGTTTACTTTAATTGCACCATTTTCAAGTAATTTTATAATAAAAACAGATACTTTTTCTCCACGGTACTGTAAAAGGAACGGGAATTCAGTACCTGATTTGGGCAGTTCCTTAATAAAAGCCTCTCCCAAATAGCGCTTTAAAATAGTTAAAGGCCTCATATCGTCCAGGGAGTAGATGATAGATCCTTCTGCCTTTGTGACAGTAAAGCTTTTTCCAATCTCCTGCCACTGATAATTTTCAAAATGTCTTACTGACAAATTGCCGCTTTGAAGGGCAACTGCCGCAAGCCCATCGCTGGTGATTCCTTCTTGAGTAAAAGAAAAACCCTTCTGGAATAAACCATCATCTCCGGCAAGGCCGCCGGAAATCACCATGTTTGGGTGGGTTTCATTTATCCCTTCCAGGAGGTCAGTGGAATCAACATCAAATCCTGCAGGAAAGATAATTACAGCTTCAGTATTAAAGATAGCAAGTTCCCGTGCCAGGGCCTTGCCCATTTCATAACTGTCTTTAAAATCACTCCTGTTAAACAGGAGTGATTTTAATTCGGTTTTTTCGAAAATAGTAAAGCAAATGATTGTTTGTTTTTCCGTAATGCGCCCTTCATGAATTTCACCGGAAGTTGAACAGCCTGCTATATGTGCAAGTGGAAGCTTATTTTTCAGTTCCTTTTGAATTTCTGCGATAAATAGGTTTTCAGGAGTCCCTGTAAAGACCTGCACAAGCAAATTCGGATATTCAGTCAATTCATTCAAGTCTATAAAACTATTAAGCTCGCTAATATTCTTATATAAACATGTAAACGTCTGTGCCATAAAAAACCCACCATCATAGTAAGATCATTAGACCCGCCGCTGATAGGATTACTCCCTTGTACAGCTGAGACTGCAGATTCAAATTTTTATCCTATAGTTTGCTATAGCTTTAAATTACCATACTTAGTGAAGTCATGATATGACAAAAATAGAAAAAGCTGCCTTTTCGGCAGCCTTTTCTATAAATATCCATATTCACGTCATAAAAGTTAATGGCAATTTAACAAATCCTAAATATAGAACCAGGATTAGAGCGACAATGAACTGTCCCCATAAAATAGAAGTCTTTTCCCCTTTGACAGTACGGATGATAATCATTTCTAACATAGCAATTACCCAAATGCCTACTAATGACTTCAACACATAAAGAAGGTCGATGCTGTTAAGGCTGCTTAAAATCCAAACTCCTGTTCCAATGATTAGCAGATAAAATAATCTCAAAATCATTTGAACCATTTTTAAACCTTTTTGTTTGCCGCTTTTATGCAGTATAAGGGCAATAATAAATAGAACAAGTGCTAAAAACCATGTTGTTATATGGGCATGTATCATTCCAGTGCCTCCTAATGTAAATTCGATATCATCATACCATATTGACTTTGAAATTCCTAAAGTTAAGATGCAGAAAAAGATTATCTAAAGGCAAATTTGTGAACTATTTATGACAAAATGTGACTTATATCATTGACATTCTAAAATTATAAAGTATATTCTTAAAAGCCTGTGTTTTTTACACTGGCCATCTTTATTTTATTTTTCTATAAAGTTGGTCAAAGTTCCTATATTTTCTACTGTAATTTCTACTTTATCTCCCGGCTTAAGAAAACGCGGAGGCTTAAAGCCCTTGCCTACCCCTGCGGGAGTTCCTGTAGCAATAATATCTCCAGGCTCAAGTGTCATGCCCTTTGACAGGACAGAGATGATTTCCTCGATTGGAAAGATAAAGTTTTCAGTATTTGAACTTTGTCGGATCTCTCCGTTTACCTTTGTTTGAATATCAAGCTGATTCGGGTTTTCAACAGCTGATTTATGGACAATCCATGGTCCCATCGGGCATGTGGAATCCAGGCTTTTACCGATGAAAAATTGCTTATGGCGGGATTGCAGATCCCTTGCTGTCACATCATTAATGATCGTATAGCCAAAAATGTGTTCAAATGCTTTTTCCTTTGGAATCGCCCGTCCCTTTTTTCCGATTACAACGGCAAGCTCTCCTTCATAATCCAGCTCTGCAGTGACATTTTTGTGATTCAAGACTGTTGCATCAGGTCCTATGACCGTTGTTGGCGATTTTGTAAAGACCATTATGTACTCTGGAATATCTTCTTTGCTCCCCATCTCAATGGCATGCTCGGCATAATTCTTGCCTACACAAAAGATATTCTTATCCGGACGGGGAATCGGTGCTTCCAATGCAACGGAAGTGAGCGGGTGAAAGAGTTCTTCCCTTGCAGGATTACTGCTTAGCCAATCTGTTAAACTATGTACTTTATCAATGAACTTATCCCCTAAAGCAATACATTCCTTCAAAGTCGCCGGCAACTCACTTTTGCCTTCCATTTTTTCTAAAGCTGTTTTTAGCGGAATCACCTTTGTTCCGGTCTCGTCGAGTAAACCAACACCGCTTTCTGTGCTATCCTTAAAAGTAACAATTTTCATTCTTATCACCTCATTCTATTTTTCACTTTTTTAGTATAATATAAATTTTCAGTTTTTTGGACATTTTTAACCTTTTCTCTTCCAATTAGGGACCTTCAAATAAGTAAAGCTCCTCCAGAGCCATTCGACCGGTCCATAATAATAGCGGGTAATCCATAAGCGGCTGATAAGGACCTGGAAAGCGAAGATGACCATAACTAAAAGTGTCCCCCCAAATGCAGAGACCTTTCCATAGAAGCCTAATCCATAACTGTAAAAAATAAAAGTCGAGATAATAGACTGGAAAAGATAATTTGAGAGCGATAATTTCCCAACATATGAGAGCGGCAGCAGAAATCCTGGTCCATGACTATTGTTTATCATCACCGCTATCCCTAAACCATAAGCAATAGCCAGCAGCGGACCTCCGAATATGTCCTGCATGTAATCCAGTCCGAGGTTGCTTTCCATTATGTAAGGCAGCAATTTGAACAAAAGCCCTGCAGCGAAAGAAATCAGCATAATTCTTATGAGGAGTGCCCGGTTTTTTACTGGTTCCTCAAGCCATCGCAGCTTGGCTGCTCCTCCACCTATTAAAAATAAAGGAAAAATAGATGCCAGCATGATAGGCAGTGAAGCAAGATTATTAACACCTGACCAATCCTGGATGCGCTGTGAGGTAATCTCGGTAAAGCTTCCATTTTGATAGGCCTGTAAGGAAGCTAATGCGGCTTCTTTGTCATAGACTGACAGATCTTCAGGAGGAACAAACAAAACTGTTGCAAAAAACAATAGAACAAATAGCAGATTGGGAATGATATAAAGCAATATTCCGGTTAAAAGCATATTTTTTCCTGACATTTTTACAAATATTAAAAAGATAAAGCCAAAGATTGCATAGTTTATTAAGATGTCCCCATGCCAAATAAGAAAAGCGTGAATGATGCCTATCAGCAGCAAAAAGGAAAATCTCCTAGCAGCCATTCCTCCGAAACCAAGGCCTTTGGCCATTGCCCTCTCCCTCAGAATGACTATCCCATAACCGAACAGCATTGAAAACAAAGGATAGAAGCTTGCCTGCACAAAGATATCGATAAATGCATAGGCCCCTTTATCTGCAGGACTGTCCCACCATTCAAAAGGATCAATGTACAGATATGGTGAATGGAAGGAAAGCATATTAACTAAAAAAATCCCGAGAATGGCAAAGCCTCTCATAATATCCAGCGATATGATCCGATCCTTCTCCAGAACCGGGCTGACCTGCCTGTCCATAAAGCGCCTCCTTCTATATAAAAAATCTTACCTTAATGATAGAGAGCTGAATTCAGCTTGTCCAGAAAAAAAATGCTCCAGCGCATGTAACTGGGCGCTGGAGCTGGCAGGCAATCAACATTAATTAACAAAACGGTCTGTTTTCCCTTTTGACTCCCAATAGCTGTTCCGAAGGTGGATTTTTTGGATTTTCCCTGAAGCCGTTTTCGGCAGCTCATCGACAAAAGTCACTCCCGTTACAGCTTTGAAGTGAGCCAGTTTCTCCCTGGTAAAACTGATAATCTCCTGCTCAGTCAGTGTATTCCCATTTCGCACAACTATAAAGGCATGAGGCGTTTCCCCCCACTTTTCGTGAGGCACTGCTATGACAGCTGCTTCTGAGATAGCAGGGTGCTCGTATAAAACCCCTTCTACTTCAATGGATGAGATGTTTTCCCCGCCGCTGATAATAATATCTTTTTTCCGGTCAACAATTTCTATATTGCCATATTCATCTATATTTCCCATATCACCTGTGTAAAGCCAGCCGTCCCGAATCGCTTCCATTGTTGCCTCTTCATTTTTCCAATAGCCTTTCATTACCCCGTTGCTGCGGACAACTACCTCACCAATTTCTTTGCCATTATGGGCAACTTCTTCACCGCGTTCATTGATTACCCGGACTTCACAGCCAATCATCTGATGTCCTGCCTTTGCTTTCATCCGGTACTGCTGGTTAAGCGGAAGTTCCTGAAGGTGAGAACGAATCGTCGATACTGTGCTTAGTGGAGATGATTCAGTCATGCCATATACCTGTATGAACTCCCATCCAAGCTCCTTTTCCACTCTTGTTACAAAAGCCGGCGGAGGCGCCGATCCAGCTATAACCACCCTGACATCCTGCTCAACAGAAGGAGCAAATTGTTCATAATGCTGCATCAGTGAATTCAGTACAGTGGGAGCCATATGCATGACTGATACTTTATGCTCCTTGAGGGCGTCAAATATCTTTTCCGGCGTAGCTTTTCTCATACACACCTGAGCAGCGCCATTTGCCGTGTAATAAAAAGGAGAGCCCCATCCATTCACATGAAACATCGGCAGGACATGCAGCAATACATCCTGATCGCTGACCCTCAAATGATGCATAGTTGACAACGCATGCAGATAATTATTACGGTGGGTCAGCATGACACCTTTAGGATTACCGGTTGTACCGCTTGTATATAAAAGGCTGCAAACGTCATTTTCGTCCAGAACCTCTCTTTGAAAAGGACTGCTGTCCTGGCTGCCGAGCCATATATCATAATCAGTTTCTTCTGTATTTTCTTCTTTATAATGCACGAAGATTTTTTCCACAGTTTTCAGTTGATCTTTTACAGGAAGTATTAGATGGTAAAGGTCCTGATCTACAAACAGAATTTTGGATTCGCTGTGATTCAATATAAACAGATAGTCTTCCGGCTTCAGCCTGATATTTAGCGGAACCATTATTCCACCCAGCTGAAAAACTCCATAAAACCCCTCCAGCATTTCAACTGAATTGGGTGCCAGGTAAGCAACCCTGTCCCCTTTTTGAATACCTGAAACTTTTAAACCATGAGAGAGTTGATTAACCCTTGTGTTCAATTCCTCATATGTAAAAGTTCGATCATCTGCAAAAATGGCTTTCTTGGAACCGTAAAGGGACACTGCACGGTCTAAAAACTGCGTAAGTATTAATGGAACACTCATTTTATGACACCTCACAGAAAATTTTGTTCATTTAATATTATCACAAAATTCAAAACAGTTTCACGCTATTTTTGTCTGTTATATAACATTTTAGTTTCGCCTAGAATTAACGTACAACCGAGAATTATTGGGCTGATTAATCACATTCAGCAATTAGGCACATACGATATACAAGAAATCATTTTAAAGGGTGTTATATATGCCAGCTATTGTGGGAGTCGCACAGGTCATATCGATCGGGAGCAGTTCTGTCTTTAATATTGGGGACGTTTATAAAATCATGCCAGTTTCTAACGCCAAGACCTTTTCAGGTGCCGGATCGTTTAACACTGGGGATGGCCTGAATGTTTACAATCACCGGAGCACAACAAACACTTATGATTGTGATGGCGTGGATCAGGGTAATTATTTCAATGCTTAAAACGGGTGATACTATGAATTTTTATATACAGCAATCCATTCATATTAATTTTATAAAGATCGGCGGGATCACAAACTCTTCCGTCATGCAGATTGGAAGTGCAGGCATTATAAAGCCTGCGGCTTATTTGTATAACACTGGCGGCTTTACCGAGCCTGCACCTGAAGCGGAAGGTCCGGCGCCTGCGGGACCTTCTGGGGAAAGTGTTTTTCTGTCACCTTCTGTACCTCTGACTGGTGCCCAGAAACGATAATTTCATTTTTTTATAAGCGAGGTGGTGCGCTTGAATCAGCAATTAAATACCTATATTCAGCAATTGCATGCTTTTGTAGAAGCACAGGAAAAGCGAATACGGAGACTTGAAGCTGCGGTGAAAAAACTTCAGGAAGAAACTGAAGTTCTGAAAAGCCGTCCGCCAATGCAGGTCGATCGGATTGAGTATAAATTTGACCAGCTTAAGGTAGAGTCTCTTGAAGGTACTTTAAATATTGGCTTAAACCCTTCTGAGCTGCAAAACATTGAAGATTTTGCCGTAGATAACAAAAACATTAAAGCACCTATTTCGCCTAAAAACCAGATGAAGAGAACGATGGAAATCGAAGACGCCATTTATCAGTATTTAGAACGGGAACTTCCTGAAATTACAGCTTATGCCCAGAAGGAATTAAATGTCAATGTAGATGACTCGTATATTACTTTTATTAAAGAAGATATCAAGAAGCAGCTGCCTAACCGGATTGACTTCTATATCCAGAAGCAGGCATCTGATCGCTCCGGGCAGGAAAATAACGAAGAGATTATCGAGCTGATAAAAAAGGAGATCCACAATGGGGTCTATGCCTTTATTTCGCATTTGCCGGAGAATATGAAGGGAATGAATAATGAATGAATTATCAGGTATATAACAGAGATCTGTGCGTTGGCAGCATAAGAGTACTGGGTGTATCCAGTTCATCTGTTTTGATGGTGGGGGATACACAAACGATCCAGCTGGCCGCCACTTTTGATACACCCGCTGAGTCACTTCTGATAGGGCCATTTGTGCCTCTGACACCGGAGTAAGCGGCCTATGCTGCAAAGAACATCATCTGTTGATAAGATCAATATTGACACCATTGCCTTTTCTTCTGTATTTGAAATTGGGGACTCATGCTTTATTAAAGGATTCTCAAGAGCGATTGCTGCCCAGCGTGAAGTTGAGTATTTTAACGCGAGGGAAGGGAATTTTTCAGTCTATCCTGTATTCAGGGAACCCATTCCTTTGATCCCTATTAAAGAAAACATAACGATGCAGACAACACAGCTCAATCCGATCATTCGAGTTCAGAACATTGATATTATCGGGGTTTCCTCATCATCTGTCATTCATATCGGCAACAGTGAGAATATTTCAATGGAAGCCCGAGTCAAGCATATCCGTCAGGTATATCCCAAAAACAGTACTTCTCAAGAATGACAATTTTTTCGTAAAGGATGTTTTACATGCCAGCTATTATCGGACCGGTACAAATCATCAATGTCAGCGGGGGAATTGTTCAATTCGGAGACTCCCTTTATATCTCTCCTAAAAACAATTCCAAATCAACAACCGGACAGGGTGCCGCTAACACAGGCGGTTTTATCATTACGAACAATGGCCTTAGCGCCAGTAACGTTCTGGATACAAGTCTGGTTGATCAGCCTAATGTCGGCAATAACTAATTTAAAGAGCGTATCATGGACGATAGCACCTTTGTTATCGTCCTTTTAATTTCCTTTCTTCGACTTCCTTGCTTTTGTCAGCTTAGATGATGGCTGCTTCCTGATCCATTTCAAAAATTTCCTGACTTTATCATCCTGCTGCAATAACTCGATTGAATTCAGCCGTACAGCCAGCTCTGCATTCGTATATAAAGCATGAATCTGCTTATGGCAAGGTTTGCATAATTCAGCGGTCGGCAGGAAGGTGCCCCCCAATTCTTTCGGCGTTAAATGGTGGACTGTTATATCAGTATCCTCTCTCAGGCACAACTCGCAGACGGTTTCTGTGCGTTTTTTTTTCATGCTACCCCTCCTTCATCTTTACATTACCCTTTATATTCGGACGGTAGTATATCGCGGGGATGTTTTATAAATACACCTGCTGTACATAAACTAAAGCCGGCAAGTTCCCTTGCCGGCTTTTTCTATAACTTAATTGTGTGAGCACCATCAAAGAAAAACAGGTATCTTTCATTGACTTCTCTTTTTAAAATCTGTTCCAATGCTCTGGTGTACATATCAATTTGTACTTTGTACCTGTTTTCAAGAACGGGTTTGGCTTCAGCAAACCCTCCCTTATAACGGCCGCTGATTGCATCCGTTTTATAATCCAGGAGCACCATACCATGCTCATCTTCAAATACACAGTCCACAATCCCCTGGATGAGAACAGGTTCATCTTCACCCTGCCAATCTGAATAAATTTCCCGGGCAGGGAAAGATAAACTGAATGGAATTTCTCGGCGTACCGATATAGCCTGAACCATTCTTTGTCCCAGTTCAGTTTCGAAAAATTGCAAGATCCACTGTGGGTCAATACTGGCACACTGCTCTTCAGTGAGCAATTCTTTCCTGACCATCTCATCCATTTTGGAGGATATTGTTTCCACTGTTACAGACCGGCTGAAATCAAGATGCTGCATGACAGCATGCATAGCAGTACCCCGTTCAGCTGGAGAAAGCGATTTTTCCTGCATAAAGCGAGGCCGGCTGAGCATTGGTTTACTGATTTTACGGATTAATTCAGTACCGCTGTCTTCTTCAGAAAAAATCTCCCGCTGCCTTTTCACTTCGGAGACCGATTGTTTAGATTTGGCTTGAGCTGCCTGCTTAAAGGTATATTTCCAGGAAAGCTGTTCCTCAACTTTATCCTTATGAGCGGATTCTACCGGAACAGCTTTTCCTTCATAAACCAATTTCAGCAAATCCGTTTCGCCCTCATTGGCTTCTTCCGGAAGAACAGCAGCTTCTTCACTTTTAATTATGGTTATATTCCAGCAGGAAGGGTGTTCAAGTATATCACCCAGGACAAGAGGATCTACCTGCACATCCGCTCTCAATGCCTCGCAATCCCGATGCCGGACAAGAGACGGGCCAATCCAGTCCAGATAACTGTTTGCAGAAGCCCTTTCATACTCATTCAGTAGCCATTCTTTATGTTCGGATACCTGCAGCCACTTATTTAATTTTTTATCTGCACTTTTGACAGACGAAACCAGGTACAGCTTTTCCTTCGCCCTCGTTAAAGCAACATATAGAACCCGCATTTCTTCAGCTAGCATTTCCATTTTCTTTTTTCGTTTAAAAGCAATTTGCGGCAGAGAGGGATACGAAATTCGCTTCTCGGCATTTACATATTTTGCAGCAAATCCAAATTCCTTATCAAGCATATATTGCTTTTTCAAGTCCATCGTATTAAAGTTGCGTGCAAGCCCTGCAATGAAAACAAAGGGAAATTCAAGACCCTTGCTGCTGTGGATTGTCATAAGACGGACAACATCTTCCTGCTCACCTAAAGCGCGGGCAGCACCAAGATCATCGCCTCTGTCACGCATTCGTTCAATAAACCTTAAAAAACGGAATAATCCTCTGAATGAAGTCGCTTCATACTGTCTGGCTCTGTCGTACAATGCGCGAAGATTTGCCTGCCTCTGTTTTCCGCCTGGCATCCCGCCGACAAAATCATAAAATCTGGTTTCTCTATAGAGATGCCAAATCAGCTCAGAAAGGGAACCCTGGCGCGCCATTCCACGCCATTCTTCAAGAGCATTAAAAAATGGCCAGACCTTTTCATATAATTCTCCCGTTTCAAGGGTTGGATGATTCCGGCAAAAAGAAGTTAATGCTTCATAAAATGAACCCCTTTTATTCTGAATCCTGATTTGCGCAAGCTCTTCTTCGGTCAAACCCAAAATAGGAGATCTCAGAACCGATGCCAGTGGAATATCCTGATACGGATTATCTATCACTTTTAGAAGCGACATCATAATCGCTACCTCTGTTGCTTCAAAATAACCGCTGGAAAGACTGGCATAAACAGGGATGCCCTGCTGTTTGAATTCCTCCATTATCTGAGGAGCCCATGTCATGGAACGAAGCAGGATGACAATATCCCTGTACTTGGCAGGCCTTCCGGAATGAGTCTTTGTGTTGTAAACTTCTTTCCGATTCCCAATGATTTCTTTAATTTTAGAAGCCATATATCTGGCTTCGAGCTGTGACTGTGCTAAATCTTCGCTGTCAAAACACTCATCCATGGATTCAGGGTCCGGTTCTCTCTTTTCGTTTCCTTCAAGATCGATAATAGCAAGCTCAACAGGCTGCTCCTGGTCCTCTGAATAGGGAGCTCCTTTAATAAGTTCGGCTGCCTGGTCATACTCTATTTCACCGACAGACGTCCCCATAATCTGCTTAAAGATATAGTTGGTACCATGCAGAACTTCTTTACGGCTTCTGAAATTTCGCGCCAGATCAATTCTGAGCCCTGCTCTTTTTCCATCCCGGTCAAATCGCGTGTACTTGCTCAGAAACAGATTAGGCTCTGCAAGGCGGAAACGGTAGATTGACTGCTTAACATCCCCTACCATAAATAAATTTCCGTTCTCTTCTGAATCTGCGGTTACCAGCTGCAAAATAGCTTCCTGAACCATGTTGGTATCCTGATACTCATCAACAAGAACTTCTTTGAACTGATTTCTGCAGACATGAGCCGCTTCTGAAGGCAAAAGCTGTCCCTCCACATCTGGTAGTGAAAGAATGTCAAGGCAATAATGCTCTAGATCCGCAAAGTCAACAAGCCCTTTTTCGGTTTTAACCTGATCAAAGCGGATGGAGAATGCTTTAACCAACCTCACAAGCTCTTCTATATGGGGCTTCATTTCCGCCATATCACGCATGAAGCTTTCCTGTCTGCGGAAAAACAGTTCTTCCTGCAGGCCGGTTATGATTTTCTTGGCCTGTTCCCTGAGTTTTTTGGCTTTTTCGACCAGTCCTTCATCATATTCATCGCCCTTACACGTTTTCGCTCTGCCAAAAGACCAAGATTGCATCGCTTCATACAGCATCGTCCATGAATCATTTTTCGCTTCAATTAGTGTATTTACAACATGCAGATCTGCGATAAAGTTCTCTGCTCTCGGAGCCGGTCCCCCTGGAAGCTTGGTCAGCTCAAGCCCATATTCAAGCAGCTGTTTGGCTCCTTTCAGCTGAAGATCAATATCCTCCAAAAGCGAACGGACAAATGGAAGCTGTTCGAGACTGCTGACTCCCTCCACATCATACATCTCAACAATTGAATCAAGATAATGATCAGGCGAAGGGTTGGAACGGGCAAAATCGTATAAGTCCCTTATTATATCCTGAAGGGCAGTGTCACTTCTGTCATTTGTAAAAGTGTCAACAAGTGCAAAGAATCCTTCATTTCCCTCTTTGCCGTATTCCTCTTCGAAAAGCTCTTCGAGTACTTCATCCCTTAAAAGCTGTACTTCAGTTTCATCAGCAATCCGAAAGCCCGGATCAATATCCGTCATGTAGTAATATTTGCGTATCATCTCTAAGCAAAATGAGTGTAAAGTCGAGATGGAAGCTCTGTTTAATAAGCTTACCTGTTTTCTGAGGTGAGCAGATCGCGGATTATCATTAATCGCTTTTTCAAGAGCCTCGCCGATTCTGTGCCTCATTTCAGCTGCCGAGGCATTTGTGAAGGTCACAACAAGCAGTTCATCGACATTAATAGGATCTTCATCTGCGATAATTTTATTGATAATCCTTTCAACCAAAACAGCGGTCTTCCCTGATCCGGCTGCTGCAGCCACCAGTATATCCTGGCCCTTGGCCATGATTGCTTTCCATTGATCATCGGTCCAGGTTGCACCTTCCGGCTTAGGCGGTATGGTCATTTTCATCTCCCTCCACCTCCTTCTTGATGATTTCAATCATGTCTTCTTTTGGTTTAGGAGTAAATAATCTGTAATCATTTGTTTCAAGAGATTCATCAAATTGGCAAACAGATTTATAGGCACAAAATGTACACGGTGTTTTTTCCTTCATTTTATATGGGGCAATTTCAACATTTCCCTCAGTAATTTTATTGCCTGTACTCCTATACATATTTCTTACATAGCGGCGCAAATAATCAAACTCCTGCTTACTTGCTACTTTAGACCGCTTCGAAAGGGTGCCGTCCTTTTTGAACCCCGCTGAGATAATGGATGAGTCGCCGGTCTCAATAGTCTGGTCCATTAACCTGATTACATTTTCATCTCCGAGCAGGAGGCCATTCATTTTGAATTTCTTATAGAGTTCCTGCTCGATATCCTCCAAAGTCATCATTTTTGAAGTGCTGACGATCGGGTTATGGACATGGAAGTAAAGAACTCCTGCCGGATCGGCCTTTGTTCCAATTAAAGAGCCGGAATGGGCAATTATGATGTCCAGATATGTCAGCATCTGCAGAGCAATGCCGTAGTAAACCTCACTTACATTCAGATCCTTGGAGCTGGATTTGTAGTCAATTACCCGTAAAAATGTCCCGTTTTCATCCTGAGCCTTGTCCACTCTGTCAATTCTTCCTACAAGCTCCATTTTAGCTCCGTTTTTAAGAGGAAAAGCAAGCGAAGGTAGCTCGCCTTTCGGACCAAACCCGAGTTCGAGACCCACCGGCGAGAACCCGCTTGATTTGGCATGCTCGCTGATGACATATGAAGCCCTGCTGATAATTTGCTCTAGCTTTCTCTTAATATAGTGATGCCTGTTCGAGCTTAAGAGAATTTCATTTTGAAGTTTAGGCGCAAGCATTTCAACCGCTTCTTTTGCAAGAATCTCGCACTGTTCCCTCGTCATATCTGTCCATGAAAGTTTCTGAGTCATAACTGTTTCTGCAATAAATTTTAAAGCAGCATGGAAAAGATCCCCGATATCCGGTGCCTCCAGGCGGTATACCTGTCTTTCCCGCAGCCTTAGTCCATGCTGAGCAAAATGGGAAAATGGACAGCTATGGAATAATTCCATTCTCGAAACACTCGCCTGAATATGATCGCCATATAATTCCTTACTGACGTCTTCACCAAGCTGAAGTGTCCTGTTTTCATAATTAAGGCTGGAAAGCACCTTCAATGCAGGCCTTCTCCACTGTTCATTTTTAAGGTAATAGTTATAGACATCCCACCAGAGGTCATAGATTGGGTAGCTGCGTTTTTTGAGCTGAAGCTGTGAAGTCAAATACGATAATGCTGTATTAAGGTTATCAGCATACTCCAGCTGCTCTGTTTCTTTAAGCTCTGCCGGATCAGACATGAAGGAATGATGCCTGCAATCAGGAAATAAATCTCCCAATCTCTTAATATAAGGAGACGGCATAAGTGCCTTACCTTCTTCATTTGCCAATGGATAGCTTATAAATAGCTTTTCTGAGGGAGTAACAAACGCTTTATATGCTATAAATTCCTCATCAAGCAGACGTGTTCGGCTTCCAGGAGCCAATTTCATTCCGTTCGTGTTCAGGGTTTCCCTGTCGTCATCCGCCAGCACCCCATCCTCTGAGAATTTGGCAGGAAGTACTCCTTCATTTAGCCCAATAACAAAGGCAGCTTTAATATCAGTTAGCCTTGATCTTTCCAGATCGGCCGCCATAACCTGGTCAATGGCAGGCGGAACAAGCGTAAAGCGAAGCGACTCCAGTCCGGCCTCAAGAATGGATGCAAAGCGCTTAAGGCTTATTTCTTCTTCACCAAGCATTTCCACATATTGATCCAGAAGCTCCATAATGGCATTCCATGCTTGTCCATGTTCCCTTGACTTAACAAGGTTCCCTTTATCCTCCTGAGCAGTTTTCCATTTCTCAATCTTCAGCGGAATATCCAATTCTTCCATGTATAGGAATAAGGCTTCACAAAAGCTGCGACCATCAGCAGCCTTTCTCAAGCGCCTATGCAGCCTTAATATTGGGCTTGTAATCATTTCGCGCAGATCATTTAACTCATCTTCTACTTTTTTCTCGGCATCAGTCTGGGCAACTGCTTCAAATTCCAGCCCTCTGATTCTTCTATATGTCCATCTCTTCTTTTTCGTCCATTTGTCTCCTTGAATGCCATTAGCAAGAACATAGTTCTCAAGTCTGTCCATTTGCTCACGAAGCTTTCCGGGGCTTAGCTTGGACGGAAAAATCAGCTCTGTTTTTATAGCTCTGAAAATCGGTTCATATCGCCAATTCCCATTGATTATCTCAAGTGTTGATCGGATTAACTCAACGAGCGGGTGATTCATCATTGTTCTTTTCTGATCAATAAAAAATGGGATGTCGTAGTCACGGAACACTGTTTCAATCATGTCATGATAATCCTGGCCGTTTCTTGCCAGTACAGCAATATCACGGTAGCGATACCCATCTGTACGAACAAGCTTATTAATTTCCCTGGCAACGCCCTCAATTTCGGCCCTCCTGCTGACTGCCTGTCCAATGTGTATGTCCGCATCTCCTGTAAATGCCTCTGCTGGCCTGCTGTCAAAATGGGATTCAAGATGCTTAAGTGAAGGCTTTGTCCACCTTTTTTGCTCGGAAAGGATCATCTCTTCCACATCCAGCTTGTTGCGGGAAGCCAATTCTTTGATTGTCTGATAATTCTCTCCCGGCATTCTGAATAAATGAAGCTCATTAGAAGCATTATTCTTAAACAGCTGGTCAAGTGTTAATGTAATGGTGACGTTTTTACACTGCTTCATCAGCTGTTCAACAATTGCATATTCCTGTGGTGTAAAGCTGTAAAAGCCATCTATATAAACCTCTGCATTTATTAGATACTCTGAATCGGAGGCTTTTTCCGCAAGCAGGCGGAAATAATCCTCTGAATCTGTATATTTATCATAAAGGGATTCCTCAAAGTTTTTATAGATTATCTCAAGATCATGCAGCTTGTCCTGGAGTGCCTTATTTGACTTCCCGTTTGCCGAGAGCTGGTTTTGCCTCTCCGCCAGTTCTTCGGGAACTACACAATATCGTTTAAATTCGGTCATTATTTGTTCTACTTGCTGAATAAAGCCATTTTTGTCTGCAGCCCTTTGAAACAGCTTAAGATCATCCTTTTTATCTTCGATGATTTTGCGGATCAGCATACTGATGCCTACACTATTAAGATGGTATCTGCTCATGCCGCCTGTTTCTTGAAGAATTCTCCATGCGAGGCGCGTGAAAGAGTACACCTGGCTGCGGATCATTCCGCCAAGGCCAGGTGTCGTTATTAATTTATATTCTGAAAGGAACGTCATTTGTTCCGGCACTAAATAAATGATTGGATCTCCATCCGGATTAAACCGCAGTTCATCACGGATTTGGTTAAGGCAGTATTCCGTTTTACCACTCCCGGAACGGCCTATCAATAAACGTAGGGTCATATTTTTCCTCCTACCAAAGGGTCTCTTTCTATCAGTATTTTATCATATTAGCTGGCCAATTTTTCGAATGGGGCTTTTCAAAATGATGGGAATGACAACTTTCCTCCCAACTGGTCCTTGCATAAACTATAGCGGCAGGTGATATGGATGATTTCAGAACGGGTCTTATTTGCAACTTCAGTCATTTTGACAGTTACAGGCATTTTTGTCGCCAGCAATATTTATACACTAATCCCAATTTACGGGGAAATAGCGGACTCATTTAAAGTAGATGATAATCATATTGTGGCCGGGGGAAGTCTTTTTGCATTTTTTTATGCTGCTGGCCTATTATTCTTTGGACCTGCTTCCGATACATTTGGCCGACGCAGAATTATAATTTCAGGTTTGCTTGCCTCTGCTTTATCTACTTTTGCCGTCGGGCTCTCTCCTAGTGCAGAGGCGCTCTATATTACCAGGTCAATTCAGGGAGTAACCCTCGGCAGCTTTGCACCTGTTGCCTTCGCTTATTCTTTTGACCTTTTTCAGCCAAGGAGCCGTACGCTTCTGCTGGTTTTCATTAACACAGGATTTCTTGCTGCGGGCATAGTTGGGCAGCTGATCAGCTCGGCAATTACTTTTTATTATAAATGGAACTATACTTTTTATTTCTTTGCAGTTTGCTATTTCATTCTTTTCCTGGTCTCGTGTAAAATACTTCCCCACGCTTCTCGTCCATTCAAATCAAAGATTTCTACTGTTATTATTTTGAAAAAACTTATAAAACAGAGAAGCCTGCTCAAATGTTACGCCATCACCTTTTCTCTTCTGTTTTCGTTCGCAGCTTTTTATGATGCCCTAGGTAGAAATTTCAATGGAACTATGGAGGAATTGTTCACAATAAGGGCAGTGGGTTTGATTGGGGCTCTTTTATCACTCTTTACCGGAAAACTAATTACGCGGATTGGGGCATACTCCACATTGAAGCTTGGTTTACTTTTGGGGACAATCAGCATTATTAATATGTTTTTCTTCAGCAGCACGAATGGCCTGATGGGTATTTCCATCATGTTTGTGGCAGCCATATCCCTTCTTGTTCCCACTGTTATCACATTGATTGGCATGCTTGCAGGAGCCGACCGCGCGAAAGCCTTGTCTCTCTATTCTTTTATACTATTAACCGGTGCAAGCCTTGCACCGCCAGCGGCCATGATTCTTCAATATCATAATGTATTGTATTTGCTTCTTGCGTTTTTTCTTATAAATTTTATTTTTTGTTATTTTCTATCAAAAGAAGCTGCTCTTGATCTTCAGTCATAATATAGGCTAAGCGCGGAACCATATCCGCGCTACCTCACTCCCGTAAAGATTATTATTCAGGAGATAGGATCCCATAGATAAATAAAGAGTCCCCGAAGAGACTCTTTATTCGTACATTTCCACAAATACCGTGGCTCCCATTCCGCCTCCGACACATAAAGAAGCTATTCCTTTATGGCCTCCTCTTCTCTTTAACTCATGAACAAGACTTACGACAAGACGGGCACCTGTACATCCAATCGGGTGTCCGAGGCTGATGCCGCTTCCATTTACATTTACTTTTTCCCGGTTTAAGCCAAGTTCTCTCTCAACAGCCAAATATTGGGCCGCAAATGCCTCATTAACTTCAATCAAATCAACTTCTTCAAGGGACCAATTGACACTGGAAAGACCATTTTCAACTGCCGGAACAGGTCCTCTTCCCATTACTTTCGGATCTACTCCCGCAACAGAGAAGCCAGAAATCTTTGCCAGCGGCTTCAGTCCTCTTTCGAGAGCCAGTTCTTCCGGCATGAGGACCAGCGCTGCTCCGCCGTCATTCAGGCTGGATGCGTTCCCTGCCGTTACCGTTCCGCCCTTTTTAAAAATCGGCTTCAAGCTGCTCAGCTTTTCCGCTGTTAAGTCCGCACGCGGGTTTTCATCTTTTGCAACGGTTACTTCACCTTTCCGGGTCTTCACATTAATTGGAACGATTTGTGAATCAAAGTAACCGTTTTCAATTGCGTGCAGGGCTCTCTTATGGCTAAGCAATGCCGCTTCATCCTGCTCTTCCCTTGTGATGGAATGAATTTCTGCGAGGTTTTCTGCTGTTTCCCCCATCATGATATGATGGATTGGATCTTCGAGAATCTCCCACACTGTGTCGGTTACCTGTCCATGCTGCATGCGGGCACCCCAGCGATGCTGCTTTAATACATAAGGACTGGAGCTCATGGCTTCTACTCCTCCTGCAATCACGATATCTGACATGCCTGATGCAATCTGCAGGGAAGCGGAAATAATGGCCTGCATACCCGATGCACATTGTCTCTGGACTGTGAACCCTGTTGTTGTATCATCAAAACCTGCAAGCAATGCTGCTGTCCTTGCTGTGTTCGGTTCATCTGTACGCTGAATACAGTGTCCCAAAATTACTTCATTCACGTCACCGTTCTGCAAACTGCTTCTTTCTGCAGCCTCTTTTAATACTGGAACAATCAAATCTGTCGGCAGAAGATCCTTAAAGGCCCCTCCAAAAGTCCCGACTGGTGTTCTTACTGCTGATGTTATTACAACATTCCTCATACTTTTACACCCCTTTTACTATTAATACCGCTCGGAATCAGGTTATTACATCATTATACCGCCATCTACATGCAGGACCGTGCCGTTCACATAATCAGATTCATCCGAAGCCAAAAACAGATATGCATTCGCAATATCCTCCGGTTTTCCCAGCCTGCCCAGCGGAACCATGCCTTGCATTTGCCCAATCACCTTTTCCGGCACTTTTGCTGTCATGCCTGTAGAGATAAATCCTGGGGCCACGGCATTAACGTTAATTCCCTTTCGGCCGAGTTCTTTTGCCCAGGTTTTGGTCATTCCCACCACACCTGCTTTGGCTGCAGCGTAGTTTGTCTGTCCGACATTCCCATAAATTCCGGAAACAGAAGATGTATTGATAATTTTTCCCCTTCCCTGCTCAAGCATGAATGGAAGCACTGCTTGTGTACAATGGAAAACACCTGACAGATTCACATCCATAACGGCCTGAAAATCATCCGGGGATAACTTTGAAAGCATCCCGTCCCTGGTTATTCCGGCATTATTGATAAGGATGTCAACTTTCCCAAGTTCCGCTTTTACAGCTTCCGCCATACTGTCTATGCTTTGCCTGTCAGCGACATTAACCTGAAAGAACTGTACATTTAATCCTTTTTCCTTGAGCTCTTGAGCTCTGGTTATTCCCATATCTGCGTCATAATCAGCCATGGCTACTGCAGCTCCTTCACCTGCAAACCTTTCTGCTGCAGCGAGACCAATCCCATTGGCTGCACCTGTAATAATAGCGACTTTATCCTTAAGTCTCATTAATCGCACCTCCACAATATATTCAAAATTCCGACATTAACAACTGCAATAAATCGGTAATATGTACACCAGCTTTTATTCGACAAAGCCCGCAGATTCTCCTGTATCCCCTGCAATTATTCTTAAAGGCTGTTTTCGCAAAGTTTGTTGCTATTTATATTATATTTACTGAGTTGATTGTAGTGGAAGGTGCGAGATCCTCGAAAATGCATTCGCATTCTCTTCGTGCGGTGTTTACTCAACGTAGCCTATTCAACGTCCTACGGGAGTAGCGGGACAGGTGAGACCCCACAGACGCGTAGCGTCAAGGATGCTCACCGCCCGCCCCGTGGTTCACTGAGCATCCTCTCACTGCAATTTATACGAAAAGAGCCTCTTAAATGACGATTCCAGTCTTTCAAGGGAACTGTTGGGAATTACTTGAATCGGTTTAACCGCAGCCAAAATAGGCTAAGAAATATAAAACAATAGACAGCAAATTGGAAAGGGGCATTTATCATGAAAGTTGTTTATGGATTGATGACACAAAACGGAGACGCCCAAGAGCTGTTGTGGGACTTGGGATTTTGGGAAAGTGAAGAATCCGCAAAGGAATACTTAAAAGCCGAAATGGCCAGTTCACGCGGAATTACCGTAGAGCCTATCAATATCAATGACGCTATCCCCATTCACCTGGAAGAACTGGAAGAAGAAAGTATGGTTAGCTGTTCTCTTTGCGGAATTGAATACAATCGTGAAGATGTGAATATGACTGATTATAATGAAAACGTTTGTGTAAACTGCGAACCTGAATATAGGGATAATCCTAATTTGCATGTTATCTAAGATTAACTCTTTCTGCCAAAAATAAGGGACTCGAATATTCGAGTCCTTTATACTATAAAATCTGTTAGAATGACACATCCATTTCATCAAACGGCCAATAGCGAAGGTTTACTTTTCCTACAACCTGGCCGGCTGAAATAAAACCAAAATGCCGGCTGTCCCAGCTTCCGAGGCGATTATCTCCCATAACAAAAAGTTTGCCCTCCGGGACAGTTTCTGTGCCCGTCATCTCCAGCAAAGTAAAGTCACCTGTCAGTTTGCCTCCTGAGATTTCTTTCCGGTACTTATCTAAATAAGGCTCATCCACTTTCCTGCCATTAATAAATAATTCATCATTACGGTATGCGATTTCATCCCCAGGCATTCCAATTATTCTTTTTACAAAGTCTTCTTCATCGTTATGATGGAAAACAATGACGTCAAAGCGCTCTAAGTCGCTGACCTGATAGCCGATTTTATTGACAATCAGCTTATTTCCATCCTGAAGGGTAGGCATCATGGATTCCCCTTCTACAACGTAATTGGAGAAGAAAAAAGTCCGAATAAAAGCAAAGATGATAATGCCTATTGCAAAAGCCTTCAGCCATTCCGCTCCTTCTTTTCTCAATCCTTCCTTCACCATTCATCTCCCCTAGTACTTATACAGTCAATGCTTTTTCTTCCCGTGTTCTTTTTCTACGCTCATATTCATCTTTATTTCAATAATTTTGCCGACATACCAAAGAATGAAAATTACCAGTGCAACAATAGCAGTCCGAATGGGCTGTGTTATCAATGATCTGATATCATATCCGACAAAGCTTATTGTAAAAATCATCACTATTTTTCCTGTCAGGACTGCCAGCATATATTGAGCGATACTGATATTAGAAAGACCAGCCACAATATTGACAACCGCTGAAGGAGTAAACGGAAAACAAAGCAGGATGAATAATGGCCCGAACCCATGCTTTTCAACCCATTTCATAAGCTTCTGTACCTGCTTATTTTTTTTCAAAAAACGGAGTATTCGTTTCTGGCCATATTTTCTGACCAGCAGGAAAACAAGCAGTGCTCCTGCAACTGCTCCGATCCAGGAGTATAAAAACCCCAGCCAGAGACCAAATGCACTCGCATTTGCCATAACAAACAAAAACAGAGGCAGAAAAGGCAAAAATGCTTCTAGCATTGGAAGCAGAATACCCGGAAGAGGTCCAAATGAACGATACTCCCGGATTAAATCCATTATATTCTCTAATGTAAACCAATCTTTGAGCAATTCAAAATCCATTAGTATCTCCTTGTCCACTATGCAGCAATACCTTAGTCACTCGTTTTGATAAATAAGTTTCCCCTAGTTTTACCATTTCCCCTTTTATTGTACACCTAATCCGGCAAAAACCGTGTTTCTAACTTTTTTATTTAGAAAGAAATTCATGGATTGCCGCTTTATTCGCCTCTTTATTTATGCCCAGAACCGCAGCACCATTAATTCTCTCGTTCTCAAATGTTCCATCAACAGGAACACGAAGAGTCTCTACATCCCTGTTATCCTTTGATAAGAAATCTTTTCCGATATACAGAATATCTCCCGTGTTCATATTGGTATTTACAAAAGGAGTTAACACCCCGATTAGTTTTGGAAGCTTCGTAATCGTCTGAAGGCTTGTAAACTGGCTTGCTACTTCTTTCATTACCTTCTGTTGGCGTTCTACTCTCCCAAAGTCCCCTACTGCATCCTGCCTGAACCTGACGTACCCAAGGAGATGCTCTCCATCAAGCCGTTGCAGGCCCGGTTCGAGTGTTACACCGATATTGGCAGACATTCTTTTTTCCACATCAATTTCTACACCTCTGGGAAAAGCTTCATCAATTAAATGTACAAAGCCTTCAAAGTCAACAATCGAGTAATATTTGATATCTATATCAAAGTTCTCTTTGAGCGTCTGCCTCAATAACTCAGGGCCTCCATAAGCAAGAGCAGAATTTATTCTGTTTTGCCCATGGCCAGGTATGTCCACATACATGTCTCTCATAAAAGAAATCAGCTTATATGTGCCCTTTTCAGGATGATACTGTGCAACCATTATGGTATCAGCCCTTGATTTCTCCTCACCCCTTGCATCACTTCCAAGAATCAGGATATTTGTTCCGCCATATTTATCTTTTTCGCCATTAAATTCAAACTCTTCCGTCTGTATGTTTGCTTCTCCTTCTGTCTGGGAAACACCTTGCTTAAACTGAAAATAGGAATAGCCAAGGGTTCCTGCAATCAAGAGAAGCAGAATTAGGAGGACAGATCTCCACTTTCCTTTCTTTTTCTTCTTTTCATATCTATCTGATCTCATAAGTATAAGTCCTTTCTTTAAAGCTAATTATGGAGGGGTGTTAACACCTTCACCTATATTTGACTGCATAGTTCATTAAAAAGTTTCGATAGCTATGCTGGTATATCCTGTATACCTTATATTTTGCAGATGAATTGGATTCTTTGCAATTTATTTTAAATAGTTTTTTGCATAAAAAAATGACATCATTGTTATATCGGCAAGTTCTGTGTCCCTTTACACCCTTATGAAAAAACCGCAGACCCGAAGGCCTGCAGTTTTACCTCAAAGATATTCATCAAACCAGCCGGTTATATAGTTGAGACGGCTGATTCTCAAATTTGGTTTTCCGCTTCTTGAAAGCTCATGATTGGCTTCAGGGAACCGGACAAACTTTGCTGTTTTCTTCCTATGCTTTAAGGAAATGAATAGCTGCTCTGCCTGTTCGATTGGACAGCGATAGTCTTTTTCACTGTGAAGAATCAGGAGTGGTGTATTTATGTCATTCACATAAGCAAGCGGAGAGTGTTTCCATAGTTTTTCTATATCATTCATATCACTTTTGATTTGCCAATCAGTAAAATAGTATCCGATATCACTTACTCCATAAAAGCTGATCCAGTTAGAAATGGAACGCTGAGTGACAGCTGCCTTGAACCTGCTGGTGTGTCCAATAATCCAGTTTGTCATAAAGCCTCCATAGCTTCCGCCTGTTACGCCCAGCCGTTCTTTATCGATGAAATCGAAATTTTCGAGCGCGTAATCGACTGCATCCATAATATCCTCGTAATCCCTGCCTCCATAATCTCCTCTGACAGCATCTACAAAGTGCTGGCCATATCCATGGCTTCCCCGTGGATTGATAAATAAAATCGCGTAGCCTTTTGCAGCGAGGCATTGGAATTCATGGAAATAAGAATTGGCATACATAGCATGGGGGCCTCCATGGATCTCAAGCACAAGCGGTGCTTTTTGGCCCTCTTTCAAATGGACTGGTTTCATGATCCAGCCATGGAGGTCCCACTCGTCCGAAGATTTAAACTGAATGGGCTCTGCATCTGTCAGTTCCACCCCTCTCAGGAACTCTTCATTGACTTTTGTCAGCTGTTTTAATTCCCCTGTAGGAACATCAAGTAAATATAACTCCCCGGGAATTGACGGCCTGCTGATGGCTACAACCGCTTTATTGATAGTTCCACCCGTTGTCAGTCCGTATACATGCTGCTGATCCAGCAGGGCAGGATATAATTCTCCATCTAAAGAGCCATAGTAAACAACGGTATTGCCATGATCAGTTGCCAGGAAATAAAAGCTTCTGCTGTCCTCTGCCCAAAGAATTCCCGGTGTTACTGCACCCTGCTGGAAATCTCCAATGGCATAATCACCAGCCAATATATCCGATTCTGCAGTCAGGCACTGCAAATGCTCAGATTCGAGGTTATACACCCATACTTTCGTATGCGTAGCATTTTCGAATTCCCTTTCATGCCCAAATAATCCTATGTATTTTCCGTCAGGGGACCATGCAGCGCTTCCGAAATATCCATTGCCATTTGTAATCTTTTTCATGTCCTTTGTTTCAAGATGGATGATATACACATCGCTTAAAAAAGAAAAATCCTTATCTTCACTCAAATCTGCCGTAACAGCTACCCATTGCCCATCTGGAGACCAGTCCTGCAATTGGAAATCATGTTCTCCGGTTGTCAGCTGTTCCACCTCGCCAGTTTCTATATCTATTAAGGCAACCTGGCTGTACCTTCCGTTCCAAAAACCCTGGGCGTCAGATTTGTGCTTCATTTTTTCTATCTCAATCGGTACTGGCTTTTCTTCCTTTTTCTCCTGTTTTTCCAGTGTTTCTGCGGAGTCACCCTGTTTTAATGAAAGATTGAAGGCTAGTTTCTTTCCATCAGGGGACCAGACAGGATTTGAAGCACCATTTGCACAATGTGTCACCTGTCTGGCTTCTCCGCCAGCTTTGCTCATTACATAAATCTGTGATTTCCCGACTCTGTCTGATACAAATGCAATTAACTCCCCATCTGGAGACCAGCGGGGTGAATGATTACGGTGTTTGCCGTAAGTCCACTGCACAGGCTTATTGCTTTTTTCAGTATTTATGTAAAAAATATTTGAACTATATGTATTTTCCTCTTCAAGCATTCTGGTCTCGACAAAAGCCAAATCATATCCATTCCTGGAAAGCTGGGGATCAGCCGCAGATTTTAAATGATAAAGGTCTTCTGGTTTAATCGTTCTTTTTTGCGTCATTTATTTCACCCTTCCTAACTGTGTGTTCTACTTATTTCGACATCAGAAATAAAAACCCTTCCCAATTAGCTTTTGGCTGAAACTTTTTTTCATTATTGGAAATGATGAAGTATAACAGTATTTCGACAAATATAGGCTCTTGCAAGATAAAACATTCCTTTGTAAAATTAAATAAGAACATACGTTCTTTAACAAAGCAGGATACTATTATTTAAGGGGAGCAGAACAATATGACCAGAATTCCTGAAGAAGACCGTAATATTATGGAACAGGCTATTTATCTGCCAATGGTGCTGACGGTTTTAAATCGTGACTCTATTGTCATTAATAAAAGCCCGTTTAAACTAAAACAGCCATATCTTGATTTGGTTGAAGAAACGATGAAGGTCATTCAAAGTGAACTCTCTGAGGTAAAACGCTATATGAATAAAAACCAGTTAAAGGTACAGGAAGTAAAGAGGGATGAGGCATTTACTATGTTTATGTTTCTGTATAAGGGATATGAGGAACACCATAATTACTTTAATCCCCGAATCCGCAATAAAGTTCAGGAGCTAATGACCTATTACCTTATTAAAAAACCTTTGCCTGGACCAGGGAAAAGCCGGAAAGCCAATTAAAATTTGCAATAAGAAAGCCTGCAGCTAATAAGGCAATATACACGGAAAATAGAAGCATGAAACTCCGCATGCTTCTTGGTTGTCCTTCAATTCCAGCCCTTCTCTATTGGTAGGCTCCTTTTCTCTCCGAAGCATTCATTATTTTGAAACCATTCGCATTGTAATGTGACTTTCTCTCTGAATCTTCTATCCTTTTTGTCAATGTCGTTTTCAGCAGTGCTGTTCTGAGCATCTGGTTATTAAGGGTTGTATACGAGGCTGGAATTATAAAGCTTTGCTTGTTATTAAACACTACTTGGGTTTGTGCATTCTCCGCCCGCTTGAAGTAATTGATGTGATTCAATGCAATCCACATACATTCCGGGTTGCTTGGAGAAGCTGTCGGGAAAAAATAAATGAAATTCGTGGGGTCAATCGTTATCGGAGCTTTATGGGTGAAGCCGGTTAATTGGCGTGTACCCTCTTTTCTTCCTTCATAGCTTGAACCAAAATATTTGCAGCTGCTTTTAATGATTTCAATCGGCTTAAAGGGAGAAGTTACTTCATCATCAAGCTCCCATATTTGCGAATAAACTTTTATCCCATAAGAGAGAGGTTTAATAATCATCGTATTTGGATTGATTTCATATTCTTCAATTATTTGAATATTTTGGGTCATACGTTTTCATCTCCTTTTCTTTTTCGTTCTCGCTTTTTCCATATTAACACCAATTTGTCTAAAAATTACTAATTCATTAAATAGTTTTTAAATTGTTCACATTTTCGGCATCCTGAAAATATTTTCTAAAAATTTAAACAATTTAGTTGAATATTCAAAGGTAATTCCATATAATATTAAAAAGCTCAGGGGTGATTTCCATGAAGGAAAGATCATACACCGACTTAAAGAAAACGAGTGGATCCAAGCGGAAAAACCTTAAGGAATCTTTTGTACTGGATCTTTACCTTGAAATGCTTATTTCAGAGATTCTGCTCATTAATGAAAAAGAAAAGCTGATGAAAAAAGTAGACGCGGCGATTGATGAAGGAAATAAACCGGCATTTATGCATTTTTCGAAGCAATACAAAGAACTTGCCAAACGTTTTGGCACTTAAAAAGCAGTTTGCGCCCCGCCAACCAGCGGGGTATTTTATTTTTAGTCAGGAAGGTTGGGAATAATGAACAACAGGCATTTATTTTTAATGGGCGGAAGTCCTCCATTCGGGAAAAGGTTAGGAAGAATGTTTACAGAGTTCTCCTGCGGCTCGGATGGCAAAATAGCTATACTCTTTTTGAAAAGGGATGGCTGGGAGATGTATATGAATAAGTATACTTCTGCTTTGATTCCTAATGGAGCCAGGAATTTCTGCTATCTGCCGCTTTCCCTTGAACCAGCAGAGTCTTATCTTCAAGAATTAAAGTCCTGTTCAGGCATCATTATTGGAGGCGGTGACACAGAAACTTACAGGAAATGCATTGTGGATAATAAAACCGGAGAATGCATTAGAAAGATGTACATGAATGGTATTCCTGTAGCAGGTTTTTCAGCAGGCGCCCTGATCATCCCGGAACATTGCATCATTCCCCCTATTGATACCCCTAAAAGACAGCACCTTTTTTTGAAAGGACTCGGATTAATCAGAGATTGCGCCATCAGTATCCATTTTACCAAGTGGAATGAACGGGAAAATCTAAAGGCAGCGGCAGGAAAAATCAATGCAGCGACTGGTTTTGGAATTGACGATGATGCCGGTGTCTATTTTCACAATGAAATTCAGGCTGACGATGAAGGAGACATACATGTTTATAAAAATGCAACTTAAAAAAGCAAGCCGATTGGCATGCTTTTTTAGTTATGTTGAAGCATCATTCATCTGTCTGTTTCCGTTCTTTTTGCCTCTGTTCCATTTCAAATTCTTCCAGCATGGAAATCCGCTCAAGCATCGTTGGATGCCCATACCGGAATACCTTCACAAGAAGCGGCGGATTTACCTGGCTTAAACCAGCCCGGGTCAGCTCCTGAAATGTTTCTATTGCGGCTTTTGAATCCTTTGTCATTTCAATGGCATAGCGGTCTGCCCTTGTTTCCTGATACCGTGAAACAAGATTGGAAAGAGGACTTGAAATAAAGAGCAGCATGGAAAGGATCATCAAAAACAGCGGGAGGGAACGTATATCATTTACTGCAGGAATTTTTAGCGCCCTTCCCCATTTATCTACTGCTTTTTCCATTAGCTTAGCTGTCAAATACAGCCCCAGCAGAGAAAGCAGCAAGTATCCTCCAATTCCGATGTAAATATGCTTCTCCACGTAGTGGGCCATTTCATGTGCCATTATAAACAGAATTTGATCTTCAGTTAATTTATTCAGAGTTGTGTCCCAAAGAACAATTCTTGAATTTGAGCCGATCCCTGTTACATATGCATTCAACGCATTCGTTTTCTCGGCCATATCGACCTCAAAGACATGTTCAGCCGGTATTTTAGCCTGATTGGCCAAATCAAGAATTTTCGTTTCAAGTTCCTTATTTTTTAAAGGATAAAAATCATTATATAAAGGGTCAATGACAACCGGCTGCAGAAACATCATAAATAAGGTAAATGGAACTGATAATAGCCATGCGTAAAGCCACCATCTTTTCCTGCTCTTATTAATAAGCCAGTAAAGAACAGACACGATAAGAAGCATCATTCCATAATTAACCCAAAAATCAATGAGTTCATCCTTCATCCATCCACTGAAGCTCTGAGTGGAGATATTATACGTTTTTGAAAGCGAAAAGCTGATATAGCTTAATGGCATCGTGGCAATAAAGGCGAAAAAAGAAAGCCAAATCAAATAGATTGCCGTTTGCAGGAATTTATATGGCGCAGTCTGTTCCGCCCACTTTTTGAAAGCCTTTGATAAGCCAAATAAAAGAATAAATAAATAAAATATCCATTCAAAAGGTGTAGAAATAAAAAACATCAGGTTTCTTATTTTAGAATATTCCTCACTGAGCATCAGTTCCCTGCCGTTCAGGAAAGTTGCCGGATCTGCCCGTGACCCTTCATACTCAAAGGGCAGACTGGTGTCAGCAAAATAGAATAAATACCAATAAAAAAATAAACCGTATACGAAAAAGGCCAGGGCCCCATAAAAACCTAATTTCCGCGCCATCCAATTCCCCTCCTATGGTACAACCTTTCTATATTTAGTTTAGTATAAAAATCTGTAAATAGAACTCATTTGATGGGACAATCGTTTCTTTCTATTCCAGAAATTCTATTGAAAAAGCCGGTTCAAGAAGGAACCGGCTAAAGAACATCCATCATTATCTTTTCTAAAACAAAAAAGAATATACAGATAACACAGCGATCGATCCCAGCACAACGACAATTACATTTGCTCCTAAAAAGGCTGCCAGAAAAGCAGCAGCTGCACCGAGCAGACCAAACCAAATATCTTCATTTATAAATAGAATACCCGGAAAAATGAGTGCCCCCAATGTCGCATAAGGCACATTCTTTAATATCCCCTGAACAAAGCCGGGAAGCTCCTTCCCTTTAAAAAGCACAAAAGGCAGCAGCCTTGGGATATAAGTAACTGCTGTCATTCCAACAATCATCCACACAATATGGCTACTCATGCTCCTGTCCCCCTGCTCCTGCTTTTTACACTTTCAATCCATTCCACAATTACAGCCGATAAAAGCGTGGCCACTACAATTGCCCAGCCTGTCGATAGCGTATTAGTCAAAGTGAAAATCGTGTTAAAACACGCTGCAAGTGCGGCAAGAAAAACAACTTTTAAACTCTTTTTCATAGACGGAACAAGAAGGCCAACAAACATGGCATAAAGAGCAACAGACATGCTTTCCTGCAAGGTCTGTGGAAGGTTCGCCCCAATAAGATGCCCAATCCCCGAACAAATGACCCAGCTTGCATAGGAAACTGATATGAGCCCTAGCATATACCCGCTTGTTACCTTTTCTTCCCGCACAGCGGCAACTGAAAAGGTTTCATCTGTAATCCCAAATGCTAAAATCACCTTGTTGGCTGCCTGTTCATCTTCCCACTTTTCATTAAGAGAGGTAGACATCAAAAAGTGCCTTATATTCACTATAAAAGTTGTTAGGACAATTTCAAATATGCCTGTCCCAAGTGTAAGCAGGCTCAGGGATATGTACTGTGCTGCCCCGGCAAATACCAGTAAACTCATTAAAACTGTTTCCCCAATTGTAAGGCCGGTAGTTTTGGCAAGCAGCCCAAATGTTAAAGCAATGGGTGCATATCCTATCGCGATACTGATTCCCGCCTGTACCCCTTTTCTAACTTCACCGGAAGGCTTGCCGACTGCAAGTTCTGCCATGATGCTCACCGCCTAAAAAATATAATAAAAGGTTCTAAAAATTATACTATACTAGAATTAAAATTAGAAGAATATGTTATCGTATTCTTTTGGATTGGCTGTTTTCGCAAAGTTTGTTGCTATTTATATTATATTTACTGAGTTGATTGTAGTGGAGGGTGCGAGATCCTCGAAAATGCATTCGCATTTTCTTCGTGCGGTGTTTACTCAAGGTAGCCTATTCAACGTCCTACGGGAGTAGCGGGACAGGTGAGACCCCACAGACGCGTAGCGTCGAGGAGGCTCACCGGCCGCCCCGTGGTTTGCTGAGCATCCTCTCACTGCAATCAACGGACAACATTGATAAGCGAAAAACAACAATTTATACGAAAAGAGCCTTTGGATTTAATGCCGCTTGAACAAAAAATCCGAACAAGGCAAAAACCTTGTCCGGTCCACACTTCTAAATAAGAATCGCCTTGTCGCTGTTCATTTTCTCTCCGCGGATTTTCTGGAATTCCTCCAGCAGTTTTTCCACTGTCAAATCCTTCTTCTCTTCCTCATTTGTTTCAAAAATAATCTGGCCTTTATCCATCATGATCAGCCTATTTCCCAGGTCAAGAGCCTGCTGCATATTGTGGGTTACCATTAATGTGGTAAGTTTATATTTTTCCACAATCTCTTTCGTGAGGCTGGTAATTAATTCTGCACGAGCCGGGTCCAAGGCAGCAGTATGTTCGTCCAAAAGTAGTATTTTAGGCTCTGTGAATGTCGCCATCAAAAGGGAGAGCGCCTGCCGTTCTCCACCTGACAGCAATCCAACTTTTGCTGAAAGTCTATTTTCCAATCCAAGATGAAGCATTTCCAGATGACTCTGGAAAAAATCACGCCGTTTCCTGGAAACCCCTTTGCGAAATCCGCGCGCCGCAGTTCTTGCATAAGCAATGGCCAGATTTTCCTCTATCGTCATGGCAGGGGCTGTTCCGGCCATCGGATCCTGGAAAACACGTCCAATCAACCTGGATCTTTTATGTTCCTTTACGAGAGTGACATCCTTTCCATCAACCAGCACTTCTCCCATATCAGGAACCAATTTGCCTGAGATCATATTCATAAGAGTGGATTTTCCCGCTCCATTACTGCCGATAACCGTCATGAAATCCCCTGGTTTCAGGTGAAGATCGATTTCGTGTAGAGCTGTTTTTTCATCTGGTGTCCCTTCATTAAATACTTTATGAATCTGATTTAATTGCAGCAAATTGTTCACCACTTTTCCCATATGCATTCATTTTTTTCGCTTCTGCCAATCTTCTGCGCTTTCTCTGCTTCTCCTTCTGCTGCTGAAAAAGCTTGGGCAGAATCAGCGCACCAATCACGATTACTGCTGTAATCAGCTTCATATCTCCTGTTTCAAGGAATTCCACTCTCAATGCAAGAGTTACGATAACCCGATATAGAATGGCTCCTCCGATAACAGCCAGTGTAGCTCTGACAATTGTTTTTGCACCGAAAATTGCTTCTCCGATGATTACTGATGCAAGCCCGATGATGATCATCCCGATTCCCATTCCGACATCACTGAATCCGTTATACTGTGCCACTAAGGCTCCTGAAAATGCCACCAGTGCGTTTGAAATACCCAAGCCGGCTATCTTCAGGAGGTCTGTGTCAGCAGAAAAGCTGCGGATCATCGTTTCATTGTCTCCAGTCGCCCGTATAGCCAATCCAATATCTGTCTTTAAAAACAGATCAATCAGTACCTTAACAGCAAATGCCAAAACCAGCATAAGCAATAGAATTCCCCAGGTTTTAGGAACAAAACTCATTCCCAGTGCCCCAAACAGGCTTTCGATAGCCTGATCAACCCCAAGCCCCTGCCAGAATGCTGTAAGTTTTGTGATGGACGTTTCCTCAGACAGCAGAGGAACATTTGACTTGCCCATAATCCGGAGATTGATAGAGTACAACGCGATCATCATTAATATTCCGGACAAGAGGGCATTAATTTTTCCTTTTGTATGAAGAAGGCCTGTAAGACACCCTGCTGCAAAACCCGCAAGTAACGCTGTCATTGTTGCCAAAAAAGGATTGTATCCTCCTACTATCATGACAGCTGCTACAGATGCGCCCGTTACAAAGCTTCCATCCACCGTCAGATCGGGGAAATCCAATATTCTGAATGAGAGGTAAACCCCCAATGCCATTAAGGCATAAATTGCTCCTGCCTCAATGGAACCAAAGATAGCTGTTGGCATAGTAATCTCCCTTTCTATTAGAAAAGCGCAAGCGTTGGTGGTTATTTGCTTACATTACTCCACAAACTCAGCAAGCCCGTTCCATTCCTCTTTAAAGTCAATGCCCATTTCTCCTGCAGCCTTTTTATTGATTACCAGCTTTAGATTCTGCGGATATTGGACAGGCAGTTCGGATGGCTTCTTGCCTTCTTTTAGGATTTTCGCCGCCATTTCCCCGGCTTCATATCCAATATCTTCATAGTCAAATCCGTAAGCAGCAAAGCCCCCGCGTTTAACAGAATCCAGCTCTCCTACGAAAAGCGGGATATCATTGTCATTTGAAACCTGAATGACAGATTCTAAAGCGGAAACGACAGTATTATCCGTAATAATATAGATGGCATCTGCTTTTCCGACAAGTGATTCAGCAGCCTGTTTCACTTCAGAAGAATTGGATACGGTAGCTTCGGCCAATTTCATATCTGTACCTGACAGTGCTTCCTTCACCTTTTCAATTTGAACCTCTGAATTTTGTTCTCCGGAATTGTAAATAACACCCACCGTTTCAGCCTCAAACTGTTCATCTATAAATTTAACCATGTTGGGTATCGCATCAGGATGCGTATCTGTTGTTCCAGTTATATTTCCTTCTGGAGATTCCATTGATTTTACTAATTGTGCTCCCACTGGATCAGTTACTGAAGTAAATACAATCGGTATATCCTTCGTTGCATTGAGGGCACTTAATGCACTTGGGGTAGAGTTGGCAAAGATCAGGTCTACTCCATCTCCGGCAAAATTATTGGCAATGGATTGATTATTATTCTGGTCCCCCTGCGCAATCTGGACATCATAGCTTGCTTCAATGCCTGAATCCTCTATTGCCTTTTTAAAACCTTCCAGTGCCGCATCTAACGAAGGATGCTCGACAATCTGAGTAACTCCTATATTAATTGACTCTCCCTTTTCTTTACCCGCAGAGCCGTCTTCCCCATTTGTACTTTCACTTCCGCAGCCACTCAGCAGTAAAGTTCCTATAAGACCTGCGGCAGCTATAGCTTTAAATGTTTTTACTCTCTCTAACATACTGGTTGATCCCCCTTTTATCTCTATCCTTTTACTTTATCACTTTTATGCTTTTATGCTTTTGTTCACTAAATTATATAGTCAATACCCGTGCGATTCAAGAGATTTTTTAATAATTTTCAAAAAATTATTATATTAAAAAAAACACCGACAAAAATGCTGCGGTGTTTCATTTTACATATTGTCCGTTGATTCAGCGAGAGGTTGCTAGAGCGAATCACGAGGCGGGCGGAGAGCCTGCTTGACACTGCTCGCCTGTGAGATCTCACCTGTCCCGCTACTGCCGTAGGATTTTGAATCTCCTATCTTGAGTTAACACTGCGTGAAGAAAATATTCGCATGCATTTTCAAGGATCTCTCAATTTCCACTACAATCAACTCAGTAAATAGCAACAGATTTTGCGGAAATAGCCTTATTTTATTTCCCCTTAAACTCAGGTTTTCTTTTTTCGGCAAAAGCTGAAAGTGCTTCAACTCTATCTTCCGTTGGGATAATAACTTCGTATGCCTTTCTTTCAATCTGAAGCCCAGTCTGCAAATCAACGCCCATGCCATGCTTTACAGCAAATTTAGCCTGTTGAAGGGCAAGTGGTCCATTGTTAAGCATTTGTCCGGCAAATTCAAAACAATCATTTAAGAGATTATCCTTTTCAGCTACTTTAGTAAGGATGCCGTAAGCAAGCGCTTCTTCAGAAGTTAGCCTTTTTGCAGTCAAAATTAATTCAAGGGCTTTAGCCTGGCCAATTAGTCTTGGCAGCCTCTGTGTGCCGCCTGCACCAGGTATGATGGCTAAGCTTGTTTCTGTGAGTCCCATGGAAGTGCCTGAAACTGCAATGCGGAAGTCGCAGGATAGTGCTAATTCCATCCCTCCACCGAACGCAAAACCGTTTATAGCAGCAATAGTAGGCTGCGGAAGCTGATCAATCAGGGAGAATACCTCACCTATTTTATATACATTTCTGCGTACTTCCACGTCAGAAAGTGTCCTGCGCTCTTTAAGATCCGCTCCAACGCTGAAAGCTTTTTCTCCAGCCCCTGTAAAAATAACAACACGGACATCAGGACTGGTGCGCAGTTTTTCAACTGATTCCTGGAGCTCCGACAAAGTTTCATAATTAAAAGCATTCATTGCATCAGGGCGGTTAATCGTCACTACCGCAATATGGCCTTTTTTTTCAACTGCAATAGAACTCATATGTATCTCTCCTCTTTCTTTTGCTATCTAATAATTTAATTCGATAATTTTCGCGAAAACCCTTTCAGATTTAGCAATTCAGATTAAGAATAGAAAAGGACAGACAAATGCCATGCCTGCCCTTAAAAACCTATTTAGCCTGAAGAACCTGATTCTTTAATGCCCTTCGTAAGATTTTGCCAGTTGTATTCTTTGGAAGCTCCTCTAAAAATTCGATCGATGAAGGCACTTTATATCTAGCCAGATGCTCTGCACAGTATGCAAGTAGCATTTCTTCTGTCAGCTGAGGGTTATTTGTTACTACATAACACTTTACCGCTTCACCCAGATTCGGGTCAGGCACGCCCAATACAGCAGCTTCTACAATCTGCCCGTGATTATAAAGCACCTCTTCTACTTCCCGCGGATATACATTATAGCCGCCGACTAAAATAAGATCCTTTTTACGGTCAACGATATAGAAATAGCCTTCCTCATCCCTTTTTGCAAGGTCCCCTGTATAAAGCCAGCCATCACGGATTGTGGCGGCGGTTTCTTCCGGCAGCTTGTAGTACCCCTTCATTACGTTTGGCCCGCGTACGATCAATTCACCAACTTCACCAACAGAAACTTCCTCGCCCAATTCATTTACGACTTTATTCTCAACGTTCATAATGGATTGTCCGATCGATCCTGCTTTACGCGGTTTATCAAGCGGATTGAAGCAGGTAACCGGAGAAGCTTCTGAAAGACCGTATCCTTCCGAAACAATTACATTGAATTTCTTCTCAAAACCATGGAGAAGCGCAACCGGCATGGCAGCACCACCTGATATGCACAGCCTTAATGATTTCAGATCTTCCGGATTGCCATCTTCATATTGAAGAAGGAAATTGTACATAGTAGGAACTCCAGCAAAAACAGTAGGTTCATATTTTTTGGCTAGCCTGAAAATCTCTTTCGGGCTGAATTTTGGATCTATTAAAATGGTAGCCCCATTCATCAGAGGTGCATTGAGAGCTACCGTTAAACAGAACACATGGAACATAGGCAGAGTCGTAATAACCCGGTCATTCTCATTCATGTGTAAATAGTCGCTTACATCCTTTGCATTGCTGTAGAGGTTTTTATGTGTAAGCATGGCCCCTTTTGGCTTTCCTGTTGTACCGGATGTATATAGGATAACTGCTGTTTCATCTTCTTCGAGTTTAGGGCCTTTAAATCCAATTTCACCTGAAGCAATTAATTGTGTAAACGATTTCATTTTTGGAAAAGCAGATAATACAGTCAGATTCTGTTCTGAGGCTTGTCCTTGGGGCGTTTCACAAATAATATAGTTATCCACCTTTGGAAGCGCCGAATGCATTTTCTCAATTAAAGGCACTAATAGATCAAGCGTGACAACCGCTTTTACATCACCATTATTTACAATGTAGCCGATTTCATCAGGTGTATAAATTGGGTTGATCGGTATAACAGTTGCTCCAAGCCGCAATGCTCCATGGAGGCCGATAACGAAATGCGGTGAATTCCCCAGTAAAAGAGCAATATGATCTCCTTTTTTCACTCCCAGCTTAGAAAGCCCATCCGCAAATTTAGTTACAGCACCATCAAGCTCCGCGTACGTACTGGACTGATCCATAAAATAATAGGCAGTCTTATCGCCCATTTTAATCGCCGTTTCATGCAGCTGCTCTGTTAAATTCATTTACACTCCCCCTACAATGAATGAATAGTCATTCATTTTTATTAAATAAATTTTCTAAATATATTATATTGAAAGAAATTTTTGTATTCAAGTAGGAAGGCGAATCTTTCACAATTTCTTTTTTTCTGAGTGACTGGCTCGCAAGACCATATAAGAATAAGAAAAGCCGGCATTATGCCAGCTCTCTTTCATTAATACACCAGGTTAACGAATTCTTCTTTAGTCACATTTCCGAAATAATGCTTAATTTCCACTCCTTCGAGAGCCTTTTCAATCTCTGACTTTTCATAGCGAGTTCCTGTCAGCTTGTTTTCTATTTCACTAACATCGCCAACCCCAAAGAAGTCTCCGTATATTTTGCATCCCTCAATTTTTCCTTTTGTGACATTAAGTCTGATGTCAATTTGACCAACAGGGAAGCGGTGAGAATGCTGAAGATCAAATTTAGGTGATCTTCCATAATTCCAATCCCAGTTTTGGTAACGCTCTCTGGACAGCTGGTGAATTCGTTCCCAGTCCTCATCCGTAAGCTTGTACTCCGGAATTTCATCTAAATCTCCAAAAATATTTTTTAGAAGCAAAGTGCGAAATTCTTCGATCGTGATTTTTTCACCCAGGAACTCCGAGATATTAGCAACCCGGCTTCGAATTGATTTAATGCCCTTTGATTCAATTTTATCTTTCTTTACCTTAAGCGCTGAAACGACATTTTCAATTTCGGAATCAAACAAGAGGGTGCCATGGCTAAACATTCTCCCTTTGGTGGAAAACTGGGCATTTCCAGATATTTTTCTGCCTTCTGCCATCAGATCATTCCGGCCGCTTAATTCTGCATTCACACCAAGCTTCTGCAAAGCTTCTGTAACCGGTTCGGTAAACTTTTGGAAGTTGTGAAAGCTGTCACCATCATCTTTCGTAATAAAACTGAAGTTGAGATTGCCTAAGTCATGATAAACGGCCCCACCTCCAGATAGCCTTCTGACAACATGGATGCCATTATCCTCAACGTATTCCGTGTTAATCTCTTCCACCGTATTCTGGTTTTTTCCGATAATAATGGAAGGTTCATTAATATAAAACAGCAAATAGGTTTCTTCAATATCAAGATTTTTTAGTGCATATTCCTCAATAGCAAGGTTAATTCTGGGATCTGTGATTCCCTGGTTGTCGATAAATAGCATCAGTTTTCCTCCTTAAAAAATATGAGACCATTGGTAATCGGCTATAGAAATAGGGCCGGCATATTTAGTCGTTGCCTCCTCCTTCAGCTTTCGAAGTTCACCATAATGAGGCAAGTGTGTCAGCAGCAGATTATTCACCTTTGCTTTGCTTGCCAATGTTCCAGCATCCAGGCTTGTCATATGCCCTGCACTTTTCCCGTTCTGATGACCATAAAAATTACACTCGCAAACTAATAGATCAGCATTTTCGCTAAATGCCACCAGCTCTTCTTTATAAGAAGTATCTGCCGTGTAAACCAGTGTTTTGCCGTCTGCTTCAATTCTCATTGCATAACATGGCACAGGATGGTTGGTTTTCATAAAGCGGATTTGAAATGGTCCTGCTGTGAGAGTGCCTTCAGGATCATAGGCAACTCCTTTTGTAATATCCTTATATGTAAGTTTGGCAAATTCAGTCTGGTCGAAAGAATGTCCATAAATCGAGAGTGCAGCTGTTTTCTTACCCAGGAAACCCTGAATGAGCCTGGCATGCTGCAGCACTCCTATATCCGCAATATGATCTGGATGATAATGCGAGATAATCAGCCCATCTAAGTCTTCTGGCTGAAAAAAATTCTGCATTTTTGAAAGCACGCCGCTTCCACAGTCGACCAGCAAATGAAATCCTTCATGCTCAAGCAAATACCCGGAACTGGCCCCATCTGCTTTAGGATATCCGCCCCAACTGCCGATTACAGTTAACTTCATCACAAATTCCCTCCTACTATAACTGGATAACCTGGTTTTCCTATGTCCAATATACTCGATTATGCCTATTTTTTCACTTTTTTAAAATTGTATTGAAACAGATGTTGACACAAAAATACTGTTATAATACAATAAACTTAAATAATCAAACTATTTAGAACAAAAACACATATTAGGAGGCTTCAGTATGATTCAAAACATTATGGAGTTTTTCAGAAACCTGCCGGCAAAGCAATGTTCAGAATGTGGGAAGTCGATCGACGAACAGCATGAATGCTACGGAAACAAGTGCGAAAAATGCATGGGAATGACAGATTTATAGAATAATATATTTAAAGCCAGCCCTGTTTAGACTGCACCCCTTATAGTAGATGTTGAAAAACCCACAGTTGGGCAACATTGACTTAAGGGGTGATTTTTATGGCCAAAAAAGGGCAAAGGTTACAAAGTTATTCTTTGGAGATTAAAGCGGAAGC
>NZ_JAMBOJ010000004.1 GCF_023715565.1 Cytobacillus firmus | reverse complement strand
TGATCCCGTTGAATTGGATTATGTTTAGAAAGCATATTAATCACCTCAAGCATTGTATTACTTCTATTTTAAATCAAAAAAGACTCCCGACAAGTACGATTTTCATCGAGTTTGTCGACAGTCTGAATAGAGCCTCAATGGCTCTATTTTTTATGAATCAACAATTCTGCCGTACTTGCCTCCGCCCCCTGCCTGGAGGTTTAGCTTTCCTTCACGGGCTTTTCCAATAAGCATGGCTATTTTCTCAGGAATTACTTTGCTGATTTCCGAGAAAGGAACATCATGAAGAATGGCCATTTCAGTTCCGAAATGATCCAGGAGCCTGTCGAGCATTTTCAGGCCTAACCCTGGTATGAACTCAAGAGGGACCTGATGAATATAAGGTGGCCGTGCAACGGGCAATCCTCCGGAAGATTTTAGTTCAGAGATCCGGTCAGCCACGCCTCTGATAAATTTTTGGTGACTGCAATTCCGGCATTTACCCTTCTCTTCATCGAAGGGGCCAAAACATTCAGAACAAACAGTCTGATGGTATTTTCCGAGCAGAGGGTCCAGGCCGTAATTGGCTTTAACCCTGCATTTTTCTTTTCCAGCCAAAGCTTTATGCAGTTCAGCAAACGTAGGTTCTTCCATTACCAGAACCTGATATTCTCTGGCAATCTTTTTTAGTGAATGGGCATCTGAATTTGTTAAGAATGTATATCTGTGAAGTTCAGCTATTTGATCAGCCATCATCGTGTCTGCACTAAGCCCTAGCTCAATTGCATCAATTAAATCAGGATCAAATACCTCTGACAGCGACCGCTCTACGCCTTTTCCGAATAGGCTTTTAAATGGGGTAAAAACATGGGCAGGAATAAAAAGCCCATCGAGTTCCTTTACTTTTTCCTGCAACATTCTGCCTGAGGCATAAATTCTTTGAGAGCTTAATGTTATGTTCTTCAAATATCCTGTCAGCCAGGCAGAGAATTCCTTCATTGCAGATAGGGTTGGAAAGTAGCAAAGGACATGGATAGGACCTTTACAGGAATCATCATAAATTTCAAGTTCCGACCCGGGAATAATCGTCAGATCTCCGTATTGAAGTCCCCCGTCCTTATGCTCGGTTATAAGTCCTTTTTGGGCCAAGTCCTCGATTTCAAGTATGACTTCGGGAGAATGACAGTCAATAATGCCAATGATATCAAGCCCCTTTTCATTGCGGGCATGCCTGATGATATTAGTGAAGGTAAGGGATTTAGCGCCTGTTATTTTAACTGGCTTTCCCGTATACGTGCGTCCAATATGGATATGAAGATCAGCAAAAAAGCGATTCATGCTATTTATTTAGCGCCTCTTGAAGCTGCAGATATTGGATTGCATAAGCTGTTTTCGCATCATAAACCTTTTGCTCCCCAAGCAGGGATATTGCTTCCTCCAGGGTTACCTCCAAAAGGTTCACAAATTCATCTTCATCAGGCGATGCGGCATTTTCTTTTTTCTTAAGGCCCTTTGCTATATATAAATGTACGAGCTCATCGGCAAATCCGGGAGAGGTGTAGAATGAGATCAGCCATTCCATTTCCGTGCAGCCATACCCCGTTTCTTCTTCCAGTTCCCTTTCTGCACACACGCTGGGTTCTTCTCCTGCTTCGAGCTTTCCAGCAGGAATTTCAGCAATAATCTTATCCAGCGCTTTTCGATATTGTTCAACCATAACTATTTTATTATCTTCTGTTACTGCCAATACAGCTACTGCTCCGGGGTGTTTGATAATCTCCCGCTTCGATGTTTTGCCATTTGGCAGTTCAACATCCTCTACTTGAAGACTGATGACTTTACCAGTGAATATTTTTTCCGTTTTAATTGTTTTTTCTTCTAGGCGGTTCATTGTTTTCAGTCACTCCTGTTCTATTCCGGTAATGATTGCTCATACATTTTATCATACTTGATGAGGAGGAGTATGGCATGAAGGTGTATGTCCATAGTAGAGGAATTGTTCTGGCCGGCAAAGCTTGGGAAGTCCGTGAGAAGCTAAAACAATACAGCAGGCAGTATGTCTTTGTAAAAGACTGGGTTGAATCTCAGAATATCAAAAAATGATAAGCCTCTAAATTTGAGTATGCCTCATTTGTTTATGTACAATTATGTACAATTATGTACAATTATAGAAAACATTCAAATGAGGTGGGTACTTGAAAAAGAGAAGACTTGGAAACTCAGACTTGTACGTAAGTGAACTGGGGCTGGGCTGCATGTCCATTGGCACCAATCCTTATAATGCCCAGGAAATTATTGAATCGGCCCTTGAAGAAGGAATCAATTATTTTGATACAGCTGATTTATACGACTTTGGCGAAAATGAAAAGCTTGTCGGACAATCCTTAAAGAGTGTCCGCGAACAGGTGATCATTGCAACCAAAGCCGGCAACCGCTGGAATAAAAATAAAGACGGCTGGAGCTGGGATCCATCTAAACGCCATATCAAAGAAGCTGTAAAAGACAGCTTAAAAAGACTGGCTACGGACTATATCGATTTATATCAGCTTCACGGTGGCACGATCGAAGATCCGATTGATGAAACCATTGAAGCATTTGAGGAACTAAAGGAAGAAGGATACATCCGCCAATATGGCATTTCCTCCATTCGCCCAAATGTCATTCGGGAATTCACCTCAAAATCATCCATTGTTTCTGTCATGATGCAATACAGCATTTTAGACCGGCGTCCTGAAGAAGAAGCGCTGCCTCTTCTGAATCAAAAAGGCATCAATGCTGTTACTAGAGGACCGCTGGCCAAAGGGCTGCTCAGCGACAAAATGCTGGATAAGGCATCAGAATCGATAAAAGAAAAAGGCTACTTGGATTACAGCTATGCTGAATTAGAAAAAACGCTCACCAGCATCCGGGAAAAAATTTCAGATGAGCGCACCATGAACGAAATAGCATTTCAGTTTAATCTTTCAAACCCTGCTGTCGCTTCTGTTACAGCCGGGGCCAGCCGGGCTGAGCAGGTAAGAGCTAATGCAGCAGCAGCAAAAGCCCAGCCTCTGAACGAAGATGAATTGGCTATCATTATGTCTATTGCAAAGCTAAATAAATATGAGCAGCATAGATGAAAGAAAGTCCATAATTTAAGACAAGAAAGGGGCTGACGGAAAAGTCGGCCCCTTCTTTTAATGTTATTTGTATTCTTTCCAATTAAGATCGCTTTCTCCAAGCAGCTCTTCAAAACTTTTATTTTTTTCGCGCAGTCTTCTTTCCTCTCTTTTTCTGCGCTCTTCTTCTTCCTTCTGTTTATCTTCAGCAGCCTTTAATTCCTGCTTTTTCCCTTTCAGCTGCTCAACCAGGTCCTGGTTCAGCATGTCGCCTAGCGTGACTGGTTTGTCGTCTTTCTTAGGCTGGGAATGGTGTTTTTTCTTATTCATATAATCCCCTCATCAACTGATTTTGCCATTTATTATAGCATATTTTATTATTTATGAAGGAAAAGGCTTAATCACTCTTTATGGTAAAACTCCAGAAACTCTATTCTGTTTCCGAATGGATCATCTACAAAGAATCTCTCTCTTCCTTCTATCGGAAGTTCTTTCTTTATTGTTATTTCCTGCTCTTGAAGAATGCTTCTCAAGAATTCCAGGTTTTCCACAATAAGTCCGGGGTGGGCTTTTTTGGCGGGCAGAAAGTCCTCCTGCACCCCGATATGAATTTCCTGATTTCCGCAAATAAACCAGCAGCCGCCCCGCTTTTGAAGATTTACAGGCTTGGGAATTTCCTTCAGTCCAAGCTGTTCACCGTAAAATTTTCTGGCTTTCTCTTCGCAGCCTTTCGGAGCTGCCAGCTGAATATGGTCAATTCCTTTAAAGGAAAAACTCATTTTTTCTCCTCTTTTCTTTAGGATGAAAATAATGAAAAGCACAGCATGCAGCTGTACTTTTCAGATGTATTAGTATGCTTCTGTTACAACGTTTTCATCAACCTGCAATTGGGGTTCTGTCGAATTGATAATGTCCTCGATTGTAAAGCCTTTAGCCACTTCAACAAGTTTTAAACCGGACTCGGTGACATCGATGACTGCCCGCTCAGTTATTATGCGGTCAACTACTCTTTTACCTGTTAAAGGCAGACTGCATTTTTTAAGAATCTTTGATTCGCCCTTTTTATTAGTGTGATCCATAATGACAATGATTTTATTAGCGCCATGAACCAGATCCATTGCACCGCCCATTCCCTTGATCATTTTTCCGGGAATCATCCAGTTGGCAAGATCTCCATTTTCAGAGACTTCCATACCGCCGAGAATGGCAATATTTACATGTCCGCCCCTGATCATTGCAAATGATTCAGCACTATCAAAATAAGATGATCCCGGGATAGCTGTAACTGTTTCTTTACCTGCATTAATCAAATCCGGATCAACTTCACTTTCTGCAGGATACGGGCCGATGCCCAGTAATCCATTTTCAGACTGCAGAACCACTTCCTTATTATCAGAAATATAATTGGCAACCAATGTTGGCATACCGATTCCCAAGTTCACGTAAAAGCCATTTTCAATTTCTTTTTCAGCCCGTCTGGCAATTTTTTCGCGTACTGCTGCTTTATCGTTACTCATGACACCCTCTCCTTCCGTCACTGGTATTTATTTCTTCACCGTCAGTCTTTCAATGCGCTTTTCCTGTTTCCCTTCTATCAGTGATTGAACATAGATGCTGGGGGTATGAATATAATTCGGATCCAGTTCACCAATCTCATAAAGCGTTTCCACTTCTGCAATTGTCACTTTTCCTGCCGCTGCAATCATCGGATTGAAGTTTCGGGCCGTTTTGTGATAAACAAGATTGCCCATCTTATCGCCTTTCCATGCCCTCACAAGGCTGAAGTCTGCTTTCAGCGCTTCTTCAAGGAGATATTCCTTGCCGTCAAACATCTTCGTCTCTTTCCCCTCTGCAATTGGGGTTCCTACTCCAGCTGGTGTGTAAAAAGCAGGAATTCCTGCGCCGCCTGCACGGATTTTTTCTGCCAGTGTTCCTTGAGGAAGCAGCTCTACTTCAATTTCCCCTGAGAGAACCTGTCTTTCAAACTCTTTATTTTCGCCAACATATGAGCCAACCATTTTCTTAATCTGTTTATTTTTCAAAAGCAGTCCAAGTCCCCAATCGTCAACACCGCAGTTATTCGAAATGACTGTCAGATCCTTAACCCCTTTTTCAACTAAAGCCAGAATAAGGTTTTCCGGAATTCCGCACAGACCGAAACCACCAACCATAAGGACAGCACCATCGTGAATTTCCTGAACTGCTTCATTGAATGAAGTACAAATTTTCTTCACTTCAATCGCTCCTTTCATAAAAAAGTACTTATTTTAATGACTTTTATTTGGCTATGCAAGCTCCACCACTGTAGCTACCCCTTGGCCTCCGCCAATGCATAGAGTTGCAAGGCCTTTCTTTGCCTGTCTTTTTTGCATCTCATGAATAAGAGTTACGAGGATTCGTGCTCCGCTTGCGCCGATCGGATGTCCGAGGGCAATGGCCCCGCCATTAACATTCAGGATCTCCTTTTTAAAACGAAGCTCCCTGTCAACTGCCAGCGATTGGGCTGCAAATGCCTCGTTTGCTTCAATAAGCTCCAATTCATCCATAGAAACAGATGCCTTTTCAAGTGCTTTTTTTACGGCAGCAACAGGACCAATGCCCATGATGCTTGGATCAACACCCGCACTTGCATTTCCTTTAATCGTCACTAATGGTTTAAGCCCCAGTTCATCTGCTCTCTTTCTGCTCATAACCAGCAGTACAGCCGCACCGTCATTAATCCCTGACGCATTTCCGGCTGTTACGCTTCCACCTTTCTTAAACGCTGGACGCAGGCCTGCCAGCTTTTCAGCAGTTGTCCCTTTTTTCGGATATTCGTCTGTATCAAAAACGACCGGATCCCCTTTTCGCTGAGGAATTTCCACAGGAACGATTTCATCTTTGAATTTTCCTTCTTCAATTGCCTTTGCCGCCTTTTCCTGGCTGTCTGCGGCAAATCTGTCCTGTTCTTCCCTGCTCAGTTCATATTTTGAACAAAGATTTTCAGCCGTAACTCCCATATGATAATCATTAAAAGCACACCAGAGACCGTCTGAAACCATCGAATCTATAAGTTTTTGGTCTCCCATTTTAAAGCCATTTCTTGCATTTTTCAGTATGTAAGGCGCCTGGCTCATATTTTCCATGCCGCCTGCAATCACAGCTTCGGCATCACCGGCTAATATTGCCTGTGCTGCTAAATGGACCGCCTTCAGCCCTGAACCGCAAACTTTATTAATTGTCATTGCGGAAACGCTTTCAGAGAGCCCCGCTTTAAGAGCTGCCTGCCTTGCTGTGTTTTGGCCCAGGCCTGCCTGCAGGACATTCCCCAGTATTACTTCATCTATTTGGTCCGGTGTTACACCTGCTTTTTCAAGAGCGCCTTTTATCGCTATCGCCCCAAGCTCTGGTGCTAGTACATCTTTAAGACTTCCATTGAAACTGCCGATTGCTGTCCGGACAGCGCTGACTATTACGACTTCTGTTTGTGACATCTCTCTCATCCTTTCAAAACATCTCTTTGCTTATATTCGTTGAGGAATATCAAAATTCCTTTTATTTTGTCAAAATTTCTATTATTCTTGCAATCGAAAATACTTTACTAATACAATAAATTTAAGTCATTAAGAAAACGCTTACTAAAATTAAAATTATGAAACGGGAGAGGAAAACATGACGCTTGCATTTCCAGATAAAGTAACAATTATTGAAGTGGGGCCACGGGATGGACTGCAAAATGAAAAGTCGTTTGTACCGACTGAGGTTAAGAAAGATTTTATTAAAAGTTTAAAAAATGCAGGATTAACAGAATTGGAGCTTACTTCTTTTGTGTCACCTAAATGGGTTCCGCAAATGGGGGATGCCGCTGAAATTACGGCGGATTGCCTTGGTGCGGATACAAGGGATATCGTGCTTGCCCCGAACCGCAAAGGCATTGATAGAGTATATATGACTGATTGCCGGGCTGTAGCCATTTTCGTCGGTGTAAGCAATACATTCAATAAGAAGAACATCAATAAAACCACTCAGGAAAGTATGGATGAAGTAACACCGATTATCGGAGAATTGAAGGAGAAAGGCTATTTTGTCCGCGCATGCATCTCTACAGCATTTTATTGCCCGTATGAAGGAGCCATCAATCCTGAAGATACAGTTAGGCTATGCCGCCAATTTACTGAGGCAGGAGCTGATGAATTAAGCGTGGCAGATACAATTGGGATGGCTGCTCCCCATGAATCATATGGGTTATTTTCCCGTTTGAAAGCAGAGTTTCCTACTACCCTTATCACTGCACACTTCCACGACACAAGAAAATTGGCCCTTACAAATATTTTTGCAGCCCTGCAGGCAGGTGTTGACCGGTTTGACACATCAGCCGGCGGACTAGGCGGATGCCCATTTGCCCCTGGAGCTGCTGGCAACGCTGCAACAGAAGATGTTGTCTATATGCTTGAGCGCATGGGAATTGAAACCAATGTTAATCTGGATCAATTAATGGAAGCTGTAAAAATTGTTCAGCCTCATCTTTCCAGGCCGATTGAAAGCACGTATTTCAGGCTAAATGCTCAAACTGTTCAATAGCATTACAGTTCAAGTGAATAATTCCCCCTGTTTTACCGCACCTTATTAGATGAAAGCAGCTGGCGAATACAGGTTCATCCACACAGAATTAGAAGGGGGATATTTCTATGAGTCAAAAACGCGATAAAGGTTACAGCCAAAAGGGAAAGCCGAATTCCGATACAGTAAATCAGACGATTGCTGCCGAAGAATTAGAAAAAGCGATTCATCCAACCAAAAGACAAAACGCACAGCAATAAGCCGCCGCAAAGCGGCTTTTTTTGTGCAGGGCGTCCTTTATAAAATTTCACTTTGCCCCGGCTAACATCTCTGTTTTAATCTTATCCATAATGGTAAAATAAAGAAAAAAAGGCTGCAATCAACGGGATGACTTCATAAACAAAAACAACAATCTTTTAGAAAGGCTGTTTTCGAAAAGTTTGTTGCTATTTATATTATATTTACTGAGTTGATTGTAGTGGAAGGTGCGAGATCCTCGAAAATGCATTCGCATTTTCTTCGTGCGGTGTTTACTCAAGCTAGCCTATTCAACGTCCTACTGGAGTGGCGGGACAGGTGAGACCCCACAGACGCGCAGCGTCGAGGAGGCTCACCGCCCGCCCCGTGGTTCGCTGAGCATCTTCTCACTGCAATCAACGGACAACATTGATAAGCGAAAAACAACAATCTATACGAAAGAGCCTTTAGAAAAGAGCAAAAATGGAGGGATGGGGTTGAGAAGGTTTTTGCGCTATATATTTTCCATCGTTCTCTTTCTTTCATCACTTGGCATCTATTTTACAAATAGACTTATGTTTATGAAAAAGAAGGAAGATGAATTTATTTTAGAAAGGGAGAAGGAATCCGGCAGGCTTGATCTGATCAAGTATGAAAGCCTCCCGAAAAGAGAAGTGCTTATTCCTTCTCCATTTGGCTATAACTTAAAAGCCGTGGCTGCCGAACCCCATAAAAACAATCGCTATATTATTATTTCTCACGGGGTTACGGAAAACAAAATGAATTCGATTAAATATATGAACCTCTTCCTTGAACGGGGGTTTAACGCTGTAATCTATGATCATCGCCGCCACGGAGAATCCGGGGGGAAGACGACAAGCTACGGGCATTATGAAAAGTTTGATCTAAAAGCGATTGTTGATTGGCTTAAAGCGGAAAAAGGGCCTGATATTGAGATCGGCATTCATGGGGAAAGCATGGGGGCTGCCACCATGCTCCTTTATGCGGGAATGCTTGAAGACGGTGCCGACTTCTACATTGCCGATTGCCCTTTTTCTGATTTCAAGGAGCAGCTGACTTACCGTTTAAAAACCGAGATGAAGCTTCCAGCGAAACTCTTTTTGCCTGTTGCCGATCTATTCCTTCGGATGCGGGAAAAATATTCCATTGCGGACGTTTCTCCTATTTCTGTTATTGAAAATATAAAGAAGCCCATCCTGTTTATCCACAGCGAAAAAGATGATTTTATTTTACCGACCATGTCCGAAGCTTTGTATGAAAAGAAAAAGGGCCCTAAAAAACTTTACCTTGCTGCCAACGGGATACATGCCCAATCCTTTAACGAAAACAAAGAGGATTATGAAAAAGTCATTGACGAGTTTTTGGAGCAGTATGTCCGTAGCAAAGATACTTTTTCACAATAATAGAAGTAGCCGGCTTCGATGTAAGCCAGCTGCTTCACTTTAATTTTTCTTTTTCTTCATGATTTCTTTGCCGTCTGCCGACAGCCCTCTGGCAGTATGATAGTCTCCCATTTTAAAATAATAGCGTTTGTTTTCTTTTTTTATTATAGCCGCTTCTTCAAATTTCTCTTCCTTGCCCGCTACTTCTACTTTTTTAATATCTCCGCTTTGAATCTCACCAAATATTATTGGTAATCTGTTTTCCAGATTACCTTCCTTATCGTAATCATAGAAAGTATCTGAATAAACGGTCATATGTTCATGCTCATAATACTCCCAATGGTTATGGCCTTCATTTTTCCAGCCCTTTTTGTCACTGCCCTTCAAATAGGCAGCTGCCAAGGCCTCTACTTCATTTTGCCCATCATACTGCTGCGTTAAGTACAGCAGTATGACTCCATCTTTTACTTTTTCTTTATGTAAGACTTCTTTTACATTGAATGGAATTCCAGCATCAATCGCCTGGCCCATTGTTGCTGTACTGCACCCTGACAAAATCAGGAAAGCTGCCGCCAGAAAAAATAACTTCCACTTCATTCGAATCCCCCCATCAGCACTCTCTTCACCCATAATGATAAACATTTTGTTATCTAACCTTTTACTAATATATTAAAACCTTATTTTCCAGAATTTCGGAAGGGTAAATTTACCTATACACCCTATTAAAAAGACCGCCTTCCTCAGCGGCCGTCTGCTACTTCATTTTATTTTGTTTTATCAATTAAGCTCATTCTTGGGTTTAAATACTGATTCGGGCTTTTTAACTGAAAGCAATTTGCCTTCTCAGAAAAGTCTATCGTTAAATTTTCATCCAAAAATACTTCCTTGGATTTTTCCACATATATGCTGCCGGTGTTTGTTTGGATTTCCCTGTCATCTTCATCCAGCTCTTCAACAAGCCAGAGTGCCGCCACTCCGCTTACCACACAGCCGCATCCGTCTATATCATACTTTAGTTTTATAAATCCTTCTTTGCCGGCAATCCGTCCCGATAATTTTTCTGCCGCCAATTCAGTTAATGTTATTTCCATGTTGTAAAACTACCTCCCCTTTGCATATGCTGATTTTAACACAGATAGGCATAACATGCTTCTGAAAGAGACACTGCCATTGAGCAGCCAAATAAAGTTTTTTAGAAAGGATGATTGGATATGTCCAAGGCACAGATTAAAGTAATGGATAATGGATCGCTGCGTGTAACAGGTGATGTAGAGTTAATTGATATGGATGGCAATAAATTCGAAACAAAAAAAACCTATTCCCTTTGCCGCTGCGGGAGATCCTTGAAAATCCCATTTTGTGATGGCACTCATAAAGGAACTTTCCAATCCTGTGTCCGCGCGGAGAAAACCTCCGATGACAAGCAATAAGGTTGGAAAACGGGGATAGTCATCCCCGTTTTTTCCATTTTTTATTCTTAATTCATCCAGTTCAGACAGCATTATTCTTCCGTAAACCGTGCATCCGCTATTCATTAATGGAGATACGGTGAATATCCCCAAACCGATCAACAATATGAAGCTTTTGGCCAAGGTCATCCCAATAATGGATGCTCCCGATAACCAGTTCATAATTTCTGCCCCTGTAATGTGTAAGTGTCACGTTCTTTTGAAATTCCATTGCCTCTGAAAGAATTTCATTCATATATTCAATCTTCTGCTCATCCAATTCCCGCTTTTGCTCGTATGTGTCTTCCTTTGCCCAGTCTCTTAAGAGCTTTACATGTTCCGGCAGCATCATGGAAGTCCATTTTATTTTTTTATCAAGACTTTTTTCGATAAATCTTTTTAATTTCAAACATTCATTCATTAAAGATATGTTTATATAGATAATCCTTACCATTTAGTCCAACTCTTACTTTTGCTCATTTTTTTCAGAATATTATTCATTGTAGTTTGATATGCCCATGATATTTTCTAATTTTAAAAAGTGCTTTTCAGCCCGTTGATCAATAATTCTTAACTCATTTTTTAATACATCGAAATAGTGAATAATGCCAATATATTGTCTGATATCCCCTTGAAAATAATAAGCAAATTCCAAGGTATTATTCATTTCCATAGCCTCAGATACGATTTCATTAAACTGTTCATATTTCTGTTCATCAAGAGACGGTTTTGGAATCTTATTATAATTTGCGTTATATTCCCTCAACATCTTTACATGTTCAGGTAATATTAGTGAAACCCACTTTTTATTACCTCTATCGCGGATCATTTTGTCACCTCTTTTCTCTACAAATGAATCCTTTGTTAAATTAACGAACGTATGTTTGTTTTATTGTATTATAATTTTATCCTTTTTTCAATCTTGCTATTTAATAAGGTTTTGAGTATAAAAAGAAACCCATCTCAGATATGGGTTTAAATTTTGTTGATTTATTCCTTTATTATATTTTAATCAACATCTTTTTTATTTTTCCCTGAGAAGGCTGGTTTACCTAGAAAGAATACAGATGAACAAGCCGCTATTATACAAATTGTCGAGACTCCAGAGGGATAATATATAACAGCTAAAATAGTGGATATAAGGAATATTAAACCATGCACAACTAGTTTTTGTTTACTGATGCTATTATTACGCATTACTCATCATGCAATGCATTACATGCCCACCTAAACATCCGGCACAAACTGCAGCACCCCAAATATTCCCTCCAAATACAACGCTGAAACAAGCAGAAGAGCAAACTGTCCTTAACCAACTTAGGATTTTACTCCAAGAATTCTTAATACAACTTTGCAACATCGCTCCAATAGCCATTCACTTGATTATCATGGTATTCAATCTTTTCCAAATATTCACCATCCTCACTAAATAAGAATCCAGCAACAGCAACGTTATCAAGGGTTTTATATTCGACACTTGGCCGTTCATCATTTTCTTGTGGGTTAATTTCCATCAAAATTGGGTTTAGAATCTACCCATCTTCCACTGAATAACCAGCCATTAGAAATACTAAATTACCACCTTGTTCAAGTTTGGTAGAAGGTACAACTAATGAAGAGTCACCATTTTCGTATTTTGTTAGTGTAACTTCATTCCAATACAACAGCAATCAATAATTTTAAATCTCAGTATAATCAGTGGGAATCTTTAGGAGTAACTTATTATAATACCAATGAGTTTACTTTAATGGATTCTTTCACTAATTATTTTTCAATATTATCGTTTTCACATGATTAAGGAAAGATTTATAAAGAGCGTTTACTTACCTTTATTTCTTTCATTACTTTAGTTTTAAGGTCTTTCTCGAAGCCATCTAATTAAATAATCATAGAAATTGATAACACAGTTAACAATTATATTTATAGATTGCTCACTTCTTTTTGCTTTTTCTCCATAAAGGTATTTAACTTTCCCTTTTTGTTGCGGCATCCTCAACCAACCTATGAAACTTGCTAATAAATTTAGATCAACTTCTTTAAAGCTCTTATCGTGGCTAAGTAGGAACTCCCAGTAAAGCTTTAAATGATAACAATAGGATATGAGTGTATTAGGAGCCTTTCCTAGACTATCAAGGTACTTTATATATTTCATTATTGGAATGACTGGCTCAATTTGATTAGTTAACACTATCCACCTTTTCTCCCCTGAAGGTATAACAACCTCTCTTACTACAACCATCTTGTTCCTCCGTTTGATTAATCATTAATTACTATAAGATCTATATAGAATTAAATATTGATAATGAACTTACAACGTAAAAAAAGAAGGGGAAGTATATCGTTAAAAACGATTTAGCCTCCCCTATATTATAGTATTGTTTAAATTCTGCCCCGATCGCGAATCATAAGCTGACCCCCCTTTTACATTTTATGGCCGCCGACCAATGTCGCACGGTGTTTGGCGGTTCCTGCACCTGTATAAGAAACGGCTCTCAGCAGAGCTCCTCCTCCAAACTTGGAACGGATCCGGTCGACAGTATAGCCGAGCTCCCTTTTTTTCCAGCCATCCAAGTCGAACAGACTCAGCTGCATTTCGCTATCATCCGTAATATTGCCGAGGGAAATGGAAATCTGCCGTACTGTTTTCCCCTCATAATTCTCGTCAAAAAGCTCGAGGCAGACCCGATAAAGATCCATCGTAATATTGGTTGGCTGATCGACGGTCCTGGAGCGATAAAAACCCCCTCCGAATTCATCCTGGCTGTAGCCAAGGCCAAAGCTGATGGTTCTGCCGACTTTGCGGTGGCTGCGGGCCCTTCTTGCCACTTCTTCACACATCTCAAGGACCACATGCTTAATTTCCTTTTCCTCTTTGTAATCTCTCAGTAATATCTGGCTTTTACCGAAGCTGATCTGTCCTGCCATGATCGGCGCACCTATTTCCGACAAATCAATCCCCCATGCGTGGTGATAGAGCTGATTGCCCATAATCCCAAACTTCTTCTCCAGCTTAGCCAGATCATAGCGGGCAAGCTGGCCGACTGTAAAAATCCCCATTCCATTCAATGTCTTTTCAACACGGCGGCCGATGCCCCACATTTCCCGTAACGGAGATATATTCCACAGCTTTGTTTTTACATCTCCATACGTCCATTGTGCAACTCCCTCTTTTTTCGCTTCAAGGTCCAGGCAGAGCTTTGACATTAATAAATTAGGCCCTATTCCTATGGCACAGGGAAGCTGAAATTCCCGTTCAATATCATCTTTTATTTTCCAGGCAATCGTCTGGGCATTACCCCAGAGGTGCACTGCGCCATCAACTTTTATGAAGCTTTCATCGACACTGTACGTATGGATGGCTTCCTTGGGGACATAACGGTTAAACACCCTGGTGATTTCAGTGGAGATTCTTAAATAAGTCGCCATTTTCGGCTCCTCAATTCTAATGCGTGGATCTTGGGGGACCTCAAAAAGACGGGACCCTGTCTTTATTCCAAACTCTTTTTTCATTCGCGGAGAGGCCGCCAGAACAACGCTCCCCTTCCGTTCCACATTCCCTGCAATTACAAGATAGCAGTCAAGAGGATCCAGACCAAGCATGACAGCAGAACAGCTTGCATAAAAGCTCTTCATATCAACACACAAAATTTGATGGTTCGGCATTGAGCTGTAATCAATCATGACTTCGACATCCTCCTTCAAAAAAGCATAAGGCTCTGCTTATCAGCTTCTATGCTGCATAGCCCCTATAAACCCAAAAACACACCGAGAACATTCGTTCTGTATATGTATACCCATTATATTAAGCGAATATGCGTTCGGTTTCAATGGAAATTTTACGCGTTTTTTCTTAAAAATAGTACTTTCTCCCCGGGATAGGCGCCTACCCAGACAAAAATAAAGGCTCTTTTCGTATAAATTGTTGTTTTTCGCTTATCAATGTTGTCCGTTGATTGCAGTGAGAGGATGCTCAGCAAACCACGGGGCGGGCGGTGAGCATCCTCGACGCTACGCGTCTGTGGGGTCTCACCTGTCCCGCTACTCCCGTAGGACGTTGAATAGGCTACCTTGAGTAAACACCGCACGAAGAAAATGCGCATGCATTTTCGAGGATCTCGCACCTTCCACTACAATCAACTCAGTAAATATAATATAAATAGCAACAAACTTTGCGAAAACAGCCAAAATAAAAGAAGCTGCAGGCATTTGGCTGCAGCTTCTAGCTTATTATTTTTGATTGAATGCGCGCTTTCCAATTTTTTCGAACAAACCCGGAAAAAGGGCATAGATGATGCTCCCCGCATTCATCCACCGCGGAAGGTTGATTTCCCTGACCGGCCGGAGCATGGCATTGACTACCTTGCGGGCCACGTATTCAGGCTTGAGCATAAATTTGCTGACATTTTTCACATATGTGCCCTTTTCATCTGCAATCGAAAAGAAATTCGTTTCAATCGGTCCGGGGTTAACTGCTGTCACGAAAACATTGCTGTCAGCCAGCTCCATCCGAAGGCTGTTTGTATAGCCAAGAACTGCATGCTTGGTTGCGGAATAGACACTCGATTTCGGTGTGGCCATTTTGCCGGCCTGTGAAGCGATATTAATAATATGACCGCTCCTCTGTCTCCTCATCACTGGAAGCACCATGCTCGTACAGGCCATTAAACCTACAACGTTCACATCAAACATTCCCTTTATTTCTTCAACTTTTGCTTCATGTGCCTCGCGGAAAACACCGAAGCCGGCGTTATTCACAAGCACATCTATGTGACCAAACCGGGCAATGACCTCTGAGAAAACAGCCGAAATTTCGTCAGTGTCTGAAACATCAAGCTTATGCACATGAACATCGACTGAAAATCGCTTTCGCAAGTCTGCCTGCAGCTCCTGCAATTTGTCAAGGCTGCGGGCAAGAAGGACAAGATTTGCTCCCCTTTCGGCACAAAGGACGGCCATTTGCGCCCCGATCCCGCCAGATGCACCGGTGATAATCACATTTTTATTTTTTAATCTGTCTGACAATCAAACCACCTCTTTTGATGCGGAATACAAGAATGCTTTCTCCTCTTTATTTATATAAATCTCTCCTATTGAATGCAAATAGTCAAGCTGTGCGACTGTTTCGGAAATGGTGAGGGAAAGCTCCTTCTCATAAACCTTCGGAAAAAGGCGGCGGCACACCTCAAAAACAGTGAGAGATTCAGACTCAAGCCATGCTTTTACTTTCATCGCCCGCTCATGCTGACGGCCAAGCCTTTCGTTTATTAACCCATTCACATTTATAATCTCCTCTCCATGTCCGGAATAAAAAAGGGATATCGGCAGCTGCCGCAGTTTTTTCAGAGATTCGTTATACTGAAGCTGAGGCTTCGGCCTTTCCGCATGGCCGGGAAGCGGCGGCTCCAGTATAGGATTGGGTGAAATGTGTGCAAGCAAATGGTCTCCTCCAAGGAATACACCATCCTTCTCTCTGAACAGACCTATATGGCTCTGTGCATGCCCGGGGGTCTCTATTACCGTCCAATCCTTTAGCCCTTCAGCCTCTCTGCCTTCCTTCAACTCTCCTGTCAGAGTACGATTGCAGGAATAGCGCAAAGTCTTTTTCATTTTGTTAATAAAGGAAGCATACCGTTCAGGGATTCCAAATTCGTTAAACAGTTTTATGTAGAACTCATCATGAAATTTTAGAAATTCGTCAGTGCGGGACAGCCACCTTTGGTTAACCGGGTGCCCGAACACATCAAGATTGTCCGGGAAAAAGTCAAGCAGCCCGGCGTGATCGGGATGATGATGCGTGAGAACAACCTGTTCAAAATCTTCGGGTGTTAAATTTAGCTCTTTAAGCTGGGATTTTAAAGCTTCCCATGCTTCATCCGTTTTAGGGCCGGCATCGACAAGAGTCAGCTTTTCCCCTTTTACTGCATATACATTTACGTCGCCGACAGGAAATGGTGTCGGGATAACAAGCTTTGCAATTCCATCCTTCCATTTTGCCATTTTACAATCCCCCTAAAATCACTATATTTAAATAAAATAAAGCTGTTTTTTATATACTTCCGCAGGCATGCTTCCTTTAAGTAAAATGTTCTGTTAACCCTTGAAATATCAGCATTTGCCATACAAAAATATTACCGAAATTCAATAACACAATTTAGAAATTTACATATATAAAAATAAGTGTACCGTTCTTTTTAATAATTGTCATTATTTTCACATAATTTTTATGCAATATTGATAATTTTCCAAAAAATACTGCTTGACAAATAAGTGTGTCTTCTTGCATAATCACAATTAAATTTTGATTTTCATAAATCAAAGCTGTACTTCTGTACAGCAGAAAAATAGCGATGAATAAGATTAGTAAATGGAAAACGGCGAAAGAGAGTGAAGCTCGAGCGGCTGAAAGGCTTCACCGTCCACTTGACCATTGAACCTGCCTTATGAGCTGTTAGGAAAACCTAAACGCACCCCCGGCGTTATCGGGATCGAGATGCCTTTTCAAATACACAGCGGCAGCGGCAGGCTTGCTGCACGAATAAAGAAGGGGCAATGAAGGTGGTACCGCGAAAGCAAAGTCTTTTCGTCCTTTACAGGATGGAAAGGCTTTTTTATTTTGACAGCCGGCAAATAGAGCACCAATAAGGAGGAGTTATAAGCATATGAAAAAATTAGCTATTGTGGGAGCAGGATCAATGGCAGAAGCGTTACTCTCAGGAATCGTAAAAAGCCGGCTCATTGCCGGAAGCGATATTTGGGTGACAAACAAATGCAGCCAAGAAAAGCTGCAATCCTTGCAAAAAGCCTATGGCGTTCAGGCCACTTACAATCTCAGTGAGCTGTTAAGCGGAGCCGACGCTGTTATTTTAGCGATAAAGCCAAAAGATGCTCAGGAGGCCATCAATCTTATAAAGCCTTATTTACAGGAAGACATGCTGGTCATTTCCATTCTCGCCGGCGTTTCGATCGAAAGCATTGAACGATTGGCAGAGAAAAAACTGCCTGTCGTGAGAGCCATGCCGAATACATCAGCCGCAGTCGGAAAATCAGCAAGCGCCTTATCTGTTAATGAAAGAGTGACCAAAGAACAGATGAAAACAGTAAGTGACATTTTTGATACAGTGGGAAAATCAGCATTTGTTGAGGAAAGACAGCTGGATGCTGTAACAGGCCTGTCAGGCAGCGGTCCGGCATATATATACTATCTCGCGGAAGCTATGGAAAAAAGCGCCGAAGAAATCGGGCTCGAAAAGGGTATGGCGAAAGAGTTTATTATCCAGACACTCATCGGGGCAGCCGAAATGCTGGCCAGATCAGCCAAGGACCCCGAGCAGCTTAGGAAGGAAGTTACAAGCCCTGGCGGCACCACTGAAGCAGGCGTAAAAGTGCTTGAAGCGAATGGAGTGCAGGAAGCTTTCATTGATTGCATCAAGGAAGCGACAGCCCAATCGAGGCGGCTTGGCCAAAGCTTCAGCAGCACCGTCAAAACATAACTGACTGCACCTCCCCTAAAAAAGTGCCTTAGTGCAAACTATGAAAAAAGGATGCGAAATCTGCAAATGCTCATTATTCTATTAAGCGCAAGCCTTCTGGTATGGATTGCAGTACTAATTGATGCCGTTCTGGGATTAAAAAGCCTGGACCGCCTTGAAGAAAGCGTTGCGATGACCGAAGGCCCCCTTCTATCCGTAATTACAGCGGCAAGGAATGAAGAAGCCATGCTGGCGGAGAGTATAGAATCCCAGCTGCGGCAGAGCTACAAAAACATTGAATGGATATTGGTCAATGACCGTTCAACCGACAGGACAGAAAGCATCATGGACCGTATTCAGAAGAGTGACTCAAGGGTTAAGTGTATTCATATCGATTCTCTCCCAAGCGGATGGCTGGGGAAAAACCACGCTCTTTATAAGGGCTATCGGGAATCATCAGGGGAATTAATTCTTTTTACAGATGCCGATGTATTATTTAAAAAGGATGCCTTCAGCAAGGCTGTTCATTATTTCACCAAGAATGAACTTGACCATTTAACCGCGGCACCGAGCTTGACGGGCAGGAGTTTCTGGGTCAGCACGTTTATTGCTTTTTTCCTTTTCGGCTTCTCCTATTATAAACGTCCGTGGCTGGCGAACAATCCGCGTTCTAAGAGTGGAATTGGCATTGGAGCGTTTAACATGGTGTCCAAAAGTTCCTATGAAGCAGTTGGAACACATAAGGCAATAAAAATGAGGCCTGATGATGATTTAATGCTCGGAATGAAAATAAAACAAAATGGCCACAGGCAGAAATTAGCAACGGCGATGGACCTCATTGAAGTTGAATGGTACGAAAGCTTGCCAGAAGCCTTCAAAGGCTTGGAGAAGAATACTTTTGCAGGTCTGCATTATCGGATTAGCATGGTGTTATTTGCAATTGCCGGCACATTCATTTCACAAGTACTTCCCTTTCTCACCATTTTTTCAACTGACAAATTTATTTTCAGTTTAAGCTTTGCAAACATTATTTTTTTAGCAGGTGTTTATACCATCATCATAAAAAGAATGACCAAATTTACTCCGCTTCTGTTTACAGTATTTCCAATTACAGCTCTCCTGTTTATTTATTCTATCATCCGTGCCAGCATCCTAACCTTTGTGCGGGGCGGCATAGTCTGGAGAGGCACATTATATAAGCTAAGTGAGCTAAGGAATAAACGCTGAGTGCATGTTCTTTTCCAATTATGAAACTGCCTGATATACTTAATATTTAGGATAGCGAAATAAGGGAGGAAGAAATTATGGAAACAAAGCTTTTTTCACCTTTAACAATTAAAGGCGTCACCTTTAAAAACAGAATTGTTATGGCACCGATGTGCATGTACTCCAGCCATAATGAAGACGGAATGGTTGAAAACTGGCACAGGACTCATTATATGAGCCGGGCTGTCGGGCAGGTGGGATTAATTATTCTGGAGGCAACCGCTGTGACTCCGCAGGGCCGGATTTCTCCTCAGGATCTGGGGATTTGGAGTGATGATCACATCGCAGGACTGAAAGTATTAACCGGTCTAATGAAAGAACATGGTGCTTCACCTGGAATACAAATTGCACATGCGGGCAGAAAAGCCGCTGTCGAAGGAGACATTATCGCCCCTTCAGCTATTGCTTTTAATGAAAAAATGAAAACACCAAAAGAAATGACAAAAGAAGAAGTTTCAGAAACTGTGGAAGCATTCAAAAAAGGCGCTGAAAGAGCGAAAAAAGCCGGCTTTGAAGTAATTGAAATTCATGCGGCACACGGCTATCTGATCAATGAGTTTCTTTCACCCTTAAGTAACAAACGGAATGATGAGTATGGGGGATCGGCTGAAAACAGATACCGCTTCCTACGTGAAGTCATTGAAGCCGTTAAAGCCGTTTGGGATGGACCTTTATTTGTCAGAGTATCAGCCCATGATTATCATGATGAGGGGTTAACCGCAGAGGATTATGCAGAAATGGGAAAATGGATGAAGGAGCAGGGAGTGGATCTAATTGATGTAAGCTCCGGAGCAGTAGTGCCGGCCAGAATACATACTTACCCGGGCTACCAGGTCAAATTCTCTGAAACCATTAAAGAAGGTGCGAATATCCAGACTGGTGCAGTCGGGCTTATTACATCCGGCCTGCAGGCTGAAGAAATTCTCCAAAACGAACGGGCGGATTTAATCTTTATTGCCAGAGAATTACTGAGAGACCCCTATTGGCCGCGGACAGCAGCAAAAGAACTTGGCGCAACAATCGAACCTCCTAAGCAATATGACCGGGGATGGCTGTAATATAGAACGAGGGATGGCATCTGTTAGCTGCCATCCCTCGTTTTTATTATATAATCTGCAGTGAATCAAGGAATACAATGATAATAACCAGAGGAACCACATAGCGCAGAAGCAAATACCACGCTGAAAAGATTCCATTCAGTGACTTTGACCCCTGAAGCAATTCACTTCTCAGCAGGTCTTTCTTCATTTTATAGGACACAAATATGGAGATCAGCAAAGCTCCAACCGGCATCAAGATGTTGCTGACAAGGAAATCAGCAGCATCAAAGATAATTTTGCCGTAAATTGAAATATCGGATAAGATACTGAAAGATAATGCAGACGGAACCCCGACGATAAAGATTGCCAGTCCTGTCAGCCAGGCTGCACGGGTTCTGCCACTGCCCTTCTTATTCGTCAAAGCAGCCACCACAATTTCAAGCATTGAAAAAGCGGAAGTTAAGGTTGCAAAAAGAAACAGTGCAAGAAAGAAAAGCAAGAATACCCGCCCAAACATAATCTGATCAAAAACAGATGGCAGGACAATGAACAATAAGCCAGGACCTGCGGCAGGCTCAAAGCCCAATGAGAATACAGCAGGGAAAATAGCCAATCCAGCCAGAATTGAAATAAATAAGTTCATTCCGACAACAGAAAATGCAGGCTGCATCAAATTTTCTTTTTTAGATAGATAAGAGCTATACGTTACCATGACCGATACCCCGACACTTAGAGAGAAGAACGATTGGCCCATCGCATATAGTACGGTTTCAGACGTCAGGTTTGAAAAATCAGGCTTTAAAAAGAACGAAACGCCTTCCATCGCATTATCCAATGTCAGGGATCGTGCAATCAAAATAATAAATAAAAGAAACAAAGCAGGCATCATAATTTTGCTGACCTGTTCGATCCCCTTCTGAATGCCTTTTGCTACCACTAAGACAGTTATGAATAAAAAGATTCCCTGTGCCGCTACAACAGATACAGAGTCTGACACGGCTGCGCCAAATAGCTCCTCATAATTGCCTGCACCATTCATAGACCCGGTAACGCCGTATACAATGTACTTCAGAATCCACCCGCCTATTACACTATAGAAGGATAAAAGCAGAAAACACGTGAATACGCCAAGGTAGCCAATCCAGTGCCATTTAGTTCCCGGAGCAATATCTTTGTATGCCGAGATTGCCTCCTTACCTGTACTGCGGCCAACCACAAACTCGGCCAGTAATAGCGGAAAACCAATCAAAAGGGAAAATAACAGAAATAATAAGATAAATGCCCCGCCTCCGCTTGTTCCTGTCACATAAGGAAGCTTCCAAATAGCTCCAAGTCCGATTGCCGAACCAGCCGATGCTAAAATAAATCCTATCTTCGATGACCATTGCTCATTTTGCTGCATACCTGTACCTCCAAATTTTTTTAAAAACAAAAAAGCCACATTCTTCAAAAGGGACGTGATTTTAGGTTCACGCGGTACCACCCTTTTTGAAAGCATGTGACTTTCCACTCAAAAATATAACGGATTTACCGTCTTTTCTGCTATATGCAGGAAAGATAAGCTCCAAGATGAAATTCATTTTATCTTTGTGCCAGTTTCCACCATCCACTGGCTCTCTTTAAACAGGGAGATAAAACTTACTAGAGTCTCTTCATAGCTTTTTACTATATTGTTTTAAAGTATAAGTGTGATTATAGTATGCAAGCATAAAACCGTCAATGCCAAATTTGAAAAATTCAATTTTTCCAGGCATTACTTTTCATTCCAAATACGCTTCCAAACAGTATCTTCACCATTTACTTTAATTTCGAAAACATCCGGATTGCTCATCTTCATCAGATGCTCAAAGCCTGCACTTTCATCAAAATAGCGGAGCAGCAGCGTTGATAAATTGCCATGACTGACCAGTGCGATGTGATTCTCATTGGACGCGATCAACTCATCCAGCAGGGAGGAAGCCCGTCTCATTCCTGATGAATGAGATTCTCCCCCTTCAAAAACAAGATCAAAATCGAAAAAGCTTTGTTTAAGCTTGTCCTGCCAATCTTCAAAAAGAAAAGAGCTCAGCACCCTTTCACCCAACCGGCTTTCCTCAATAATCTCCAGATTTCGGAACTGTGCAAGGGGCCGGATTGTTTCAATCGCCCGCACATAAGGGCTTGAATATATGCTATCAATTTCTTTGCCTTTAAAGAAATCAATTAATTTTAATGCCTGTTGCCTTCCGCTTTCGGTCAATTTGGCAGAAAAAGGCTGGCCCTCCGCCTTTGCATGGCGCACGATATAAAAGGTTTTCAATTAATCCGCCTCCCCTCTATCAAGCGGTATCTGAATTTCTTTAAAGTCCTCAGAAATGACTGTATTGGGGAAAATAGTCTGTGATTCTTTGAGAAGCTGTTCCCAATCCTTCCGTTCATATCGTGAACTGATATGATTCAGGCAAAGTTTCCTGGCATTCGCCTTTAGCGCAACTTGAGCAGCCTGCAGGGTTGTCGAATGAAAATAATCGTATGCAAGCTTCTCTTCCCCCCCTGAGAAGGTTGCCTCATGAATTACCAGGTCAGCACCGGCTGCTAATTCTATTGCCGCATCACAAATTCTGGTGTCTCCCAGAACTGTGACAATTCTTCCTTTTTGAGCCGGCCCCAGGAAATTTTCCGCTTCGAGAATCCTTCCATCCTCAAGCTCTATGTCTTCACCATTCTTTATTTTTTTATATATCGGACCGGGTTTGATCCCCGCTTCTGCAAGTTTGTCCGCAAGCAATGTGCCCGGACGGTCCTTTTCTGTAATCCTGTAGCCGTATGAGGGTATTCCATGCTCGAGCAAACGGGCTTCCACCTTAAAATCTTCTTCATCAAGTACAATACCCTCATTGATTTCATCTATCTTTAAAGGATACTTAAGATATGTGCCGCTTACAGAAAGCGAGACTTCAATAAATTTTTTCAGACCCTTTGGCCCATATAAGGTCACCTCCGTGTCACCACCCTGGAAAGAGCGGCTGGAAAGCAGTCCGGGAAGACCATATATATGATCACCATGAAGATGTGTAATAAAGATTTTCTCAATTCTTCTCGGTTTAATGTTTGTATGTAAGATTTGATGCTGGGTCGCTTCTCCGCAGTCAAAAAGCCATATGCTTCCTCTTTCATCCAGGAGCTTTAAAGCCATCGAGGATACATTTCTCAGCTTAGCGGGAATTCCTGCTCCCGTTCCCAGAAAAAATATGTCCATGTGTAAAATACCTCCTTCCGGCAAATCAGGGATTAAGCCTGTCTTGTCTCGCCATTATGAATATAAACAATATACCATAGCAGCTTGGGAATTCATTCATTTAACAATTGTTTTTTGTGTTATTTAAAAGGATAGTTCCTGGCCGTTAGATAGAAACTATGGTAAAAAGGACAAACTTAATATTTGCGAAAACAGCTGTAAACAGATACAATTTTATACTTGTACAGACGTTTTTTTGCAATGCAATATAACAGCTTCTTCTCAAGCTGAGGACTGACAAAAATCAGTCCCGCCTTACATACAGAAATTTTGTCGAAAAGAGGTTCTAGAATCGTGAAAACAAACGAAAAACCAGCCGGATTAATTATGATATTTGGAGCAACAGGAGATTTGGCAAAAAGAAAATTGTTTCCCTCACTTTACCGCTTATACAAAAAGGGAAGGCTGTCCGATCGCTTTGCCGTAGTAGGGGTTGCCAGAAGGCCGCTATCAAATGATGAATTTCAGGCAAGTGTTAAAGCCTCTGTTGAGTCTGCTATAAAAGATAGCAGAGAACTTGAAGATTTTATTTCTCACTTTTACTATCATTCGCATGACGTTACGGACTCCAATTCCTATTTGGCATTAAAGAGCATGGCCGAAGAATTGGATGCTCACTATTCCCTTGAAGGCAACCGCATTTTTTACCTTGCCATGGCACCTGAGTTTTTCGGAACCATTGCAGAGCATTTAAAAGCAGATGGTCTGACAGATGTAGATGGGTTTAAGCGTCTTGTCATTGAAAAGCCATTTGGCCATGATCTTGAATCAGCGAAGCTGCTTAATAAGCAAATCCGAAAAGCCTTTTCAGAAAATGAAATTTACCGGATTGATCACTACCTGGGGAAAGAGATGGTGCAGAACATTGAAGTTATCCGTTTTGCCAATGCCATTTTTGAACCATTATGGAACAATCGCTACATTTCAAATATTCAGGTTACATCAAGCGAAGTACTGGGTGTTGAAGAACGCGGCCGTTACTATGAAAAAAGCGGCGCACTTCGCGATATGGTTCAAAACCATATGCTGCAAATGGTTGCCTTATTGGCAATGGAACCGCCAATCCGATTGACCACAGATGAAATTAGATCTGAAAAAGTAAAAGTTTTAAGAGCCATGCGTCCAATTGAAGGCGATCAGGTAAGAGATTACTTTGTCCGCGGCCAGTATGGAAAAGGCCATTTGAATGGACAGGAAGTACCTGCTTACAATCAAGAGCCGATGGTGGATGAACAATCAAACACCGAAACGTATGTAGCAGGCAAGCTGATGATTGATAATTTCCGCTGGGCAGGTGTGCCTATCTATATTCGTACAGGTAAAAGAATGGCTGCTAAATCAACGAAAATAGTTATTCAATTTAAGGACATTCCGATGAACTTATATTATCAGACTGAGCAAACGCTAAATCCTAACCTGCTGGTGATCCATATTCAGCCTGAAGAAGGCATTACCCTTTATTTAAATGCCCAAAAATCAGGTCAAAACATTGAAGCCACACCGGTAAAATTAAACTTTGCCAACAAAGGCATCGATGACATGAATACACCTGAAGCTTATGAAAGGCTTTTATATGATTGCATGCGCGGTGACGCAACAAACTTTACACACTGGGATGAAGTGGCCCTTTCCTGGAGCTTTGTCGACAAAATTTCCGAAGTGTGGGAAAACACAAGAGAAATAGGATTCCCTAACTACGAATCCGGTTCAATGGGTCCAAAAGAAGCAGACCAGCTGCTTGAAAAAGACGGTTTCTTCTGGTGGCCAGTAACTGACCTTGATGTTGAACAGTGTTAATAATTCTAAGCCCCCTGCTCTCTAAGGGGGCTTATTTTTTTGAAAGACAAAAAACAGCGCCGCTAGGACGCTGTTTTTTTATTATTCCATCCAGTTTGTATGAAAAATGCCTTCTTTATCTGTACGCTGATAGGTGTGTGCACCGAAGTAGTCACGCTGTGCCTGAAGAAGGTTTGCAGGCAATGTTTCTGTTCGGTAGCTGTCATAATAGGACAATGCAGCAGCAAAGCATGGTACAGGAATGCCGTTCTTTACAGCTACGCTGATAATTTCACGCGCAGCATCCTGATAGCTTTCCACGATCTCCTTGAAATACGGATCAAGAAGGAGATTCTTCAAGCCCGGCTCACGATCATATGCTTCCTTGATTTTCTGCAGGAATTGGGCACGGATAATGCAGCCGCCGCGGAAAATCATTGCAATATCACCATATTTCAAATCCCATCCATATTCTTCGGAAGCTGCTCTCATTTGGGCAAAACCTTGTGCGTATGAGCAGATTTTGCTCATGTAGAGGGCTTTGCGGACACTCTCGATAAATGCTTCTTTATCGCCTGTGAATTCCGGCGCAGCTGGACCGCGTAGAACTTTGCTCGCATTCACCCGTTCGTCTTTCATAGCAGAAATGAATCGGGCAAAAACGGATTCAGTAATGATTGGAAGGGGTACGCCCAGGTCAAGCGCACTTTGGCTTGTCCATTTGCCGGTTCCCTTTTGTCCTGCCGTGTCAAGGATGACATCTACCAGAGGCTTTCCGGTTTCCTCATCTTTTTTCGTGAAAATATCAGCCGTAATTTCAATCAGATAGCTGTCAAGCTCGCCTTTATTCCATTCTGCAAATACCTCATGAAGCTCTTCAGCAGTCAGGCCAAGCACATTTTTCAATAGAAAATAAGATTCGGAAATCAGCTGCATATCACCGTATTCAATGCCGTTGTGCACCATTTTCACATAATGCCCTGCTCCATCCGGACCGATGTATGTTGTGCATGCTTCGCCATTAACCTTTGCCGCGATATCTTGAAAAATAGGGGCAACCAGCTCGTAGGCTTCTTTTTGGCCGCCAGGCATAATGGAAGGCCCCTTCAGAGCGCCCTCTTCACCGCCGGAAACGCCGGTACCGATGAAATGGATGCCCAGCTCACTTAATTCTTTATTGCGGCGCTGTGTATCCACAAAGAAGGTATTTCCTCCATCAATTAGAATATCCCCTTTATCCAGCAAAGGCTTTAACTGATCAATTGTCGCATCTGTCGGCCCCCCTGCTTTCACCATAAGCATAATTTTGCGGGGCTTTTCCAAAGAATCCACAAACTCTTCAATTGTGTATGTACCTTTAAAATTTCTTCCTTCTACTTCCTTAAGCATCTCATCCGTTTTTTCACGTGACCTGTTAAAAACAGATACAGAGTACCCTCTGCTCTCTATATTCATGGCAAGATTTTTCCCCATGACCGCTAAGCCGATAACCCCAAACTGTGATTTCGTCATCTACTATTACATCCCTTCCGCCTTTTATACGTTGAAACAAAATCCAATTAAATAATCCACTTTACTTTAGCAAGATTCCTACCCTGATTCAACTTTCCTGTCTTAGTTTTGCATATAACTGCCTTAAAAACTCATGCATTATCATCTTTTTCATTTTTATCGCCTGTTCCTGACCTTCCATGCAAGAAGTCTTTATTAAAGCTGGTGTCAGTGCCAATTTTGGGGCTGGTCAAGTTCATGTCCGACAGTGAACCCGCATTATCGATTATTTTTGTGCCGTATTTCTTGCGTAAAAGTTCCATTGTCTGATAAAGCGGCTCCTTTCTCGCATCCTTTTCAAAATTGAACAGATCAAGCTGTTTAACTGCCTGTTCAGGTTCCACAAGATCAGTTCCTGTAATGCCAAGCAGCCTTACTGCATCCCCATTCCAATGTTTTATAAAAAGCTCTTTGGCCTGCTGGTAAATTTCTTCATGATGCTGAATCGGATTCTTCAGCTTGCGGCCCCTGGTAATGGTTTTCCGGTCCTTATATCTGATAGTAATCCCGAGAGAAACCGCCATTACCTTTTTCCTCTTCAATCTGGAAGAAACCTGTGCAGCCAGCTTTTCAAATACCCGGAACAGCTCTCTTTGATTTGAAACATCCCTCGGCAGCGTGGTCGAATTCCCCACACTTTTAAATTCAGATGCCGATTCCGGATCAACTTTTCTATGATCTTGCCCATTGGCCTTTTGCTTCAGTCTCGGTCCATTGATGCCCAGTGCCGCTTTAAGAACAATTTCATCCGCTTTTGCCAATTCGCCAATTGTGGTGATGTTTAGGTTTCTCAGTTTTTCTCCGGTTTTTGTGCCGACTCCGTGCATTTCTTCCACTTCCATCGGCCATAGGATACGCGGTACATCCCTTTTTCTGAGTACTGTGATCCCCATTGGCTTTTTCATGTCAGAAGCCATCTTGGCTAAAAATTTATTGGGGGCAACACCGATGCTGCAGGGCAAATCGAGTTGCTGAAAAACCTGCTTTTGTATCGTCCCGGCAATCTCTATCGGGCTCCCAAACTCATAGCTGTCTGTTATATCCACATATCCTTCATCAATGGATACGGGTTCAACAAGGGAGGAGTATTCGCGCAATATATCAAACATTCCCATAGAAGCAGCACGATACCTCTCGAAATTAGGCTTCATGATAATCAGCTGGGGACAGAGCTTTTTGGCCTCCCATAGAGGCATCGTCGTTTTCACACCGAATTTCCTTGCCTCATAGCTGCAAGTTACAATGATTCCGCGTCTCTCCTCCGGATTGCCTGCGATTGCTAAAGGCTTACCCTTTAATGAGGGATCATAAGCCATCTCAACCGAAGCATAAAAACTATTCATATCAACATGGAGGATAACCTTCCCTTTTTTTGGATACATTTGTTTCATGCCGGCACTTCCCTATAAATATCATTCAGTTCTATTTTAGCAGATATTTTTCTTTTCTATTAAATAGAGACTTTTTGAAAACGAGAAAACAGGGAATCTTAGATCCCCTGTTTTTTAAATTCGTCCGTTATGCAGTTGTATGCTGTGTTTTCATATACTCTTTTATTTCTCTTATTCCCTCCAGTGATTCCACCAGCTTCAAAGGATCGATTATAGTAATCAGCCTATTATCGATATTAGCCACACCTGTGAAATAATTGGTTTTTTGATAGGCAATCAGGCCTGGCTGTTTTAGGCAGTCTTCTGGAATATCGAGAATTTCCTTGGCTTCATTTACAAGAACGGCGAATGATAGCTCGTCTGTCTTCAGAACAATCATTCTTGCAGACTCACTATCGGCTAGTGTCCGGCTGTATAGAATTTCTTCAAAATCAACAACTGGAATAAGCTCTCCCCTGACTTTAACTATTCCTCTTACATAGCTGGGCAAATGAGGTATCGGTGTAATGCCGTCCATTTTCTCAATGGATATAACAAAAGGAACCGGTGTAGCATATTCCTCATTTCCTGCCCTGAAAACAACAGCTTTATTATTTTCAATCATCCTATTTCCTCCTCGGAAACACTTATGTATAGAACTAATATACCACATCCATTATTTTCTAACTAGTAAAGAGGTAACAGATTGCTGCAGTAAAAAAGAGAACCCTATTGGTTCTCTCATTTGGTGTTTAAGCTGATACTTCTTCAATAATAGCAATGACCATTTCAGCCAATTTATTTAATTCTTCAATAGGCATGCGCTCATTGGTTGTATGAATCTCTTCATAGCCAACAGCAAGATTGACTGTAGGAATGCCTAAGCCGGCAATCACATTTGCATCGCTTCCGCCGCCGCTGTGGAGAAGTTCTGAGCTGCGGCCGATTTTTGAAGCCGCTCTGCGTGCTACTTCAACGACATGATCACCTTCGGCAAATTTAAAGCCAGGGTACATAACCTGCACATCCACTTCAGCTTTTCCGCCCATTTCTTCGGCAGCACTTTCAAAAGCTTCCTTCATTTTAGCTACCTGCTGTTCCATTTTTTCAGGAATTAATGAACGTGCTTCTGCTAATACATTAACATGGTCACACACGATATTTGTCTGCTGCCCGCCTTCAAAACGCCCGATATTAGCAGTTGTCTCTTCATCAATGCGGCCCAGAGGCATTCTTGAGATCGCTTTTGAGGCCATGGTGATGGCAGAAATACCCTTCTCAGGAGCAACACCTGCATGAGCTGTTTTCCCTAGAATAGCAGCTTTCACTTTAGCCTGGGTTGGAGCGGCAACGATTATATTTCCAACTTTGCCGTCACTGTCCAATGCATAGCCGAACTTTGCTTTAACAAGTGAAGGATCAAGAACCTTGGCTCCAACCAGTCCGGATTCTTCACCCACTGTGATAATGAACTGAATAGTTCCATGAGCGATATTCTGCTCTTTCAGGACTTTAACAATTTCGAGCATAACGGCAAGTCCCGCCTTGTCGTCTGCCCCTAGGATCGTTGTTCCATCGGTTACAACATAGCCATCCTTGATGGAAGGTTTAATTCCTTTTCCAGGAACAACAGTATCCATGTGTGAAGTGAAATAAATGGTATCAATACCTTCTTTCGTTCCCTGAAGAGTGCAGATGAGGTTGCCTGCACCGTGTCCGGTCTGTGCAGTTGTATCGTCTTCGTACACCTCAACCCCAAGATCCCTGAATTTTTTCTTCAAAACTTTAGCAATTTGAGCTTCATACTTTGTTTCAGAATCAATTTGCACCAGTTCCAGAAATTCGTTTAATAAGCGTTCCTCATTAATCATTTATGTACAAACCTCCAAATTTAAGCTTACTAAGCAAGTATAACTCCAAAATTTTAGCACAGCAAATCAGGAATTCATTATAGCGGGATATTTCCATGCTTTTTATGAGGCCTGCTTTCTTTTTTATTGCGAAGCATTTCAAGAGCCTGAATGAGCTTGATTCTGGTTTCACGCGGATCGATGACATCATCCACCATGCCCCGGCTTGCCGCCACATATGGATTGGCGAACTTTTCTCTGTACTCTTCGATTTTTTGTGTCCTGGTGGCCTCGGGGTCATCACTGTTTTGGATTTCCCTTGCAAAAATAATGTTGGCTGCACCTTGAGGACCCATAACGGCTACTTCCGCATTCGGCCATGCAAAAACAAGATCTGCGCCAATAGACTTACTGTTTAGGGCAACGTAAGCTCCACCGAATGCTTTTCTTAGAATAACAGTAAGCTTCGGCACCGTTGCTTCTGAGTAAGCATAGAGAATCTTTGCTCCATGCCGTATAATTCCTCCATGCTCCTGTTTAACCCCCGGGAAAAATCCTGTAACGTCCTCAAATGTTATAAGTGGAATATTAAAGGAATCACAGAACCGGATAAATCTTGAAGCCTTATCAGAAGAATCTATATCAAGGCCACCTGCCATGACCTTCGGCTGATTGCAGACAAGTCCCACCGTTTCGCCCTTGATCCGGGCAAGTCCGACTACAATATTTTTAGCGAAGTCGCGCTGTACCTCCATAAAAGTATCGTTATCCACAACCTGTTCAATGACTTTTCGGACGTCATATGGACGAAGGGCATCAAAGGGAATAACATCTGTCAAATCCGGGCGGTAATCATCTTCTTCATCCCATTTGGACATAGGAGGTTTTTCTTCGTTATTCTGCGGAAGGTAGCTTAACAGACTCCGCACCTGCCCAATCACTTCCTCTTCGGACTCTCCTCTAAAGTGCGCGTTTCCGCTGATCGTATTGTGCACTCGCGCACCGCCCAGATCCTCAGGAGAAATTTTCTCCCCAGTCACCGTTTCAATTACTTTTGGTCCTGTTATGAACATCTGGCTCGTCTTTTCCACCATAAAGACAAAATCCGTAATCGCTGGAGAATATACTGCACCACCGGCACAAGGCCCCATGATGACTGATATCTGCGGAATCACTCCTGAATAAATGGAATTCCGGTAGAATATATGGCCGTATCCATCAAGAGAAACAACACCTTCCTGAATTCTGGCACCGCCGGAATCATTCAAGCCTACAAATGGGGCCTCATTTTCAGCTGCTAAATCCATTACATTGGCAATTTTTTTTGCATGCATTTCCCCGAGAGCGCCCCCAAAAACGGTAAAGTCCTGTGAAAATAAGAAGATAGGACGTCCGTTGACCTTCCCATAGCCAGTTACAACACCATCTCCAGGCCCTTTTTGGTTTTCCAGTCCAAAATCCGTGCTGCGGTGCTCAATAAATGGATTCAGCTCAACGAAAGTTCCTGGATCTACTAATAAATCGATTCGTTCCCGGGCAGTCAGTTTTCCTTTTTCATGCTGTTTTTGTATACGCTCATCTCCGCCGCCCAATTCTACTTCCCTGCGCCTGTCGTATAACTCATTTATTTTCTCATAGATGTCTGCCATGCTTTATTTCAATCCTTTCTTTTCACAGAATTCATATAAAATACCGCCTGTTGATTTCGGATGCATAAAGGCTACATGGGCACCGTCCGCACCAATCTTAGGTTCATCCTGCAGCATCCTGATACCCTGTTCTTTCATTTCGTTTATGCGTTCTTGTATGCTGTCAACTCCCAGTGCTACATGATGCAGCCCTTCTCCACGCTTTTCTATAAACTTGGCAATTGGACTTTCTTCACTTGTTGGCTCCAGCAGCTCGAGTTTCGTTTCCCCCGCTTTAATAAACGCCACCTTTACTCCCTGGCTGTCCACTTCCTCTATTCCGAGAAATTCAAGCTTTAACGTTTCAGTATAAAATGGAAGCGCTTTATCAATAGACCTGACTGCAATTCCAATATGGTCCACCTTCTTAATCATTCGTTTCCCTCCTCTGGGATGTCGAAATATATCACTTTCCCACAGAATGTGGGCATATTATTAAATCTATTATTTAAATATTCGTTATAAATGTCGAAAATCCTTTTAAAAAATTGAGCGGTTGTTCAATTTGATGATTATTAGTAAAATAAGAGTATGAATTGGGACGAGGAGGCATAGAATGTCAAATAAGAAACTGACTAAAGTCATTGTCTATCTAATGATATTTGCAATGCTCGCATCTACCCTCATTATGGGTATGGCGATGTTTTTATAACAAGGAACATTTATTACTCAGCTGCGAGGGATGACAATCCCCCGCAGCTTTTTTCTAGACATAAATATGAACTGGAGAATCCAAGCTGACGTTCATTATGCTCATAAAAAAACTGCATCCATTCAGATGCAGCTGTACAGTCTTTCAATTATCTTTTTTTAAGGCGCCGTACTCTTTTCCAAGTTCGTCAAAGCTTTTAGTTGAGGTAACTACTAAGATTTTTGTTCCAAGCGGCACGGATTCATATAACGACTCTACAGCCTCATTCTGTAATCTGATACATCCATTGGAGACATATCTGCCGATGGACGAAGGATCGTTCGTTCCGTGAATGCCGTAAATTCTGCCGTCAGTATTTTCTGCGTCAAACCCAATCCACCTTGTGCCGAGCGGATTCCGGGGGTCACCGCCTTTTATGTCCTTTTTTCTGTAGTAAGGATCGGCTGCCTTTATAGTCACAGTAAACAGCCCTTCCGGTGTAAGGTCATCCGTTTTCCCGGTTGCAGCTGTGATGACATTCTGCACTTTGTGATTCTGGATAAACGCAACTTCATTTGTGCGTTTATTGACAATCAGAAATGGATCTCCAGGCAGCGGGTTAATTCCCAATGGCCAGATTGGAGAAAGTGAAAAAAACAGGATGGCCGCTGCAGTAAACTTCAGCATGACAATTCACGCTCCAATTCCTTTTCCTTAGTTTGCTCCTCCAGTCCCGCTTTGATTCATTTCCTTATCCTTTAACCCTCTAAATGAGCTCTTAATAATCAAATACTGTTCCATTTCTTTTACAAAGTGAAGCAGGGCAGCACGTGCTTCAAATTCCTCCCTCGTTTTGGGGAGCTCCATATTTTCAAAAGAAACCTTCATACGGTACAATTTCTCCAGGAATAGCAGGGCCGTATTTCCCGGGTGGATATGATCCGATAATTCTTCAATAAAATCAGCGATCATCTCTCCCTGTTCAACAGGAAGTGCAATGGATGTAACACTTGGGAGAACCCTCTCAATAATTTCAAATTGTTTTTCCCTCATTTTGAAATAATGATAATATAAATTTTCATCTCTTCGAAAGTGGTTTTCAACATCCCTGAATGCCAGTGCTTTTGCCTCATCGATCAATTCCATTGTTTCGGTAATTTCTCTGCCGTCCCAGCTGCTTTCATGGGTACGTAAATACCTCACGATTTCGTCAAAGATGACTTTAAAGTTTTCCTCTATTTCCTGTCTATATTCCTTAAGCTTCGATTCCAGACTCGGCATATAAAGGTTTGCGATTAGTGCAACACCTATTCCGACAATAATTATGCCCAATTCATTCAACAAGAGGTCCTTTGAAACCTTGCCTGCAGAATAAATATGCAAAATGATAACTGAGCTAGTGACAATACCATCACTGGCCTTCGCCATGACAGCTGTCGGAATAAAAAACAGCAGGAGGAGTCCGATTACAAGCGGATGGTAAGCAATGCTCTCAAAAAACAAGGATGAAAAGGCCATTGCCAGCAGACACGCAAAAAATCGGTCCCATGAAGCCCGAAGTGATTTTTTCTTTGTGACTTTTATGCATAATATAGTCAGGATACCTGCAGAAACAAAATTATCAAGCTGCAGCATCTGTGCAATCATGATGCTGATGGAAGTTCCCACTGCAGTCTTGATTGTCCGGTAGCCAATTCTGTACTTCATTTATTCTAACTCCTATATTCCAATTGCCCCATCTAATTTTAAGAAGGCCGTCAGGTATTTAAATGCGAAAGAGAAGATGATCAAATTGACCATCTTCTCCCATAGCATATATCGATTATAGCATTTTTTGCAAGAAATCCTTTGCGCGTTCACTCTTAGGATTAGAAAAAAATTCTTCAGGCGACGAATCCTCTACTAGCACGCCACCATCCAGGAACAGTACCCTGTCTGCTACTTCACGTGCGAAGCCCATTTCATGGGTTACAATCGCCATTGTCATACCAGTATGTGCTAAATTCTTCATAACGTCCAGCACTTCTTTCACCATTTCCGGGTCAAGAGCAGATGTTGGCTCATCAAAAAGCATAACTTCAGGCTGCATGGCAAGAGCTCTTGCAATAGCAACCCTTTGTTTCTGCCCTCCTGATAAACGATTGGGGTATTCGTGTGCTTTAGCGGATAATCCTACCTTCTCCAAAAGCCCGAGCCCTATTTTCTCAGCTTCCGATTTTGAAATCCCTTTCACCTTCATCGGTGCGTAGGTCAAGTTTTGAAGGGCCGTTTTATGGGGGAATAAATGAAAATGCTGAAATACCATTCCAACATTTTGACGCACTTTCATTATGTTCGTGCTTTTATCCGTGATGTCCTGCCCATTAATCATAATCCTGCCGTCTGTTGGCATTTCCAGAAGATTTATGCAGCGGAGGAACGTTGACTTCCCGGAACCGGACGGACCTATTACAGCCACTACTTCGCCATCTTGAATATTGGTTGAAATTCCTTTAAGAACTTCAAGTTTACCGAAATGCTTATGCAAATTTTCCACTTTAATCACTGCGTCTCATTCTCCTTTCAATCCCTTTTCCAAGCACAGTCAGGACCATAACCATCATGTAATAAATCAGCCCAGCAATCAGGATTGGTTCGAAGTAGGAAAACTTTTCGCCTCCCACAATGTAAGCCCGGCGCATCACGTCTGTTACCCCAATGACTGTTACGATTGCAGACTCTTTTGTAAGTGTAATAAATTCATTCATTAAAGCAGGCAAAATGTTTTTCATTGCCTGCGGAAGTATGATATCCATCATGGCTGGCCTGTATGGTACGCCCAGTGCCATTGCTGCTTCACTCTGACCTTTATCCACTGCCAGAATTCCAGCTCTGATAATTTCCGAAATATAAGCAGCTGAATTAAGCCCAAAAGACAGGACGGCAGCTGTGGATGGATCTATTTTATACCCGATCAGCTGTGGTGACCCATAATAAATGAGCATCAGCTGAAGAACAAGAGGTGTTCCTCTAAAAACGGATGTGTAAGCATCTGCAATCCATCCAAGAAATTTAAATTTGCTAATTTTAAAGAATGATAGAATAATACCTAATACAAAACCCAGTATGCCAGCCATAGACACAATTTGCAGCGTAACGCCAATGCCTTTAAGTATATATGGAAGGGAGGGAATGAACTGCTGAAAATCCAGATTCACTATCTTTCCATCCTTTCTGCAAGTAATTTATTTTCCGGGAAGAATAAAGCGTCCAAAGGAAAATATGCCTTGGACGCTAATTCCCAGCGATTTATTTGTTATCAAACCATTTTACAATCAATTCTTCCAATTCACCGTTTTCTTTCATTTTCAGGAGCTCTGCATTAAATTTTTCAGTTAATTCACTGCCTTTAGGAAAAGCAATGGCAGAACCTGCCTCCGTTTCATCCTCTTCAATTGTAAAGCCGGCAAGGTCTTTATTTTTTTCGAAATATCCTTTTGCTACCGTATCTTCAATCATGGCTGCATCAAATCGGCCTGCCATAATTTCCTGAACCAATTCAGGGATGCGGTTACGGTTTTCCACCGTCATATCCACTGTCTCACTAATTTCTTCGGCTTTATCTGCCTGAATCGAGGTAAGCTGAACACCTAAAGTTTTTCCGTTTAAATCTTCCAATGATTCAATTCCGCTGTCTTTTTTAGAAACAATCATATGGCTCGCTGTATAATATACATCGCTGAAATCAACGTTTTCTTTACGTTCTTCAGTAGGGGTCATACCCGCTAAAACAAAATCAACCTGGCTAGTTTCCAGGGCAGGGATCAGTCCGTTAAAGTCCATATCCTTCACTTGGATTTCATAGCCCAATTTATCAGCAATTGCTTTGGCCAAATCCACATCAAAGCCTATGATTTCTTCCCCTTTTGCTGAATCTACATATTCAAATGGCGGATAATCCGCTGACGTACCCATTGTTAAAACCTTTTTATCCGAGCTTTCTCCAGAGCCGCTTTTACCATCTTCTTCACTAGTCCCGCATGCAGCTAATAAACCAACTATCAGCATGCTTAAAGCAATCATGATCACTTTTTTCATTTTAGTTTCCCCCTATAAACATATGAATAATCTCTGCATATCTATTAATAAATATTCACTAAAATGAATTTTAACAGATTTTTATATTTATGCAATACGGTTTTTAATTATTTAATAGAAGTTTAACTATTCAGATAAGTTTGCCGAAAAAAGCCCCGAATTTCGGGACCTTTTCCTATTTAAACTTCTTCGCAATATTTCTCAAAGGCATCCTGCAGTTTCTGGACAACTGCCATTGGCTCATGGCCTTCGATTTCGTGTCGCTCGATCATCGTGCAAAGCTTTCCATCTTTGAGGAGTGCAAAAGATGGTGATGATGGCGGATAACCTGTGAAATAAGATCTTGCTTTTTCAGTTGCTTCTTTATCCTGTCCGGCAAATACCGTAACTAAATGGTCAGGGCGCTTATCATAATGCAAGGAATGCATGGCCGCAGGACGGGCAATTCCGCCTGCACATCCGCAGACAGAGTTCACCATTACAAGTGCAGTTCCCTTTTTATTAAGGGCTTCATCCACCTCTTCAGGAGTCGTTAATTCTGTAAAGCCGGCATGTGTTATTTCCTGACGCGCCTGCCTGACAACATCATTCATAAATAAATTAAAATCCATATTCAAAGTCATCGCTCCTCATTTAAAAATTCTTTTGACTATATACATAATACCAATACAACAGTAAATTTTACAATCAAGTCAATTTTTTGATTAAAAAAGTTTAGCTTTTGGAATAACGGGGAAAGATAAAACTACAGCTAGATCCATACCCCTAAACTCCCTAGATTCGCCAGTGCCCGCAAGGCACTGGCCATTTTTTTGCATTCAGGAAACAGCCTGCAGGAACAGAAGGTTCTAACTTTTTGTGTAAACATGAAACAATTCTTCAACTGCAGCTGTAACCGTCCTGTTTCCTGCAATAACCTCGTTCTCAATTTTTGGAAGAAGCAGTTTTATGGCAGGATGATAAAAAAAGCTGAATTGCAGCTGATCCAGGATCATGGAATGAATCCATTGTTTTGCCTGGTGTCTTCTTCTTTCTTCAAAAACTCCTGACGCCTTTGCCATATTTTCAAACGTTTTGATCATATTCCAGATCTCAGGGATGCCCTCATTAAAGACAGATGAGCAGGTATAAGCTTTTGTTTGCCATCCTTTAGTAGCCGGCTGAAGAAAGTGAAGGATACGGTTATACTCAGCTTTTGTTTTCTCGGCTAATTTTTTATTACTTCCATCGGCTTTATTGACAATTACCGCATCAGCCAGTTCCATAATGCCCTTTTTCATTCCCTGCAGTTCATCACCTGCCCCTGTCAATGTTAAAAGCATAAAGAAGTCCACCATTTCCCTGACGATGACTTCACTTTGCCCCACACCCACAGTTTCAACGAGAATAACATCAAAGCCTGCAGCTTCACACAGGAGCATGGTCTCTCTTGTTTTTCTGTGGACACCTCCCAGTTTCCCTGCTGAAGGAGAAGGTCTTATGAAAGCATGCGGGTTTCTTGAAAGCTGCTCCATTCTTGTTTTATCGCCAAGGATGCTGCCGCCGCTCAAGCTTGAACTTGGATCAACGGCGAGCACAGCTGTTTTTAAACCCGCATCACATAGGTATGTTCCAAAAGATTCAATGAACGTGCTCTTTCCTGCCCCCGGCACTCCGGTTATACCAATCCTGAGCGATCTCCCTGAATGAGGCAGAAGCCTGTGCAGGAGTTCCTGTGCATGACGAAAATGGTGCTCTGCGTTACTTTCAATCAAAGTGATTGCTCGTGCAAGAACAGGTCTGCTGCCACTCATAATTCCTTCTTCAAGAGCGTCAAGATCCGGCAGAGAGGCAGATTTTTTTTGAAATCTGCCTATTTTCTCGAATTTCTGCTTTGGCTCACCTGAATCCACACCACTTCTTACTGTACTTGAAAAATTTTCTGCCTTTTCTTCATCAAACCATTCCGGTTTTTTATCCTCAGTCATTTACCGTGTCACTTCCTCGTACCCGAGACGGCTGTATATCTCTCTGATGACCTTTTGGGCAGCCACTGGAATGACCGTGCCCGGGCCAAAAATGGCTGAAGCGCCATGCTCATATAAATATTGATAATCCTGTGCAGGAATAACCCCGCCGATGACTACAATAATATCTTCCCTATCCAGCTTCTTCAGTTCAGAAGCAAGCTGCGGCAAAAGGGTTTTATGACCTGCAGCAAGTGAACTGATGCCAATGACATGAACATCATTTTCGACCGCCTGAAGAGCTGTTTCTTCTGGAGTCTGGAACAGAGGGCCGATATCAACATCGAAACCAAGATCGGCAAAGGCTGTTGAGATGACCTTTGCTCCCCTGTCATGGCCATCCTGGCCCATCTTAGCAATTAGAATCCGCGGTCTTCTTCCTTCGTTTTCAAGGAATTCATCTGTCATCTGCTTTACTTCTGCAATTTCTTCTTCATTGGAAAAAGCAGAACTGTAAACCCCGCTGATTGAACGAATAATCGCTTTATGGCGGCTGGCCACTTTTTCAATTGCTTTGGAAATTTCGCCAAGTGTAGCTCTAACCCGCGCTGCATTTACTGCAAGCTCAAGAAGATTGCCTTCCCCTGATTCAGCAGCTTTTGTAATAGCCTCCAGGGCCTCAGCAACTTTCTCATTATCGCGTGAGGCCTTCAGCCGTTCCAGCTTTTCGATTTGCTTTAATCGTACAGCTGTATTGTCGATATCCAGAATGTCAATCGGCTCTTCTTTTTCAAGCCTGTATTTATTCACACCAATAATGGTTTCTTTTCCGGAATCGATTTGTGCCTGCCTTCTGGCGGCAGCTTCTTCGATTCTCATTTTTGGCAATCCTGTCTCAATTGCCCTGGCCATTCCGCCAAGATTCTCGATTTCCTCAATATGCTCCCATGCTCTCTTAATTAACTGATCTGTTAATGCTTCTACATAATAAGAACCGCCCCATGGATCAATTACATTGGTGATACCTGTTTCCTCCTGAAGGTATAGCTGTGTATTTCTCGCTATACGGGCTGAAAAATCCGTCGGCAATGCAATGGCTTCGTCCAATGCATTCGTATGAAGAGATTGAGTATGCCCCATCGCTGCTGCATGCGCTTCAATAAGAGTCCTTGTAACATTATTGAATGGGTCTTGCTCGGTTAAGCTCCAGCCTGAGGTTTGAGAATGCGTTCTGAGCGCCATTGATTTCGGATTAACGGGTTCGAAGGCCTTCATCATTTTTGCCCAAATGTAGCGGGCTGCCCTCATTTTTGCCACTTCCATAAAATAGTTCATGCCGATAGCCCAGAAAAACGAAAGTCTCGGTGCAAAGGAATCAATATCGATTCCGGCTTTAAGTCCGGTTCTTACATATTCAAGTCCATCTGCGAGCGTATAGGCAAGCTCAATATCTGCTGGTGCACCCGCTTCCTGCATATGATAGCCTGAGATGCTGATGCTATTGAATTTCGGCATGTATTTTGATGTATATTCAAAAATGTCGGCAATGATCTTCATAGACATTTCCGGTGGGTATATATATGTGTTGCGCACCATATATTCTTTTAAAATATCATTCTGGATCGTTCCCGAAAGCTTCTCCTGGCTTACTCCCTGCTCTTCCGCTGTGACGATATAGAAAGCCATAACAGGCAAAACTGCGCCATTCATCGTCATGGATACAGACATTTGATCTAAAGGGATCCCATCAAACAGTGTCTTCATGTCCAGGATGGAATCAATGGCCACGCCAGCTTTCCCTACATCCCCTTCGACTCTTGGATGATCAGAATCATAGCCTCTATGGGTGGCAAGATCAAACGCGACTGATAAACCCTTTTGCCCCATGGCAAGATTGCGGCGGTAGAATGCATTGCTTTCCTCTGCAGTAGAAAATCCTGCATATTGACGGACAGTCCAGGGCCTATTCACATACATGGTTGAATAAGGTCCCCTTGTATATGGAGGAAGCCCCGGCTTATCGTTTAAGTGCTCCATATCTTTTAGGTCTTGATTTGTGTATAGCGGCTTTATTTTTATTCTCTCGTTAGTTTCAAAGAGAAGATGATCAATGGATGAATTGATTTCTTCTTCCGCTTTTCTTTTCCAGTCATCCTTTGATGATTGTTTTACTTTATGAATATCCAGGCTTTTAAAATTCGGTTTATTGGCCACTATTTGCCACCTCCATCTCGTTCAGCATAGTCAAGAGAGTTTCATAGCAATCGCTTTTCACGTGAATGTATCCGCTGATTTCAGCACCTTTAAGTTCGTCCCTTTTCCTCTCTTCAGGAAAGCCGGCTATATAGATTGCAGTCGACGCGAAAGCTTCTTTCAGTTGTTTAACTAAAGGAACTGCCATGCTGTCATATTGGTCGTTTGAACCGCAAATAAAATAATGCCTGCAATTTGTTTCTAGGATAAATGCTTTAGCATCTTCAAAGTTCTCTACAGAGCCGCTTCTCACTGCCTCAACCCCTCCGGGTGCCAGGAAGCCTGCAATAAAATCAGCACGGGCCTTATGATTCTTCAATTCTCCCAGACAGATTAGCCCTGCTTGAGGATGTATTTTCTTTTCTTTTAATCTCTCCGATAAACTCCTCAAACCTTCGAAAGACTCCGAAAGCCTAACCTGCGGGATTGGCTTAATAACACCCTTGCTGTTTTCTATGGTCTCGACCCCTATTTGAAGAGGCTTTTCATCAGGGTTAGCATAGATATTTGTTCCAATGATACTTTGTTTTCTTGTATGAACATCCTTCTGCCTCTTGTCATGAACTTGAGTAATTTGATCTTGAACCCACCCTGTCTGTAAGGCTTCGGCCATTCCTCCAAGCTCTTCTATTTCAAGGAAAAGTTCCCACGCTTTATCAATCAGTTCATTCGTCAGATGCTCCACATACCAGGAGCCGCCCGCCGGGTCAGAGACCTTCAGCAGATGCGCTTCTTCCATTAAAACGAGCTGGGTGTTTCGGGCAATTCTGTCTGAAAGAGGGGATGGTGCTCCTTCCGGTTCATTATATGGACTGACATGCAAGTATTGGACTCCTCCCAATACTGCTGCAAATGCTTCATTCCCTGATCTCAGCACATTCACATAAGAATCATAAGCAGACTTAGTAAATGAGGATGTTTCTGCTGAAATGACCATTTTTTTACTGTCACTTTCAGCTCCATATGCTTCTGCAACTTTGCCCCATAAAACCTTTGCCGCACGAAGCTTGGCAATCTCCATAAAAAAGTTTGAGCCAACAGAAAATTTGAATAGCATTTTGGATAGAATTTCTTCAAGTTTTTTGCATTTTCCAAGAAAATACTGTAGGTGATTTACTCCTGCTGCCAGTGCAAAAGCAAGTTCCTGGACGGCATTCGCGCCTCCATTATGATAAACAGCCGTATTTACCATGATGGTTTTCAAGCTTGGCATATGTTCAGCTGCCGCATTGGCCGTTTCATTCAACTCTCCGTAAATTTCTTCAATTGAGCGATCGTTCATTTTGTCTGATGCAGCAATTGCAAGCGGGTCTGATGCAATATATCCTGTGATTTTTTCGCTTTCATTTAGCCTCGCAAGTTCTTCTATTAATTGACGATGACTTTGACCGGCATCCACACTGAAAGGGTATTTTTTATAAAGTTCTCCTGTAGCGATGCTGATTTTTTCTAGATTTGTTAACTGTTCCGGCTGGAAAGCCAGTGCTGTCTGCCCCTTCCCAACAGCAGCAAGGAGTTTTTCTGCCAGCTCTTCTGAAGCTGAGGCACTAACTTTCTGTGCAACCTTCCATTCCTCTCCCAGGTAGCCGGAAGCATATGAACCCCTTCTGAAATCTTCTGCGCCAGGATACTGAGATAACGAGCTTTCATTCAGGTCTTCTTTGGAATAAAGCGGTTTCAATTTTATGTTTTCATATGTATTTCGTGATAAAGTTTCTAAGGATTTCCCTTTAAGTGCTTTTACTGCACTTTGCTCCCAATCTTCATTCGTCTGCTGCGGGAATTTTTCTTTAATCATTTTCTTTAATGACATAATTAAGCTGTCCTGGTAGCTGACAGCGTTCCCTCCCCTCATGTGGCAGCGGACCCGTTTCTATTAAGAAACAATGCCGCAGAAAATTATAATAAAATTCTAAATTCTCCATACACCTATTTTAGTATACAAAGAAGAAACAAGCAATGAACAATAAGAAACCGCTGTCCCAAGCAGGACAGCGGTCATTTAAATTATTAATAAATAGATGTATTTTCTTTAGATGTATTCTCCAGAATTTCCTTTACGCGCTGCAGGAAGCGTCCGCATACAAGGCCGTCAAGCACACGGTGATCAAGCGACATGCAAAGGTTAACCATATCACGGACAGCAATCATGCCGTTGTTCATGACAACAGGACGTTTCACGATGGATTCAACCTGAAGAATAGCAGCCTGCGGATAATTGATAATGCCCATGGACTGTACAGAACCGAATGATCCGGTATTATTCACAGTGAAAGTTCCACCCTGCATTTCAGCAGAGGTCAATTTTCCTGAACGAACTTTTAAGGCAAGGTCATTTATTTCACGGCCAATACCTTTAATCGTTTTTTCATCAGCCGCTTTGATAACCGGAACGAATAATGCGTCATCTGTTGCAACTGCAATGGAAATGTTGATATCCTTCTTCTGGATGATCTTATCTCCTGCCCACATGGAATTAATTTGCGGGAATTCCTTAAGTGCCTGTGCGACAGCTTTTACAAAGAAAGCAAAGAATGTAATATTAAAGCCCTCTTTTTGCTTAAACTCCCCTTTAATGCTGTTGCGGTACTCAACAAGATTTGTAACATCAACTTCCATCATTGTCCAGGCATGAGGAGCTTCATGCTTACTGCGGAGCATATTGGCAGCAATCGCTTTACGCACTCCGGTAACAGGGATTTCAACATCACCTGGCATAACCGGTACATTAGGTGCTGGCGCTGCCTGTTTGGATGCTGCAGGCTGGGAAGGTGCTGCTGACGGTGCTGGCGCTTCTGTCTTTTCCGGTGCGGCTGCAGCTGTAGGAATATCCCCGGACTCAATGATCTTCATAAGATCTTTACGGGTGATGCGTCCGCCGCCGCCAGTACCTGTCACCTGGTTTAAGTCGATTCCATGCTCTTGAGAAAGCCTTAATACTGCAGGTGAATAACGGACTCCTTTTGGAGCATCTGCTGCTTTAACAGGTGCAGCTGGTGCTGAAGGAGCTGATGCTGAAGGTGCAGCCGGAGTTTTATCCTCAGCTTTTGTTTCTGCTTGAGCATCGTTGGCTGCTTCACCGCCGCCTTCAGTTTCAATTGTCAAAATCACCTGGCCGACTTCATATGTTTCACCTTCTTCTGCAATCAATTCTTTGATTACACCAGTGAAAGAGGACGGTACTTCCGCATTTACTTTGTCAGTCATTACTTCAGCAAGCGGGTCATATTTATTTACTTTATCTCCAACGGAAACCAGCCATTTGCTGATCGTCCCTTCTGTAACACTTTCCCCAAGCTGGGGCATTTTAATTTGTTCAATAGCCACCTGAGTAACCTCCTTCTAGCTGCCCGCAATTTGCGGGTCATGCAGCAGGTGCAGCCGATCCGGAATGTAGTCCAGCCTAAGAGCCGCAACCTCTGCGAGCTTTCCATTTTTATTAACTATGTGCCATTATTAAAATTCAGCCAATTCACGCATTGCTTTTTCTACTTTATCAGGGTTAACCATAAAGTATTTCTCCATAGTAGGAGCGTAAGGCATTGCTGGTACATCAGGACCTGCAAGACGTTTAATCGGTGCATCCAGCTCAAACAGGCAGTTCTCTGCAATAATCGCTGCAACTTCGCCCATGATGCTGCCTTCTTTATTATCCTCAGTAAGAAGAAGCACTTTCCCTGTTTTGGAAGCAGCTTCAATAATTGCTTCTTTATCTAACGGATAAACCGTTCTTAAGTCCAGGATATGCGCTGAAATGCCATCTTTAGCAAGTCTTTCAGCAGCCTGAAGAGCAAAATGGACGCATAGGCCATAAGTGATGACCGTGATATCTTCACCTTCTCGTTTTACATCTGCTTTTCCAATTGGCAGCACATAATCATCATCAGGAACCTCACCTTTAATCAGACGATATGCGCGCTTGTGTTCAAAAAACAGCACAGGATCCTCATCACGGATTGCCGCTTTTAATAATCCCTTAACATCATAAGGGGTAGAAGGCATAACGATCTTTAGCCCCGGCTGATTCGCAAATACTGCTTCAACAGACTGGGAATGATAGAGTGCTCCATGAACACCGCCGCCATATGGTGCACGTACAACAATCGGACAGCCCCAGTCATTATTGGAACGATAGCGGATGCGTGCCGCTTCTGAAATAATCTGGTTAACAGCCGGCATAATGAAGTCGGCAAATTGCATTTCTGCAATTGGACGCATTCCATACATTGCTGCACCGATTCCAACCCCTGCAATCGCAGATTCAGCAAGCGGAGTATCAATTACGCGGTCTTCGCCAAATTTATCATACAATCCTTGCGTCGCTTTAAATACGCCACCTTTTTTACCTACATCTTCACCTAAAACAAATACCTTTGGATCTCTTTCCATTTCCTCGCGGATTGCCATAGTTACCGCATCGATATAAGAAATTACAGCCATATTCTCTCCCCCTTACTGTTCAGCATATACATGCTTTAAAGCAGATTCCGCTTCTGCATATGGAGCGTTTTCAGCATAATCAGTTGCTTCGTTTACCAGATTCATAACCCGGTCATTGATTTCCTTTTCAATCGCATCATTCATAACGCCATTTTCTTTCAGGTATGCGCCAAAAGTAATAATCGGATCTTTTGTTTTCGCTTCTGCCACTTCATCAGGAGCACGGTAGCTTCGGTCATCATCATCTGAAGAGTGTGGTGTTAAACGATATGAAACGGTTTCGACTAATGTCGGCCCTTCTCCACGGCGACCTCTGTCTGCTGCTTCTTTCACAGCTTTATAAACTTCAAGCGGGTCGTTTCCATCAACTGTTATACCTGGCATACCATAGCCAATAGCTCTGTCAGACACATTTTCACAAGCAAGCTGCTTTTCAATCGGAACAGAGATTGCATATTTATTATTTTCACACATAAAGATAACAGGAAGCTTATGAACACCTGCAAAGTTCGCACCTTCATGGAAATCTCCCTGGTTAGAAGAGCCTTCACCGAAAGTTACAAAAGTTACCAGATCCTTCCCTTCAAGCTTTCCACCGAGAGCAACACCAACAGCATGGGGGACCTGTGTAGTAACAGGAGAAGATCCTGTAACGATTCGGTTTTTCTTTTGACCGAAGTGTCCAGGCATTTGGCGTCCGCCTGAGTTTGGATCTTCCGCTTTAGCAAACCCTGACAGCATTAATTCCTTTGCGGTCATGCCAAATGTCAGAACCACACCCATGTCACGATAATATGGAAGAACATAATCTTTCTCGCGATCAAGAGCAAATGCGGCACCTACTTGTGCAGCTTCCTGTCCTTGGCATGAAATAACGAACGGAATTTTCCCAGCACGGTTCAAAAGCCACATGCGCTCATCAAGACGGCGGGCTAATAGCATCGTCTCATAAATTTCAAGAACTTTCTCATCACTTAAACCTAATTCTGTATGACGGTTTTCAGCCATTTATACAACCTCCTAAGCTAATATGTATCAGCCCGGGCTCCCATTTGGGACCTGGACTTTTTTAATTATTTGGATTTTTATCCGTGGATTGCTTTTCCATCTACAGCAAGGGCAGCTTCACCGATTGCTTCAGATAACGTCGGATGCGGGTGGATAGTATGTGCTACTTCCCATGGAGTTGCATCGAGAACGCGCGCAAGTCCTGCTTCTGAAATCATATCTGTTACGTGCGGTCCGATCATATGGACACCAAGAATATCATCGGTATCTTTATCTGCCACAATTTTTACAAACCCGTCGGATTCGCCAAATACAAGCGCCTTTCCAATTGCCCGGAATGAAAATTTGCCAGTTTTCACATTATGGCCTTTTTCCTTTGCTTCATCCTCTGTTAATCCTACACTTGCTGCTTCCGGTGAGCTATATATGCATCTAGAAACCAGGCTGTAGTCAATTGGAGAAGGATTCTGGCCTGCGATGTGCTCCACTGCAACAATTCCCTCATGAGAAGCAACATGTGCGAGCTGAAGTCCGCCAATTACATCGCCAATAGCATAGATATGTGATTCCTTTGTCTGGAAATATTCATTCGTGACAATAAATCCCTTTTCAATTTGAATATCCGTATTTCCAATGCCGATGCCTTCTGTATTTGCCTGACGGCCCACAGAAACAAGCAATTTCTCAGCAGAAAATTCCTTTTGGGAACCTTTCACTTCAGCTGAAATAGTTACTCCTTCACCTTTCTTAAGGGTCTCAGGAAGAACCTTTGCTCCAGTAACAATTTTGACTCCTTTTTTCTTCATAAGGCGCTGCATTTCTTTTGAAATTTCTTTGTCTTCTGTAGGAATTATGCGGTCAGCATATTCAATTACAGTTACATCTGCACCAAAGTCTGATAACATCGAAGCCCATTCGATACCGATGACTCCGCCACCAACTATGATAATAGAGCTTGGCACTTCTTCTAATGCTAATGCCTCATCCGAAGTCATCACAAGTTGTCCATCAATGTCCAATCCAGTCAGGGTACGGGGACGAGATCCAGTTGCTACAATAACATTTTTAGGGATCAGCATTTCATTTTCATCCCCATTGTTCATTTCAATAGAAATTGTCCCTGGCATTGGAGAAAAAATTGAAGGTCCAAGGATTCGGCCTGTGCCTTCAAATACATCAATCTTGCCTTGCTTCATCAAATGCTGAACACCTTTATGAAGCTGATCAACGATCTTGTTTTTTCGTTCCTGCACCTTACCAAAATTGATTGATACATCACTTGTCATTACGCCAAAATCTTCACTGTGCTTTGCAGTTGCAAACACTTCAGCACTTCTTAATAACGCCTTGCTTGGTATGCACCCTTTATGAAGGCAAGTTCCTCCAAGTTTTCCTTTTTCAACGATTGCCGTTTTTAAACCAAGCTGTGAAGCACGGATGGCTGCTACATAACCGCCTGTGCCTCCGCCTAAAATCACCAAATCATATTCCTGTGCCAAGTTGCTTCCCCCTTCTATTTCAATGCTGCTTTCCCAGCTGTTTTTCCAGGATATTCTTTTTCAGTCTCTTCACCGCGCAGGACGCGAAGTGTACCTTCCGCCAGTGCCTGAAGTTCATTTTCACCAGGCTGGACGATGACATCTGCTATCCAGTTAATCCGCTCACTGATTTCTTTTACAAAGCCCTTGCCATAGGCAAGACCACCTGTAAGGATAATGGCATCAATCTTTCCGCCAAGTACTGCACTGGCAGAACCGATCTCTTTAGCCACCTGATAAGCCATTGCAGAGTAGACAAGCTTTGCTTTCTCATCTCCGCTTTCAATCATCTTTTCAACCCTTACGGCATCATTTGTTCCCAGGTAACCAACGAGACCGCCTTGTCCCACAAGCTTCTTCATCACTTCTTCACGATAAAAGCTGCCGGAGTAGCAAAGTCCCACCAGATCACCGGCAGGTACTGTACCTGCCCGTTCCGGACTGAACGGCCCGTCTCCATGAAGTCCGTTATTGACATCTACTACTCTGCCTTTTTTATGAGCTCCAACAGTAATACCTCCGCCCATATGTGTGACGATCAGATTAAGCTCCTCATACTTTTTGCCGAGCTCCTTAGCCACTCTCCTGGCAACAGCTTTCTGATTCAAAGCATGGAAAATACTTTTTCTTTCTATCATTGAAAAGCCTGAAATACGGGCAATTGGGTCCAGTTCATCAACCACAACCGGATCAACAATGAACGATGGAATATTTAAACCCGAAGCAATCTCATATGCCAGAATTCCGCCAAGGTTAGAAGCATGCTGACCAGCAAAACCGGCACGAAGATCCCCAAGCATAGCATCATTAACAGAATAGGTGCCTCCTTCGATTGGGCGAAGCAGCCCTCCGCGGCCGCACACTGCACTTAATTTGGAAATATTGATTCCTTCATGATCCAGCGTCTCTAAAATGGTCTGCTTGCGGAATTCATACTGATCGATAATACTTTCATAAGAGTTAATGACATCTGCATCATGGCGTAATGTCTTCTCCAGGACAGAGATCTCATTATCGAAAACTCCAATCTTAGTTGAAGTGGATCCCGGATTGATGACGAGAATTCGATTTTCTTGTTCTAGCACATTTAAACCTCCATAAAGAGCGGAAATCTCCCTTGTAAAAGCATACTCTTACTTCAGGGTACTTTATCTGCCGCTGCATTTTTTCTACTATGCTTTTAAAGGCAAAGACGCTGAATTCATAATTCAGCGCTTTGCCTTTCAGGAAGACAGGCAAAATTCCTCTTCCTCCTAAAAACTATCTGCGGCTCAGGATATGATGGCCATTTTGAAGGAATTGTCCGCGCGAATTACGCATTCTTTCAATTCTTTCCTCAACCATACGATCAGCCGCTTTATATGTCGGAATTCCATCCCTTTTAGCAATATCAATAACTTTTTCAATATTATTGTATACAGTTTCAACCTTTTTCATTGCACGTTCACGGTTGTATCCGTACAGTTCATCTGCAACATTGATAACTCCGCCTGCATTAATTACATAATCAGGTGCATAAACAATGCCCATCTCATGGATTAAATCACCATGGCGGGTTTCTTTAAGCTGATTGTTGGCAGCCCCGGCAATTACTTTTGCTTTCAGCTGCGGAATTGTATCATCATTAACTGTTGCGCCTAAAGCACATGGTGCATAAATATCACACTCAACACCATAAATTTCATTTGGTTCAACTGCTTTAGCCCCGAACTCTTCAACCGCACGCTGAACTGCTTCTTTATTAATATCTGTTACAATTAGCTGTGCACCTTCTTCATGCAGATGACGGCAAAGATTGAACGCTACGTTTCCAACACCCTGAACGGCAATTGTTTTGCCTTCTAAAGAGTCAGTTCCGAATGCAGCCTTTGCTGCTGCCTTCATTCCTCTGTATACGCCATAAGCTGTAACTGGTGAAGGGTTGCCTGAAGAACCAAAGGCAGGTGAAATACCTGTTACATAATCTGTTTCCTCATGAATCAGATCCATATCAGCTACAGTTGTGCCTACGTCCTCTGCCGTAATATAGCGTCCATTTAACCCTTGGATGTAACGTCCGAAAGCACGGAACATCTCTTCGTTTTTGTCTTTGCGCGGATCGCCGATGATTACTGTTTTACCGCCGCCAAGGTTTAAGCCTGCTGCTGCATTCTTATAAGTCATGCCGCGTGAAAGGCGCAAAGCATCCTCAATAGCTGCCTCTTCAGATTCATAAGTCCACATGCGTGTACCGCCAAGCGCAGGTCCTAAAGTAGTGTCATGAATAGCAATAATAGCTTTTAGGCCTGATTGTTTGTCCTGGCAAAACACCACTTGTTCGTAATCGTAAGTTTCTAAGTATTTGAAGATTTCCATGTTCTATTTCCTCCCCGGATTATGAAAAATTTATGTTCGTTTGATTAATATTAATGCCGAATATCAGCAAATTAATTTGCTGAGCATATCGCTAATGCCAATGAATAAACCTTGCTTTCAGCCGAATCAGCCCTTGAAGTAAGAACGATTGGCGCTTTTGCTCCTGCTATAACAGCTCCTACTTTTGCTTTTGCAAAGTAGACAAGTGATTTATATAAAGTATTCCCAACTTCTATAGTCGGCACCAATAAAATATCTGCCTGTCCGGCAACTTTGCTTTTGATTCCCTTATGTTCAGCTGCTTCAAAAGAAATAGCATTGTCCAGAGCCAGAGGACCATCGACTATACAATCTTTAATCTGCCCTCTTTGATTCATAACAGTTAATGCAGCAGCATCCAAAGTAGCCTGCATAGCAGGATTAACAGTCTCGACTGCAGCAATCGGAGCTGCCAGAGGATTTTCAATCCCTATGCTTCTTGCAATATGAACGGCATTTTTCAATATTTGTGCTTTTTGATTAAGATCAGGTGCAATATTCATAGCTGCATCCGTTACGATTGTAAACCGTTCAAAACCTGGTACCTCAAAAACAGCCACATGTGATAAAACATTTCCTGTTCTTAAGCCAAATTCTTTATTTAAGACAGCTTTTAAAATGCCTGCCGTTGGGATATTACCCTTCATCAGCACATTGGCCTTCTGTTCCTTCACAGCCCTTACTGCCAATTCCGCTGCATGCGCTGCCGAGTCCGTATGAACAACTTCAACTATAGGGCTTTCTGATGCTTCTCTATGCTTCCCGTTCAGGATTTTCCGGATTTCCCCTTCATCCCCGAACAATAAAAAACTTGCTAAGTTCAGCTTAATTGCTTCTGCAACTGCTTCGAGAACCTCTTCGTCTTCCGCTGCAGCTACGGCTACCGTTTTCTCACCATATTGGGTTGCTTTCGTTAGAAGCGAATCCAATGTCATCTGTTCAACCCCCTTACATGAAAAACACAGGCGTCTTAGGTTCAGGAAACTTAAAATGATCGACGCCATTTTCTTGATGTTCTTCCGTTTATTATACTTGCAAGAAGTGTGCCAACTTTAATAACGTGAAAACGCTTTATTCACCAAACCGAATCATGCAATTTATTGCACACTATGAAATCTATTGCATGCCATATTTTGCAATTTCGTATTTCTCTAATTTGTAGTAAAGGTTCCTGACTGAGAGTCCGAGCACTTTAGCTGTCTTAGTTTTATTTCCATCCAGCTTTTGAAGAGTTTGCCTGATTACTCTAGCCTCATATTGCTCAACCATCTTATTTAATGATTTATTTTGCACTTCTTCACTTACTTCAATAGTGGGTGACGGATTATTGGCACCCAGATCTGGAATATGCCGTTCTTCTATTTGCGTTTCGTTGTAATTCATAAAAATGATGGCTCTGCCTAGGATATTATCAAGTTCCCTCACATTCCCCGGCCAATTATAGGCCATCAGCTTATCCACTGCTTGTTCTGTCACACCTTCAACATTCCGTCCATATTCCTGGTTTATCTTTTGAATAAGTCTGCTGCACAGCAAAGGAATGTCCTCCTTCCTGCGTCTTAAAGAAGGAATATGTATGGGCATTCTATTCAGCCTGTAGTATAAGTCTTCCCTAAAGGTGCCGTCTGCAATTCCTTTCTCTAAATTGACATTGGTCGCGGCAATAATCCGGACATCAATTGAAATAGGCTTGGTCCCTCCCACTCTTGTAATTTCATGTTCCTGAAGAACCCTGAGCAGCTTCGCCTGAGTGTTAGCTGTCAGCTCGCCAATTTCATCCAGAAAAATACTGCCTTTATCAGCTTCCTCAAATAAACCTCTTTTGCCTCCTCTTTTTGCACCCGAGAATGCCCCCTCTTCATAACCGAATAATTCACTTTCCAAAAGAGATTCTGATAAAGCGGCACAATTTACCCTGATAAACTTGTTATATTTTCGGTCGCTCGCATTGTGTATAGCATGGGCAAATAGCTCTTTACCTGTCCCGGACTCTCCTCTCAGCAATACAGTGGCAGGAGTTTTAGCTCCAAGTCTCGCTTGTTCGATTGCAATGGTCATCTCTTCAGATGTTCCAATTATATCCTCGAATGAGTATTTCGCTTCCAGGGTACGAATAATCTGTCTGGCCCGGTTTAATTCACGGTTCAGATTTTGAATTTCCGAAACGTCGTGAATAACACCAACACTCCCTTTTAATTTCCCATCAACAATAACAGGCGCAACGTTTACAATTACATCCTTTCTCTTTGGCCCAACCCTCATAGCCACACCTCTCATAGCTCTACGCGTTTGAAGGACCTTCATATGAACACTTTCACCTTCTGATATATCTGCTGTAGCAGGCTTTCCGATTACCTTTTCCTCTTCCAGCCCTGTAAGCCTGGAGTATGCCGGATTGATCAAAATCCCTTCCCCATTTTCATCAACAACTGAGATGGCTTCCTCACTTGATTGAATAATTGCCTGAAGCATCGTCTGTATGTCTTTCAAATTCGTTATTTCTTCCGCAAGGGAAACTACTTCTGTAATATCCTTAAAAACAGCAAAGGCACCCATTAATTCATTATTTTCACCGAGCATAGGTATTCTTGTCGTAATAATCTTGAGGCCGTTAGCTAAAGTCATTTCCTGATTCGCTTCAATTCTCCTTGTCGCCATAACTCTGGGAAGCATGCTGTCGGTAATGATTTCATTAATTTTTTTCCCTAAAGCGTCTTTCCTCTTTATTCCTGTCATTTTCTCCGCACTGCGATTAAAGACTATAATTTCAGTTAGGTTATTTATTACAATCATTCCATCATCGGTCGAATTAAATATCAAGTCATGCTTGTATGTTTCATTTCTGAATTTTGAAATCAGCTCTTCCTTTTCCTCAAGTAATTTCGCGATTAAAAAAGCTACACTTCCAGGTATTAGAACCGTATTTTTGCTTCTGGCTTCCCTAATGTCGATAAACACCTGCTCAATTCCGGTAACTTCAATAATGATGTCAATATCTTGTTCCATGAACTGTCGCCAATCAGCACCTGTAGGGATGCCGCTTTCATTGGCGAGCAGAAGCCCTTCGGCATCAGGGTCGATATCCACCACGGCTTTTACATCCAAAACTGCCGTTTCTTTTATTATTTTCAGGATTGCGGTACCGCCTTTTCCCGCACCGACAATCATCACTGTTTGCATAGTCATACCTGCTTTCATTGAAAATTCTTGCATGATCAATAGAAACTTCTGCAATATTCTTCATGTTTTATTTTAGCATAGCAGAAGCACTTGACAAATTTCTTTAATGATTTATGATTTCGGTATGCAACTCGATTTGAAGGGAATTTTTTTATGATAAGACTAATTGCTTTATTAATTTTACTCCTGCCGGGCATATTGGCTGTGTATGGGATAAAATTAATGAGAGATATGGTCTTTGGCATCCTGCAAAGCCCATTTCCATATTTATGGCTTCAATTTGTGTCAGGTTTCCTTTTCTTGATTATAGGGCTTGGCTTCATCGCAGGGTTTATTCTTTATCGTGACCGAAAAAGAAACAAAGTCCAGGATCGTTTTAAATCTAAATAGTTAGTAGGGGATAATAGTGAAGCCGATGCAGATATCAGCTGAAACAGCATTAAAGTTCGCTGAAAAACTAAATCTTCCTCTTGAGCAAATCATGCACATGCCCCAGCATATCTTGATTCAAAAAATGATGGAGCTTGAGAAAGAAGAAAACAAATAAAAGTAAAGGTTCAGTTTGAAGTATTCAAACTGAACTTTTTTTCATGAGGAAAAATAAAAAACGCCCCAATAGGAGCGCAGCAGATTAAATAAAATTTGTTAAAAGTCCTTACCCTTTCAAGAAGCCCTATGTTCGAGACGAAGTTTATCTGCCACCATGGCAATAAACTCGGAATTAGTCGGCTTTGCTTTAGTCATGCTGACTGTATATCCGAAAAGAGAGGAGATTGAATCTATATTACCACGGCTCCAGGCAACTTCAATCGCATGGCGGATCGCACGTTCAACCCGGCTTGCAGTCGTATTGAATTTTTTAGCAATATCAGGATACAGCACTTTTGTAATGGAACCGAGCAGCTCGATATCATTGTACACCATTGAAATAGCTTCACGAAGATATAAGTATCCTTTAATATGAGCAGGCACGCCAATTTCATGAATGATGCTCGTAATGCTGGCATCCAGGTTCTTCGGCTTCGCTTCTGCCTGGGGACGGTAAGATGGAACGGGTTTGCGGAGAAATGAGCTGGATTTTCCGCTGACCTGACGGATATGGCTTGCCAAATTGTCCATATCAAATGGTTTAAGAATAAAGTAAGATGCTCCCAAATCCACGGCCTTTTTGGTGACATCCTCCTGGCCGAATGCAGTAAGCATAATTACATTAGGAAGTGTATTCAAATTTAATTCTCTCATTTTCTCGAGTACAGCAAGTCCATCCAAGTGAGGCATGATGATATCCAACACGAGAACATCAGGCTGTGTCTGCACTAAAATGTCGAGGCAATCCTGTCCATTATGTGCAACACCCGAAACTTCCATATCCTCCTGGGAAGATATATATTCCTCTAAAAGCCCGACCAGTTCCCTATTATCATCCACAACACAAACTTTTATTTTTTTCACTTACTTTCCTCCTCGGCCCATTATGGTCTCTTTAATGTATGTTCATTTAGAACACGCACTTTTTTATGATATCTATGTTCTATTCTAAATGAGAAATTCGACAATGCAACAAAAATTCCTCTACTTTTTTGAAATTTTCTTAAAAAACCAGCGAAACCTTATTTTTTCTTTTATTTTCTTCTGTTTTCGACCAGTTTCGCCATACTCTTTGCAATTCGTGTATTGTTGTCGAAAAATCTTTAATTATCGTCTTTTTAACAAAAAATCAAAAAGACGGGATTTCACCCGCCTTTTTTAGATCCATCCTTTATTAAGATGCTTTTTCTTCAGCTTTTTCATATATATTGATGCCTGCTTCATTTAGCATCCATTCGATATGAACACCATATCCTGAAGTAGGATCATTAACAAACACGTGAGTTACCGCTCCAATAATCCTGCCATCCTGAATGATCGGGCTTCCGCTCATCCCCTGTACAATCCCACCTGTTTTATCGAGGAGCTTCTGATCCGTCACTTTTATGACCATTCCTTTTGTTGCCGGAAACTTTTGCGGTATCGTGCTGACAATTTCAATATCAAACAATTGTACTTCATCATTGTCCACTACAGTCAGTATTTGAGCGGCTCCCTCTTTTACTTGATGAGATAATGCTATTGGCATCGGTTTGTCAAAGATCCCATTTTTCATGTCGCGGTTTAATTCCCCAAAAATCCCGAAAGGACTGTTCCTGACAATATTCCCGATTATTTCTTTATCTGAGGAAAATCGTGCAAGTTTTTCACCAGGATTGCCATTGCTTCCTTTTTCAATGGAAGTAACAGTCGATCTTACAATTTGGCCGTCTTCAACAACAATGGGTTTTTTTGTATCCATATCGGAAATAACATGTCCGAGTGCTCCATACTTTTTCGTTTCCGGGTGATAGAAAGTCATCGTCCCAATGCCCGCTGCTGAGTCACGTATATATAAACCGAGTTTATAGGTTTCTTCCCCGTTTTCTTTAAGAGGAGTCAGCTCCGTTTTCACCTTCCCGCTTTCACGGCTGACAATGATTTGGAGCGGATTGCCGCTTTTACCCGCTTCTTGAACAAAAGGGGCAACATCTGACATCTTTTCAATTTTCTTACCATTGATTTCCGTAATGATATCTCCGATTTTTATCCCGGCCATTTCTCCTGGAGAAGCTTTTCCTTCAGCCGTATTAACCTGATGGTGCCCCACTACTAACACACCTACTGTATTTAGTTTAACCCCGATTGATTGCCCTCCTGGAATTACTTTAAAATCTTTTAAGACATTAACATCAACCTTCTTTATCGGAAAACCTGCCAGTTCGAGAAGCATTTCATTTTTTCCATTTTCTTTTGCTGAAAGCGAAATCGAATGGTTACCTTCTTTAAGAGCCACACTTGTATTATCTATGGACAGCCCGGATGACACTGCTTCTGCCTTTGCAATATCAAGCTGCTGCCCTTCAAAAAGGGTAATATTTGCAGGTATTTGCAAATATTCCTGAACAGGCTTGGAAAAACCTAAAGCAATTAATGAAACAAGGAGAATTCCACCAATTATTTTGCGCAAAACATCATATATCAAATTTTTCACTCTCCTCGCTTCTAGTCCATCCACGTCAAATGGCTACATCTTTAATTTTGCCTGCATCGATGGCATTTATAACTGCCAGTGACATAAAAAAAGCTATCCTGCTTTGGATAGCTTTTCAAGGTATTAGATCTCGCTGAACTGCTTAATGGCGCACACCGGATATTGGATCATAATTATTTCAGCTGTTTTGCCATATGCAGCAGCTCTTTTGCATGCTCTTTTGTCAAATCGGTAATTTCCACTCCAGAAATCATACGGCTGATTTCTTTTATCTTCTCTTCTTCATTCAGAGGCTTCACTGTAGTTTTGGTCCGCCCTTCCTTCGTGTTTTTAGCAATAAATAAATGAGTATCTGCAATCGCTGCAACCTGTGGCAGGTGAGAGATACAAAGCACCTGTGAGTCCACGGAAACATGATGAATCTTCTCCGCGATAGCTTGCGCCACTCTTCCGCTCACACCTGTGTCCACTTCATCGAAGATAATACTTGTAACACCCTGGTGTTTTGAGAAAATACTCTTTAAGGCAAGCATGATTCGGGATAATTCCCCTCCAGATGCAATCTTAGACAGAGGCTTGAGCGGTTCTCCCGGATTGGTCGAAATATAGAACTCCGCCCTGTCAACTCCATTTTTTAAAAGAACTTCGGGATCAGAAAAGAACCTTACCTCAAAAACTGTTTTTTCCATGTATAATTCCTTAAGCTCTTTATGAATTAACTTCGTAAGCTTTAGGGCAGATTTTCTCCGCAGTTTGCTCAGTTCTTCCCCTTCAACCATCAGGTCTTTTTTCAGGGCAGCAACTTCTTTTTGCAGCTTATCAATATGGGTCTCTTTATTTTGCAGCGTTTCGATTTCTTCTTCTATTTTTGCTGCGTATTCCAGCACTTCATCGACTGTTTTTCCGTATTTTCTTTTTAATCCATTAATTTCATTCAGTCTGGTTTCAATTTCATTAAGCCTATGGGGATCATATTCCATAAAGTCCATTTCATTACGAAGGGAACTGGCTGCATCTTCAAGCAAATAAAAGCTGTTTGCCACATTTTCCGCAATTTCTTTATATGAAGGGTCCAATTCAGCAGCATCATTCATATATCCCATAACCATTCCAATCCAATCGAGACCCCTTTGCTCTCCTTGCAGAGCGTTATAGCCTGACTGAACAGAATCGAAAATACGTTCATAGTTGGAAAGCTTTCGCTTTTCTTCAATTAAGTCCTCATCTTCATTCAGTTTCAGCTGTGCAGACTGAATTTCATCAAGCTGAAACTGAATTAGATCAAGCCGGTGCGCCATTTGCTGTTCATTCTCACTTAGATTCTTAAGCTTTTTCAATGTACTTTCATATAACCTATAAATTTCCTGGTATTCCGAAAGGGAAGATGTAATTCTCAGTCCACCGAACTGATCGAGGAGTGGAAGATGCAAGGTTTCATTCATTAATTCCTGATGTTCATGCTGGCCGTGTATATCAATAAGAGAACTGCCGATTTCCCTTAGGGCAGAAATGGTTACTAATTTCCCATTCACTCTGCAGACGCTTTTTCCTGACTTTGATATATCCCTGCGAAGAACAATCATTCCATCTTCAATCTCTATCCCGAATTCAGCTGATCGCCTGTAGCAAGGGTGCTTTGGATCATCAAGGATAAAAAGCCCCTCTAGTTCAGCCTTATCTTCACCATGCCGGACAAATTCTGCAGATCCCCTGCCGCCGGCCAGCAAGTGAATGGCATCAATAATAATGGATTTCCCCGCTCCTGTTTCACCAGTTAAAACAGTTAAGCCCTTTTCAAAAGAGACAGAAAGGGCTTCGATAATAGCAAAATTTCGTATGGTTATTTCATTTAACAAACATATCACCTCATTAGAAAAGCAGAAGCGCCTTGCCTGCTGCGACACCTCGATCGAGGCAGGCGCTCTGAGCTTGAAAAATATCTACAGCATTTCAAGAAAGCGGTTTGAAATGGCTTCTGTGTCTTCAGGGGTTTTGCAAATGATCAGGCATGTGTCATCCCCGCAGATTGTCCCCAGAATTTCTTCCCAATCAAGATTATCTATCAGTGCGCCAATAGCCATGGCATTGCCCGGAAGAGTTTTCATTACAAGGAGATGTCCTGCGGTATCCACTCTAACAAAGGCATCCATTAAGTTTCTTTTAAGCTTTTGCAGAGGATTGAAACGCTGATCAGCCGGAAGACTGTATTTATACCTTCCGTCCATCAACGGTACTTTTACCAGGTGAAGCTCTTTAATATCTCTTGAAACTGTCGCCTGGGTAACATTAAACCCTGCGTTTTTTAATTCATCCACCAGGTCATCCTGTGTTTCAATATCGTTATTAGTAATAATTTCGCGTATTTTAATATGTCTTTGCCCTTTATTCATTTTTTCACCTCTATAATCAGCCGCTTGACAGCAGGCAGAAAAAATTATTTATAGTGTTTTGTATTATAATGTTAGCTGATTTTCTCAATAAAGTACAATTTTCCCGTATAAATTATTATAATTCGTCCTTACCCGACAAATTCCTCTAAAAAAAGGAACAGGCATCAGCCTATTCCTCTTCTTTAACCTGCTTTGTTTTCAGTTCGGCGTGGGCTTCTTTTACAATCTTATCAGTCGGGGCTTTAAGGAGATTTTCACCTTCTTCTTTGCTGCCTGACCAATACAGATGGAGAAGAAACTCTATGTTGCCATCTCCGCCGGTTATCGGTGAATAAGAAACGTCTTTGACATCATAGCCAAGACTTAAAGCAAATTTGATAATTTTATCAAGGACGGCTTCGTGTATTTTAGGATCTCTGACAATTCCTTTTTTTCCAACCTGCTCCCGTCCGGCTTCAAATTGCGGTTTCACTAAGGCAACTGTGTCACTGCCTGGAACCAGCAATGTTTTTAATACAGGCAATATAAGCTTTAAAGAGATGAACGAAACATCGATGGAAGCAAAATCAGGCATACCGGCTGAAAGATCTGCAGGAGTTACATACCTAAAATTGGTCCTTTCCATGACAACAACGCGCTCATCCTGCCTTAATTTCCAGGCAAGCTGATTATACCCGACATCCAAAGCATAGGACATGTTTGCGCCATTCTGCAGGGCACAATCCGTGAAGCCCCCAGTTGAGGATCCAATGTCAAGGAGGATCTTGCCTTCGATTTCTAAATCAAAAACTTTCAGAGCTTTCTCAAGCTTTAAGCCTCCGCGGCTGACATAGGGCATAACCTTTCCCTTGATGGTCAACGGAATATCTTCACTAACCTTTTCGCCCGGTTTATCCAATCTGCTTTCATTGCTGAACACCAAACCCGCCATAACGGCCCTTTTCGCTTTTTCTCTCGTTTCAGCAAGACCTCTTTCAACTAATAAAACGTCTAATCGTTCTTTCTTTGTTTTCATATTTTAAGCCCTTTTTTGTTTTTTTCTTGCCAGTATTTCCATTCTTTCCACAACATCGTCTACTGTCAGCCCGATTTCTTCCAATAGTTCATTTACACTGCCATGTTCAATAAATTTATCAGGTATTCCCATCCTGTCTATTTCGGAATGGTGGAAGCCTTGCTCATGTGCATATTCAAGAATGGCACTTCCAAAGCCTCCCTGCAGGACAGCTTCTTCTATCGTAAGAATAGGCATATTCGCTGCAAATAATTCATGCAGCATTCTTTCATCAAATGGCTTAATAAACCTTGCATTAATGACTTTAATGGAATGCCCTTGTTTTTCCATGAGCTGAGCTGCCTTCAATGCCATTGAAATAGTTGTCCCAAAGGTTAAAATAGCTCCGTCGCTGCCATCGCGCAGGACTTCCCATGTTCCAATTGGAATAGCTTTAAGTTCCGCGTCCATCGGCACCCCGATGCCATTTCCCCGCGGGAACCGCATAGCAATTGGGCCATCGTTATATTCAATCGCTGTTTTTACCATATGCTGGCCTTCATTTTCATCCTTCGGCATCATCAAAACCATGTTGGGCAAATGCCTTAAAAATGCGATATCGAATACACCCTGATGTGTTTCTCCATCTGCACCAACGAGTCCTGCCCGGTCGATTCCAATGAATACATTCAAGTTCTGGCGTGCAATATCGTGTACGACCTGATCATAAGCACGCTGGAGGAAAGTAGAATAAATCGCAAGGAACGGCTTCATGTTTTGCGTTGCGAGACCGGCAGCTACTGTTGCTGCATGCTGTTCGGCAATACCCACATCATACATCCGATCCGGAAATTCACCTGCAAAACCTTCAAGCTTGGAACCAACAGGCATTGCCGGTGTGATTGCCACAATTCTTTCATCTTCTCTCGCAAGTTCCCTGACAGTTTCTGACACAAGCTTGCTCCATGCAGGAGGCGGCGCAGCTGCAGGTTTCACAAAGTCCCCTGTTTCCATTTTATAAGGCCCTGTACCGTGCCAAGTGCCAATCCTGTCATTTTCTGCAGGGTTATAGCCTTTCCCTTTTTTCGTAATTACATGGAGGAGGACTGGGCCTTCTGTTTTCTTGGCATACGCAAGGTTCTCAAATAAAGCTTCATAATTATGCCCATCGACAGGTCCCAAATAGGTAAAACCTAATTCCTCGAAAAACATACCTGACACAAACAAATACTTTAAGCTGTCTTTCAGTCTTTCAGCAGTTGAGGCCAATTTGCCGCCGACTGCCGGCACCTTTTTTAATAAATATTCAAGTTCATCTTTAACCCAATTATACTTCCCTGCAGTCCTTAACCTTCCAAGAACATTGTGCAGGGCACCTACATTAGGAGCAATCGACATTTCATTATCATTTAATATGACAATCATATCTTTTTTTTCATGGCCGATATGATTTAAGGCCTCTAAAGCCATTCCGCCTGTTAAGGCACCATCCCCAATAACGGGAATGACATAATTATTTTCTTTTTTCAAGTCTCTTGCAATGGCCATTCCCATTGCGGCAGATAAAGAAGTTGAGCTATGGCCTGTTTCCCATACATCATGCTCACTTTCAACCATTTTGGGAAAGCCGCAAAGACCTTTATATTGCCTAAGAGTATCAAATTGACACGCCCTGCCAGTAAGAATTTTATGGACGTATGACTGATGTCCGACATCCCAGATAATTTTATCCTTTGGGCTGTCAAAACATTTATGCAATGCAACAGTCAGCTCAACAACACCGAGATTAGGGCCAATATGCCCCCCTGTGCCTGATAGCTTTTCGATAAGGAAATTGCGGATATCCTGGCTGAGACTTTCCAATTCTTTATTCGAGAGCCCTTTTAAAAAGGACGGGTCTTTAATTGATAACAGATCCATACAGCGGACCACTCACTTTCGTTTCTTATTCGACCGTTTTTTTACATAGGCTGTTTTTTTCAAAGATTGTTGTTTTTGGGTTTATGGATTTTGCCCGTTGATTTCCCCTCCAGGCACTTGCTTTCCGCGGGGAGGAATGTGAGCCTCCTCGGCTTCGCCTGCGGGGTCTCACACTTCCCTCTCCTCCCGCAGGAGTCAAGTGCCCTCCGCTCCAATCAACTCAGCAAATTAAACTAGGTTATGAAAAAGCAATAACTTTACGAAAACAACCTTTACATATATCTTGGCAATCATGTTTATAGCAAATCAAAGCCTGTTTTTTACGGTGTCCAGCCTGTCCAAAAGATAATAACTTAAGATTACCTTATTACAGGAGATTTTCCAAATGCTTTTCATTATAAACAGCCTCTCACCCAGGCTGGTTTTGCCGGGGAATACTCCCGGCAGCAATTCCTATCATACCAAAATATATACATTCATGACCAACATTTTATAAACAGCAAATACCGCTGGTACAATCAGTACAGCGGCAAGAGCGTCATTTCTTTAGTCATATTAGTATCCTGATCATTTCAATTATGAGTATGGTATAATGGAAAAATTAGTGGTCCCTGTTTGCAATTAAATCTGTTATTTCTTCCAGCAGCTCTGTTTGGAGACCGGTTTCCCTCAGCTTCTCTTTAGCAGATTTGATATGGTAATCGAGCGCCTCTTTCGCACCATTCATTGTAAGAAGTGCGGGATAGGTACTTTTATTTTTTGATTCATCACTTCCAACAGGCTTCCCGATTATCTCTTCTGTCCCCTCTAGGTCGAGAATATCATCTCTGATTTGAAAAGCCAGTCCCAGATGAAAAGCAAAATGGGAAAGAGTCTGAATCGTTTCCTCATTAGCATTTGCCAAAATAGCACCTGAAACCACACTGGATTCAAGCAATTTGCCGGTCTTATGCACGTGGATATACTCTAAGTCCTCTATTTCCAGCTGTTTGCCTTCCCCTTTAATGTCTTCAGCCTGCCCGCCAACCATCCCTTCAACACCTGCAGCTCTTGACAGCACCTTAATCAGTGACAGCTTCATTTCGGCTGAAGCGAATTCCTCTGGTGTTTCCGCAATTGTCTGGAAGCTGTATGTGAGCAAGGCATCACCTGCTAGAATGGCAAATGCTTCTCCATATACTTTATGGTTAGTAGGCTTGCCTCTTCTTAGATCATCATTATCCATGCTTGGCAAGTCATCGTGAATAAGCGAATAGGTGTGAATCATCTCAATCGCCGCCGCACTCCACAGCCCTTTTAACGTATCTTCGCCAAATGCAGCCAATGTAGCAAATAAGAGCATCGGCCTGATTCGTTTCCCTCCGGCTTCGAGTGAGTATAGCATCGATTCCTTGATTTCAGCTGGGGCTTTTAATTTATGTACGCATTCTCTTAGGTGTATTTCAAGTTTATTCTTATGAAATTCAGAGAAAGAACTTAATGATTGCTGCTGCAAGATTATTCCTCCTCCGGAATGGCGAAGTTCGTTTTTCGCCCGTCTTCCGTCAGTATTTCCGTAAGCTGTGATTCCACATTTTTAAGCTTATCATGGCATAATTTTGAAAGCTCCATGCCCTTTTTATATATATTAATTGCCTCTTCAAGAGGAACATCGCCCTCTTCAAGCTTTTCCACAATCACTTCAAGTTCTTCCATCGCTTGCTCAAATGAAAGTTGTTTTTCATCCGCCATCCCAATCACTCCTCAATATCCGTTACCCTGCATTCAATAGTTCCATCAGATACCTTCAATTTTAACATATCATCCACTTTAACCTGAGACACAGTCTTTACGAGGGATTCCTTTTCTGTATAAGCAAGGCTATAGCCTCTATCCATGATTTTGAGAGGACTGAGTGCCTCAAGGGTTGAAATGACCCTCGCAAAATCCTTTTCCTTTGCAGCCAGGGTATTTCCCATTGTTTTATTTAAAAGCTTTTGGAGCCGATCATGTCTTTCTTTCGCCTGATCCTTCAGCTGGCCAGGATGACTTCGAACCAGCCTTTTCCTTAGAATATCAGCTTGTTCCTGCTTTAAATCATGCAGTCTTTTGGATCCCCGTAACAACTGTTCAGTCAATTTATCCAGCTGTTCCAGTTTTTGTTCATACAATTTTTGCGGGTATCTGAAAGCATATGATTTCTGTACCCTTAGAAGCCTTTCATTTTGCAGTGCAGTTTGTTCCTTCATCGCTCTTATCAGCCTTGACTGCCTGTTAAAAAGCCTTTCTTTCAGGTCATCAATGTGCGGGACTGCCAATTCAGCAGCTCCGGTTGGGGTAGGAGCCCTTAAATCTGCAACAAAATCTGCTATTGTAAAATCTGTTTCATGGCCGACAGCTGAAATTACAGGTATTACTGACTTAAATATGGCCCTTGCCACAGCTTCCTCATTAAAAGCCCAAAGCTCTTCAATAGAACCTCCGCCCCGGCCGATAATTAAGACGTCTGCTTCCCCTGAGGAATTAGCATCCTTAATCGCTTTCACAATAGATGGTGCTGCCTGGTTCCCCTGCACAAGCGCAGGGAATATAAGTATGTTCGCGATTGGATAGCGCCTTTTGAGCGTTGTCAAAATATCTCTGATTGCAGCACCAGTAGGAGACGTGATAACCGCAACTGTCTTTGGATAGCGCGGGATATTTTTTTTATGTTCAGAGGAAAAGTATCCTTCTTTCTCCAGCTTCTCTTTAAGCTGCTCGTATGCCAGATAAAGCTCACCAATCCCGTCCGGCTGCATTTCCTGTACATACATTTGATATTGCCCGCTCGATTCATAAACGGAAATCGCTCCACGGACCAAAACCTTCATGCCGTTCTCCGGCCTGAATTTCATGGATCTCGCATTTCCTGCAAACATTACGGCTAAAATTCTGGCTTTCTCATCCTTTAAAGTGAAATACATATGACCGCTGGAGTGCTGTTTAAAGTTTGAGATTTCTCCCTTAACCAAAATATTTTGCAAATGAGGGTCGGCGTCAAATTTTCTTTTTATGTATTTGGTCAGTGCGTGAACTGTCAGATACTGCTGTTCCTTCATAACAATCTCCTTTATGCAGGGGTTGTATGGATCTCCTGCAAAGCAATAACACAAAAAAACTGCCCTTCCATTCAGCCTGCATGACAGGCTTCCTAAGTACAGGATAATGGAAATGGACAGATTTTGCATCTATGGCGGCCATGATTTTAGATTTTGCTAATAGACTTTGCTGCCTTCAACGTGTTGTGCATTAACATGGTAATGGTCATCGGCCCCACTCCGCCTGGAACAGGAGTAATGTACCCTGCAATGTGCTTAACTGTCTCGAAATCAACATCGCCGCAAAGTTTTCCTTCCGCATCTCGATTCATACCCACATCAATCACAATCGCACCATGTTTTACATGGTCTTCAGCAATTAACTTGGCTTTACCTGCTGCTGCCACCAGAATGTCTGCCCGCTTTGTATATTCCTTGAGATTAGCTGTTCTCGAATGACAGTAGGTAACTGTTGCATCTTTATTAAGAAACAGCTGTCCTGCAGGCTTACCTACGATGTTGCTTCTGCCAATAACCACTACATGCTTTCCGGAAATATCTGCCCCGATGCTCTCCAGCATTTCAATGATCCCAGCAGGAGTACAAGGGAGATAGGCATCCTGAGCTGTCATCATTCTGCCAATATTTATAGGATGAAATCCATCCACATCTTTCTCAGGTGATATGGTCTCAATGATCACTTTTTCATTAATATGGCTTGGGAGCGGCAGCTGGACGAGGATTCCATGAATTGCATCACTTTTATTCAACTCAGTGATTTTTCTGATCAGCTCTTGTTCACTGACGCTTTCAGGAAGTTCAATAAGCATGGAATACATGCCCAGCTTATTGCAGGTTTTCTGCTTGTTGTTCACATATGTTCTGGATGCCTGATTATCCCCCGCTAAAATAACAGCCAATCCCGGCGTGACTCCTTCTGCCTTCAGCTTTTGCACTTCAGCACCGATACGATCCTGTTTCTTTCTTGCAATTTCTTTTCCATCTATTAATTCTGCAGCCATTTGTATCCCCCTATCAGAAACTCGAAAGCGCCTTTGATAAGGACTGCCGGCTTGCTTACATCCAGAAAGCGCCAGCATATCCAGTGAATTTTTTATAGTTTTTCTTTTACCTTTGACAAAACACCATTAATAAACTTGCTTGACTGATCATCGCCGTAAAGTTTGGCAATCTCAATTGCTTCATCGAGCACCACATTGGCTGGCACTTCCTCTGTTAAATACTGCAGTTCAAAAACAGATAAGCGCAGAAGATTGCGGTCTACAGTGGCAAGTCTCTCCAGCGTCCATTTTTCAAGAAACCCTTTGATTTCATTATCAATTGTTTCTTTATGCTCAAGCACCCCTGATACAAGTTTGCTTAGATATTCATCGTTCTTTTCGCCATCTAAAACATGCTCAATTGCGGTCTCTGCTTCTGTCCCGCTTACATCAATTTGAAATAAAGCCTGCAATGCCTTTTCTCTGGCTGTTCTTCTCTTCATCTTTATAAAACTCCTTTATGGCTAACATAGTATTTTCATTTTTGAGCATTTGCACGTCCAAAAATTGCATAAGAAGATAATAGCATAAGTAAGGAATCTTCGCACTACAACAAGAGCAATATGTTTGGACAGAAACATGATGCAAGTAACCTTATAATATTAATTTTCCCTTTACAAACTCCTTTATAACGTTTAGAAAGTGAATGATGAAGAGAATGAACCATAAGAAAAGCCAAAGACGAGTCTTATGTCTTTGGCTTGATGTGTTTTTTACATTTCCTGTTCGTATTCAACTTCATGCTTTTGGTTTTCAAACATGATTCCTACTACATGAATGTTTACTTCCTGGGCGTCAAGAGCAGTCATATTCAACAGTGCCTGGCGGATGTTATCCTGGATTTTTTGGGCAACGTTAGGGATGGATACGCCGAATTTCATCAGACAATAAACATCGACTTTGATGCCTTCTTCTGTCAATTCAACTTTAACACCTTTACCGTGGTTCTTTTTACCAAGCCGTTCAACCACTCCTGTAGCGAAGTTTCCGCGCATTTGCGCAACACCTTCGACTTCTGAAGCAGCAATCCCGGCAATTACCTCAATAACTTCCGGTGCAATTTCCACCTTGCCCAGGCCTGAATTTTCAGGGCTCATTTCGAGAATATTATTTTCGTTCATTTTAGCACCTCCACAAGTCTTAAGAATTCATTACATCATGCAATTCAAGAAATTTCGTATTAAACTGCCCTTCCACAAAGTTTTCATGGCTTAAGAGCTTGAGATGGAACGGGATTGTTGTATGAACCCCTTCCACTACAAATTCGCTTAATGCTCTTTTCATTCTGGAAATGGCTTCTTCTCTAGTATTGCCATAAGTGATCACTTTTGCAATCATTGAATCGTAATATGGTGGAATCATATAGCCCGGGTAGGCAGCAGAGTCGACTCGGACACCAAGCCCGCCAGGAGGCAGATACATATTGATCCTTCCTGCTGATGGCATAAAATTCTTCTCCGGGTTTTCCGCATTAATTCTGCATTCGATTGACCAGCCGTTAAATGTCACATCACTCTGTGTAAAATTAAGCTTTTCTCCTGAAGCAACCTTAATCTGCTCCTTGATTAAATCGACCCCCGTTACCATCTCTGTAACAGGATGCTCAACCTGAATACGTGTGTTCATTTCCATGAAATAAAACTTGCGATTTTTATAATCGTATATAAATTCTATCGTGCCAGCCCCTGTATAATCGACCGCTTTTGCAGCTGTTACAGCAGCATTTCCCATCTCTTCGCGTGTTTCACCGTCAAGGGCAGGTGAAGGCGTTTCCTCAAGCAGCTTTTGCAGGCGCCTCTGAATGGAACAATCCCTTTCCCCGAGATGGACGGTGTTTCCGTAATTGTCAGCAAGAACCTGAATCTCCACGTGGCGGAAGTCCTCGATGTATTTTTCGATGTAAACACCAGGATTCCCGAATGCTGTCAGTGCTTCCTGCTGTGTGATCGTAATCCCTTTAATAAGCTCCTGCTCATTGCGCGCTACGCGGATTCCTTTCCCGCCTCCGCCCGCAGTGGCCTTAATAATTACCGGATATTCAATCTTTTCTGCCAGCTGAATGGCATCTTCCACATCCTTGATGATTCCATTAGAGCCCGGAACAATCGGAACTCCTGCTTCCTTCATCGTTTCCCTTGCAATATCCTTTGTGCCCATTTTGCTGATGGCTTCTGGTGTCGGGCCGACAAAAATAATATTGCATTCTCTGCACAGTTCTGCAAAGTCCGCATTCTCTGCAAGAAATCCATAACCTGGATGAATAGCGTCACAGTCAGTAAGCTTGGCGACACTTATTATATTTGTAAAATTTAAATAGCTGTCCTTGGATGCTTTCGGACCAATGCAATATGCCTCATCCGCAAGTTGTACATGGAGCGCTTCCCTGTCAGCCTCTGAAAAGACAGCAACAGATTCAATCCCCATTTCACGGGCTGCCCTGATAATGCGGACAGCTATTTCTCCTCTGTTGGCAATCAAGAGTTTTTTTATCATTCTTTAACCGCTCCTTATTCAGGCTTAACTAAAAATAGTGGCTGGCCATATTCTACTAATTGGCCGTCTTTTACAAGCACTTCTACAATTTCGCCATTAATTTCAGCTTCAATTTCATTAAATAATTTCATTGCCTCTACAATGCATACAACGGAATCCTTCGTAACCTTTGAACCGGCTTTTACATATGCATCAGCATCAGGGGATGATGACTGATAAAAAGTCCCTACCATTGGTGAGACAATCTTATGTAAATCATCTGCGGCTTCAGCCTTTGGTGCAGGAGCAGCAGCTGGCGCTTCTGCTTTAGACTCTTCCACTTTTACAGCAGCTGGCTGGACAGGCTGTGGAGCAGGCGCTGACACTTGGACAGCTGCAGGCTGAACCTGCTGCACAATTGCTGCTTCATTGCCTTTTTTCTTCATTTTAATTTTAGACCCTTCATGCTCGTATACAAATTCATCAATATTTGACTGATCTACCAATTTAATCAGTTCACGGATTTCTTGTACTTTTAACATTTTGGCACCCCTTGTTTTCTCATTGCATGATTATCCCTTTTATCCGTATGCATGTATTGCTGAAAGAGTCGGAAAGCATACGGCTGGAACGTTCAGCATGGTTTGAATTATGACTAGATACTAATATCATACGATAAGACCTTATAAAACTTCAACATTCTATTATGTACTGGATAATAATTTCTCTATCCATCCTAAGTTCCATTTTAATATTTTTCTAAATGTTTGTGAAATGTTTCATTGGATTTAGCTGAGTTTCATCTAAAACTACTTCTGAACAAGGGCTTTCGCACTATCTTTTATATGTAATAGTTACCAAACCATAAATTAATTAGTCTATTTTTACATATATTGCTTTTTTTCCGCCAATAATGAAGTCCGTTGATTTACACTAAGTACAACAAACTTGCAAAAACAGACTAAAATAAAAAGGGAGCCCTAAAATTGTTGCAGGCTCCCATTACAATTTTATTTTTCAACTTGGAATTCAACAGCCACTGCTTCAAGCTTGCCAATTTCGTTTCTAACTTCCTGGATGATGTTGTTTGCAGCTGAAGCTGAATGATCTTTTGCCTTAACCGTAATTTGAACCTTCTTGCCGTCAGCACGGACAAGCACATCTTCATAATCCATCGCTCTGATTAATGTTTCAAGCATCGCTTCTTTTTGAGCTATTTCATTTAATTCATCAATTTGATCTTTTGCCTTCATTCTTTCTTCGGCAGAAAGGTCAGTTTGACCAAGGACTTCCTGCAGATCTTCCTTCATGCGGCTGCGCTCGTCATCAAGCTGTAGACGAAGATTTTCAAACATTTCATCACTGGAAGTGTTTGTAATAATTGCTTTGCCGTCTTCACTCTCAACTGAGTCCATTTCACCCTGTGCCTTTTCTTCCATTCCAGCAAGGTCACTGCCTTTTTGCTCCGGTGATGTTACATAATAAACCGATAATACAACCACCAAACTCAGCATTGTTAATAGCCAGACCGTTTGTTTCTTTAAAAGCATCTATTATTCCCCCTTGGTTTTTTTAGGCATTACGGATACTCTATGGCTTGGGACATCCAGAGCTCTGGTTACTGCCTCAATAATCCACTTTTTCACTTGTATATTTTCAGCCCCTTTTGCTACAACCAGCACGCCCCTTATTTCAGGTTTCTTGGTTTCTATGACAATGGGGACCTCTTTTTCTCCATTTCGGACAATCACAAGCTGTTCCTCCTGTGACTGATCCTCAACCTTCCTTTTGCCGCCTTCCCGATCTGTTTCATCGGTTTTCTGTGTTTGGGTTGTTTTGTTTTTTTCAAGGACTTTCTTTTCTGTGGCATCGACATTCACCACAACAGTGGCATCTTCCACCCCTACGATTGCATCAAGCGCCTCTTTTATTTGGGCTTCATATGCCTTTTCATAATTGGCAATGGTGTCATTTCCCCCGGATTTCTGCTGGCCGAAGACTGGCACTTCTTCATCCTGCTTCACTTCTTCCCCATTTGTAGATACGGGCAAATCACCGGTGGAACCGTCTTCTTGAAACAGCATATTGCTGATCAGCATGATCGCTGCTCCAAACAGGAGAACAAGCAGCAAATAGTGGAATTTTCCGGGCTTCTTATCAGATTGTCCATCCTTGGAAATTATCTTCTTTACCCATGTGAAAGGACCTTTTTCATTATCCATCCCTATCCATATTCCCCCCTTCTACCAGAACTTCGATTGAGTTTGCGTCTACATTCCATTTTTGAGCGAGAAGAGAAGCAATTCTTTCTGCATCTTCATGTTCGGGTCCGCTGGATGGAAGAGGTTTCCCGGCATTGATTTCCACTGTTTTAACCACTTCTACAGCTTCAGCTTCTGCATCTTCTGCTTTGAGTTGGATCATGACCTTTTGCAGGTTATCCGGGAAGGCTTGATCACTGCTTTCATCTACTAAAATATCAATATTAGCAATTTCCAGACCGTACTGTTCCATCAACTCCTCTTCTGCGTCCTGTTTCATGTGGACAGCCATTTGTTCTAAAATATATGCATCACTTGAGGCTTGTATTTCTTTTTTCTTCATTTCTATTAAATTTTCCATATTTTTTTCTCCTGATGCCTCAAAAACCGGCACGGAAACAAGAGCTTCTTCAAAATCACTTGATATAATTCTCAAAATCGGTGTTAGAATAATCGCTATTAATAGCAGCCCTGTCACCATTTTTGTATATTTCTGAAGCTTAGAGCTGGGAAGGAGCATATCTATGACAGTGGCAAGCAGAACAAATAATATGATGTTGGTTACCCATTCTTTTATGAAATCCACTTCATTCCCTCCCTACCTGACCATCATGGTCAAATTGCCAGCCGCTATAATAACAGTAATGCTAAGAAAAAACATCAGGGAGACAATGGCCAGAGCTGCAAAAACATAGATGATGCTCTTGCTGATTATATCCAGGCAGGATATGATCGGCCCTCCTCCCAGCGGCTGCAAAATCGCTGCCGCAAATTTATATATAAACGCAATCATTAAAATTTTGATTGCAGGAAAAGCTGCAATGATAAGGAGAATGGCTACTCCTGCTATCCCGACAGTATTCTTCAAAAGCACCGATGCACTGATTACGGTATCTGTGGCATCTGTAAACATCCTCCCAATAACCGGAATAAAATTACCTGTAATAAATTTTGCTGTACGAATGGTAATTCCATCGGTTACCGCGGCAGATGCCCCCTGAACCGAAATAACTCCCAGAAAGACCGTCAGGAACATTCCAAGAAGTCCAATACTCCAGTTCCGGAGCAGATTGGCAAGCTGAGTTACCTTATAGTGTTCTGACAATGTGCTGACAATGCTTAACAGGGCTGATAAAAAAAGAAGCGGAAGAATGACATACTGGATAAATAACCCGCTGACATTCATCAAAAATAGGATAACCGGGTGAAAAAACGCTGCAGATACCACCCCCCCGGAAGAAGCAATCAGCGCAAGCAGCAGCGGTATGAGAGCCATTATGAATGACACCATGGTTGAAATGGTTTCTTCCGTGTATGTGATCGCTACATGGAAGCTATTTAGCGCAATTATAATTAACACCATGAAGACGATTGAATAGGCTGCTTTACTGACAGTGCTTTTTTCAAATGAATTCTGCAGTGACTGCAGGAACATGCTGAATACTGTCAGCAATATCAGAGTCCCCAGCAATTTCCCGTTCACTATAAACTCATGGAATACAAACTTCATCGCCCCGCCAGCCCACTCTTTTAATGAAAATTCCTTATCTCCCTTTATGAATTCATAGAGACTTCCCTTTTGGCTCTCGGGCAAAAAACCTCCATACTCTGTTGTGATTTCTTCCCAAAATCCCTTTAAATCATTAAGATCTAGCTTATCCACCTGGGATTCAATTAGATCCTGCGCAGAAATCGTTTCTTCTGCTTCGCCGGTCTTAGGTGAGGCTTGTACAATTGGTGCCAGGAAAAAGAATAGAAGTAAACTAAACCCTAAAATTTTCTGTATCCTTTGCTTCATTTTTTCACCTCTTTTAAAGGACCCTCTCCAGCAATATGAGCTTGTCCAGTCCTGCTGCCTATGGTTTTAGCAGGCAGCCGGCTAGCTAGGAATCATGCGAATAATGGTTTCAATTAATACAGTGAGGATTGGAATGGCCATGGCAAGAATAAGTATTTTCCCGCCCATTTCTATTTTTGCTGCAATGGCTCCCTGACCTGCATCTTTTGTAATTTGTGCAGCAAATTCAGCAATATAGGCTATTCCGATTATCTTTAAAATGGTTTCTACATAGACGATATTCACCTTTGCATTGATAGCTATCTTTTCAATCATATGGATAATGGCATATATTTGGTCGACCAGAAAGAGAAAGATGGCACAGCCGACAAATACAATCAGCAAAAAGGCAAAATTCGGCTTTTGCTCCTTAACAATCAGCGCCAGGAATGTGGCTACAAGCGAAAATCCGACTATCTGGAGAATTTCAATGGCTGAGCCCCCCTTTTATCCCTGAAACAAGAAGACTGATTTAATTTTTTGAAAAAGGTTATCTACAATGGAAGCAACCATAAATAAAATATAAATAAATCCGAATAGCGTTACCCATTGGGCGTATTCTTTTTTGCCCACCTGATCCAGAATAGTATGCAAAAAGGCTACAACAATTCCCACACCCGCAATCTTAAATATGATATCTACCTCTAGGCCCATCTTTTCTCCCCCTAAGCTCTGATCAGCGTCCGGCAAATCAAGCCGGCGTTTCCTACAATAGTAAAATGATTAAGAGCAATCCGGATAAAAATCCAAGACTTTTGACCATTCTCTCGTATTTCACTTGTCTGTCATGCGCATCAGCTTCTTCACGTTCCAGGTGGGTGAGGGTCAGCATGATCTGCTTTTGCTGAGAAAGACGGTCATGTCTTCCAAGTGTTTCACCAAATTGCTTCATGATTTCGAATTCCCCTTGTTTAAGTGCGGTCATTTTCCATATTTCCTTCAAGCTTTCTTCCCAGGCATCCTTTACTGTCGTCTCGGAATCGGTCAGTTTTTTTGCAAAGGATTCAAAGAACCAGGATAAAGGCTTGGAAAGCTGGTCAGAGAGACGTCTGGCCGCTTCATGAAGAGGTGTATGACCATACATAATTTCAGCCTCTAAGGACTGCAGTGCCGATTTAAGCTGACGAAGCTGGCGCGGCCGTTCAGTCAGATGCCTTGAAGCTTCAAACCCTGCCCATGTTGTTGCAACGATGATCAAAACTGCTCCAATAAGCTTCATCATTTACATCACGCTCGCTTGATGCTGGTATCCTGCACCATCTGTGTTTCGTATGCAGTCAATGCTGCCTGGCCCATCTTTTCTGCTCAATTCAATAAACCGCTGAAAGACATCCATTTCAAGTATGGCCTGTAAAGTTGGGCGCCTCTTGATTTCCTCCAGGGAATTTCCATGTGTAGTCATAATCAGCTTTATTCCGGCATTTACTGCCTCCATTATGGCGTCTGCATCTTCATGCCTGCCAATTTCATCGACAACGAGAACCTCGGGGCTCATGGAACGAATCATCATCATCATGCCCTCAGCTTTGGGACAGGCATCAAGGACATCAATCCTGTTTCCAAAAGTCATTTGGGGGATCCCATTCACACATCCTGCTATTTCGGAGCGTTCATCCACAATCCCAACCTTACTCGCAGGAAGGTCACTGGCTGGATCACCAGAAGAAATGATTCTTGCTATATCGCGCAGTAAAGTGGTTTTACCAGTCTGAGGCGGCCCAATAATCATCGTATGCAGCCACCCACCCCTGTAAATCCTGGGAATAAGCGTTTCGGCAATTCCAACTTTCTCTCTGGCAATTCTAATGTTAAAAGAGGCTATATCCCTGATTGCCTTAACCTTGCCCTGCTCAAGAATAACCTTTCCTGCAAGCCCAACCCGATGGCCGCCCTCAATCGTGATATAACCTCTTTTCAGCTCTTCCTCGAGTGTGTAAATCGAAAAATGGCTTATTTTATTCAGTAAATGCACGGCATCCTCTGAATCAACTATATAAGGGAGAAAGTGCGGCACTCCCCTTGCTGTCAGCTCAATTGGCCTCGAAATACGGACCCTGATTTCCTCCAGATCCTTTAAGATTTTCGGAGGGATTCTCTGTAATTGTTCAGCAATTTTTTTCGGCAAAAAGGCTATAATCGTTTCCAAGTCTGCTCCTCCATTTCTCAATCTGATTTCGGACTAGCTTCTCATTATTTAAAATGTATGCCTGCTGCAAAACAATATGACTTAGATTTGAAAGCTTCACATTTAATTAGTACAAGCTTTTGCCTGAGTAAAAAGATATCTTTCTTCAAAAAATAATTCAAAAGGAACATTAGAGAAAGGCTGGTTCATTTATGAAAGCAAAATGCATTTACATCATGGTTATTTTTTACCTGATTTTTCTTGGTTTCTTACCTGAAGAAGGAATAGCTCATCAGAGAGATACAAACGGACCGAAAAATGTCATTCTGATGATTGGCGATGGAATGGGAATTGGCCAGATTGAGATTGCAAGAAAACTGGAATATGGGAAGGACGGTCGGCTGTTCCTGGAATCACTGCCTCACATCGCATTGGTGCATACCGAATCTGCCAATAATTTTGTGACAGACTCTGCTGCCGGTGGTACGGCACTTGCAACTGGAAAAAAAACGAATAATGGAATGATTGGAGTTACGCCTGATGGGAAGGAAACAGACAGTATCCTGGATCTATTTAAGAAAAACGGTAAAAAGACAGGGGTTATATCCACCAATACAATTACAGATGCAACACCCGCAGCCTTTACATCAAGCGTTTCAAACAGATGGTCCGGACAGGAGGAAATTGCACGCCAGCAGCTGAAATCCAGGGTTGATGTGCTACTGGGAGGCGGCAGAGCATACTTCACACCGGAAAAGCAAAGCGGGAGGGATTTAATAAAAGAGGCAAAGCAAAAAGGATATGCCTATGCAGAGAATCGGGAAGCATTGCTGAGTGCCAAAGGCTCAAAACTGCTCGGTTTGTTCAATGACGGATATATGAGTTTTAAACTGGATCGGCCTTTACTGAACAGCAATGAACCCAGCTTAAAAGAAATGACTGCAAAAGCGATCGATGTACTTGAAAAAGGAGAACAGGGATTTTTCCTCATGGCGGAGGGCGCAAGAATTGACCATGCTTCACATGCTGGTGATTTTACAGGCATCTGGAAAGAAACGATAGAGTTTGATGAAGCTGTCAAATATGCAGTTGAATGGGCAAAAAAGGACAAAGAAACACTGGTGCTGATTGTTGCTGATCATGAAACCATGGGGATATCTGCATCTGAACCGCTGGATATACAGCGTTTAAAGGAAATCAAGGCATCTCCGCAGTATATGGCCAGCCAATTGGAAAAAGATAGGAATAGAGGCATTTATCGTTCAGAAAGTGTAAAGAGTGTTTTAAAAAAGTATGCAAATATTGATTTAACGGAGCAGGAAATAGATTCATTTAATCGGAAGCTGCAGAACACAGACAGCCAGGTTTATTCTCAATACGTAGCAGCATGGGAAATAGGGAGCCTGATTGCTGAGAAATATCATGGCGGTATTTTAACGGATACTGTAAGATCTCTAAGCTCAACCGGCGGTCACACAGGCAATATGATTCCTTTATTTGCTTATGGTAATGGGAGCGAAACTTTTAAGGGAGTGCTGGAGAATACGGATATCCCGAAAATAATTGCCGAACTGATGGATTACAGCTGGCATTAATGTTATACGCATTTTCTCTCTTTCTCCCGCGTAATTCTAGAAAGATACATTAATGAAAGCGGGGAATGATAGTTATGTATTATTACCAGCCATTTGTCCGCAATACCATACAGAGTGGAAACCTCGTCAGATCCAAGCCAAATACTTTAAGGGTTTCAGGTGAAGGAAAGTTAGCTGTACAGCCAGATCAGGCTAATATAAAGCTGGGAGTGATAACAGAAGACCAGGAACTTCAGAAAGCACAGGAGCAGAATGCTGCTGCCATTTCAAATGTCAAAAAGGCTCTTAATGCCATTGGAATAACAGATAAACAGATTCAAACATCTGACTTCTCCATTTTTCCACAGTATGATTTTGTGGATGGCAAGCAAATTTTCCGCGGTTACAAGGTTGAGCATATATTGGACATAACAGTCAATGAAATTGAAAATACAGGACTTGTAGTGGATACAGCAGTAGACAGCGGCGCAAATACTGTTAGAGGAATTACGTTTGAAACAGAAAACAGTCAGGAATTGTATCAGAAGGCACTAGGCTTGGCTGTATTGGATGCTATAAGAAAGGCAGAAACCATCGCGTCATCACTAAGAGTCCAACTAATCAGTACCCCAGTATCCGTTTCTGAAGGAACTTTAGGTCTGGTGCAGCCTGTTTCTTTTGAGTCCTCCACTTTTGTTAAAAGTGCCGTCAGCACACCTATCCAGCCGGGAACAATAGAAATCGAAAGCCACATCACGGCAGAGTTCATATACTACAGCTAGGAAATCTTCAGCTTATAATCGAAGTAAAGAAGCAAATACTATTAAGGTGATATTGAGCAATTTTATAGAAAAGAGGTAATTTGATGAATGAAAATTTAGAAGAATTTTTAAAAAATCAGAAAAAAGGAGACAGGTCCTATCTGGACGGAACCCGCGATAACAGCACTGCTCCCACATCTAATCCTGATTATAATAATCGCAATGACACTGACATATCCCCCGGCGCTGAAGGCAGAAAGTATAAAGGATAAAAAAAATCCCGATTTCTCGGGATTTTTTTAAAACTATGCACGCGATACGTATGAACCATCGGTTGTATTGATGATAAGTTTATCCCCTTCGTTAACAAAGAAAGGAACTTGCACTATCAGGCCGGTTTCAACTGTTGCGGGTTTTGTTCCGCCGGATGCAGTATCCCCTTTAATACCTGGTTCTGTTTCCGTTACTGTAAGCTCAACAGAGTTAGGAAGCTCGATTCCAAGAGACTCTCCCTGATAAAGCATAATAGCAACTTCCATGTTTTCTTTTAAAAACTTTAATTCATACTCAATTGATGATGCAGGCAGCTCGATTTGCTCATAAGACTCATTGTCCATGAAAACATGCTGATCTCCATTTGCATATAGGTACTGCATTTTACGGTTATCGATTTGTGCCTTCCCTACTTTTTCACCTGCACGGAAGGTTTTTTCCTGAATAGCGCCTGTGCGAAGGTTGCGCAATTTGGAACGTACAAAAGCCGCTCCTTTTCCCGGTTTAACGTGCTGGAAATCCAACACGCGCCAAATACCGTTATCAACTTCAATCGTCAAACCCGTACGAAAATCGTTTACTGAAATCATGAGTGTGTCCTCCTATTGTGTACATTTAAAGAATAATTAATTCTTTAGTAGAATGAGTAAGTGTTTCATTATGATCGTTTGTAATGACTGTATCATCCTCAATACGGACACCGCCAAGTCCCGGTATGTAAATGCCCGGCTCCACCGTTACAATCATTCCAGGTTCAAGGATAACATCAGACTTAAAGGACAATGCAGGCCCTTCATGGACTTCCAGGCCAATGCCGTGTCCGGTAGAATGGCCAAAATATTCGCCATAGCCTTTACCGGCAATATAATCACGAGTTAAGGCATCTGCTTCTTTGCCGCTCATGCCAGGTTTGATGCCTTCCATTCCCCGCTCCTGAGCTTCCTGCACAATTGTATAGATTTCTTTCAGCTTATCTCCAGGTTCCCCAACAGCAACTGTGCGGGTAATATCGGAAACATACCCTTTATAATAAGCACCGAAGTCAAGAGTGACAAAATCGCCTTTTTCAATTATTTTATCACTTGCGACTCCATGCGGAAGAGCAGAACGGTACCCGGATGCTACGATAATGTCAAACGATGATGAATCTGCACCCGCTTTTCTCATAAAGAATTCTAATTCATTCGAAACTTCCAGCTCAGTAATACCTGGCCGAATGATATCAAGAATATGTTTAAACGCAGCATCTGCAATGTCTGCGGCCACCTTTATTATCTTAATCTCTGAATCGCCCTTTATCAAGCGTAACTTTTCAATAGTGTCAGAAACAGGGACCAGTTCGGCGTTAACAGCTTCATCATAGGCTTTATAGGAGGCAAAAGTAACATGATTCTCCTCAAAACCAAGCCTTTTGATCCCGAGATGTTCTGCCTGTTTGGCGACTTCTTCCGGAATTGCACCAGTATGCTTCACAACTTCATATCCACTGCATTGTTTAGCAGCCTGTTCCGTGTAGCGGAAATCGGTTATAAAGAGTGCTTTATCCGCACTGATGAGCACTACGCCAGATGAACCGGTAAACCCTGTCATATAACGGCGATTATAGGTGCTGGTAATCAGCATTCCATCTATCCCGGACTGATTAAACTTCTCACGCAATTTTTGTATTTTCTCCATTTTATTCTCTCCCCTTGTCAAAATCCATTAAGGCATAAAACGCCAGTTCATACCCTTTAAAACCAAGTCCGACTATTTGGCCCATTGCAGCGGGGGCAATAACAGAAATATGCCTGAACTCTTCCCTGGCATGAACATTTGAAATATGTACTTCGATCACAGGAACCTGAATTCCTGCAACAGCATCCCTTATTGCGTAACTATAATGGGTGAATGCTCCGGGATTGAAAATTATACCTTGTGTGCCATCCTCATTGGCAAGGTGAAGCCTGTCAATGAGCTCACCTTCATGATTTGACTGAAAACAGATTACTTCGGTCTTATATGAAGCGCTCAATGCCTTCATATTTTGCTCCAACTGACCCAGTGTTTCTTTTCCATAAACACCTGGTTCCCTTTTGCCGAGCAGGTTTAAATTCGGCCCATTTAACAGGAGTATTTTCCCCATATTCAACCCCCTATCCTAACAATTGCTTACAGGCTTCTCCTTCTATTTAACATCCTGATGAAAGTACTGAAAAAGAATGCCCACTAATGAACATTCTATCATAAAGCAAAATTTCATACAGTTCTGATGTATAGCGCTTTTCACATTATTTTCATTCTCAATGCTCGAATATTTATCATTTCTGCTTTGATGAGTATATTCTCCATTAGGTCAAATCCGGATCTGTGCGGGCCTTTTTTTCATCTTCAGTTTTTCCTCTGAGTTCTTGAGCTTCATATGAAATGGAATACCCTACGAATACGCCAAATAAAATATAGAAACAAAGTGATGTAACAATTGTATTTCTCTCAAGGTCCCAAAACGGGCTGATTCCAGGGAAGATTGGATTGAGAACAAAAAACACCAGTAAAAAAAGGGCAACTCCATAGCCAGCCCCCACGAAAATACTTTGAAATTTTCGCAGCACCGCATAATAGATCAGGGCAGCAATAATAGATACTCCCCCTATCAGGAAAATTGAAATCAGTGTTCCAAGCCATCCCTCTTTCCAGGCTCCAATCGTCCAGGGCTCTAGAATGACATTAGGGCGAATTTCCGTAAAATTAAACACATAAGCAAGATAGGCCAGTCCGCTCCAAAGAATGCCCCCAACCAGTCCGGTAATGACCACCATTGCCATAAAAGACATTGGTTTTTCCCTTTGATCCTGTTCCAAGCGCTCTTTTTCTTCTGCCACTTTGCGCCACCTCCTTTTCCTATTATGTCCACACACAATTATTCCATTGCATCCTATTTTAAATAAAAGCGTCCGGATTAATTTCTGCAGCAAAAACTGTTCAGATTTTTTATATATTTTCGTGTTATATAGAGGTTTTATAAGATTTTAAGTCGAATAAAATAATTAAGGATGAAGCTCTTTAATTTTGTGCTTTTCCGGTTATGCGAGTTCCGGGACTGGGGTGCACAGCATAAATTTAAGTATAAGCAATTTTATGATTATCTGGAAAACACTACCATAACTTATTGAAAGTTAATGATCTACTGTTTAAATTGTAAAGAAATAGGAAAATAAAAAAATAAAGACAGCTTTCATAATTATTTCAATAAACTTTTGCTTATAGAGTTTAAAAGCTTATAAAATTGCTCATCATGCTTTTAGGGAGGTGGCTTTCTTGAAAAAACCATTTACATTTTATATTGTCTCCGGTCTTATAATTCTGGCTGTTATCGGAGTTGCCGTCAGTCTGATCTCAAACCCTGCCGGTTTTTTGCAGAGAATAGCTGTCATTGTCATCATTGGAGCTGTTGTATACTTTCTTTTTCAGCGCTTTAACAGATCTAATCCCTCAAAGCGAGAGCAGCGAGCTTTTATAAAGGCAGCCAAAAAATCAAAAAGACGCTTTAATAATAAAGAATCTGGCACTGCTAATGGAAGAAAAGGATCTGTCGGTTCCATTACTTCTATAAAAAAGTCCAAGAAAAAGTCTTATCCACATTTGACAGTAATAGAAGGCAAAAAAGGTAAAAAGAAAAATCGAGCCTCCCTTTAATCCGGGCTCGATTTTTTTGTTGAGTTTTCTAATTAGTAACTCCATGATGAAAAAAACTTTTCAGCACATTGCCTGCCATGCTCCAGAAGATCTTTTTTCTTCTGCTCGGTTATATTAAATTCCGCAGTCAGTACACCGTCGGTCGGAATGAAAATTATATTTTGTGCATGTTTTCTCGAGATGTATCTTGCATCATGCGCATCCTTCATCGTTTCAAAAAGCGCCGCATACATTTGTATGGCGTTATCGATTTGGTTCGGGGGCCGTTCGCTTAAGTTATGACTTAACTTTATCCCGAGCACAGGCCTGGTTTTTTTTACGTTTTCCTTATCAAAAAGCCACATTGGGAAATTACTTAGTACTCCGCCATCCACGATGACACTTGTACTGCTGTAGCTATTCAGCTTGACCGGCTCAAAAAAATAGGGGAGGCTGCAGCTCATCCTGATTGCTTTTGCTACCGGAAATGAATTTGGATCAATGCCATAATCCACAAGATCATCCGGCAGTACAACCAGTCTTCCATTTGTCAGATCTGACGCTATGACTCTGAGCGATTGAGGAGGCAGATCTGAAAATGTTCTGATCCCCCTGTCGCCTAATTTCTCAGTCATCCAGCTTTCCAGCTCAGATCCTTTATATAATCCCAGATGCCAATATAGATTAAGCCATTTTCCGACTGCAAAGGGGATAAATGTTTTTCTTTCATCAAGAAGCTTTTTGACTTCAAATTCATCGACGAGCCGATATATTTCCTCACTTGTATAATTAGCAGCTATTAACGCAGCCACAATTGACCCTGCACTAGTACCAGCAACCCGTTTGAAGCGAAATCCCCTTTTATGAACTGCCTCATATGCGCCGATTAGGGCAAATCCTTTGATGCCTCCCCCTGAAAAAACACCATCTATATACATGTAAGCCACTCCTGTCGATGTACTTGCTCATAGAAGAACCTTTACTTATACATCTTTAATCAGGAGCTTTTTAAATTAGTACGTCGGACAAGCAAAATTTCTGAATTAAGTAAAATATTGCACTTCCGCCTCTGGAAAATAGGAATGAATATACTCCCTGATTGTATGTTCCAGTTCCTTTGCTTCATCTGTAGGGTAAACATACTTGCCTATACCATATCTTCCCCATTTATATTTCCTCTTCTCTTCATCCATTTCAAGCTTTGTTTTTGGGTAGCGTTTTTCAATTACTTTTTTTGCCGGTTTCGTAAATCTATGCTGGATTAATTCAAAAGTTAAGCCATTCAGATTGATTCCATCGAGTGAACTGCTTAACCTTTGAAACAATTCATGATAGCCTTCACGCCAATCATCGTGCATATAAATGGGTGCTACTATAAAACCAAGCGGATAGCCCGCATTAGCTACTTTTCGGGCAGCTTCAAGCCGGTCATCAAAAGAGGAAGTACCCGGCTCAAAGTTTTTTATTACATAGCGGGAATTGACACTAAATCGGAACCGGGTTTTGCCATTATGTTTCGCATCCAGCAAATGATCGACATGATGGTACTTGGTGACAAACCGCAGCTGACCGTATTCAGTATGTCCGATAAATTCAATCGTTTTCTTCAGTGAATTGGTCAGGTGGTCAATCCCTACTATATCGGAAGTACAAGCGGCCTCAAAGCGTGTCAGCTCTGGGCTGCGCTCTTCCATATATTTAGAGGCCTGATCAAAGATTTCATCAAGGTTTACATACGTCCTGATATACGGCTTGCTGCCAAGGGTGGTTTGTAAATAGCAATAATGACAATGACCCATGCAGCCGGTAGCAAGGGGGATGGCGTATTCTGCAGAAGGCTTGGATGTATCGAATTTCAGAGTCCGTCTGATCCCTACCACTAAAGTGGATTTCGCATTGCGGTATTTCTGCAATTCATTATCGCCAGGAATATTCCTCACCTGATTATGTGAAGTTGTTTCCCTGATCTCTATATTCATTTTCTCGAATTTTTCCTTTAGTTCTCTTCCTAATGGATACTCAAGAGCTTGAGGCTCTATATAAACTAACTGCGGGATAAACGGCTTCATTTGATTAACCTCTCCTTGTCAATTTGTCCTGCCATTATATAATCTCGACTGAACCCTATGACTGTAGTATGAGCCAAATAATCAAACAGCAAAAAAAGAAGATGGAACAATTATTTCCATCTTCTCTCACTCAGTTAATTTATTTTTATAAACCGCATTTCAGCTGGGCATTGCAGTTTGTGCAAGTATTGCAGCCGCCGATTTCTTTGATTTTTCCTTTGCGGCATACCGGGCATGTATTGCCTACTTCTGAACCGATTGTTACATCAGTGGAACGCAGGTCACTGATTGTATCAACCAACACAACATGCTGCTTTGACTTTTCTTTTTTGACTGTGTCATTACCATCAAAGCTGTTCTCTTCAGCTTTCAGCGTCAATACTTGAGAATCGCGTGATCCGTCCACATATACTGTTCCGCCCTTTGCACCGCCGCGGTATAAGCGTTCATACACCTTCTCAACCTGCTCAACACTATAACCTTTCGGTGCGTTGACAGTTTTACTGATCGAGCTGTCGATCCAGCGCTGAATCACGCATTGAACATCTGCGTGCGCTTCCGGAGCAAGATCCATCGCTGCGATAAACCATTCAGGCAGATTTTCAGGATTTGCATCCGGATTGCGGTCTAAATATTCCTGAACAATATCTGCCTTCACTTCAATGAACTTGCCTAAGCGGCCGCTTCTGAAGTATGAGAAGGAGAAATATGGTTCAAGGCCTGTAGAAACTCCAACCATGGTCCCTGTGGATCCCGTAGGAGCAACGGTTAGTAGATGTGAATTGCGGATTCCGCTTTCTAAAATAGAAGCACGGATATCCTCCGGCATTTTCTGCATGAAGCCTGTTTCGGTAAAAGCTTTTCGCAGACGATTGGTTTCTTCAGGATTGTCACCTGTTAAGAACGGGAAGCTTCCTTTTTCCTCCGCAAGCTTAACAGAAGCTTTATATGCTGATGTAGCAATAGTCTCAAAGACTTTATCAATCAGCACGTTGCCTTCTTCAGATCCATATTCTGTTTCACAATAGATAAGCAGATCATGAAGTCCCATAACGCCAAGCCCAACTCGCCGCTCGCCTAGTGCCTGCTTTTTGTTCTCTTCAAGGAAGTATGGTGTAGCATCTATTACATTGTCCTGCATACGTACACCTACTTCAACCGTACGCTTCAGCTTTTCAAAATTAACAGTTTTATTTTCTTTATCTGCCATTTCTGCCAGATTTACAGCTGCAAGGTTACATACAGAATTTGGCGCCAGAGGCTGCTCGCCACAAGGATTTGTAGCTACAACCTTTTGTCCGTAAGCCTGTGCATTCGTCATGTCGTTTGCATTATCGATAAAGAAGATGCCAGGTTCAGCTGAGTATGTTGCACAGATGTTAATCAGGTTCCAAAGCTCTTTCGCCTTAATTTTACGGTGAACGCGGACTTTATAACCTAGCTTTGCCCACTCTCTGACATCACCGACTTTGTGCCATTCTTCGTTGTATATTTTCATCGTTTCGGCATCATAGGATTCAACATCCGGGAAACGTAGCTCATATTCTGCATCATTTTCAACCGCATCCATAAATTCTTTCGTAAGGCAGACTGAAATGTTTGCTCCTGTAAGGAACTCAGAGTTATGAACACTATAAGTACCGCCAGCAGCCAGTTTCTCCTCAGCATCTTTTATAATATTTTCGCTGAAGCCGCCATACCCTGGAATACTTTTATAATTAATAATGCCCTGGTACATGGCAAGTTCCTGTTCATTAAATGGAGTAAATTTTAGTTTTTCTTTAGCATATTTTTTTATCGTTTCATCATTTGTATTTTCTAAAAGGAAACGTAAAATTCTCGGGTTTTGCATTTTCGAGATGATAAATTCGATAATGTCCGGATGCCAATCGGATAGCATAATCATCTGAGCACCTCTGCGTGATCCACCCTGCTCCACCAGGTGTGTAAGCTTCGCAATATCATCGAGCCAGGAAACCGAACCGGAAGATTTTCCGTTTACACCTTTGGCCAGTGTATTGCGCGGTCTCAGAGTTGAACCGTTTGTCCCTACTCCGCCTCCGCGGCTCATAATTTCCATTACCTGCTTGCGATGCTCTGAAATCCCTTCACGGGAATCCTGCACGAAAGGCATTACATAGCAGTTGAAATACGTAACATCTGTGTCAGCACCCGCTCCATACAGCACCCGGCCAGCCGGAATGAAATTCAGGTTTTTCAATTCCTGATAGAACTTCTCAAACCATTCTTTTTTCTTTTCTTCAGTATTCTCAACCGATGCAAGGCCTGTTGCGTTACGCTTGGCAATTTGCTCATAGTAAATTTCCAAAGGCTTCTCGATTACATCAAGAGGCTTTGTAATAATGCCTGTTCTCGATTCTTCCGGATCATCCAGCACCCCTCTGTAATCTTCCTCTACTAAAACCTTGGCTTTCTTGTTTTCCCAGTCAATTTCGAGGATGTAACCTAAGCCCCGTGCAGGAAATTTCGGATCTTCCTTTATGGTAAGAACAACGAAGTCACCGTTTGTTAATGTCACTTTCTCGGTGTCTTTGAAGGTATAGCGATCTAGCATAACCAAACGGGAAACACCTTTGTGGGTCATTTTCATATCTGAGGTTACAGGGTGAACCTGAGGAAAGAGACGGATGTCCTTATTTAAACGTTCAATGTTCAATTTCATTTTTTGTCCTAGAGCAACAGACATTGTTACAACTCCTTCTAAATTCAATTATCTAATTAATGTGTGTAAGTATTCTGTCAGATAGAGTAAATCTATCTGTTTTAAAAGAGTACCCTAAAGTTACCATAACTCAAACCCCAAAATCAATATATAGTGTCCTAAATATTTTCGACACCACTACATATTGTGTCTGATTCAACTGAATCTGATTTTGTCAAACTTAAAATATACTAAAATTTAAAGAAAAACAGAGTTAATAGCTGATTTCTGACATTTAACGATAAATTTTAACATATTTTGAAGCTTGCACTTTTCCGAAGCAATAATAGGAAAACTATTCATTAAAAAAAGAGAAAAAGCGACTTAGCCGCTTTTATCTCTTGTAGTTCCAGTCATCACTTTCATATCGTTCTTTTGCAATCTTTTGTACATATGCCATCTCTTCATCTGAAAGCTCGTAAGGTTCCAGTACAATGCCTAGGCCTTCCTCAAACCCCTTCTTGAAAGCTGCCTTAGCCTGTTCAAGAGTAATATTTTCTGCTGTCAGCTCATTTATGGCAACAGCTTTATTTTTAAAAGCCTTTTGCATTCTCTCTTTTACCCGGTCATTAGGATATTTGAACAAGCTGAACAGCTTGTCTTCATCCAAATCAAGCAAAATAGAGCCATGCTGAAGGATTACACCTTTTTGTCTAGTTTGTGCACTCCCTGCTACTTTACGTCCTTCTACAACAAGTTCATACCAGCTTGGAGCATCAAAACAAACAGCAGATCTTGGATTCTTTAGAGAGTCTCTTTCTTCAGGCGTCTTTGGTACGGCAAAATAAGCTTCCATTCCCAGAGCGTGAAAACCTTTTAGAATTCCTTCAGAAATAACTCTGTATGCTTCAGTTACTGTACTCGGCATTTCCGGGTGGACTTCAGGAACGATAACACTGTAAGTGAGTTCATGTTCGTGCAGTACCCCTCTTCCGCCTGTTGGTCTGCGGACGAATCCCAGACCATGCTGCTTTACTGCTTCCATATCTATTTCTTTTTCAACCTTTTGGAAGTATCCAATTGAAAGAGTTGCGGGATTCCAGCCATAAAACCGGATTACAGGTGGCATTTTCCCCTCACTGTTCCAGTCAAGCAAGGCTTCATCCAAAGCCATGTTAAAAGAAGGTGAACCTTCTCCTGAATCGATAAACCGCCAAACTTCTCTAGTCATATGTAACCCTCATTTTCAATTTCTTTAACTGGTCATTTGCGGTTATTAGTCTAACAAAATTCCAATGAAAATTAAAGCAAGTTGAATTTCCATAACAAATTTACGTGATTTCCTTTACTCCAATCAGGAAAGACTTATATAATATTAGGTGGCTTACCTATGCGTGAAAGGAGAAAGACATATTGGAAACACTTTATTTCATTCTTATCATTTTGGGTGCAATCATTACCTATTCTGTCATAACATGGTTTTATCAGCGCCGAATTGTTAAAACGCTTACTGAAGACCAGTTTAGAGAAGGCTATAGAAAAGCCCAATTAATCGATGTTCGTGAACCAAATGAATTTGAAAACGGCCATATTTTAGGTGCACGCAATATACCGCTTTCACAAATGAAAATGCGCATGAAAGAATTGCGTCCGGACAAGCCAGTCTACTTATATTGCCAGAGCGGCATGAGAAGTGCGAGAGCTGCCCAGTTTTTGCACCGTAAAGGTTACAAAGACCTTTCACACCTGCAGGGCGGGTTTAAAAAATGGTCCGGAAAAGTGAAGGCGAAAAAATAATAGTGTTATTAGAAAAGGCCCCGTCATTTTGACGGGGCCTCTTGTTTATTATTGTTTTTGGTAACGGAGAATCGGCTTTCTTGCAGCCATGGTTTCATCCAGACGGCCAATCACTGTTGTATGAGGTGCTTCCTGAACAATTTCAGGGTTTTCCTCAGCCTCTTTTGCAATTTGAATCATCGCGTCGACAAAAGCGTCCAGCGTTTCTTTGGATTCAGTTTCCGTCGGTTCAATCATGATGCACTCTTCCACGTTAAGCGGGAAGTAGATGGTTGGCGGATGATAGCCAAAGTCAAGAAGGCGCTTGGCAATATCCAAAGTACGCACTCCAAGCTTCTTCTGGCGCTTGCCGCTTAAAACGAATTCATGCTTGCAATGTTTGTCAAATGGCAGGTCAAAGAATGGCTCGAGCCTTCTCATCATATAATTTGCGTTTAGTACCGCATTTTCAGTAACAGCCTTCAGGCCATCCGGCCCCATAGTACGAATATAAGTATAAGCCCTGACATTGATGCCGAAGTTTCCGTAATACGGTTTCACACGGCCGATTGATTGCGGGCGGTCATAATCAAATCCATACTGGTCACCATTTTTAACCAATACAGGCTTAGGAAGGTATGGGATCAGATCCGCTTTTACGCCGACAGGGCCAGATCCCGGTCCACCGCCGCCATGCGGTCCTGTAAAGGTCTTATGAAGATTAAGGTGAACAACATCAAATCCCATGTCTCCAGGGCGTGCCTTTGAAAGTACCGCATTCAGGTTAGCTCCATCATAGTAAAGCTTTCCGCCGGCGCTGTGAACAATCTCTGCCATTTCAAGAATGTTTTCTTCAAACAAACCTAAAGTATTCGGGTTAGTCAGCATAAGAGCAGCAGTATCCTCACCAACCACTCTTCTCAGATCTTCTAAATCCACCAGTCCATTTTCATCCGATTTAACTGTTACTGTTTCAAAGCCTGCAACTGTGGCAGATGCCGGATTTGTTCCGTGGGCAGAGTCAGGAACGACTACTTTAGTACGTTTGCTATCGCCATTCGCTTCATGATAAGCACGGATCATCATTAACCCGGTCCATTCTCCGTGTGCTCCTGCAGCCGGCTGAAGTGTAACCTCATCCATTCCTGTAATTTCAATCAGGTGCTCCTGCAGATCATACATCAGTTCCAGTGCACCTTGAACGGAGCTTTCATCCTGCAGCGGGTGCAAGTGGGCAAAACCGTTGAAGCGTGCTACATTCTCATTGATTTTAGGATTATATTTCATTGTGCATGATCCAAGTGGATAAAATCCCGAATCAACACCATGATTTCGATTGGAAAGTGCTGTATAGTGCCGCATGATATCAAGTTCTGACACTTCCGGGAGCTCAGGCTCTTCTTCACGCAGATAGCCTTCAGGAAGAAGCTCGCCCAGGTCAATTTCCGGAATATCCATTTCCGGCAGGCTGTAGCCGATACGGCCTTCTGTGCTTAATTCAAAGATGAGTGGCTGATCTTCCTTATGCATGATAATCCCCCATTTCTTTAACGAATGCATCAATTTCTTCCTTCGTTCTTAATTCCGTTACAGCAACAAGCATATGATTCTTCAGGTCAGCATAATCTCTGCCCAAATCGTAACCGCCAATAATGTCCTTTTCAAGAAGCTTTTGATTAACTTCCTTAACAGGCTTATTAAGCTTGATGACGAATTCATTAAATGAATGGCCTTCGAATGGAACTTCAAAGCCGGCAGCCTTAAATTGCTGTTTTGCATAATGGGCTTTTTGCATATTGGCAGCAGCCATATCTTTTACGCCCTTCTTACCGAGAGCAGTCATCGCTACCGATGCCGCCAGTGCGTTGAGAGCCTGATTGGAACAGATGTTGGACGTTGCCTTATCACGGCGTATATGCTGTTCACGCGCCTGAAGGGTAAGCACGAAACCGCGGCGGCCCTGATCGTCTACCGTTTGTCCGACAAGACGACCCGGCACTTTTCTCATCAGCTTGGAAGTTACAGCAAAATATCCGCAATGAGGGCCGCCAAAAGCAGTAGGAATACCGAAAACCTGAGCATCTCCTGCTACGATGTCTGCCCCGAATTTCCCTGGAGGTGTAAGCGCGCCAAGTGCAAGCGGGTTGCTTGAAACAACAAACATAGACTTGTGGGCATGAATAATTTCCTCAAGCTCTTTTAATGGCTCTACTCTGCCAAAAAAGTTAGGGTACTGTACAATTACACCTGCGATATCATCGCCAATCATTTCATTTAGTGCTTCAAGGTCAGTGGTGCCGTCTTTATGAGGAATTTCAATCACTTCAATATACTGGCCGTTGGCGTATGTTTTAACTACTTCCTTAGATTCAGGGTGAACTGCGCTTGAGATTAATATTTTTTTACGGCGGGTGCTGCCAGCGCTTAGCATGGCTGCTTCAGCAAGAGCTGTTCCGCCATCATACATAGATGAGTTGGCTACATCCATTCCAGTTAATTCACAGATCATAGTCTGAAATTCAAAAATCGCCTGCAGCTCTCCCTGGGAAATTTCCGGCTGGTAAGGAGTATAGGCAGTATAAAACTCTGAACGGGATAATACATGATCAACAATGACCGGCATGTAATGATCATAAACTCCCGCACCAAGGAAAGATGTATTTGTGCGAAGATCAGCATTTTTTTGAGCCAATTTAGTAAGCTCTTTCAGTAAGGCTGTCTCTGATTTCGCCGGCTTGATTTCATATTCTCCCTTAAATCTTACACTCTCGGGAATATCACTGAATAATTCTTCCACAGAACTGACGCCGATTTTCTCAAGCATTGCTTTCTGGTCAGACTCTGTCATCGGTAAATAGCGATGTTTCATCATTTTCTCCCCCCGGTTAGTTCTTTTCTCTTTTGTAAAAAGGTGTTGCTTCAACCTTAGCCTTCAGCCGTTTGCCTCGAATCTCCACTTCCAATTCAGTTCCAAGCTCCGCATGCTCTTTCTTGATAAGAACAAGGCCAATATTCTTTTTCAATGTCGGAGATTGAGTGCCTGTTGTCACTTCCCCGATCAATTCTTCCCCTTTAAATACAGGGTAGCCATGGCGCGGAATGCCGCGGTCAAGCATTTCAATTCCGACGAGCTTACGCGGAACCCCGTTATCCTTTTGATTCTTAAGAACTTCTTTGCCAATAAAGTCGGCTTCTTTATTCACCTTGACAGCAAACCCGATTCCTGCCTCAAGCGGTGTGATATCAGGTGAGAGCTCTTGGCCATATAGTGCCAGATTGGCTTCAAAGCGAAGTGTATCCCTCGCGCCAAGTCCGCACGGGAGAACGCCTTCTTCTTTGCCTGCTTCAAGAATTTCATTCCATAATGCGGCTGCATCCTTGGCATCACAGTAAACTTCAAATCCGTCTTCCCCTGTATATCCAGTTCTGGAGATAAGCGCTTTCTTGCCATTCAAATCAACATCCTGCTGGAATTTAAAAAATCCGATATCTGACAGATTCGTGCCAGCAAGCTTTTGAAGTACTTTTTCTGCAAGCGGCCCCTGAATCGCCAGCTGTGCCATATCTTCTGAAAGGTTTTTCAATTCCACATTGCCTTCAGCATGGTCCTGCAGCCACTTGAAATCCTTTTCGATATTGGAAGCATTCACCACCAACAAATAGTGGTCATCCTCTATTTTATAGACAAGTAAATCATCAACAGTTCCGCCATTTTCATAGCACATGGCTGTATATTGAGCACCTGAGTTCTTTAACTTGGAAATATCGTTCGTCATCATTTTTTGAAGGTATTTAAGACTGTCCGTCCCCTTCACTTCGATTTCACCCATATGGGATACATCAAAAAGGCCAGCTTTTGTACGGACTGCTTCATGTTCTTCTTTAATGCTTGAAAATTGAACAGGAAGGTCCCAGCCGCCGAAGTCGATGGTTTTTGCTCCGTGATCCTTGTACACCTCAAATAAAGGCGTGCGTTTTAACTGTGACATTTACTCGTCCCCCTTAAATCTCTTGAAATTTGTTTTAGGAACATAAAAAGGACAGAGTATCCCCTCAATTATGAGAAGATCTCTGTCCTTGCACCTGAAAGTTTACCGAAACCGGCTGTCCCCTTGGGTGGCTTATTAAAAAGCACTCTCCAGAGCTGCGTCAAACAAGAGTTCTTTTGCCTGAGAGATTCACAAATTTTGCTTGCTCCTTCGGCGCTACTAATGTAGTCTCTCCCCTTGTTATCATTCGCATTTATAAAATTTTCCAAGATGGTCATACTTATACCAAACAGAAAAAATTAAGCATCCATTACTTCGGTTAACTAAATGTAATGTGTTAACTTTCAAAACTTTCAAAGCTATTAACATCGTACCACCTTAACAAGGTTTGGGCAATATCTTTATATAGATAAAAGGAGCTGTTTTTATGACAGTGCAAATTGGCTTTGATTCTGCCTGGCAGGATGAATTCTTAAAAAGGATTGATGACGACGGCCCATGGGGAAACTGGGAGCTTTATAAACTGGCTGTTGAGGTCGAAAACCATACAACTATTCCTGACTTTGAAGGCTTGCAGGCTCCGAAGCATCTGCCTAACCTTACCCCTCTTCCCCATCAGCTGGAAGTGGCCAAGCAGGTAGTCGAAAGAATGAACGGTAAGGCAATCCTGGCTGATGAAGTTGGTCTTGGAAAAACGATTGAAGCTGGACTGATACTAAAGGAATATATGATCAGAGGACTCGTAAAAAAAGTCCTTATACTCGTTCCGGCTTCGCTCGTTTCCCAGTGGGCCCTGGAGCTGAACAGCAAATTTTTCATTCCGGCAGTGGCGCAGCGAAAAAGCTATGTATGGGAACAATGCGATGTTGTGGTATCATCCATCGATACAGCCAAACGCAATCCTCATCGGGACATTATTTACAGCCTTGATTATGACATGATTATTATAGACGAAGCTCACAAGCTAAAAAATAATAAAACGAGAAACTATGAATTTGTACAAAACCTTAAAAAGAAATTTTGCCTCCTATTAACAGCAACACCCATCCAGAATCGAATCAGTGAGATTTTCAATCTGGTGTCCCTGCTTAAACCCGGACATCTTGGCAATGAATCAGCTTTTTATGAGAATTATAAAAAAGACTCAAGATCTTTGAACGATGATGTACATTTAAAGGAACTTGTAAACAAAGTCATGATCCGCAACCGCAGGGCAGATACCGGGATTGAATGGACCAAGAGACATGTGGAAACCATACCGATTGAATTTTCGCAGCCCGAGCGTGAGCTCTATGAAGCGGTAACAGAGCTGCGGAGTGAAGAAAATTGGGTGAGTTCCAGCCAGTTTTCAGTAATGACCTTGCAAAGAGAGGCATGCTCAAGCAGAGAAGCTGTCTATTTTACGCTTCAAAATATGCTGAAAAGACAGGAACAGCCATCGATAGCTTTCCAGGAGCAAATACAATACCTTATTAAAAAGGTTGAAGCGGTCCAGCAAAACTCAAAAGCTCAAAAAGCACTGGAATTAATACAGAAAATAAATGACAAGGTCATAATCTTTACAGAATACAGGGCAACGCAAATGTACCTGCAGTGGTTTTTAAAGCAATATGGGATCACATCGGTTCCGTTCAGGGGAGGATTTAAAAGAGGTAAAAAGGACTGGATGAGGGAGCTTTTCCAAAAGAATGCCCAAGTCCTGATTGCAACTGAAGCGGGAGGAGAAGGAATAAACCTGCAGTTCTGCAATCATATCATTAATTTTGATCTCCCCTGGAATCCAATGAGGCTTGAACAAAGGATTGGGCGCATACATCGTCTCGGCCAGGAAAAGGATGTCATGATTTATAATTTTGCCACAAAAGGAACAGTTGAAGAACACATTATGAAGCTTCTATATGAGAAAATACATCTCTTCGAAAAAGTTATCGGTGATTTAGACGACATTTTAACAAAACTTGAATTCGGCAATATTGACGATCACCTTGTTGATATTTTTGGGAAATCAGCTTCAGAAGGGGAAATGAGAATTAAAATGGAGAACTTGACGAGCATGATTCAATTCGCGGAGGATCTGAAAGAAGGTGAACTGAATGCAGCAACAGGAAATTCATAAATTCCTTGAAAGATATTTTCACGCTAATGGATGTGAAATAATTGATAGTGGTCCGGGGTATATGACTGTACAGCTGACGATTGATTTGGATAAGGAACTGATGAATCGCCCCTTTTATTGGCACTATCTCGAAAAAACAGGCGGAATCCCAAACCCGATGCAGCTAACGCTTATTACAAACCAGCAGCTGGCCCCTCCGCATATTAAGGGGGAAGTCATTCATTTTGGCTCCCCTAGGCTTCATCAGATTTTTGATTCAGCCAGGAACCTGGCCGGCTATATTAGATTATATGAAGATCACCGGCAGGCACAAGGAAAGCAGGTGCCACTAAGACCATGGCTGGGAATGAACATTCGCGTATCTTATCAATGTGACCGAAAACGCGATGTCTTCAAATCCATCGGTCTCCAATTGATAAATGGCCAGATGGTCGAAAGTTTTCATGACAGATTGCTTGGCATGAGTCTTACACCCAAAATCCCCGACTACTCGTTCACACTGTCTCCTCTTATTATGCCGGGAAGCGGAGTATACAGGGTAGCAAATTTTATTAAAGCCGAAATTGAACAAGAAGATCATATATGGGCTGAAGAAGCCCGTCAGCGTTGGCAAAAAGATCTCAGCCTTCTAGAACATTTTTATGAAGAGGCAGAAGAAAAGGGCGAAAGTTATGAAAAAGAAAAAACAGCCCTAAAGGAGCAATATGAACCAAAGGTTAACATATCCATAATAAATGGCGGTCTCTTTTATCTGACAGACAGCGCAGTCTAAAATGCAAAAAACCGGCAATTTAGCCGGTTTTTTGCATAAAAGCTATTTATGTTTCTTTCTTCTCATGCCCAAGTAAAACAGATAAGAAAACATTCCAAACCATCTAAATAAAAACGGCTCTTTCATGTCCTTTTTTTCAATACGATGCCGTTTTCGCTCATCTTTTGGCTGATCAATATATTTTACTACTGTCTGTGTAAGATACTTTACATAATCGTTGGATTTCATGATTCATACCTGCCTTTTCCATCCAGAATTGCAGGAACTGCCTGCTATTTATCATTTACAAGTATGTCCAACGGGTTTTCACTCTAAACAATCTATTATTTCTTGTATAATCTCTGCTTTATCTTTATTAGTTGTATCAATGATCACATGGGCGGTTTCTTTATAGAGCGGCATCCTTTTTTCATAAAGTTCGTGGATCAGCCTCTTTTTATCGCCTTTCAGAAGCGGTCTGGTTTGATCCTTCTCAATCCGTTTAAAAATTTCTTCAGGAGACGCATAAAGAAAGAAAACAATTCCTGTTTCGCTAAGCCTTTTTCTGTTTTCAGGCTTTATAACAATGCCCCCGCCAGTGGTTATAACACCCTCTCTGTCATCCATTTCATTTAATATTTTTGATTCAAGGCTTCTGAAGAATTCCTCTCCATGCTGCGCGAAAATATCATTTATATTTTTATTCTCCCGCTTCACTATTTCTTCATCTGTATCGATTACTTCCTGATTTAAGCAGGCTGCCAGCTCTTTTCCTATCGTAGTTTTGCCGGAACCCATGAATCCGATTAAGTAAATAGGCTTCATTTTTATCCCCATTCAGTTTTTTTCCATCCATTTTATCATTTTTTGCAGGTCTGTGTCATAGTAAGCATACCCGGAAATTTCCTTATCAGAGCCAATTTTTGTTTTGAAGGTAATCTGGATTAAGCTTGTTGCCACCGGAGCAATTTCATAGGATACCGATCCTTCTTTAAACAAATATACTCCTGACACTTCCGGCTCTGCATTTTCACTCAGCATTTTTTCTGTTTTTTTAAATGAACTCAACAAGTAGTATTCCTGCTTTAGGACGGTTTCCGCCTGATTCACAATTCTTTTCTCGGAAATAAACTGGTCTAATTGAATGGTAAGAAGAAAGAGTGCAGCCAGAATAATTGTTAAAGTAAGAGGATAAGAAAATCCTTCCTGATTACGGTGCATCAATATCCTCCAAATCCATTAAGTAATATAGAAGCGCGGAATGCTTCTGATCAAAATGATCCGAAACATTTATTTCAATCCCTCCACTGACAGACGCAAAGGTAATGGTGTTTAGTTTTTGAAGGACAATCTCATGGCCCTTCATATCCACTCTCCTCCGCAAGTTAGATCCATATTTTTCATAAATTACACTTTTCCCATCTATAGTCAAAACAATTGATCCTGCTGTTATATTTGCAGCATCAGCGAGCCTGATTTCTTTTTTCAGCTGGTTGATAAATACATGCCATTCAAGTCTTTGTGTCCTGGCTTCCATTTTCCAGTCCTGAAAAAGGAAATTTAAGCCCACCGTCAAAAAGGAAACAATCAATAAAAATATTGAAAATGAAAAAAGCATTTCTAGCATGGTAAACCCCTTATCACTGAAATACCTCACACTTTTCCTTTGTGTAATCCCGTACATTTTCATACCTTATGCAAACCTCCATAAATCCTTGGTTTTTCTTAAGGAGTATCTGATAGACTGTCTGATTTTTTTTTATGATCTTCCCCTCAGGAAAACTTCTCTCCGATGCAGCCTCCATAAGGCTCTCATAAAGCAGCTGGGTGCTTTCATAATCCTGTTTTACCTCTTCAGAATGCTCAAGTGCCTTTATGACAAGTGGAAACATTATGCTTGCTGCAAGCAGCATCCCTGATAAAGACAGCAGGAGCTCAGCCAGAAAAAAGCCTTCATTCTTTCTCCACATTAAAACGTCCTCTTCCGATAAAAAATGTTATTTTGTATCGCTCCCTGTCTGCTTTTATATAGAAACTTCCAAATTTATTTGTAGTTCCGCCGGGACCGTATTGAAAATACAATGGCATTGTTCCCGGATTAATCTCAATGATTCCGGAATATCCTCTGCTGAAAATAGGATCAGCCGCAAACCTTTCCTTAGCGAAATATCTATTCTCCTCTGGCAGGATCTGAATAACTACCTCTGTCTGATGGGTTATTGCATAGTTTTGGGCATAAAGGAGGTCAGATTTCAATTGGGAAAAGAACATTATCTTTTCAAGATAGAAAAAATGCGGTTTAAGAAGCAGGGCTGTAACGGCAGCAATAATCAGGAAAATACTGAGAACGAATAGAGACTCTATCAATGTAAAGCCTGCTTTGTTTTTCATCATGATCCTTCAGATTTAACCTTCCCGTCTGCAGAAATTGTAAGGGGTTTTCCATTTGGGCAAGTCGTGTTATTTTCATTTAGATAATCTTCAACCACTAAATCCTGTATATTCGAAGGAAGGACTTTTTTATCGATTTCATATGCCTGAACCTGTGCCTGCACCATTTTAACCAACGCTTCACATCCCTTGCTGTTAATTTTTGAATTGTGTTTTGTGACATTGGGTATGGTGATAATTAAGAGCACTGAAATCACCAATAAAACAATCATCATTTCAATAAGCGTGAATCCTCTATTATTGTTTAACATACGCCATTTCACTAAAATCCCTCCAGTAGATGAAACATAGGCAGCAAAACTGCCAAATACATCGAAACTATTAAAAAACCGATAAACGTATATAAAACGGGCTGAATAATTTTAATAAGTTTTTCTGTTTTTTCCTCTATTTTGTGCAGACAATGCCTGCTGAAAAACGTTAATTCCTGGTCCAGCCTGCCATTTTTTTGACCATGACTGATAATATTAGACAGTTCCCTTTCAAAAAATGGAAAATTCACAAGAATGTCTTCCAGCTTATTCCCTTCACGAAGCTTGAGCTTCAGGGTTTTACCGAGGACACTGTAAAAAGGCTGCTTTTCATTTTTCTCAAAAAGACTCAGCGCCTCAGATATAGATAAGCCTCCATTTAAAAGATAACTGAGCTGTATAGCAAAGAAGTGGGTATAGTAAAGGCGAAGAAATTGGCCTGCTCCAGGTACTCTTATCAGGATTTTTTTTTGTTGGATAGGGGAAAAATTTCGGAATCTGACAAAATAGTATATAAGGAAAGTGACCAAGAAGAAGAACAGAATCAGAAGAAAAAACGGGAGAAAATCACCAAACAAATAAACGGCTTTCGTAAAGAAATTAGGCTGAAGCTGCATTGAAACAAATAAGGAAGAGAAACGGGGCAACAGGACTTTATCAACGAAAATAAATAAGAATGCGGTAATGAGCATCAGGAAAACCGGATAGGCCATCAGCTTTTTCAATTTTTCAGTGTCCCTGCCTTTTCGGAGCACCATTTCGCTTCCTTCAAGAAATGCAGAAGCAAGACCTCCGTGCTGTTCAGCAAAAAAAACATAACCAATCAGATTTTTATTAAAGTTCATGTTTGAAAGTATTTGATAAAAAGGAAACCCTTCTCTCAACTGAGAGAGGCACTGCCTGATTTCATGTTTTCGTTTTTGCGGCAGCTGATACACCAGTGACTCGAGCGCTTCGGATAAAGGATAGCCTCTGGACAGCAGTTCCCCTGTATTCTTCAGAAACAAACCCTGTTCTTGAATGGTCCATTTAGGTTTCTCCATCGTCATGCACCCACCTGCTGTACTCCGTTTCCTTTATATATCCCAGAGCAATCCCTTTAGTAATGACTTCCTTCAGTGTTCGATACTTAACATGGCTGCTTTCTCCTCTTGCATTCTTTATGGAGGCATTGAGCGCTCTTCCTGCAAGCAGTTCAAACACACTTGCCCGTTTCCACCTGCCATATCCAAAGCAGAATGGCGAGCATTCCCCTTCACAATATGGACAATTCAATTCGACGAGCCGCTGAGCGGTGACCGCCACCAAAGTCTGCTCAATTTCCAGCATGTTCACCCCAAACTCAGCCAGACGGTACACAGCCCCCTCAGCATCCCGGGTATGCATGGTGCTTAATACAAGGTGACCGGTGAGAGCTGCTCTAACTGCAATCTTCGCCGTTTCCGCATCCCGGATTTCACCCACCATAATGATATCGGGGTCATGGCGTAGGATTGCTTTTAAGCCTGCAGAATAAGACACGCCAGCTTTCTCATTCACTTGTACTTGAAGAACTAAGTCATTCTCTTTTTCAATGGGATCTTCCAGGGTGATGACATTGCGATGGAACATATGGGAGGTTTCATTCAGAAGGGAATACAGTGTTGTGGTTTTACCGCTGCCGGTCGGGCCAGTGAAAATAATCAATCCGTGAGCATGCTTCAGCAGTGCTAGCATTTTTCTTGTCATGTCTGGAAAAAGGCTGATCTGGTAAAAAGGAATTTGTTCCTGCTGGGGAAGAATTCTGATAACAAGGCTTTCGCTGTGGCTTGATGGGAGTGTTGAAAAGCGCAGGCCAATCATTTGTCCGTCTACTTCAAGTGAGTATGCACCACTCTGCGGCCTCCTTTTTTCACCAATATCCATCGATGCTGTAAATTTAAAATGGGAAATCAATCTGTCACACTCTTCTTTGGGGAGATAAAGCCTAGGGGTCAATTGACTGCCGAACCTCAGCTGAATGAGTGTGTCTTTTCTTCGGGGAATGATGTGGATGTCGGAAGCATGGCTTCTGACAGCATCTTTAATAATTCGTTCTGCCATTCTTTCAATTATACTCAACTAATTACGCACCACCTTTTTTAATTATTCTGGATAATAATTCGACTTATCCAATGCATTTCCTTCATGTTTCGGCAAATTTTTTTGACGAATTTGTGAATAGATTATTTTTTTCTTTCCATAATAAAAAAGGATATAGCTAATTAATGGGCTATAGCCAAGCGGTAAGGCACCGGACTTTGACTCCGTCATGCGTAGGTTCGAATCCTGCTAGCCCAGTAGTTGTGGAAGGACACCGGATGTCCTTCCTTTTTTATTTTGGCTTTTTCGTAAAAATTGTTGTTTTTCACTTATCAATGTTGTCCGTTGATTGCAGTGAAAGGATGCTCAGCGAACCACGGGGCGGACCGTGAGCATCCTCGACGCTACGCGTCTGTGGGGTCTCACCTGCCCCGCTACTCCCGCAGGACGTTGAATAGGCTACCTTGAGTAAATACCGCACGAAGAGAATGCGAATGCATTTTCGAGGATCTCGCACCTTCCACTACAATCAACTCCGTAAATATAATTCAAATAGCAACAAACCTTGCAAAAAGAGCCTTCTAAAAAAACTATTTAGCCATATTTTTAAATGCATCAGGATTATAGCCTATGACAATCTTATTTCCGTTTGTCAGAATTGGTCTCCTCAGCAGTTTCGGCTCCTTAATAACCATTTGCACCACTTCTGATAATGATAATTCCTCAAGGTTCTCCCCCAGGTCTTTATAGGTCTGGCTGCGGGTCGCGAGAATTTCATCAAGGCCGCTTGTGGTTAATGAAAGGATTTTTAGTAATTCTCCTGGCGATGGAGTCTCCCTGAAAAGATGCCTTTCTTCAAAATCAATTGAATGGGCTGTCAGCCATTTTTTCGTCTTTCTGCAGGAAGTACAGCTGGGATATGTAAAAAATGTAAATTGGTTCATACCTCTTCACCTCACAAATTGTATTTTACCTATACTTATTGTATATCTTTTGTACAATATATGTATACACATTTGTATAAGCAGTTAAACTTCATTTGTGAACATTTTCTAAACTTATAGTGATTACAGTACTAACCTCAATTGGCTGTATTATAATGGAAGCAGGCCAGGAAGGCGCCAGCTAAGTGCTATAAGTGACAGCTGATGACCTCGGGAATAAATAACCCTTTTGAGGTGACAATAAATGGAGCAAACTTTAAAAATAACAAATGTGTTATCCGATCCAACCCGCTATTATATTTATCAATACATTACTAAACGGCATAAAGAGGTTACTGTCCAGGAGATTGCAGATAATTTCAGCATACATCCCAATGTTGCAAGGTTACATTTATCCAAGCTTGAAGATGTAAATATGCTTGTGTCTGAAACAAAAAAAACGGGCAAAGGCGGCAGGCCCAGCCGTTTATATCGATTGTCTGATGATGTTGTGCAGCTGCATTTCCCTTACAGGGATTATCAGCTGCTTGCCAAAATAGCCATGGAAACAATGCTTGACTTAGGTGAAGAAGGAAGAAAGGCACTGTATGCAACAGGAAAAAAGTTTGGCAGTGAGCTGATCGGCCAAGAGCTTAAAAGGTATCCAAACACAGACCAGCTTACTTTTGAACAGAAATTAAACCTCTTAAAGCATGCTGCCGATTTGTCAGGTTTTCACCCTGAATTTGATGCAAATGAGGAAAAGACCATTATCTATTTCCAAATTTATAATTGCCCATTTAAGGAGGTTGCAGCCCGGCATGCTGAGCCAGTCTGCAATATGCATTATGAATTTTTAAAGGGAATGTTTGAAAATCTGTTTGATTCCATTCAACTGGTGGAAAAGCAGAATATGCTCACAGGCTGTGATTCATGCGCATACAAAGCAATTGTTGGAAATTAAAGTCATCTCAGAAAAATGGCGAAAAAAAGCCAGTGGCAAGCTTTTTTTTCCGCCCTTTTCTCTACTATTTAGAAACCATTATTTACTTTTATTAAGCATTTACTTTATAATATTGTAGTGATGGACTTGTAAGGGTAAAAGGAGGGATACATATGGATCGTATGTACAGAGTATTAGGATTTTGGACGGGAATTTTCGCTGTTATGTTTTACCTTGGCGATATGTATACAACGTCCTTGATTTTCTTCGGTCAAACAGGATTTTTCCTGCTTTTAAGCTACTTAAAGCTTTCCGAACGTATGTATATTTATGTTTTTGGAGCATACTTAACTGTTTTCTTCGTAGGCTTCACTTATTGGTCAACATTTATGATGACACCTGGTGCCGGCGGCCACTAATAGCCAACAAAAAAAGCGATGAGTTCATCGCTTTTTTTATTTTTCCCCTATTTTCTTTCCCTGCAGGACCAGGTAAAATGCTGCACTCATACCTGAAGGTGTTATGAGACTTCTTATTGCCCTGTTTCTTTTGCTGACAGGAGAAAACGGATTAGGATCATAATGATCTTGAAGCTCCTGTAAGATGCCTGCAGACAGCAGAAATTTATCCTGTCTCTTCATAAAATGGAAATCCAGCCCTTCTTTCTGTCCCAATCGGATCAGTGAATCAAAATGAACATGGCTGGTTATATCCATCTCGCCAGGGTGTTCGAGTACATTAGAAATTAAAGAATGCTTGTAATAACCTCTGAGACTGCCATCTCTTCTAATTGGTTCCTTCCATTCCTCATCTGTATAGCCATAATCGGCAGTCAGCACAAACCCTTTATCCAGAGCAGCAGACATATCCTTAATCATCTGCTCCATTTGCAGAGGAATTTCTATTCTTTGGCCATCGCTAAGTGATAAACCGCTTTCTTCAAGGTATAAGGAAATATCTCTATTTGTTAATGGCACAGCATGTTCTGCAAGCTTTCCGTCTTTTACGGTTACCATAATTTCAGTCAATTGATCCTGTACTTTTTCAACCACATGAACAGGTAAAGCATCAAACAGCTCATTTGAAAAAATAAGGCCGCAAAATGGATAAATCTCGTCCCAGCTATCGATTTGTCTGATCTGTTCGGAAAGTACTATCTGCTCCTGCTGCAGCTTCCTGTGATAGGGGCTTGTTTCAAATATATAATAATGTATCTCTTCATCAGCAATAAGATTCCACTCATCAAGGAAAGCTTTTGCAAAGCGTCCATTCCCGCCCCCTATTTCACAGACCTGAAAAGGCAGCTTATATTTCCCTGCCATTTGATGAAACCACCTTGAAATGGTCCTTCCATATATATCAGAAACATTGCTGGTTGTAATAAAATCTCCCCCGGGCCCAATCTTTTCCTTATCTTTCATATAGTAACCATATTCGGAATGATAAAGGGCCAGCTCGATATAGTCAGCATAGCTGATCATTTTTTGAGGAGTATTTTCTATATAATCTGTTAGTAAATTCAGCATATAAACTCCCTTTTCGATTGAAAAATCTTGATTTCTGGAAACAGCCATTCTTACTGTTTTGGACAAAGTTTTCACTATTGACATAGTGTTTTCCCTGTTATATTGTTAATGTAGTAGCTTAACTATATCCCCTCCCATTTTATATGAATAAAACATCCCCCAGAAAAGCCCTTCTCATTGGAGAAGGGCTTTTCTATTTTCCAATCAGAAGCCATTCAGAAATGGATTTGAATCCATTTCCCGGCCAATTGTCGTAACTGGCCCGTGTCCAGGAAGCACTTCTGTTTCTTCCGGCAATGACAAAAGCTTACTATGTATACTTTCAAGGAGCTGCTGATGATTGCCGCCAGGAAGGTCTGTACGTCCTATGCTTCCGCTGAACAGCGCGTCACCGGCCACCACAAGACCAGCATCTCTAAAATACAGAGAAACACTCCCTGGAGAATGACCTGGCGTCTCTAGAATTTTAAAGGTAAATTCACCTATGCTCAACTCTTGTTCAGCTGTTATAATATGGTCGGCAGGCCTTGCTTTTATCAGCTTGCCTATTTTAAATAGTTGAGAACCATTTAAGGCTGGATCTGGAAGCCACGCTGCTTCTTTTTCATGAATGTATACAGGGATAGAAAAGGCATCTCTTATTCCGTCTACAGCGCCAATATGATCAAAATGGGCATGAGTAAGTATGACTGCAAGAGGTTTCAGTCCTTTTTGTTCGATAATGCCGCTCAGTTTTCCGCTCTCTTCTCCCGGATCAAAAATTAAACAATCTTTGTTTTCATTCGAAAGGACATAACAGTTTGTTTGCAATGGGCCAAGAGGGATTTGATTCCATTTCATTGCCTACACCTCCATAGTTGATTTATTTGTCTATTATTTTACACTATATCAGAATGGAATGCCTGATATTTGCAAAAGGAGTATAACATGAAAATCCTATATGGCGTTGAAGCCGGCTATATTATTCAAGATGTGCCTGAATTCATGAACTTAATAAAAAATAATACTGAACTTTTCGATTTTCAGCAGAGTATCTTTCTGTTTGAAGAGAGGGCTCATGCTGAATTTACCAAAAGCGTACTGGTCGATGCCGGACTTTTCGAAGAATTTTTTAAGCTCTGTTACATAAAAACAGGTGTAAAGGGAGAAACTTTTGAAGACTTTGCGATTAAAACAGAAAGCGGAGTTTGCTTGTGCACTGAGCTCCTTAACGCCTTCACAATAACCGGTGGCAATAAAGAAGATATCCAGATGGCTGTCTATCAATTTCAGGAGCATCTGGTCTTTACAGCTAAAGAAGAAAAAATGCCAGCAGTTTACTTTTCAGAACTTCATCTAAAGGATTTAATAATCGGCATTGCTGAAGCATATGACATACAAGTGTCATTTTTAGACCTCGACAAATTGAAGAAAAAAATATAAAATAAAGGACGAATGTATATACTTGGGTTCTACATAATGGGTATATAACCTAAAGAATGTTTTTCATATGGCTTTTGCCTGCTGATTACGAAACAAAGGGGGCTGTTTTAATGGGACTACCTATCATTTTTGCATTAGTCGCAGTTCTTGCAGCTTTTGGTGCATTTAGTGCACTGAAAAACAAGAACTTCCTTGGCATGGTTTTTGCTGTAGGAACACTTGCCGTTTTCGGATGGTTCGCTGTAATGACCTTAATTAACAGTGGATATCCTGCTGTTCACTAAGAAAAGCACAGCGTGCCCGCCAACCCGCGGCGCATTGATGCTTTTCTTTAAGAAATAAAAGGGCTTCCCTCAGTGGGAGCCCTTTTATTTTAACCTTTTAGCCGGCTTTCAACTCTTTGGACCTTTTCTTCCATTTTCCTCTTAACATCTCTTCTGTCATCGATGCGGATATTGGTCGCCACTCTCATTAAGCCTTTTTCAAAAGGGACCTCATGCATTGCCTGAATAACTTCAAATAAATCAGGCAGCTCCCCTTCAATAATGGTATTCATGGGTGTCAGCTGAAATCGGATTGTGCCGCTTTCCTCATATTTTTTTAATACACGCTGAATATCTGCCACATAGCTGCTGACACTTGGTGTTTCCGTTCCAATTGGAATAACTGTAACATCTGCGATTGCCATATTTCTGCTCCTTTGCCTGCTAGATTACTCGTTATAATCGACTAACCGAATGACCTCTTTTCTGTCGGTCATGATCAGTTCCTCAAGATAGAAACCTGTTAAACAGGCTTTCCCGTCGGTTGAACAGCTGATCGGCGCATTTTCCATATCTTCGAATAGCACTTCCTTTTCACCGGTTTCACTGTCCACAGATATAAGCTGAAATCCCCCTGCATACATATCACTCTCAGCACTGTACAATGGCTGAAAAGTAATGATTCCTCGGGGGGTCCAGTCATAATACGGAACCAGCCAATCTGAAAATCTTGTCAAATGAGGTATCGAGAATGAAGAAAGTTTTTTGAAATGATTATCCATAAAAGTATACATTGCCTGGTCTGATTGATTTGCCGGCACAGTAATAGTCATTAGCCTGTCCTTGGCAGCGTCGAATTGAAAAATGTCTTCCTGAACCACGGTTTCATTATGTCCATCGATTGATTGCTTAACAAGCGGTGCGAAAAGTGACGGGCTTTCATTATCCCAATCAAGAAAAAAAAGATGATTTGAATCCCCCCATTTAGCAAAAGGCTCCCTTAAGTTAAATTCTGCATATGTACCTTTTGCGATATCTATATGGTATGGGGTGAATTCCCAGTCTTCAGTAAATGAAGCAATTAATATAGACTCTTCATCATAAGGGTTCCACTCAACAGCAAAATCAAATCCAGAAATATTTTCCTCCCAGACAACTTTTCCACTTGTTTTTATAACCGTTAAGGCTGCTTCATAGGTTCCAGGTGATGATCGAATCAGTATGTATTTTCCGGCTGGACTTACCGTTACAGACGCAATCGGGTGAGAGCTTTCGTAAAGAAGCTCTTGTTCACCTGAAAACAGACTATAAGCATAAACCCTGGAAGTTGCGCCATCTATTACAGTGTAAACAATTTGATCATTGTCAAGCCAGCCATTTGCTCCCTGAAATTCCCCTTCATTAATCCGAATAGTCTTTATAGTCTTGTTTTCAGCTTCAGGTGGTGCGGAAGGCTCAGAGGCTTCTTTTTCTTGATCCTGATTCTGCTCCATCCCGGCTTTCTCAGGCTGTACACAGCCGGCTATCAGAAATAATGAAGCCAGCAGAATAAAAGATAACAATAGAAACTTCCTGCGAATTTCAATGTCTACCAAATCCGCACCTCCTTTCTCCCTAAATATAAGTACGTAAATTGAATGAAAATGTTTCAATAATAATAGAATTAATGAGTTTAATTGGAAAAAGCCGTTTTTCCGTCTTCAGTTTGGAAAAGCGGCTGGTTTCCATAGAACTATTGTCATAGTAAAGATAGTATGATAGTAATTTTAATGTCTGCTTGATTAAAATACAATACAGAATCAATTTTAATGATAATTTTTTCACATATAAAGCGATGCAAGAAAAGTGCCCAGCACCTCTTCATAAATATCATCATACTGTGACAGGGGCAGCGGATTAGTGCCTCTTCCCAATTCAATTGTGAATCCCGGCTTCCGGAAATCCTGTATAAACCAATCCTTATAACCGGCAAAGCTATCAATATACCGGACTGCCCTATATCCGCTGACACGCTCGAACTCTTGCGCAATTACCTCCGACTCCGGCGGCTCCATTCCCTCATACCCCCAATAAAACTCTGCACCTTGTGTATGGAAGGCCAGCATCCGATCGAATTGATTATCTCTTGCCAGTTCCGCCATCGCTATGGCTTCCGGTTCCGTTAACGGGGCTTCGCCAAGATAATCTCTTGGTGCCGGGCCACTTTGTTCACTTCTCTGTTTCTCAAAGTCCCATTTGGCAGGAAACTGCTTATTTAAATCAACCCCTCTAATATTAGCCTTCCAGCCTGAGAAATCCGTGCTGCCCCTATTTATCGAAATAACTTCCTCTCTGACTTCCGCTGGAGGACCATTCAACACCAGGTCAACCCCATCTGGGTTAACCATCGGAACTATGGAAAGGTCAACCGAATTATACAGGGGCATTGTTGAAATTCCTCTTATTGGCCGGGTATTTGTAAGAGATAACAGAAAGGTGTTCAGTAAAGCCATTAATATTGGGGTTGTAATCCATTCATTCGCATGAAAGGATGCATTGATGTGTACTTTCTTATTCCCTTTTCCTAACCGTATTTCCTGAATCGGCTTTCCAAGAACACTGTGGCCAATTGTATTTACTTTTATAAACGGATAAATATCTGACAGCAGGGAGATATCTGCTGTTAATGCTTTATAATCATACTCTCTCCTGCCTGATACAATTGGGGAAATAACCCGCCTGGGCAGTTTAATACTCGTACCAGGGATTAGGCTGTTCGGATTAAGGGATTGATTAACCAGGAGAAGAGCATCCACAGAAAGGTTGCGTGAAGAACTTAGCTTCCAAAAGGTGTCACCTGACTTAACTGTATAATTTAGCAATGTAAAGCCGGGGATGTTAATTTCGCTCCCTATCTTAAGGGATGCAGGATTAACCCCGGGATTAGCATCTGCAATGAGATTGACTGGCATCATAAAGAGCTGACTGTAGTACCATAAGGAATCTCCTGAGCGGACTTTGACTTTCATCTTTTTCCCCCTTTCCATCATTTCAATTTTATGAGAAAAAGAAAAAAAGATGACTATATAACTTGTAAAAATAAGGTGCTATAAAAGAAAAAGCACCTGCACATCAGGTACTTTTCTCTCAGTTTACTTATTTTTTGCCAGCCAGGCTGCACCAATGACTCCGGCATCATTGCCCAATGTCGCAATATCAATCACTGTGGACTCCTTCACTCTTGGAAAAGCAAATTTAATGAAATTTGCAATAACCGGCTTAAGCAGTATATCTCCTGCTCTGGAAACGCCACCGCCCAATACTATTTTCTCGGGATTTAATGTATTTGCAATATTCGCCAAAGCCAATCCAAGGTGCATTGCTGTATGATTGACTGTCAGAAGGGATGTTTCATCCCCATTCCTTGCAGAATCAAAAACGTCTTTTGCAGTAATAAACCCGTTTGCCTTATACAATTGAGATAGAGCCCCTTCGCCACTGGATTCCAGGTTTTCCAGAGCCTGCCGGACAATGCCTGTAGCAGACGCTATTGTTTCAAGGCAGCCCGTTTTGCCGCAATTGCACTGAGCCCCGCCAACAGGAATGGACGTTATGTGCCCTATTTCACCAGCAGCCCCGCTGACTCCCTGCACAATATCTCCGTTAGCAATTACGCCACCGCCAACACCTGTTCCAAGTGTTACACATACCAGATCTTTAGCCCCGTTTCCGGCACCCTTCCACATTTCCCCGAGAGCAGCACAGTTAGCATCATTATCAATGATGACTGGAAGTGATGTTTCCACTTCCAGAAGATCCTTCAGCGGGTAATTATCTTTCCAGCCCAAATTAACTGTGTTATATACAACACCAGTTGCCAGATTTACTGGACCCGGCGCCCCCATGCCAATGCCGATAATTTTATCCTTGCTTAAATCCAATTCTTCTAACTTATGATCGATGGCTTTAGCTATATTTATAGTAATATTTTTTCCTTCTTGATTATTATCCGTGGGAATTTCCCATTTGTGAATTATTTCCCCATAGTAGTTAATAAAAGCAAGCTTTGTTGTTGTTCCGCCTAAATCTACCCCTACCAGCCATTTTTCTGCCAAGCTCCATCACCTTTTCTTTCTATTTCTTCTCTTTAAGATTCTGAATTTCAGTCCTTAGGATTAAGATGCTGCTCTGATAATCTTTTACATCAATAAGCTGGGAATTATATAACTCTGTTAATTCAGCAGCCATAAGCTCCAAATCAGCTTCCCGATCCCCTATATAGATGATAGTCCCATATTTCTTTAGAAACTGCTGTATATCATAAATGGTTTTCATTCTGTACCTCTGCTTTATTGATAAGTTTTTATCACATTAAAGTATAATCTAAAATCCCCCCTTTCTCAAGACAGAGAAACGCCTGGAATATATAAAAAATCCCTCCAAGGCAGGAAGGGATTTAGTTCAGCGGTCTGGATCCTTTGGATGCAAAAAACGCGGCCGCCTGTTCTTCAATGGTATTGGTGACCTTAACAATACATCCCTGAATGCTCTCAAATTGAAAGGGATGAACGGCCATAAATAGGGCACCCCAAAAGACTTCATTCTGGCAAGCATGATGATCATCAGCATGATCCCAACTACATAGCCGTAGGTATGGAAGATACTGGTTGATATCAGCAGACCGATTCTGATCAGCCTGTTTGCCAGGCTCATTTCATAGCTTGGGGTTGAAAATGTTCCAATTGCCGCTATCGCTAAATAAAGAATGACTTCATTAATAAATAATCCCACTTCAACTGCTACCTGACCAATCATCAGGGCCGCCACGAGTCCCAAGGCAGTGGCCAGGGCGGAAGGAGTATGGATTGCAGCCATCCTAAGCATATCAAGACCAAGCTCTATCATCAGGAACTGAACGACTAATGGCAGCTCTCCCGTGTCATTGGGCCCGATATAGGATAATGCATCAGGAAGCAGCTGTGGCTCTATCGCAAATAAATACCATAATGGCAAAAGGAAGATGGAAGCCCAGACAGCTAAAAAACGGACAAATCGCAAATAAGCGCCTACAAGAGGCTTATTCCTGTACTCCTCCGCATGCTGAAGGTGATGCCAAAAGGTTGTCGGTGTTATGATAACACTCGGCGACCCATCGACGATGATGCAGACGTGGCCTTCATAAAGGTGTGTTGCTGCCGTATCAGGCCTTTCGGTATACCTTACCATGGGATAAGGATTCCAATGCCGCCCTGAAATGAATTCCTCTATTGATTTCTCGGCCATCGGCAATCCATCAGTATCAATTTTAGAGATAGACTCCTTTATCTTCTTCACCATATCCGGATCTGCAATGTCTTCAATATAACTGACAACAACATCTGTCTTGGATCGCCTGCCCACCTGCATATATTCCATGCGCAGTGTTCTGTCCCTGATTCTTCTCCTCGTTAAAGCTGTGTTAAAAACGAGTGTTTCTACAAACCCATCCCTCGAGCCGCGCACAACACGTTCAATATCAGGCTCCTGAGGGCCTCTTACCGGATATGTACGTGCATCAATGAGGATGACTTCATCGATTCCATCCACGACTAGAGCAGTCGGCCCTGCCAACACCATATCCACCACTTTATCCAGGTCATCAGTTGTTTCAACTTCAACGTATGGTATATACGTTTTTATCAGTCTGGAAAGTGTATCTCCTTCCAGCTGGGCTGCATCCAGGCCGGCAAGCATCTTCATCAAATAGTGCAGGATGTCATCTTTTACAAAGCCGTCTACCAGATATAAAGCCATTTCCCTTTCAGCATATTCAACATCAAGCTGAATCACATCGAAGCTTTTGTCAACTCCCAGAGCATCTCTAAGATATTCAGTATTATCTTTCAGAGAAACCTTTACAGGCTCTCTTCTCGCTTCCGCCAATATCCCCACCTCAGCATTCTGTTCCATTCTTTTCCTTGCATACTATTCAACATCATTGACATGCAAAAAAAAAATCATACCAATGAATGGCATGATTAGTTAATATTATAGGGAAATGCAGGGATTATTTCCCGGGTAGTAAGCTGAAAATTCTGTCATTATCACTCTATCTGATTTAACAGCTTTTGATACTCTTCCTGATCCGGCTGAAGATTAGCGGCCTTTTGTGCATGATTCCTTGCTTTTTTCGGCTGCTTTTCTTCTAAATAGATTAATGCAAGATTATAATGTGCTTCATGAAAAAAAGCATCTTCCTTAATTACCTGAAGCAGGTGCTCTTCTGCTTCTTTTAATCTCCCCACTTTTATTTCTGTATAGGATAATAAAAAATAGACTTCCGGTGAAGCATTCCTTTCTTCAATAAAATCAGCAAGCATTAAACGGGCCTTTTCAAACTCTTCACCATTGATATGTTCCTCCGCCATTACCATAGCAGTTTGTTCATTTAATAGTCTTCCCGGTTCATTGAATCCATACTTCATCAAGCCGGCTGCCAGACAGAATGATCCAGCTAAAAACAGCAGCTGAAGCAATGGCTTTTTCTTCTTTGGAAAATGTACAATGCCAGTAGCAAGAAATCCGCCAATCAGCCCTCCTATATGTCCGGCATTATCTATTCCGGGGATGGTAAATCCAAATGCAAGGTTGATTCCTAATACAACAAGTATATTAAAACCCATCGTCCGGAAGAAAAGGCCTGGATAAATGAGCCCAAAATATAAAAGTGCCCCAAAGCAGCCAAAAATAGCCCCGCTGGCCCCTGCTGAAAGTGATGGGCTAAAAACAAAACTGGCTAATGTTCCGCCAAATCCAGCCATCAAATAGATAAATAGGAATCTTAAATTTCCATACACACGTTCCACTGCGGATCCAAGATAAAATAAGGCAAGTGTATTCATTAATAAATGCAGCAGTCCAATGTGAAGAACAATCGGGGTCAAAAACCTCCACCATTCCCCGTCGAGAATCAATGGATTAAATTTAGCCCCATACTTAATTAACGTCGAGGTATCTGTACTGCCGCCCATTGCTTCCAAAAGTAAAAAAACAGCAACTTGTATAACCATAAATATATACGTAAAAAAAGGCTTCCCAAAATTGAACATTTCCTTTTCTTTTTTTGCTGTTTTTACAGCTTTAGAAAGGGCAGTATGCTTCAGGGCATCGACATCCATTTCAGTATAATTTCCGGCCGGAAGAGTTAAAGGCTTTTCGAAAATTTCTTCAACCACATGCAGACTTTCAGGTTTACCGGATTCAATGATCATGGTTCGGACAGAGGCTTTTCCGTTTTCAAGCTTAAAGGGGTCTGAGATGCGGAATTCATAGTCATCAACAGGCAGGAACGCAGATACATAGATATTTAAGACCGGCATTTCCCTTTTTCCAAGTTGCTTCCTGACCGATTCAGCTTTTTCGGCAGTTACTTCAATATCCCGCTGCATCCAGTTGCTCCAGTCAAGGTCATATTTTAAGAGCCTGATTGCCTTTATGTTTTTATCCTCCATCCTTTCAAGCCATAATTCATCCTGATCTCCAGATAACTGAATCATTCTGTATCCGTGATCAGATATGAAATAATCCGCAAGTTTCCAAAATACATAATCCTCTTGAACTGCCACTTATTCCCCCACTCTCTATATGTTGCATTAATTACTATACTTTATTTAACTATAGGCAAAAAAGAAACCTTTTGTAAAAGAAAAAGCATCTAAAGATACCGGCAAAATAAAAAGACCTATTACGGTCTTTTTACTTCATGATTGCCGTCCTTCTGATGGCCCAGAAGAGAAGACAGAGCTCATCATCCTATCGCGGACAAGCGGAAAACTCATAACTGAAGTAACCAGCAGCTTCCGCAGAAAGACATTCCCAAACATAACATTAATCAATCGATAACGGTTATGATAGGCAAAATAAGTACCAAGCCCAATCATAAAAATAGATAGTAATCGAGACATTGAATTCCCTCCTCTTCCTTATTGTGAGAAGAGGGAATAATTTTTATCCATTCTCAAAACAAAAATAAATTGATGCACTAGTCCTTCAATACAGGATGCATCGTTTTCTTGAGAACATTTACTGAATGGTTAAACTGATTCTTCTCTTCGGTATTTAGATGAAGTTCAACAATATCACGAATGCCATTTCTATTAACTATAGCAGGTACCCCAATATAAACACCCTCTTGACCATATTCCCCATCTAAATAAGCTGACACCGTAAGGACGGAATTTTCGTTCTGGAGGATGGCTTTCGTCAGTCTGACCAGGCCCATGGCTATTCCATAATAAGTAGCACCTTTTCGCTCGATAATATGATAAGCTGCATCTCTGACATTTAGGAATAACCCATTAAGATCTTCCTGCCTATAGTTCTCTTCTTTCTTCATCCAGTCTTCAATGCTTTTCCCAGCAATATCAGCATGGCTCCATACAGGCAATTCAGTATCTCCGTGTTCGCCTATTATATAAGCATGGACATTTCTCGTATCGACCTTGAAATATTCTCCCAGCAGAAATCTGAATCTGGCCGTATCCAATATCGTTCCGGATCCGATTACTCTTTCTTTTGGAAGCCCGGAGTATTTCCAGACAGCATACGTGAGAATATCCACGGGATTTGTAGCAACCAGAAAAATGCCATCAAAACCGCTTTTCATAACATGATCAACTATTCCTTTAAAGATTTTAGAATTTTTTTCCACAAGGTCCAAGCGAGTCTCACCGGGTTTTTGATTCGCTCCAGCAGTAATAACAACCAAATCAGCATCTTTGCAATCGGAATAATCTCCAAACCAGATTGATGTTGGGGAAGGGGCAAAGGGCATGCCGTGATTTAAGTCCATGGCATCTCCTTCAGATTTATCCTTATTTAAATCAATCAGCACCAGTTCTTCTGTAACACCTTGATTTAATAGTGCAAACGCATAGCTTGATCCAACGAAGCCAGTTCCGATCAGCACCACTCTGTTTACCCGATTATTCATAATAACTCCCCTTTACTTAATTGTAGAGAACAGCAAAGTCCCTTTAAGCCAATAAGATATATAGAAGCATTCCCACCGAGGCAGAAGCTAAACCTGAAAAAAAATTAACAAAATCATTATCTGCAAAATACCAGCCTTTTACCATAGAGGCCGGCTGCCCGCAATGTTCGGCTGTTTCCACGTTTGAACAGCATACATGGCACTTGTATTCAGCTTGGAGAAAAGCACCCAATACAGAATCGATCAAATTCCCTGCAAACCCAAGAACTCCAATCAGTAAAGCCTCATAAATTGAAATGTCAAACAGCACATTTGATAGGAGGGCTATTATAAATGACCCTGACATGGCTGCAAGCGTGCCCAGAGCACTGACAGCACCGGAAGTACCCGTTTCGATTGTCCTCCAGGTTTTCAGAGAAATGGGGGGTTTTTGACTTAATGAGCCAATTTCTGATGCCCATGTATCCGAATTTGCTGCAGCCAGTCCGATAAGAAACATTATCAACCAAACCTGTGATGGATCCAGCAGATAAAAAATGCTGGCAATAGCGGATATGCCTCCATTTGCAGCAACCTGCTGCCAATCCCTTCTTGATCCTTTTGCATGCTTATTCTCAAATTCCATTTTTTTATGGCTTTTAAATTTTGACCAGAAGCTTGAACTTGCAAAAAAGAACCCCAAGACAAGAAGTCCATAATAACCAAATCCCCAGCCTGTTACCGTACCCACAATGAATGCCGCTATACTGCCTGAAAAGGTCAGTAATCGGAAATAATATCCGGCCAGGGATGTAATCAATATAAAAATAATAATAGCAATGGATTCAAGCATCACCGGATTCCCACACCTGCTGATCGGTAATAATCATTTCCACCGGCTTGTCATGTCTTTCCACTGGAAAGCGGGCTATAACCTGCATTTCAAAAGCCAGTGAAACCGTTCTTCCTTTATAATTCTCGAGAAAACGATCATAATATCCTCCACCGAACCCAATCCGGAAGCCGTTTTTCATGTATGCAAGTCCGGGAACGATTAAAGTATCGATTTCTTCACAGCTGACTTCATCTGTTTTTTCCGGATTTGGTTCCCATAATCCATAATATACTGACTCCAAATCCATGAAGTTTTTCAATTCACGAAACTCCATTTGCTTTGATTGAGGTATACACTTCGGGACAACAACCCTTTTCCCTTCACTCCAGGCCCTTCTGATGATCTGCCATGTATCAGCCTCAGGCACCTTTGAAACCGTTATACCTATTGTTTTGGCCTGGCTCCATAAAGGGCTGCTATAAAGACTTGTGGCAATCTGATAGGATAGCTGTTCATATTCAGGCTTGCTCAATTCCTTCATCCGATCCTGCATTTGCTTCCTAAGAACATTTTTATCAATTTCCATATAAAAACCTCCAGTTTTTGCAAAATAATAATTTATCCAGAAAAGGAAAGGATACCCATAAAAAAAGTCAACAAAAAAAGCAGTAGGAATGATCCTACCGCTTATTTTGTTTCGCGATGTGCAGTCGAACGCTTGTCTCTTGGGCAATATTTTTTAAGCTCAAGACGATCTGGATTATTTCGTTTATTTTTTTTAGAAATATAGTTACGATCTCCACATTCTGTGCAAGCTAACGTAATGTTTACACGCATGTAATTTCCCTCCAAACTATGTTCAAACTAGTTCGTTCATACGACTTTTCTATAATATCATTTTTTAAATCGAAATGCTAGTACGTTTTTTTAAAAGTATCCTCTTTACCATTGTCTATCAGCAGGCTGTTATACTGAAGCGTTTCTGATTTGCTGTTTCCGCTGATAATCCATGACTCCGCTTCCGCTGTTCCTCTGCCATTAAACTCTGCATTAAGTGCGAAAATGCTTATTGCATTACCTTGAGCCATAGGGTGATATTTTAATGTTCCCTTCTTTTTACAGTTCCATATTTGGTCACTGAAAATGTTCCAATATGGCTGAATCGTACACTCTTCCATTTTTTTGCCGTTTAGTTGGCCGTTAACTAAAAACAGCTTGGAATCGGCCATATGAAAGATGACATTTTCTGCGGGGGAAATGAAAGAAAGGTGTTCACGGGAAGAAAGCTCATGTCTGTGCTGTAATAAAAGCTTTATGGTTCTAGACTCGTCCGCATGATTCGTAATATAGTATCTATAATAGGAAATTTTAGAGTGGATTTTTTCTGTCTTAATTTGAACAGAAATATTTTCATCAGGAAACATTTCTTTACTGACATTTTCCATCCAGTATGTTTTCCTGTCTATCCATAATCCAGGAATCATCCTCAATTTCCCAATCGGCGCCTTCTCCATTTCTTCATAAACGTCAGATTGAATCCAATTTAATGTATTCATCTTTATGCACCTTTTTCTTTAATATTTTTTTACTTCATTTTAATGGCGGATAAAATAAAATACATCACACCAGATCTTCAAGCTTCCGGCTAATCCGTGTTTCTTGAAATACTCTATTTGTTTCATCAGCAATGCGTCTCCAGCTGAATAGGCTTTCTGCGACCTTTTTACCTTGTTCGCCAATTGTATCGGCGGATTTAGGGTTCTCAAGGAGAGCGGAAACCTGATCTGCAAAGCTGTATGGATCACCAGGGACCATGAACAGCCCGGAATATTCATGCTTAACGATTCCCTTTAATCCTCCTGTATTGGATACGATTGCCGGCTTTCCGGTGATCATTGCTTCAAGGGCTACAATGCCAAATGGCTCATAATAACTTGGAAAAACAGCGATTGCGCATTTCTGGAAGAGAGCTAATCTTTGCATGTCATTTATAAATCCCGGAAAAAATATGACATCATCAACCTTCAGTTCTCTTGCCTTTTTCCTGTGTGCTTCAAGCATAGGGCCCTTGCCGGCAACGATTATATAAGCATCCTGATACTTTTCTTTTATTATAGGCGCTGCCTCGATTAAGGTTTCAAACCCTTTCTCTCTCACCATCCGACCAATGGAGAATATCAGCCTTCCGCCTTTTTTTACCGGAAGCCCTTCTAATATGCTGTCAGGATCATCTAGAAGTGTTTCTTTGCTGATTCCGTTTGGGATAACAGCGATTTTTTCGCTGGCAATTGAAAATTGCTGAAGTACTTCTTCCTTCATATATTCACTGCAGACAATAACCTGATCTGATCCACTGATCAGCTGCCCTTCTTTTGTATGGATAAATTTCTGCAATTCTGTGTGAATTCCATTATTCCTTCCATATTCTGTTGCATGTATAGTTGTAATTAAAGGACAGCGCAAGCTCTCCTTTAAGGACAGGCCGCATGCTCCTACAAGCCAGTCATGTGCATGAATGATTTCAAAGTGGTGGAAGGATGACAGTTCCATGGCTTTTTGCTCCATTGCCAGATTCAATCCCAAAATCCAGTGCAGAAAATTAGGATCTTTTTCATTTAGCGGCTTGACCCGGTGAATATAGATACCGTTTTTATGTTCGCAGCTGGAAAGATTGCCGGGATTAGCAGTCAGAATATGAACCTCATAATCCTGTTTTAATCCTCCTGCGAGTCCATACACATGCCTTGATAAACCGCCTACTACATGGGGAGGATACTCCCAAGTAAGAAGAAGGATTTTAGGTTTAACATTAATGAAACTATTATTATTTAGTTCTGAAGTTACCGGTTCCATCATTCTATACCTTCTCCTTCACTCACTGTTTCATAATAGGTGTATGTACTCACATTTACCGTCCATGCAGGCTGAACCTCAGATTCTTTATTTCCTTGGTAAGAAGCATCCTCAGAAGTATACAGTGCTTCTGAACGCAGCAACGGGATGAAATGATTATCTGTTATTTTAATGCCCAGCTCAACACAATACACTTTGCCGGGTTTGAGCCCCTTAAAGGTCCATTCAGAATGATCGGACAGGATAACTTCATGGTCACAGACCGCATTGGCTCCGTCAAAAATAACCCCGGTAACATCATAGATTCTTAAAGATTTTCTCAAGGAGGATACAGGCTTGTCCAAGTATAGGGATAGCATCTTCACCTTCTGAGCAGACAACTTCCAGGATACTTTTGCCTTATCATCGCTTGAACGTGTTAATGTCAAGTGATCTTTCGATTGATTCTGCACAATATTTTCTTCATAAATTAATTTTTCCCCTAAAGACTCCCCGCTGTCGCGTTTCCCTTTTTTTTGGATAAGTTTGGTCCACTGGTACTGTACTTTTCCTACGGTTGTATCAAGCTTACTGGCGATTTTACGGAATGACAGCCCCCTGCGGCGAAGCTTAATAATTTCATCTATCATGACGGCACCTCTTGCAATTATTTTCATAGAAAAAAGGTTCTATATGACAAAAAGCAAAATTTTAAGACTATTTATATTACTCAATGTTATCACTGATATGGATAGCCTACAATGAACGGAAATTGTCGCTTCTTGCGAATGCAGATGCCTTCCTGATTTCTAATAGGAAAATTTTTTCAAACGTTTGCTAAGCTTCTGATTCGACAGAGCTTCTGCGACAAGAATCTTTAAATTTCACCTGTTTATGGATTATATATCGAAATTTGTCAATTTAGATGGTAAAATATTTCTGTGCAATGAATTAGAGGTGACTATTATTGGAATCAATCTTACTGTCATTATTGATCTTATCTATAGGGCTATTTATTCTTTCAGTGTTTTTGAGAGATCCTTATAAAGAGCTGCGCGATGAAATGGACCAAATGTCCATGCAGCAAATCCAGGAAATGTATCAAATTAAAAAGAAATTAAAAGTATTGGAAGAAGAACTGCTCGTCGGGGAAGAACCCTTTACTCAGCACATTCCTGCAGAAAAAAGGGAAATTCATGAAATAATAAAAAATCAGGTGATGCTGCTGACCAGACAAGGGCTGACAATAGAACAAATTGCAATACAATCTTCACTCTCTCCAGATGAAGTAAGGACCATTCAAACCGAAATGAAATTTAGAGGCCATAGCTATGAATAAAAGAAATACCAGGGCATTTGCATTTGGCATCCTTATTGCTGTCATAGCCTTTTTCACAGCCTACTTCCTTAATAAACCGGAGCAAACTGAAAATAGAACAATCGATGAAAACAGCGCAAAAGATTTCCTGCAGGCAAAGGGCTACACTGTATTATCAAACGAAGAATATACTCTCTTACTGCAGACGGATGCTAAAGACCAAACCGAGAATAAGGAAGTAAAAGAAGAACCTGCTGAGGAAAATACGGAGCAGAAAGTCTATCAGCTAACTATTGAGAGCGGCATGACACCCGGTGAAATCGCGGCAATCCTCGAAAAAGCAAGTGTAATTGACCAGGCAGCAGACTTTGGCAATTACATGGAGGAATACGGGTACAGTAAGAAAATACAGCTGGGTACATTTGAACTGAACCATAATATGAGCTATAAAGAAATTGCTAAGATCATAACAAAAAGCTAAAAGGTTAAGATTCCTTTTAGCTTTTTTTACTTCATAGCTCCTGTGCTGCAAGGCGTTTCCGCTTTTCTGGTTAATTATTTAAATCATACTGGCGTCCTTTAACCAAATAAAAAATATGTTCTGAGATATTCGTAACATGGTCAGCGGCTCTTTCTAAATAACGGCAAATAAATGAAAGCTGGGTGATTTGAGGCAAGTATTTCGGTTTCTGCAGATTAATTTGCAGCAGCTCTTTAATGGTTTCACCATAAAGATCATCCACCTGCTCATCCATATCGCCAACTTTTTTGGCTTTTGCAGTATCTTCTTCAGTGAAAGCTTCCAGTGATAGACGGAGCATTTCAGTTGAAATTTCATACATTTCCTTTATATGTTCAATCGGCTTAATAAGTTGCTCTGACCCAATCCGTATAGTGGACTTTGCAATATTCACCCCAAAGTCTGCTATTCTTTCAATGTCTGTTGCGATTTTTATAGCCACAATGATGCGGCGGAGGTCGATAGCCACCGGCTGCTGTTTTGCAATAAGCAGAATGGCTAAATCATTTATTTCCTCATACAGAATATCAGCCTGATTGTCGTCATCAATGATTTCAAGTGCCAATTCAATGTTTTGAGTTTCAAGTGCTTCAACAGATCTATGCAGGGTCTCTATTGCAAAATTGCCAATTTCAATGAGCATTTTTTGAAGCTCCTGAAGATCATAGTCAAACCTTTCACGTAGTGCCATCATACTGATCCCCCTTCATCCACATATTAATGCTCGTATTCTTTCATAATCATGACGATTAACCGAAACGTCCAGTGATATAATCTTCAGTCCTCTTATCTGAAGGGGTAGAAAATATCTTATCCGTATTGGCAAACTCGATTACTTCACCATTTAAGAAGAAAGCGGTTTTATCAGAAATACGGGCTGCCTGCTGCATGTTATGAGTAACGATGGTAATACTGAACGCTTCCTTAAGCTCCTGCACCAGCTCCTCTATTTTCAAGGTAGAGATAGGGTCAAGTGCAGATGTAGGCTCATCCATTAAGATCACATCCGGTTCAATTGCAAGACAGCGCGCAATGCAAAGTCGCTGTTGCTGCCCGCCGGATAAGCCATACGCATTCTGATTCAGTCGATCTTTAACTTCGTCCCATATGGCGGCACCCCTCAAACTTTTCTCAACAATCTCATCAAGGATTTTTTTATCGCGGATACCATGAATTTTCGGTCCGTATGCTACATTCTCATAAATGGATTTAGGAAATGGATTTGGCTTTTGAAAAACCATCCCCACATTAGTTCTTAAATCCTCCACTTTAAATGATTTATCAAGGATATTACGCTCCCGGTATAAGATTTCACCGGAAATTTTTACTGAAGGCACAAGTTCAACCATGCGGTTCAGCGTTTTAATATATGTGGATTTACCGCAGCCTGAGGGTCCGATAATTGCCGTTATTTCATTTTCATTGATGGCTAGATTTATATTTTTTAACGCATGGCCTTCACCATACCAAAGATTAAGATCTTTGGTATTATAAACAACCTTTTTGTTTTCTGCTGGATTTTGAATTATGCTTTCTTTATTTACATTTGGATTTGTTTTTTCTATCACTACAGGCATCTCAGAAACCCTCCCAGGCTAATATCTTTTTTGGAACTTATTCCGAATTAAGATGGCTATTGAATTCATCACAAACAAAACAATTAATAAGATGACGATGGTCGCAGCTGCCAGGTTGGCATATTCGGCTATTAGTGCAGAGTCGATAGTCCAATAATAAATCTGTACCGGCAAAATCGTAAATTTATCAAAAATTCCATCAGGAACAGGAATTAACAAAGCCGGTATTCCGATAACCACCAATGGCGCTGTTTCCCCGATTGCCCGCGATAGTGCAAGAATAACCCCCGTAAGAATTCCAGGTAATGCTGCAGGAAGTACTACATTTTTAATCGTTTGCCACTTTGTCGCTCCCATTCCGTAAGATGCTTCTCTTAGAAATTGGGGAACAGCACGGATTGCTTCCTGGCTGGCAACTACTACAACAGGAAGAACCAGCAATGCCATCGTGAGTCCTCCTGCGAAAACTACAGAACCCAAATCCAATGCTCTTGCAAAAACAGTTAATCCAAGGATTCCAAAAACAACAGACGGAACACCCGCCAGGTTGGCAATGTTTGTTTTAATAAATGAAGAAACGCGGCCCTTAGCTGCATATTCTTCTAGGTAAATGGCTGTGCCTATTCCAAGAATCATCGTTACAGGAGCAACCACAAGCATCAGCCAAAATGTTCCTGTTATCGCTCCCCAGATTCCAGCCTTTTCAGGATCTGTTGATAAGCGATTCATCAGAAAATCCATATTAATCCAGCTTAATCCATCAGCGAGGACCCGATAGATTAATACAATTAGTACAGCCAGACCGAATAAAGTGGCCAGAAAAAATAGTGTTTTAGCCAGATTATTGGCGATCTGACGGCTACCCATTTTCTTATGCACTTGTTCTGTATCTACATATTTCATTAATATTCCTCCCGGAACTTGCGAGAGATATATTGAGCGAGCAGGTTCATAATCAGCGTAAACACAAACAATGTCATAGCTACAGCATAAAGACTATAATATAAGGTTGTTCCTGCTGCAGCTTCCCCTCCTGTAACTTCTACTATATAAGCAGTCATGGTCTGCATGGATTGAGTTACGTCTAATGTAAAGTTCTTTGAACTTCCGCTTGCTATAGTTACGATCATTGTCTCTCCAATTGCTCTTGATATCCCGAGGACAAATGAAGCAATGATGCCCGAAATAGCTGCCGGAACAACTACTTTCCAGGTTACTTCCAGCTTGGTGGCACCTAGTGCATGAGCACCTTCCCTCATCGCATTTGGCACAGAACTCATTGCATCTTCAGAAAGGGAAGCTACCATTGGGATAATCATGATTCCCATTACTATCCCGGGGCTTAAAATATTTGTTGGTTCAAGAGCAGGAATAAAAGATCTTAGTAAAGGTGTTACAAACGTAAAAGCAAAAAATCCATAAACAATAGTAGGAATACCTGCCAGGATTTCAAGAAGAGGCTTTAATGCCTTTCTTGTTTTTTCTGATGCGTATTCACTTAAAAATATGGCTGTCATCAGTCCTACTGGAATAGCAACCAGCATAGCTATTGAAGTCGAAATAATTGTTCCCGTCAGCAAGGGCAGAACACCAAAGACAGCATTTTCACCCAAAGGCTTTAATTGGGTGCCTGTAAAGAAATCTATAAAAGGAACGTCTTTAAAAAAGGCGATTGTTTCCGTAATTAAGGTGAGTACAATTCCAATAGTAGTAAAAACAGAAATTGCAGCTATTCCAAATAAAATTTTCGGTATTAATTTTTCTGTATAATTATTGACACTACAAGTTTTTTTCTTTTGCTGAATGATTTCCCGTACATTCAGCTTTTTTTTATCGTATTCAACAGCACTTTTAGCCAAGTGTAAAACCCCTTTCAGCACTCTCACCCAAAGAAGAACCCTCTACAAACTTCATTACAAGAAGATGAGAAGGCAAACTTCTCATCTTCCCATGACAATACATCTTCTTACTTCAAACCATTCAAAGCAGTCAGAGAAGCTTGGACATCTTGGTCTGATAAAGGTGCGAATCCAGTTTCTGCTGCGATACCCTGTGCATTTTCCATTGTATAAATTGCATAATCGAGTACCTGCGGCTTTTCTTTAGCCATATTAGTATTCAGGTATGTGAACACAGGGCGAGTAAATGGAGCATAGTCTCCATCTTCCTTGATTGTGTCTAATGATGGTTCAACAGGCCCATTGCCGAAGTCTACCTTTACTGCCGACAATTTATCTGCATTGCTGTCAAAGTATCCATAACCAAAGAAGCCGATGGCATTTTTATCTTTTGAAACAAGATTCACTAACGTTGAGTAGTCCTGCTGTAAGTTGATATTTTCAGTAAGATCCTGCTCTTCAAGAATACGTTCATACATAAATTCATACGTTCCATGGTTTTCATTCGGGCCATAAGTCTTTATTTCTTCGTCCGGGAAGTCAGAGCGAACATCTGACCATTTTTTCTTTCCTGCGTCCTCAAGGAAGATATCTGCAACCTCTTGCTGTGTAAGCTCTTTAGCCCAGTCATTTTCTTTGTTAATTACAATTGTGATTCCGTCTAAAGCAACCTTCATTTCTTGAACATCAATGCCAAGCTCTTCAGCTGAAGCTTTTTCTTCATCTTTGATTTGGCGGGAAGCATTATTAAAATCAGTTCCGTCAGTTGAAAGGAATTTCTTAAAGCCAGCCGAAGTTCCGGAGCGGCTTACTTCTACGGAGACATTTTCCTTTTCCCCCATATAGTTTTCAGCCATGCGTGCCATAAATGGATAGACTGTTCCAGACCCGTCTAAGACCACACTGCCTTCCAGCTCTTCACCGTTATCTCCATTTGCGCTGGTGCCTTCTTCGCCTCCACATGCTGCAGTGAATGCCATTACGGCTGATAGCATTAGTAATAGGCTCATTTTTTTAAGACGTCTCATTCCTGAATTCCCCCTAAGAAATTTGGCTGTTTTGTCCTGCGCATTTAGAATAAGGGTTGACTGTTAAGCCGGTTTTAAAGGATTGTAAAGCTTTTGTAAATGTCAGCAATTCTTGTGTAAATATTTCGAATCAGAAGTATAACGTTAAATTTAGGTATAAAGATACTAAGACAAAAAAACTGTCTCCCGTTTAAATAGGGAGACAGTCCATTAAGCTTATTCATTTTCTTCATCTTCTTTGCGGGCATCTTCCTGCCCTTCAATTACTTCATCAATATTTTCCACTTTTTGAACAGACTCTTTGCTGTCGCCACCTTTCTTGTGACGCTCCTTTTTAAGTTCAAAATAGGCATCCAGCACACGTTCGCCAATCTTTTTATTCGCTCCGTGATCCACGCTTCCCTGATAAGCCCATGGAACTAAAACCGCCATGGCAACCTCGGGATTTTCTGATGGTGCAAAGCTAACAAGGCTAAGATTCATGACCTCAGGAGGCTCTTTTCCGAATTTGCTGCGTTCGGGTCCATCATAAAAGGCCTCTGCTGTACCTGTCTTGCCGGCTGGTTTATAATCCTTGCCCCCAAAATTAGAATAACCTGTACCGCCTTTTTCCTGCATGACTCTGCGGAAGCCTTCCTGGACACGATCCATCCAGCCATCTTCCAGTTCAACCCTATTGAGAACCTTTGGCTCCATTTCCTGAACAATTGGCCCAAGTTCATTATTTTCCATTAATGGTTCACGAATTTCCTTTACCATATGAGGTTCCATCCTATTGCCGCCATTGGCAATAACAGAAACATATTGGGCAAGCTGCATGTTGGAATAGGTATCGTACTGTCCAATCGAAAGGTCAAGCATGAAACCAGGCAAAGTACTCATTCCTTTAAAGCCTGTTTGCTCATTTGGCAAATCAATTCCCGTCCGAACACCAAGGCCGAATTGGGCGAAGGATTCCCTTACCGTACTAAAAGCCTTTTTATCTATCCATAATGGCTTCTCAAATTCATATTTGCCCCCGCCTATCCTGATGGCAGTTTCAAACATGTAAACGTTGGAGGAGAATTTAAGTGCATTAATATCATTTAAAGGGCCGAAATTTCTCCAGGATTTTTTTACAGGCGTTCCTTTAATTTTTAAAGGACGATCATACAAAACGGTTCCGGGATTAATAGCCCCCGTTTTATAGCCGGTAAGTATTGTAGCACCCTTAACAGCTGAGCCGACATTATAAGTAGTAGTAATGTTGCCTAATGCATCATCCTGCATTTCAGATTGGCCTGTATCTTTATCCTTCACAATTTTTTTGCCGGCCATCGAAAGAACCTCTCCGGTATGCGGGTCCATCAGCACTACATAAGCTCTGTCCAATAATGCAGTTCCAGAAGATGCCTTGGCTTTACGTAATTCCTCTTCAATGATTTTCTCAACTTCCTTCTGAAGATCCATATCAATGCTCAGCACAAGGTCCTTGCCTCTTTGACCATCTGTAATAGGAATAGTTTCAAGTACATTCCCGGCTTTGTCCGTAATATTCTTCACTTTTGCTTTTTGGCCGTGAAGCACTTCTTCATACTGCATCTCGATATAACTCTTTCCTACACGGTCATTACGGCTATAGTCACGTGCCATGTAGTATTCAATCTGTTCAGCCGGAAGACCTTCATCAGAGCTTGTTACTTTTCCAAGGACTGATTTTAAAGTATCTCCAAAGGCATAATATCTTTCCCAGTCAGTTGTTGTATCAACACCCGGTAATACCTGCAGATTTTCACTGACAACTGCAAATTCCTCAGGTGTTACTTTTTTGTTCTTAACAATTTGGGGAGTTAAGGCATATCCGCTTGTAAATTCTCTGTATATAGCAAGAACTTCAAGATCGTCTTTTGTCAATTCACTTAATTCCTCTTCAGTAATCCGATCCAAAGTGAGCTGATATATGGCCTTATCCAGCTCCTTTTCATTACCCTCATACTTCTTTTCAAGTTCTTCTTTATCTTTTTTAGTTACCTTTTCTTCTGCCTTTTCAGGATTCTTCATGATCCAGTAATCTTTCTTATCCCGTTCCTGGACCTTTTTGGTATCTTTGTCTATCAGCTTGGCCAGCTTTTCTGACACCTCAAGCATTTCATCCTGCTTATAGCCATTATTAGTAAAAGTGATGGCATTTTGCGGAGTATTATCGACAATCACCTGTCCATTTCTGTCAAACATCTTACCTCTTGGCACCGGGCTGTTGACTGTAACATCCTCCGTTCTTTCAATCTCACGCTTATAATCATCGCCATAAACAATCTGAACCATCCCAAGCCGGAGGATCAGCATAGAAAATAATAAAAACACAGCAAAGAAGAGCATATTCAGACGAAATGGAACATGGGTCTTCTTTTTCTTCCTATTCAAATTACGCACACTTCCTTTAAAAAGTCTCATAGTCCCATTCTAAAAGAAAATAACAATAAATTCTATAAAGAACCCTTTTTCAGCAAAGATAATTTTATTGGTAAAAAAAAGAGAGAGGATATCCTCTCTCACAGACTGTCGACAAACTCGATGAAAATCGTACTTGTCGGGAGTCTTTTTTGATTTAAAATAGAAGTAATACAATGCTTGAGGTGATTAATATGCTTTCTAAACATAATCCAATTCAACGGGATCAAA
>NZ_JAMBOJ010000039.1 GCF_023715565.1 Cytobacillus firmus | reverse complement strand
TTTAAGGAAATTCACTGCCAAAAAATAAGAATTTAAAGAATTAATACCCTGAAATAAGAGAAAGGTGAATTTGAGCGCACTCAAATTCACCTTTCTTACTATCTGAAGCTAGTTTTGTCCCAGCCCCATTTATTATTTATGAAAACTAGGTTTATAGAATGAACGGTTCTCCAGAGCAAACACCCGCTCCGAGAATTCTCCTGGTTTTACCCTCTCAAGAGCTCTATCCAGCATATTCATTTTTGCATCAATATTATCAATATAATGAAGAATTTCTGCTTCCTTGATTAATGGCGGCTTCGGACTGCCCCATTCTGCTTTGCCGTGATGGGACAAGACCAGGTGCTGAAGGACCATAATCTCTTCACCGCTGATTCCAAGTTCCTCAGCAGCTTTTCCTATTTCGGTGATCATAATGGTTATATGACCTAGCAGGTTCCCTTCTATTGTGTAGGATGTTGAAATCGGTCCGGACAGCTCTGTAATTTTCCCTAAATCGTGCAGGATGACTCCTGCATACAATAAGTCCTTATCGAGGCTTGGGTACAAACCGGAAATTGCTTTAGCCAAATCCAGCATGGAAACAACATGATAGGCAAGACCGGAAACGAACTCATGATGATTCTTGGTAGCAGCCGGGTATTCAAGAAAATCCGTTTGATGCTTCTTCAGTAAATGGCGGGTAATCCGCTGGATGTTCGGATTTTTCATTTCAAATATATATTGAGTAATTTTACTCATCATTTCATCAGTACTTAAGGGTGCTGTTTCGAGAAAGTCGGCCAGCTTCACCGGATCAGTTGGAGAGGCCGGCCGTATTTGGCGGATTCTTAACTGATTGCGTCCACGGTAATTTAAAATATCCCCCGCCACTTTTACAATGGTTTCTGGGCTGTAGTTTTTGGCATCATCATCAGACACATCCCAAAGCTTTGCTTCAATTTCCCCGCTTTGGTCCTGGAAAATAAGGGTCAAGAACGGCTTTCCATTGCTCGCAATTCCCTTAGTTGCATTTTTGATGAGCAGAAAAAGCTCGATTTGTTCTCCTACTTCGTAATAAACAATTCCTTTTGACATACGCGCGCCGACGCTCCCTTCACGAGGTTGTTTAAAAATGGCAAGCAGCAATAGACAAATCTTTTGCAGCCTCTTTAAACATGCAATTCTATTAACCTAGTATACCATACAGATACGGGACTCTCCTAAATATATCATGCCATTCGCCTGCCGCAAAAACCCATTCACGATTTCGTGAATGGGTTGGGTTCTATCAGATAAAGCATCAAGCTCTATTTTGAGATCATTAAGAATAGTAACCTGTAATAATTAGACTGACAGCTTTTCCTTTGTAACAGACTGTATCTGTTCTTCCTGAAAATACGGCAGAAGATGCTTATGACAAGTAAAAAATAAAACTTGCCGATTTGTCAGGCTCTTTAACAGGTTAATCATTCTTTCCGTGCGGACATGATCAAAATTCACGAAGCTGTCATCAATAATAATCGGAAATGGGTATTTACCATAAATCGTCATGGCGAGTGCAAGTCTAAACGATACGTATATCTGTTCCGCAGTCGCCTGGCTCAGCTCCTTTGCTTCAAAAACTGCTCCTGTCCTGCTTTCTATAAGAAAACCGCTCCCTTCCTCTTTAGGAAAAATCCGTACATAGCGCCCATTGGTTAAGTAAGAAAGATAATGCTCTGCTTTATCCAGCATTTTTGGCAAGCGCTCATTTTTAAAGCTTCTTATCGTCCGATCTAATATATCCTTGGCAGCAGCATATTTTGCCCACTCCCTTGCTTCTGCTTCAAACTCAGATTTCAGCATCGCGAATTTATGAAGAAGTTCCGCATATGTTCCGCCCTCTTCAAGAATTCCAATTTCATGCTTTACTTCCGCAAGCTTGCTCTGCAGACCGGGAATACTTTCCTTGAGCCGAGCAGCTTTTTCGCTAACGGCTTGGATCTCCGCTTCCGGTTTTGTCATATTGATATATTTGCCGATTTCCTCCTGTGAAAAAGAGTTAAGCCTCATTTGCTTGCGGACCTGTTTTATCTGTTCTTCAAGTTCTGCTAATCTCTGTGCTTCGGCTGCTTTTTCCCGGTATTCATCTGAATTATCAGTGCCTGCGCTTCGGAAAAGGTTCCTGCACTCATTTTGGAAGTGGCTAAGTTCGGCAAGCACTGTGCTGAGTTCCAGCTTTAACTCTTGAAGCTTGGCTTCTCTTTCACCCTGCTTGATCTGTTTTTCCGTTTCTTCCTTCAGCCTTTTTTTCAGTTGATAGCCGATTTCCTGAATACTTCCCGGCTCATTATTTAATAGAGTCTTTAGCTTTTGAAAAGTTTGGAGCTTCTCATTGATTCCCTTTTCTGCTGATGCCTTTCTTTCAAGGGTGTATTTTTTTTCTCTGGTAAGAACTTTAAGCTTCTCAATCAGACTAAAAGCCTCGCTTAAGTAGTTTTTTGCAATTTCAGAAGGAAGAAGCAGCTGTTTCCCTAGCTGCAGGAGTTCAGATTCAAGTTCCGCAGATTCCTTTTCCCATTTTTCAAAGGAGTTAATGACCTTTTCATATTTTTCATTTGATTGTTCAAGCTGAAATTGTAATTGGATAAGCTGGTTTTGCCTTTCGCTGTCTTTCTTCAGCTGCGCCTCCAGGCTCGCAGCTTGCTGAATGTCAGGATGCTGCGATTTCTTCAGCAGTGATTGTTCTTTTTCACTCAGGGCTTTTATCTCATCTTTAATAAAGCTATCCTCTTCCTTAGGCTCCTTTTTGTTTGCACTGGTAAAACAAAAGGCTGCGCCTAACAAACCTGCACCTGCAATCACCCATAATTGACTAAAGGTTCCCCAGCCTGCAAAAGCTGCAAACAGAACCCCCAAATACAAAAGCTGCCTTTTTTCCCGGTATGCTTTTTGCTGTCTTTTTTCCTGTTCTTTTTTTTCTGTTTTATGAAGGAACTGAAGCCTTTCCTGTGTATCCTGCAGCTCTTTTTCGATATTGTGCTTATTCGAGGTGAAGCTCAGCGTTTCTTTTATGGCAGCCCGTTCGTCCTCCGTAAGAAGCAGTCCTGTCAATTCGCCAAGTTTCTGTTCCGCATTCTCAAGCGCCGACCTTTCATCGTTAAACCGCCCGTCCAGCTCCAGTTTCATTGCTTGCAGATGATTCCGGCGGGAATTAACTGCATTAATCTTTTCCTTCATAAAAACACTCGTATCAGCCTGTTCAAGCTGCTGTTCGTCAATTTGAAGATGAAGTCTTTCCTGAAGATTTATAATTTCATCTGAGATATTTCCCAGTTTTATTGATAACTCTTTTTCCTCTTGAATTAATCTATCCAGCAACGGCAGCCCCTCAACTGCCGCATTGATTTGCGGCTCATGATTTAAGAGCAAAAGATCAGGCTGACTGCTTTCCAGCTCTTGTTCCAAAATGTTTATTCTGGATTCCAGACTGGCCCTTCGTCCTTCCAGCGGCTTTATCAAGCTTTCAAGCTTCTCCAATAAAGAAAGCCCATCTGCCGGAAAAGACACAGCTCCAAATCTTCCCCTTTCTTTAATCAGCTCCTGCTCCTTTGCTAATAAAGGATAGAATTCCTTCCACTCTTTTAGACGAGATAGCTTCTGCCTGTATTGCTCCAACTCATGCTGTTTTCTCTGTAAATCGTTTACGATATTATCTTTTTCCTGCAGCAATATCCAATAATGTTCATTATTCTGCTCTGCTTTTTTCAAATCCCGATGCAGCTGCTTCATCTCTTTCAGCTTTACATTAAGGGTTGGCTTTTTTCCGTTTGGCTTAAAGCGACTTTCCAATTCCTTTTGCAGTATATTTTCAGCAGTAACAAGATGATCCGTACCAAGTGAACCTGCTGAAAACAAATACCTGCCTAAATCCTCTCCCTTCATTTGGTTCACATTTTGCAGTCCATGAATATTAAAAGAGAAAATAGACTGATATAAGTTTTTATCAGTATGGTGAAGGAGTTCGCTTAAAAGGCCTTCTCCTCCACTGGTGCCATCCTCAAGAAGGACGCTGACATCACCTGACGCTTTGCCTTTAACCCGCTCTATGACCGCTTTGCCTCTATCAGGAAAAACAGCGGTAATTCTGCCGCCATATTTCGCTCCTTCCTTAGGCTCATACCTTAATTCCGATTGCGTCTTTGCCGGAAATCCAAAAAGTACGCTATGAATAAAAGACATGATGGTTGATTTGCCCGCCTCATTTTCTCCGTAAATAACCTGCAGGGATTGAATATCGTCAAGTATAAAGTCATTAAGCTTTCCATATCCGTAAATATGGATGTATGTAATTATCAAGGGGCCACCTCCATTCATTGTCCTCAATCTTTGTATAATAGGCCCAACAGAAGTGTTTCGGCTTCCTCCGCGAGTCTCTGTTTTTCATCCTTAGTGAGTTCGTTCAAAAATCTTCTTGCCAGGGGATGTGAATACAAGGGCAAAGAATTTTCACTACACTCGCCAAATTGATCAGCAGTTTTAAAAAGCTCACTGAAAAAATCTGATTCAAGTGCAAGCTTTTCTTTATTCCACATTCTTTTTTCAATTACTTTGATACCGGAAATCCATACAAATGATTCCTCATCCGCCTCTTCCTCCTGCAGTGTTTCGAGGAGCTCGCCATTGATAATGCTCCTTAATTCGTGATAAGGCATGCTTGCATCCGCAAGAGTCAGGTTCAGGACTGTCCCCTTCCTGTTTGTCCGTTTTTCTTCCATCAAATTTAAGCAAGTTTCATAAACAGCCTGATAGTTCTCTAATCCAGAAGCATCTATTTCTGCATTTTCCCAGATAACAGAAGCGGCTTCCAGAAACTCCGTCTTCGCACCAGAGTTATCAAGCTCAACTAAATAACACCCTTTCGGACCGGTTTCTTTGCGATTTCTTCCCTGTATATTACCAGGATAAATGACTGGCGGCTGGGAATTGATGATTTCCCGTTTATGTATATGCCCAAGAGCCCAATAATCAAAGCTCTTTCCCAGCAAATCATTTATTCGAAACGGTGCATATGGATCATGATCATTGTTGCCTTCAGAAGAGCCATGGAGTATTCCAATATGCAGATCAGCTCCATCTACCCTGCTGTATTGATCGATCATTCTTTCCAGCACATGTCTCTTAGGGTAGCTGAAACCGTAGAGATGAACAGATGTACCATTTTCAGCCGTATACTTTACCACTTCAACCTTATGGGAGAAAATATGGACATTTTCCGGCATTGGCAAATGGGTCCATCGGCCATCCATATGGTCATGATTACCATGGACTGCATAAACAGCAATCCCACATTCCTCCAGCCTCTCCATTTCCTTGCGAAAACGGGTTTGTGCCTTTATGCTCCTGTCTTCACCGTCAAATAAATCACCTGCTAAGATGACAAAGTCAACAGCATGGAAAATGGCTAAGTCAATTATTTTAGTAAATGCATCGAAGGTACTTTCCTGAAGTTTTTTAAATATGGCTCCGGGCAAATGCTTCAAACCGGACATTGGACTATCCAAGTGCAAATCAGCAGCGTGAATAAACGTAACCCTTTTCATGGAAACTTCCTTTCATTCCTTTTCTTTCATTTTACCTTATCCAAAAAACGAATGCACGTTCCTATTCCAAATGATTTATATCTTTCCTAATTTTATTTGTTTGTTTTAGACAGGGAAGCTTGTGCATAAAAATGTACAAGACTCATTCTTGAGGACTTTATAAAACTTCAAGGAGAACTTTAGGGGCGGAGTGGTATATTGGGAATTGGAATTTATATAAGTTATGTACTTCTCGGACTGTCTCTGGCAGCTCCAATTGGGCCGGTTAATGCCGTCAGGCTTGAAAAAGGGATCAAAAATGGATTTTGGCATGCTTGGATTGTTGGACTGGGTTCGATGTTTGCTGATGGGTTTTATATGCTGGTTGTATACCTTGGACTCGTCCACTTTTTGGACACCCCTGTTGTGCAAATCTTCCTGTGGCTTTTCGGAGGATTTATTCTTTTATATACGGGGATCGAGAGTATTGTAAATGCCAATAAGATTTCCATAAGCTATGTGCGCAGCCAGGATTCATTATTTAAGTGCTTTTTCTCCGGATTTATTATGTCCATTTCCAGTCCACTTTCCATTCTGTTTTGGCTGGGCATTTACGGATCCGTCCTTGCAAAAACAGCTGCATCCTATGGAAAAACAGAGCTCTTTTTATACAGTACCATGATTTTTCTTGGACTTATGCTATGGGATATATTTGTCGCAGGATTGACCACTGGATTTCGCCGATTCCTGACCAGCAAAGGAATAATCATTATATCGATTCTATCATGTTTATCATTAATCGGATTTGGAGCATATTTTGCATTTGAAGGATTGAAGGCATTGTTTGCATAGACTTTTTTCGTATATTGTTTATCGCTAATAAGGTTGTCCGTTGATTTCAGCGAAGGGACGCTCCCTTTCCGCAGGGCTGGCGCCTTAGCCACCTATTCTTTCAGAATCAGCCTCCGCTATTGGTATTTATCTTAATTTGGCGGACACTGGATATAAAAAAAAGCCTGCGGGCTGCTAAAAGCTCTCACAGGCGATGATGTTTATTTATTTATCTGGCCAGATTTTAGCGTCTGATTCGAGCAGCCATTTGTGTTCTTCTTCCATGATGCGATCAGTCCATGGGTTGTTATTTAGGTGGCGAATCATCCAGCAGAAATACATGGCATAGCCAGGCGCGGTAGCTTGAGGATGGTCAAGGTCCCCGGGAATAGTAATAAAGCTATTGTGCTCAACCCGGTAGGAATCTGGTCCAACCATTGCGCATCCGAAACCTTGAGGTTTATCAAAGCGGTAATAGTATACCTCAGGCTGATCATGATAGTGCGGGGGATAGCTCGACCAGCGGCCAGGATATGAAATGACTTCACCAATAACCAAGTTTGAATAAGGAGCATTGTTATAATCAAAAATGGTCCTGATTACACGTTCCGCTGTGCCGTTCCACACGCCTTCTCCCGCAACAGTACTGCTGCAATCTTCCGGTGTGTATAATTTTGCATCGAAGCTTTTATCATTATCGGTTTTTTGCACAAGCACTTCACAGTCTGTAAGGGCAGTAATCCTTACTTCAATTCCCCTTGGCACATGCAAACACCAAGGGTCCTCATCAAATACGCTATCCCTCCTAATTTCCCGGGAAGTTCCATCCCATTCCAGGCGCACCACACCTTCAAGCAGAAGAATAGCACTCTCCTGAGCACTGTCCTTTAAGTTTTCCTCCATACCCGCCTGAAGCTTGTAAATACCGATATCCTGCTTCATATCACTATGTTTATTGTCTACATTCGTTATTTCTGTATATCCATTCGTTAATTCACCCAATTTTTCATACATATGTAATTCCCCCTTTGACCCGGCTATTGCTTTGGAACATGAGCATATGTCGCTTCACATTTTCCGCAGCTGCTTCAATTACATTCTCATGATAAGAAAAATAATCCTGAAAAGGAGCACGTTCATTCACTTTAGAGACAACAGAGTTAAAGGTCGAAGTGGCAACATTTATTTTCCGAATCCCATGCCTGATGCAAGTCCGGAAATCTTCCTGCGAAATCCCTGAGCCACCGTGAAGGACGAGCGGGATATCGACTTCCTTATTGATTTCTTGTAATCGGTCGATTCGCAGGCTGGGTTCTCCCTTATACATGCCATGTGCATTCCCGATTGCGATGGCCAAAGCATCAACACCTGTTTCATGTTCAAAGCGTCTCGCCTCCTCCGTTGACGTTATTAATATCTCTAAATCCACTGAACCGTCTTCACTTCCGCCTACCTGTCCAATCTCAGCCTCAACCGACGCCCCATATCCGCGTGCAATGGCAGCCATTTTTTTCGTATTAAATATATTCTCTTTTAAAGAATGATGAGAGCCATCATACATAATAGAAGTAAAACCGATTTCAAGAGCTTCACGAATTGTGTTCTCCGTCAGCCCATGATCAAGGTGGACAGCCACAGGCACTTCAGCTTTTTCTGCCGCTGCCACCATCGCAGGACCGATGATATGAAGGAGGGAGTGTTTAAGACGGACTTCCGCTATCTGCAAAATCAACGGGGAACACAATTTTTCAGCAGCTTTTATTGCCGCCATTACCATTTCCATATTGGCTACACTAAAAGCTCCGACACCGTACTGGTTCTTTTCAGCATCGCCAAGTATTTCTTTCATCTTTACTAGAGTCATAATGTCCACCTCTTTTTGCAAATTTTTTCAGCTTGCATACTTGAGAGTATAAAGAAAGCACTGCCTTGTGAGATTCTAATTACAGTCCACTCGTTTCTCTTATATAATTCCGCGCCTTCAATGCACATTCCAATGGATTGGCTTTCTCAGGATCCTGTTCAGCTTCAACTACTAACCATCCCTTGTAGCCAGCTTCACTCAATGCTTTAAAAACCGGTTTAAAGTCAATGTGACCATCACCCGGCACTGTAAAAACCCCATCCTTAACAGCCTGCAAAAAGCTGACTTTCTCTTCCCGGACTTTCGCCGCTACATTTGCCCTGACATCCTTTAAATGAACATGATGGATACGATCCATATATTTATTTAATACTTTAAGATGGTCCTCTCCGGAAAACACTAGATGTCCTGTATCATACAGAAGGGATACTTTCTCAGGATCTGTTTCATCCATCAATCGGGCAATCTCTTCTGTTGTTTGTACGCCAGTACCCATATGATGGTGATAAACGATTTTCATGCCTTTTTCAGCCGCAAGCTCTCCCAGCCTCTGGATTCCTTCTAAGAATAGAACCCATTCTTCCTCTGAAAAGACTGGCTTATTTTCAAATAAGGGAGTCTCCATCTGTCCTTGTATACTATTGCCTTGTTCAGACACTACAATGACCTTCGCACCAATTTCATGCAGGAAATCTCTATGTTTTTTAAAGGCTTCAGCTGTTTCATCAAATTGCTTAGATGTTAAAAATGCACTAAACCAGGCGCTGGCTATTTCTAACCCGCGCAGAGATAATGCCTTTTTTAATACATCTATATCCCTAGGGTATTTATTCCCTATCTCACTTCCAGAAAATCCTGCAAGTGCCATTTCGCTTATACACTGTTCAAACGTCACTTCCGCGCCAAGCTCCGGCATATCATCATTTGTCCAGCCAATCGGTGCGATTGCTAATTTAACTTGAGTGCTATCAAACATGGTTGTTCCCTCCATCAATACGCGCGCGCTTTTTCCAAGTTTGTTTCTTTATCTTCATATGCCTTCTTAATGCTTTCCTTTTCAGATACTTCCGCTACTCCAACATGCCACCAGGAATCATAACCATGTGTCATAGTTTTTGGAAGCACTTTTATATCAATCAGGGTTGAGACTGTTTGCTGTTTCGCATCAGTGACAGCTGCAATTAATTCCTCTTTCGTTCTGACAGAATAGGTCTTTGCACCATAGCCTTCTGCCGCTTTTGCAAAATCTATTGCCATTAGATCTCCATCCAACTTGCCGGTATGCGGGTTTCGCTTACGGAATTCAGTACCAAAGCTTCCCATTCCATTTTCCATTTGAAGATTATTAATGCATCCAAATCCTGAATTATCAAAGAGCACCACATTAATCTTCCTGCCTTCCTGCAGAGAAGTAATCAGCTCGGAATGCAGCATTAAGTAACTTCCATCACCTGTCATGGCATAAACTTCCCGATTTGGCTCAGCCATTTTCACACCTAGGGCACCGGCTATTTCATACCCCATGCAAGAATATCCATATTCCATATGGTAGGAATTTCGTGATTTGCTTTTCCACATTCTCTGCAGGTCACCTGGCAGGCTTCCAGCTGCTCCGACAATGACGGATTCATGGTCAACAATCTCATTCAATATCCCAATTACACTTGTCTGGGTTAACTCTGTTCCGAGCGTTTCTTTATATTCAATTAATTGATCATCCAGGTGGCCAGCTATCTCAGGTGTGAAGTTTCCTCCAAAGGCAACATTGCTTAAACGATCTAATTCCATTTTCCAGCCTTCCTGAGCCTTCTCAATTTCGTCTTCATAACTTGATCGGTAGCTCTCTAGACCGTCAGCAATTGCTTCAAGTCCTAATTTTGCATCAGATACTACCTTTACCGCATCCAGCTTGGAGGCATGGAACTCTGAAATATTGATGGTCAGAATATCAGCACTTCCAAATAGCTGTTTGGATGCCGTTGTAAAATCTGTAAACCGTGTACCTACACCAATAACCAGGTCTGATTCTTTAGCAATGGAGTTTGCTGCAGAGTTCCCCGTAACCCCCAGTCCGCCCAAATTTAGAGGATGATTGCTTTCCAAACCGCTCTTTCCAGCCTGAGTTTCTCCAATTGGAATATAAAACTTTTCAGCAAATTTAATAAATGTGTCTGCTGCTTCTGAATATCGGACACCGCCTCCAAAGATGAGAAGCGGCTTTTTCTTTGACTGAATCAGCCTTACCGCATCCATGATACTTTCAGGAGAAGGAGGTCGGCGTTCAATGCGATGAATCCTTTTTTCAAAAAAGCTTTCAGGATAATCCCATGCTTCCCCTTGCACATCCTGCGGCAGAGCAATTGTAACTGCACCTGTATCAGCAGGATTGGTCAAAACTCTCATTGCATTTAGCATGGCAGACATTAACTGCTCAGGACGGCTGACTCGGTCCCAATATTTACTCACCGGGCGAAAGGCATCATTTGTTGAAATGGATAAATCATGCGTCTGTTCAATTTGCTGAAGAACCGGATCAGGCTGGCGTGTTGCAAACACATCCCCCGGCAGTAAAAGTAATGGAATGTTATTTGCTGTTGCAGTTGCTGCAGAAGTAACCATGTTTGCTGACCCAGGCCCTACTGAAGAGGTACATGCCATAATCTGCTTCCTGTGCTTCTGCTTGGCAAAGGCCATAGCAGCATTGGCCATCCCCTGTTCATTCCGGCTCTGATAAACTTCCAATTCTCCCGCATTATCTTCCAGTGCCTGACCAAGACCTAAAACATTCCCATGGCCAAATATAGTGAAGATGCCTTTAATGAACCGCTGTTGTTGTCCATCGAATTCTACATATTGGGCATTTAAAAACTTAACAAGCGCCTGTGCCATAGTTAATCGAATTAAACTCAATGTTCAATCTCCTCTCCGATAAAAAACGCGATAGTGTGTAAACAAGACAAAAAATCCTCACTGCTTTGCATTTATTTAAGAATCGTCATTTTCCCTGTACTCAGACAAGCTTTATACCAATCTATCAAATAGAAAAGGGAAGCGGCACAGACCTTCTCCGTCCCGCCACTTCCCCTTTTATAATTTATAGCAGGAAACGAGCTGTAACCATTTTCTTTCTTGTATAGAACTCCACTCCATCCGTGCCGTTTGCATGCAGATCACCATAGAAAGAATCTTTATATCCTGAGAATGGGAAGAAGGCCATAGGAGCCGGAACCCCCACATTAATGCCAAGCATGCCTGCATCAATCGTTTCACGGAACTGGCGAATCGCATATGCACTGTCAGTATATAAGCAAGCGCCATTTGCAAATGGTGATGAATTTGCTACTTCAATGGCTTCAGTTAAATCTTTTACACACACGATGGATAAAACAGGTGCAAAGACTTCATCCTGCCAGATTTTCATCTCCTGAGTAACATGATCGAAGATAGTAGGTCCGAGAAAGTATCCTTTTCCGTTTACTGCTGCATCCGAGCGGCCATCACGAATAAGTGCTGCACCCTGCTCCACCCCAGATTCAATGTATCCCAGTGTACGCTCTTTATGAGACTCACGGATAACTGGGCCTAAAAACACACCGTCTTCAAGTCCATTTCCAATTGTGACTTCATCTGCTGCTTTTTTAAGCTTGGCAATTAATTTATCAGCAACTGATTCTTCTACTGTTACAACAGCAGCTGCCATACAGCGTTCCCCTGCAGATCCGAAAGCAGCACTTGTAATTTGTGCAGCCGCTGCTTCAAGGTTTGCATCCTTTAATACAATAGAATGGTTTTTCGCGCCAGCCAGTGCCTGAACACGCTTTAAATTAGCAGTACCAGTCTTGTAAACGTATTCTGCTACGGGCTGAGAGCCTACAAAGGAAATGGCCTTAACCAATTTATGTTCAAGAATGCCATTTACAACATCGTGTGCACCATTAACAATATTTAAAACACCTTTCGGAAGCCCTGCTTCTTCAAACAGTTCCGCAAGTCGGGCTGCAAGAAGCGGAGTACGTTCTGATGGTTTTAAAACAAATGTATTGCCGCAGGCAATTGCTAGAGGGAACATCCAGCATGGAACCATCATCGGAAAGTTAAAAGGGGTAATTCCTCCAACGACGCCAATCGGATATCTGTACATGCCGGATTCAATATTTGTCGCAATGTCAGGAAGCTGTTTACCCATCATTAATGTGGGTGCGCCTGCAGCAAACTCAACGCACTCAATCCCGCGAAGCACTTCGCCGTGAGCTTCTGTGTAGCTTTTTCCATTTTCAATTGTCACAAGCCTTGCAAGTTCCTCCCATTTTTCTACAAGCAGCTGCTGATACTTGAAAAGTATTCGTGCACGCTTTGGAACTGAAGTCTTGGACCATGTTTGAAACGCTTTATGTGCAGCCTGGACAGCATGATCTACTTCTTCTTTTGTAGATAATGGAACAACAGCCAGCTCCTCCCCTGTAGCCGGATTATACACAACCTCTGATTTTTCTGACGCAGATTCAATCCATTGGCCGCCAATATAATTTCTCAATGTTTTTACTGTTGTTTGTGTCATTTTGCATTCTCCCTTTCCCTATTAAACTGGTTCGTAAATGGCTGTTTCCAAGTGATTATTGAGTTCTGCAGCTGTTGGCATTGCATCAGAACAGCTATGACGCGAAATGACTATTGAAGCCGATGCACTGCCCATCTTCATAGCTTCTGAAATATCCTTGCCATTCATTAATCCGTAAATGAACGCGGATGCATATGAATCACCGGCTCCGAAAGTTTTTAGTACATTTGTCCTGAAAATACCGCTTCTATGAGACTCTCCATCTTTTGTATAAGCAATCGAGCCTGCACCGCCATGTTTAATAACTACTAGTTCCGAACGGTAAGAGAACCAGCGTGAAGCGGTATAATGATCATCAGAGTTATCAATATTTAATAGCTTTTCCATCATATCGAATTCTTCACGGGTACCTATTATGACATCGCATTTTTCCGCTGCCAGATTATAATAAACAGCCGTCTCAGCTTCATCCGTCCATGTATATGGACGGTAATCAAGGTCAAAGAAAACCGTTACCTTATGCTTTACTGCATATTCAAGGGCCAGAAATACTGCTTCTCTCGATGGGCTCTTGGCGAGGGATGTGCCAGAAATTAATAAAGATTTTGATTGTTTAATATATTCTTCATCTATTTCTGAAGGATGCAGCTTTAAATCTGCAGCATTATCCCTATACATAAGGATGCTGCATTCTGCCGGACTCTTAATCTCTGTAAAAGCAAGACCGGTCACGGCACCTGTCTGATCTATTCTCACACCCTGGGTATTAATATTGTTCTTTTCTAAGTAACTGGTGATAAAGCGTCCCATTTGGTCATCAGAAACTTTGCCGATAAAACCCGTTTTTTGACCAAGACGGGCGGACCCGATAGCGATATTTGCTGGTGAACCTCCAACGTATTTTGTAAATGTGCTGGTTTCCTCCATTGGGCGATTTGTTTCATTTGCATTTAAGTCTATACACAGCCTGCCAACAGCAATAATGTCCAGCGGCCGGTCTTTTTCAAAGTGAAGCGGATTCATATTAAACTTCCTTTCGTTCAGTTTAATTTGCAGCAGCCGGGGAAGCTTGGTTTAATTTAACAGGCAAACCCGTTTCCAATGATTGTTTGGCTGCTCGTGCAATACGCTCAGCTTGCAAACCATCAAATCCCGTACAGCTTACATCCTGGTTATTCATGATAAAGCTCACAAATTCAGTAACTTCGTCAATATATGCCTGCGTGTAGCGTTCAAGGAAGAAATAGAGGGGCTTTTCCTTTGCTACATGATTCACTGTAGAAACTTCTACATTCGTCGCACGGTTGTTATCTACGTTTGCCGCTCCCCTATCACCGAAAACTTCAAGGCGCTGATCATATCCGTATGCAGCCCGGCGGCTATTTTCAATAACTCCCAATGCTCCATTGGCAAACTTTAGTGAAATGACTGCCGTATCAATGTCACCCGCTTCTCCTATAACAGGGTCTACCAGTACAGTGCCGTAAGCAGAAACCTCAGTAACCTCACTTCCCATCACGTATCTTGCCATATCAAAGTCATGTATGGTCATATCCATGAATAGGCCGCCTGATGACTTTATATATTCAACACCTGGGGGCTGTGGATCACGTGATGTAATGCGCAGCATGTGAGGAGTTCCTATTTCCCCGTCCTGGACCAGTTGGCGCACTTTCCGAAAGTTAGGGTCAAAACGGCGGTTAAATCCAACCTGTAGCTTTACGCCGGCTTTTTCGACTGCTGCCAGCGCTTCTTCCGTCTCTTCGACTGTAAAGCTGACCGGCTTTTCACAAAAGATATGTTTTTTTGCAGCTGCTGCCTCTTTAATAATTGCTGCGTGAGTATTGGTTGGCGAACAAATAAAAACAGCTTCAATTTCAGGATCGTTTAGTATTTCTTGATACTCCGTGGTTAATACTTCTATTTGCTTCTCAATTGCCCATGCTTTAAGGTGATCTGTTGCAATATCTGACACACTTTTTATGCGGATTTGGGGTATTAATCGTAAATTATCTGCATGTAATTTCCCAATTCGGCCCGCTCCAATAATTCCAATAGTCAATGCCATTTTTCTTTACCTCCTGATTCCCTATTCAGGTTAAGCGCTTTCTTAATCTCATTATACAGACACCATAAACATCTTCAAGTTATTTTTTGAACATTTATAATTATTTTTATTTTAAATTGATTAAGCGCTTAACTTAATGTTTGAAAAAACACCGGCTAGCTGCCGGCATATAAATGATTAGATTTTTAAGCTCAGTTTAAATTTTTAACTGAATCACGTTCAATTAATTCGGGTGCAAGCATAATTCTGTGTCCAGGAAGACTGTTTGGTTTTTCTATTGATTCAAGTAATTGATGAATGGCATAGCGAGCTAATTCATCTGTAGGCTGTGCGATTGTAGTTAATCCCGGATCTGCTATTTCAGCATGAATCGTATTATCAAACCCAATAACCGAAATATCCTCTGGTATAGAAATATTTGCCTTTCTTGCCTCATTCATAAAAACAGCTGCGATAAGATCTGTCGCAGCAAAGACAGAAGTAGGGCGGTTGTTTAATGCCAAGATCTGCTTGGCAGCTTTTTTTGCTTCCTCGACTCTTGATTTCGAAAAGACAACAAAACTATCACTAAGTTCTATGCCTGCATCCATAAGAGACTGTTTAAACCCCTCTAAGCGCAATCGACCACTTTCACGGTTCTCTTCAACGATCACAGCAAAATTTCGATGGCCATTATCTAATAAATATCGGCCTGCCAGATACCCTCCTCTAATGTCATCAGTGGTAACAACATGCGAGGAGAAAGATGGATGATCAATTGAAAACATTAATAGAGGAATGTTCTTATCCAGCAGTTTTTTAAATACCTTCCAATCTCTTGCTTCTGTTGCAATGATAATACCATCAACTTGTTTTTTTAAGAGAAGTTCCAGATAATCTTGTTCACGTTCTCTCTGGTAATCTGTACTGCATAAAATGATGGCATACCCTGTCATCCGGGCGTGGTTTTCCAGCGCCCGAGCGACTTCAGCAAAGAATGGGTTTGCAATATCAGGAACAAGCACTCCAATGGTAAAGGTTCTTTTACCGGTTAGAGCCGCGGCCACACTGCTTGGAGAATAATCAATTTCTTTCATGACTTCTTTAACTCGGCTTCTCGTTTTTTCACTAATTCTGCCTGTATTATTTACTACCTTGGACACAGTGGCTATTGAGACACCCGCCTTTTTTGCTACATCATATATGGTAGGCTTCATGTGGTCTTAACTCCTCTAGATTTCCTTTTCTATATTTTAACATGAAGCAATTTACGGGTACTATTGATTAACTTAAGATTACTCTGAGATACTTTCCAGGAACTCAAGCTTTTCTGTGGCATTTTCACTTATAATAATGTCTATGCCACTGTCGATCCGCTTTTCAATTTTTTCTCCTTTTATGGTTTTTATGGCATTTTCTACTCCCTGGTATCCCATATTATAAGGACTTTGAGCAATGGTTCCGGCCAGTTTCCCATCCAGGATGGATTGAACAGCTTCTTTTGTTCCATCAGTGCCAATAACCTTAACATCTAGTCCTTTAGCTTCAACTGCACGCAATACTCCGAGAGCCATATCATCATTTGCAGCAAACACACCTTTTACATCCCCGTTTTTTTGAAGGATATTTTCCATAACGGACATAGCTTTTGTCTTGTCGCTATCAGCAGGCTGCTTTGCCACAACTTCCAGCCCTGCCGCCTCAAGTGAATCTTTTGCTCCTTTGATTCTGTCGTCTGTTGCAGGATTTCCAAGAGCCCCTTCAATCAGAACAACCTTATCCCCTCTTTGCAGCATGGATGCCAGGAGCTTTCCGCCTTCCTGTCCAGCAGTATAGTTATCCGTTCCAATAAAGGTGGTTTTCCCCTCAAAGCCAGCATCTGAATCAATAAGCAGGACCGGCAATTTTGACTTTGCCGCACCTTCTAATACAGGAACTACAGTATCAGGCTGAGATGGAGCCACAACTATAGCCCCTGGACTTTGGCTGATTTGATCTTCAAGCAAATTCACTTGTTCAAGTACTTGAGATTCAGCAGATGGACCCACTACGGTAACATCCACACCCAGTTTTTCACCAGCATCCTTTGCACCTGCTTCAACATATTTCCAATATGGGCTGGATAGTGTCTTTAAAACTACTGCAACACTCTCACCGCCACCGCCGCTGGCTTCTTTCTCTCCTCCACAGCCTGCCAATAATGCCATACAGGAAACTGCCAAAGCAGCTCCAGCCAATTTAAATTTCTTCATCTCAATTCCTCCAATTTTATTATCTTATTGAACTACCCTTTTTTGCTTTTACGCTGGCGGAGTACATCGATGTAGACAGCTGCGATGATGACTGCACCGATAACTGTCATTTGGAAATCTGAAGATACGTTCAAAAGGTTAAGTCCATTTCGGAGTACGGCAATGATCATGGCTCCAATTAACGTTCCCCATACTGTTCCTACCCCTCCAAAAAAGCTGGCGCCGCCAATAATTACTGCAGCAATGGCATCAAGTTCATAAGATAAACCCGCAAGCGGAAAGGCTGAATTTACCCGCCCCACCATAACAAGTCCCGCAAGCCCTGCCATCAAACCACTTATTGTGTATACAATAGCTAATACTCGGTCGACATTAATACCGGATAATCTGGCAGCTTCTTTATTACCGCCAATCGCATAAATATAACGGCCAGTTTGCGTTCTGGTTAAAAAAATATGGAAAATGATATAAACAGCAATTACAAGAATAAAACTGACTGGAATTGGCCCTGCAAATTCACGGCCTAAAAATTGAATTAAATACGGGAACCCGGCAATAGGAGCTGCAGCAGTAACAATTAAAGCAATCCCCCGCGCAATGTTCATGGTACCAAGAGTGGAGATGAACGGATGAGGCAGGCGCAATTTCGTTAGCAGTAATCCATTCAGAAGCCCGAATCCGGCACCAACCGCAAGACAAACGATAATACCAAGGATTGGACTCATCCCCATATTCACGGATACAATCCCCATAATCATGATTGATACTGCCAGAATTGAACCAACTGATAGGTCAATTCCCGCTGTTAAAATAGGCAAAAGCATCCCGATTCCCAGCAGTGCATTGATTGATGACTGTCTGGCAATATTCATCAAATTGTTCATTGTTAGGAACTTATCTGATAAAAAGGTAAGTATAGTGGTCAAGATAACCAAACCAATTAGCGGTCCGAATTTACTCAGGTAATTTTTAATACCCTTTTTTTGTTTAGGCGCCTCAGTTTCTGACTTTTGTATTACTACTTGACTCATCTTCTCATCCTCCTGTAGCCGCTTTCATAATTCGTTCTTGTGAAGCTTCTTCTATTCCCATGTCAGCGGTTATTTTCCCTTCACTCATTACAAGAACCCGATCACACATCCCCAATATTTCCGGAAGATCCGAAGAAATCATCAGTACAATGGCACCGCTTTCAACAAGCTGATTCATTAACCGGTATACTTCTACCTTTGCACCAACATCAATTCCACGAGTAGGCTCATCGAAAATAAAGACTTTTGCTTTGGTGCACAGCCACTTTGCAATGACCACCTTTTGCTGGTTGCCCCCACTGAGGTTACGTGCATTTAAGTCAATATTTCCTGGCCTTACCTTCAATTCCTTTATATACTCTTTTGCCGTTACCCGAATGGCATTTAGGTCAATTAACTTGGATTTACTTTTAAATTTCTTCATATTAGCCATCGCAATATTAAAATCCAGTGGCTGATCCAGCAATAGACCTTCGCTTTTTCTGTCTTCTGTGATAAAAGCAATGCCCGATTTTATTGCATCACAAGGACTAGTAATCTTTACCTCTTGATTATCTATGAAGATCTTACCGCCACCATTGGAATCCGCACCGAAGATAGCTCTTGCCAGTTCTGTCCGTCCTGCACCAACCAGCCCTGAAATACCCACTATTTCTCCATATCTAGCAGAAAAACTGACAGGTTCTGATGCTCGGTCCACTTTAAGATCTTCAACCCTGAAGCCCTCATCCCCCAGAATAAAGGATTGTTTAGGAAACTTTTCTTCAAGAGATCGGCCAACCATCAGCTCGATCCAATAATCTGTTTCTGTTGTCTTAACTGGAAGCGTATCAATTTTAAATCCATCCCGGAGAATGGTTATCCTGTCTCCAAGACGCCTAATCTCCTCTAATCTGTGTGAAATGAATACAATGGCGATTCCCTTTTCTCTTAACTGCTCCACACAGCTGTATAGCTGCTCAACTTCCTTGGTACTCAGACTTGATGTAGGTTCGTCCATGATAATCAACTTCGCATCAAGAGTAAGCGCTTTCGCAATCTCCACAAGCTGCTGCTGCCCAACCCCCAGCTTCCCCAGCTGCTGATCAGCAAGAGCGGGACTTTGTCCAAGCATCTCTAGGCAGCGCTGTGCTTCTTCCTTCATAGCATTATGATTTAGCAGAGACATCTTTCCACTGCGCTTTAATTCCCGTCCAAGGAAAATATTCTCATACACCTTCAGTTCCGGGATCACGTTCAGTTCTTGATAAATAGTCGCTATCCCAAGCTGCATTGCGTCCACTGGTGTGTTAAGCTCAACCCTTTGGCCTTCCCAGAAAATTTCCCCTGCATCCATCTGATAAGCTCCTGTTAATATCTTTATAAGAGTAGATTTACCAGCACCATTTTCACCTAATAAAACATGGATTTCTCCGGCCCTTACTTCCAAATCAATACCTTTTAGAACATGGTTTTCTCCAAAGCTTTTTGTGATGCCTTTCATTTCCAGGAGGCTTCCTGCATGTTTGAACATGAATAAACCCCTTCCAATTATCCAATTTTGTTAGGAAAGCGTTTTCCTTAAATCGAATTATAATTAATCCATTTAAATATTTCAATAGTTTTAAATTCTTTATTTTTTCGAAATATTTTATTTAGATTTACTAAAATTTAGATGACAGTTACTTTTGATAGATTAATTGTTTGTCCTTTTTCATAGGATTCCCGGGCAGCATAAGCGATTTCCAAAGCCTTAACACCATCGTCCACTGTAACACGAGGTGTACCGCATTCAGCTTTAACTCTAAAAAAGCCTTCCAGCTCCAATGTGTACGCATCCGCAAAGCGTGTTGGAAAATCAGGGAGAATATCATGAGTGTTTCCAGCCTTTGTTAACACTTGGATATCATGCTGACGCAGGTTGCCAAGAAAAATAGACCCCTCTGTCCCAATTATTTCAGCCCGAATATCATAGCCATAATAAGCGTTGCGGCTAGCCTCTACGTCTCCCGCCGCGCCAGAAGCAAATTCAATATATGCAAGTGATTGATCCACGTCTCCATATTTCTTCATGAATGGATATTTAAGCACCTTTCCGTGAGCGCTTACAGAAGTTACCTCAGAATTAATTAAATAACGGGCAATGTCAAAATCATGAATGGAAACATCAATAAACATCCCCCCGCTATGCCGTACAAACTCCTCGTGCGGAGCATGGGGATCGCGGGAAACTCCACGGAAATAAATTGGGGCCCCAATATCACCTGCAGCAATTCTCTTTTTTGCAGCATCATAAGCAGGGTCAAATCGGCGCATAAAGCCAACCTGGCAAATTGTTTTATTTTGCTCAATCGTCTGTTTTATTTTCTGAGCCTCTACTATATCAATAGTTAACGGCTTCTCTACAAAAATCGATTTTCCTGTTTCAGATGCTCTTTTTAATAATTCAAAATGAGTACTCGTTGGAGAGGCAATAATCACAGCCTGAATGGAATCGTCTTGAAAAATTTCTTCAGGATTGGCTGTATAGTGGGGGACACCTAGTTCTGCTGCAACACGACTAGCATTTTCGATATTCATATCACATAGGGATACTAGATCTGCATCCCGAATTTTTGCGACATTGACTGCATGCCAGTAGCCAAGCCTTCCAAGGCCGAAAACAGCTGTGCGAATTTTTTTTGTCATAGGTTTACTCTCCCTTTTCAATAATAGTCAGCACTGAATTTTTGTTCAAAGATTCATAGCATTTCTCAAGATAACGAGCCATCTCCAATGAGTGGGCTGCATTATAAGCCGGAGTATCCCCTTTATAAACACAATCATGGAAATGCTCAACCTGATTTAAATACTGATCATCCTTATACCGCTCAAAAAGCACTGTATTCCCATTTTGATCTCTAACTGTAACCTTACCGGATTCATCATCAGATACATCCGGCCTGAAAGAAGAATCGACTGCGATTGAGCCCTTGGTGCCGATAATTTCATAACGATCGATAAATGGGAGCTCCATGGAAGCAGATACTTCAGCCATACGATTTTCCTGATCGAACAATATACAGGAAGAAGTGGTATCGACCCCCTTCTCCGGATGGACCTTGCCTGTCATAGAGAGCCGTACAGGTTTAAACCCTATCATCTGTGTAACTGCATGCACCCCATAACAGCCCACATCTCTCATGGCCCCACCACCGAGTTCCCGATTTAACCTGATATCCTCTTCGTCTTCAAGCATCCAGGAAAAATGAGCCTTGATATGACGATATTCCCCTATCATACCTGACTCCAGCAATTCTTTTACCCGCTTATGCTGGCTATGAAATTGATACATAAAAGCTTCCATAAAGATGACTTCATTTTCTTCAGCCGCCATTTTAATTTCTCGCATTTCCGCCTCATTTAAAGCAGCCGGCTTTTCAAGAAGAACATGCTTTCCCTTTTTCAATGCCTTTACTGCCCACTCAGAGTGCAGGGAATTTGGGAGCGGGATATAAACAGCATCTATTGATGAGTCATCCAAAAGCTGTTCATATTCTTCATATACAATGGGTGTATTAAAACGCTCCGCTTTATTCCTGCTCTTAGAAGCAACAGCTGCGACATTTGCCCGATTTGAACGGCGCAAGGCAGGAACTAATTCATCATAGGCAATGTTGGCAGCGCTAATAATTCCCCAACGGATTTTATCCAACAGCTTCACCTCTTTTTTTAAATTTAGGTTAAGCGCTTTCCTTGAGAGTTATTCTAACTCAAAGCATTTTTTTAATCAATATTTTTTTAGAAAAATAAAATAATTTAAAAAACGGATAAATGTTCATTTTTCTATGTCATTTACACATATAGACACTTCCTTATCCATTTGTTTAGATAAAGTCAAAAAAGCTCCGATTCTTGTGAACGGAGCTTTTTTCAATATGGCATTTATAAAAATATTAGATTTTTAATCAAACTCTATCCTTCGATTGCCGCTTCAGGCATCAGCTTTGTACGGAACAATAGAGGTGCCCCTCAACACAATTCACTTAGCAGAACTTATTCTTTCTCAGTTAGTAAACCTTATTGCCTGGATAAAATTATTCGTTGTTAGTAAGCTGTAGTGCTTTTTTAATATCTTTAAATGAATTGGATTTACCATACATCAATACTCCGCCCCTGTAGACTCTCGCTCCAAAGACAGCGAGCAGTATAATGGAAACGAGAAGGATCGCAATTCCGAGAATCGGCTCCCATACCGGCAGTGATAGCATCCCCACCCTCATGAACATGAGCATCGGCGTAAAGAATGGAATATAAGACGTGATCGTTACAAAGGAAGCTTCCGGCTGTCCTAAGCCAAACATAGCAATCATAAAGCCTGCTACAACCATCATGGTCATTGGAGTAATCATCTGCTGGATATCTTCAATCCTGCTTACAAGCGAACCAAGAAACGCAGCCAGTGTGGCGTATAGGAAATATCCAAGAATGAAAAAGATGAGTGCATAAGCGATAGTCGAAGCCGGAATGTTTCCAAATCCGAAGAATTCAAAAAAGCCGCCTTCCATCGTATCAAGATTCTGTTTGACTGAAAAATAACCGACTAATAGAATGAGTGCCATCTGTGTCAGGCTAAGCAGCCCGATTCCCAATATTTTTGCGAACATTTGCTTGATGGGCGAGACACTGGATATCAAAATTTCCATAACGCGGGAAGACTTTTCTGTCGCTACCTCCATGGCAATCATATTAGCGTATAAGATGACCGCAAAATAAATAATGAATAACAGAACATATACAAGACCTCTTGCCTGATTCAGTTCTTCTTCTGTTTTAGCATTTTCTTCAAGAGCGGTCTTATCAAAAGGCACCGGCTCATACAACTTGCTTAATTGTTCCGGGCTAAGGTTTATTTGAGTGGCAGCCATTTGCGTTTTCAGCTGCTGCAGCCCGCCCTGTAATTCGGATGGGATGGCTGAGTCGGCTATACTTCTTGCTTTATAGGATGCTTCCGGCAGCTCTTCTTCAGTAAATGTTAACAATAAGAGTCCCTTATACTCTTCATCCTTAACAGCACTTTCCCCTTCTGCCTCTGACCCTTTGTAGGCAATTAATGATATATTGCTATTCAGGGCATCCAGTTGTTCCTGAAGAGGAGCTAACAGGACACCTGTCTCATCGATTACTGCAATTCGCTCTTGATCATCCTTATTAAAATACTCAATAATACCTGATAAATTGGCAAGCCCTGCAACTATCGCCACAGTAATGAGGGTCGTAACAATAAATGATTTGGTCTTCAGCTTGCTCAAATAAGTATGAAGTAGAATCGTCATAAAATTATTCATAGGAAGCACCAGCCTTTTCTATAAAGATATCATTGAGCGACGGCTCTTCTAAGACAAATTTACGGACAAATCCCTTCTCTGCAACCTCTCTGAAAATGGATTCAGCGGCATCTTCACCGGAAATTTGCAGCTGAATCCCCTCAGCTGTCTGTCTGGCTTTCACCACTCCCCTGCTATCCTTCAAAAAGCTTAAATCATAATCTGCATGGATAATAAGGTTTTTTCTTCCAAAGGAACGTTTAATTTCTTTTAAAGACCCGTGCACTACCGGCCGGCCTTTTTGCATAATGCATAAATGTTCACAAAGCTCTTCTACATGCTCCATCCTATGTGATGAAAAGACGATTGTGGTACCACTATCCTTTAGATCCAATACAGCATCCTTCAGCAGTTCTACATTAACCGGATCCAAACCGCTGAAAGGTTCATCCAGAATTAAAAGCTTTGGCTTATGTATAACTGCAGTAATAAACTGGATTTTCTGCTGGTTTCCCTTTGAAAGCTCTTCAATTTTTTTATTGGCGTATTCAGGAACTTTGAATCTCTCGAGCCAATAAGTTAATTCCTTTAAACAGTTCTGCTTTGCCATCCCTCTCAGCTTAGCTAAATAGATAACCTGATCTTTGACCTTCAATTTTGGATATAAGCCTCTTTCTTCAGGAAGGTAGCCAATTAGCGGGCTGGTAGAATAATCAATGGGATTTCCATTCCACGTAATCTTTCCCCCGCTAGGATCCAATAGTCCGAGTATCATTCGGAAGGTAGTCGTTTTACCGGCTCCATTCGCCCCCAGGAATCCAAACATCTCACTTTCTGGAATAGAAAGTGACAAATCATCCACTGCCGTAAACTTTCCAAAGCGCTTTGTTACATGCTCAAGCTCTAAAGCCATTTCGAATTCCTCCTTTTCCTATTTAGCAATACGTACTGAACAGGAAAAAAGTTCCCAGATAAAACATTTTTTCTGAATAAATTTTGCACATTCCAAGAAATTATGCAAGAATAATAGTAACTATCTGAATTTTAAAATAAGAGGGGTGTCCCAATATGAAGACATACAAACTTACTGCATTTGAACAGGACGGGGAAAAGATACTGGATGAAGCATTCCAGGCAGCTTCTGATGACGAAGCTAAGAGTGTTGGAGAGAAACTTCTTAAAGAAAAAGGGCTGGATGAAAAAACTCACCGCTGCACCTCTCCTGCGGGCAAGCTGATTTTGTTTCATAGATAGGAAGAAAAGCAAAGCTCAGCTCTTTGCTTTTCTTCTATCAATCTTTATTTCCCCTTAAACACAGGCTTTCTCTTCTCAATAAAGGCCTGGATTCCTTCTTTATGATCCTCTGTATGCCGCATTTTATGCTGGCCAAGCTTTTCGAGCTCCAGCACTTTCAGCAACAGCGGCCTGTTCTTATCAGCAAGAATTTTCTTTGTCTTAATCATTGCTTCTGTCGGTCTGTTCAGCCATTGGCTTAATTTTGCATCAACTGCTGTGCTTAAATCAGCTTCTGCTATTTCGTGAATCAGCCCCATTTTTAGTGCTTCATCTGCAGTAAGAACATTTCCTTCCCAGATTAAATGCTTCGCTTTATCTTCGCCAATGCGCTGCTGCAGGAAGAAGTGAGCCCCACCGTCAGGAATTAAGCCGATTCCAATAAAATTCATGGCAAGCTTGCTGTTCCTGTCTGCCAGTATGTAATCAGTGGCAAGTGCCAGGCTGAGTCCCAAACCGGCAGCTGCCCCAGTTACAGCACTGATGGTCAGCTTCGGCATGCTATAAAGAGTTACAGCCAGCTCACTGATGCAATCCATGACCTCCGGGAAATCGTTTTCATTTGTTTCCAAAAGCATTGTTTTTATATCCCCGCCTGAGGAAAATGCGCGGCCCCTTCCTTTCAATACAACAATATCAATCTCATCTCTTTGACTAATATCTTTTATGGCAGCCAAAAGCCCTTTCAGCATTTCCACATTCAATGCGTTCAATGAATCTGGCCTGTTCATTTCAATCGTTGCCACACGACCATCAAACTGCACGCTGACAGTTTCAGTTACAAAATCTGTTGTCAAAACCTTTCCCCTCCTTTAAATGCTTCTTTTATTATAAAGAGTAGAATTATATTTAAAAAGCTTTTTGTCTAAAAATTTTAAATTTTGTCACTTATTAGCCATTTCCTTTGATACGTTCTCTCTATTAAGGCCGTTTAGCTAGTTAATACTAGTAATCTAAAAAACAGCATCCCTAAAAAGGATGCTGTATATGACCCGCAATTACTTTACATGGCCTGTATATTCTTTTTGGACCTGCTCTCTTAAAGCCATTTTGAGGAACTTTCCTACTGAGGTTTTTGGTATTTCCTCAAAGAAAAGTATTTCATCTGGAAGCCACCATTTTGCAAATTGCGGCTTCAGGAAATTATAAAGCTCCTCTTTTGTGGTCTGCCCTTTAAATGGCTCTTTTAAAACAACGCATGCCACCGGCCTCTCCTGCCATTGCTCATGCGGGACAGCAACAACCGCTGCTTCAAATACCGATTCATGAGCCATTAAGGCATTTTCGATATCTACAGAAGAAATCCACTCCCCTCCGCTTTTAATTAAATCTTTTGTTCTGTCAACGATTTTCATAAATCCTTCTTCATCAATGGTTACGACATCTCCTGTGTAAAGCCAGCCATCACGGAATGCCTCATTGGTCCGTTCATCCTTATAATATTCAGAGGCAATCCACGGCCCTCTTATCGCGAGTTCCCCCATTTCCTTTCCGTCCCATGCTGCTTCTCCATCCTTGCCGGCAATCTTCATTTCCAGCCCAGGTACAAGAATTCCCTGTTTGGCTTTTATATCCAGCTTCTCTTCTGCTGAAAGCTCTTCCTGATAGCTTTTTAAAGTCGAAATAACAACAAGCGGGCTTGTTTCAGTCATTCCGTAGGCATGCATGAATGGAATTTTATGCTTTTGCTCGAAGGCTTTAATCATGCCTTTTGGCGCTGCCGAACCTCCACATAGCACCGATCGGAGTGAGCTCATATCATATTTATTTTCATCAAGTTCTTTCAATAACCCGAGCCAGATTGTCGGCACTCCGGCTGTTATGGTAACTTTCTCAGATTGAATAAGCTCTGCCAGAAGTTTAGGTGTAAAATATGGCCCCGGCAATACAAGAGTGGTTCCAAACCAGACAGCAGCAAACGGCAGCCCCCATGCATTTACATGGAACATCGGCACTACGGGAAGAGCGATATCTTTCTCACTTACCGCTGCACTGTCTGCCATCCCAAGCGCCATGCTGTGGAGAACTATGCCTCTATGGGAATAGACGACCCCTTTAGGGTTACCTGTAGTTGCTGAGGTATAGCACATTCCCGCTGCCGAATTTTCATCCAGATCATCAGGATATTCATAGTCACCACTGGCTTCATTGATAAGCTTTTCATAGTGGTATACCGGAGAAAGAGAAGTCTCCGGCAATTCTTCTTCATCTGTCATAATGATGAATGCCTTGACCGTCTTTAATTTATCCTTAACCTTCTCAATTAGCGGTACAATGTCAGGATCGATCAGCAGCACTTTATCTTCTGCATGGTTAATAATATATATTATATGCTGAGGTGAGAGACGGATATTAATCGTGTGAAGAACGGCTCCGCTGCATGGGATGGCGAAATAAGCCTCCAAGTGGCGATGATGGTTCCAGGCCAGGGTTCCGACCTTATCCCCTCTTTCCACTCCCATCTTTTGCAGGCTCTCTGCCAGCTTCCTGGTCCTTTCTGCAATCTCCTTATATGATAATCTCTGAATTCCGCCAGCCGTTCGGGATACGACCATTTTCTTTGGAAAATACTTTTCTGCCCGCCTGATCATTTGCGTCATAGTCAAAGGTGTCTGCATCATCATTACAATTCCCCCTTTTTAGAAAACGCTTACATTTAGAATCATAGAAATCTATGATCTTTTACCTATTCATTCTCTTTAATTTCAAGAATTCCTTTAATATTTTTCTTAATTTTCCAAAATATTTTCATTAAAAAAATCCCCGCCTATTTAGCAAGGGATTCATGTTTTTTAAATAGCTCTTTTAATATTTTTAATTTCTCATCTGTATAATGTTCAAAACTGTCATTATACGATTTTGGATCCTTTGGGTTTGCAAAATGAGTAATTTTTCCTGTCTCTGGGTCAATGAACTTACTTGAAGCCCCGCATCCCAGACCGATGATTGTCTGCTGTTCTTCCATAATCATAATATTATAAATGCTTTCCTGATTGGGAAGGGCATAGCCGACATTTTCAAGATTGCCGAGAATATTTTTCTGGCGGTAGAGATAATACGGATGATAATTATGCACTTTCGTCCAATCCTCAGCCATGTCCATCATTTTCTCAATTTCTTCACGATCGGCAACTTTATATTTTTGCTTATTCTTGGTCATTTCCGAAGCTCGTTTAAAGGATAAAGTATGAACAGTCAGGGATTCCGGCATTAATTTCTCTGTTTCACCCAGAGTATGCGCAAATTCCTGAACACCTTCTCCAGGCAATCCAATAATCAGATCCATATTAATATTGATCATGCCCATATTACGAGCCAAATGGAATTTTTCCACGGTTTCTTCTACTGAGTGGTGACGGCCAATAGCTTTCAAGGTCTCCTGAATATAGGACTGAGGATTGATGCTGATACGGTCAATACTCCATTTTTTAAGCACTTCAAGCTTTTCAGGTGTAATCGTGTCCGGACGGCCTGCTTCCACAGTGACCTCCCGAATGCTTTCTACATCTGGGAAAGATTCATACATTTCCTCATAAAGCATATCCATCTCTTCTGCCGTAATGCTTGTCGGGGTTCCTCCGCCATAATAGACAGTTGTGATTTTCACATTATTTTCTTTCAGCCATTCACCAATTTTGAGCATTTCAAAATGAAGACCGCCAAGAAATGAGTTAACAGATCCCTGCCTGCCATTAATCGCATAGGCAGGAAAAGTACAATACGCGCACTTTGTCGGGCAGAACGGAATGCCAATGTATATGCTTACTTCTTTTTTCAAGTCATAAAGATCCGGTACAACAGCAAGCTGCCGGTCTACAATATTCTGCATAAGCTGAATTTTTTCATCTGTAATCAAGTACTCTTCCTTCAGCTGATGATGAGCTTCCTGGAGAGGTGTCTGATTCTGCATGGCACGGTGAAGCAATTTTGTAGGACGTACTCCGGTCAGAATCCCCCACTTCTGGGTAATGCCCGTCCAATCCTGCAAAACAGTCAGGTATACATGTGATACTGCATTCTTCACTTGTCTGAAAGTCTCTTTTTCTGACTCAGCCGGAATAAATTCTTTTTCAAAAGTGGCAGTAAGGTTTCTGCTGTCTTTATCAGTAAGCTCTGCAACGGCTTTAATACGGTCACCCTGCTCAAGCTGAAAAGAAATTGTTAAATCTGCTGCAGGATTCTCACCCAGCAACACTTCACATTCTTCAAAAAAGAGGTTCCCGATCAGCCGGAGCGGACGATGGAACCGTTCATCCTTTATGCCTAAAATTGATATATTCAAATCTATCACCTTTTTTTAGAAAATATAATAAACCTGCCGATGCTCAATCTCACGGGCAGCTGCATAGTCTTTATTATTCAAGTTGACAAACTCCTTTTAGTGTACAGAACTGGGGAAATAAGGTCAATATACTATTGAACCGCTTTATCCAATGCCTTAAATCTAAAGGCTCTTTTCGTATAAATGTTGTTTTTCGCTTATTAATGTTGTCCGTTGATTGCAGCGAGAGGATGCTCAGCGAACTACGGGGCGGGGGATGAGCCTCCTCGACGCTGCGCCTCTGTGGCGTCTTCCCCTATCCCGCTACTCCCGTAGGACGTTGAATAGGCTACCTTGAGTAAACACCGCACGAAGAAAATGCGAATGCATTTTAGAGGATCTCGCGCCTTCCGCTCCAATCAACTCAGTAAATATAATATAAATAGCAACAAACTTTGCGAAGACAGCCAATCAAAAAGAGAGCCGATCTGCCTTGACCGGACTCTCTTTCATACATTTATTTCAGCAGATTCATTTTCTTCAGAAAGTCGATTGGATGCTGTTTGCGGAAATGCTCTTTAACCATGTAGCTTACGCCGCTCTGGTCATTGGATCGTGTCAGCCAGTCTGCTGCTTTTTTTACTTCTGCCGGAGCATTACCCATTGCCACCCCCAGACCGGCGGCTTCAATCATTTCCAGATCATCTTCAGAATCTCCAATTACGACCATTTGGTTTCTGGAAATTCCAAGGTGTTCACATAAATAGAGCAGCCCATTCAGCTTTGAAACTCCTGAAGGAACAATGTCCATCCTCAGATCATTCAGTTTAATGACTTCTACATTTTCAAACATGCCCCAGATGGCCGTCTTAGCATCCTCAAGGTCTTCTTTATCTTCAAAGTAAACTTCAATCTTTGGCGGTGTAACCGGCTCGTCTAAGATGGTGTCACTTAATGAATCTACAAATTGCTGGGAGTAAAAAATGGGATCGCCGGTTGTAAAAACAGTTTTAGCAAGCATATTGGTATTGAGCTTCGTTTTGTTGGCAAGGGAATATTTTTCGTGCACCAGCCTGATTTGACAGGTAAAGCCCTCAAGCAAGCGTACAATTTCAAACGTATCATCTTCCTGAATTCTTTTTACAAAGATCGGCTTTTCCTGGGAAGCTGCAATATATGCTCCCCTGTGAGTGACCAGCAATGAATTGATTTTCAATGCTTTGGCCACCTTTTTCGCAGATGGAAAGCTTCTGGACGTAACAAGTGTTACATAAATTCCCTTTTGCTGCACATATTCTATCGCTTCTTTTGTTGATTTATGAAGTCTTCCATTTGTTTGGAGTAGTGTTCCGTCTATGTTTAAAGCAAGCATTCTGTATATCATCCAATTTGCCCCCTATTCTCGGTGTAAAATTGTCCTATTACACTTTTATGAAGGGAAGGACTTGAATAGAACATAACATGGACAATGGAGAAATTTTTTCATAGTTTAACGGCTGCTGTCTGATTTAACAGATCATTTGATTAAAAAAGATAAAATTATTCATTTACATTTTGGTTGCTCCATATTAAGATGGAGTCATTAAAAACTGCATATCCAAGTTTTGCACTAGGGGAGCTTTTTGGCTGAGAAGAACAATACGTTCTGACTCTTATCACCCGATCTGGATAATACCAGCGTGGGGAAGTGCAGGTGAACGGCTATCATTTATTTTGTATTGATAACATTCAACTGCATTTCCTTATGGGAATGCAGTTTTTTATATTTTCAAAAGGCTCTTTTCGTATAAATTGTTGTTTTTCGCTTATCAATGGTGTCCGTTGATTGCAGTGAGAGGATGCTCAGCGAACCACGGGGCGGGCGGTGAGCCTCATCGACGCTACGCGTCTGTAGGGTTTCACCTGTCCCGCTACTCCCGTAGGACGTTGAATGGGCTACCTTGAGTAAACACCGCACGAAGAGGATGCGAATGCATTTTCGAGGATCTCGCACCTTCCACTACAATCAACTCACTAAATATAATATAAATAGCAACAAACTTTGCGAAAACAGCCTTTCAAAAATACCAGGAGGATGGAAAAATGCAGGAAAATTTTTTATGTGGGACTAGTGAAATTACAGGGTGCAGGTTTTCAATTTACCCAATGACTGACAGGTTTGCGGAGGTTATTTTTTCAGCTCTAAAAGAAGTGGATACGAGCAAGGTATGGATGGAAACAGATGATGTGAGCACTTGTGTGCGTGGCAGGTCCATTCATGTTTTCGATGTGGTCAAAGCTATTTATCTTGAAACTGTTAAGCATGGAGACCATGTAGTATTTAACGGGACTTTTTCTAATGGATGTCCCGGTGATACTGCAGGCGATGCTTATCTTGCTGAAAATGAGGAACGGACAAATGAAGAATCAGCAGCAGGAATAAGCCAGGAAGTCGCTGTCCAGTTCGCCCTTTATCCGATGGGGATTCCTGATTACATGAACGTCATTATGGACCAGGTCGGGTTCGCTGCGAATCGGGGAACTTTTACTAAAGGAGTTCATTATGCTTCAAGACTGGATGGAGATGCACACGCTGTTTTTAAAACACTTGAGGATGCCTTTGAAAACTGTAAGAAAAGCGATTCTACGCATATTGTGATGACGGTGAATATGTCTGCCAACAGTCCTTCCAAAAAGGAGGCTGAGTAATATGCTCGAAAAATGGAAGCTTCGTGAAGTCATTGTCCTGTCTGTACTCGCTGTAGTGTTTGCAGTTGTATATCTGGCGTTCCTGCAATTTGGCAACGTGCTATATGGAATGTTCGGCTTAATTGGCTATGATTTGATTTTTGGCATTTGGTTTATTGTTTCAATCATCGCAGCGTACATAATCAGAAAGCCCGGAGCTGCCTTTTTATCGGAAACCATCGCCGCAGCCATTGAAGTCATGATCGGCAACGCAGTTGGTCCCCGCCTAATTCTGTCAGGCATGATTCAGGGGATCGGAGCGGAAGCTGTTTTTGCGGCCACAAAATGGAACAATTACAGGACATGGGTGTTAATTGCTGCCGGCATGGGCTCTTCTGTTACTAGTTTTATTTGGGGCTATTACATTTCCGGCTATGCTGCCCTCTCACCCGGTTATGTAACAGCTATGTTTTTTGTGAGGCTGATCAGCGGTGCTTTACTGGCTGGATTGCTGGGCAAGTGGATGAGTGAGAGCCTTGCGAAAACTGGTGCATTAAACAGCTTTCCAATTGGAAAAGAGCTGAAAAGGGGAAAACCGGAAAATGGAATTACAGCATAACCGGCATATATTAAAAACTGAACAGCTTTCCTTCAGGTATGAAGATGTGAAAAAACCTATTTTAAAAGATGTGCAATTCAGCCTTTATCCTGGGGAAGCAGTTCTATTATTGGGCCCAAGCGGCTCAGGAAAAAGCACACTTGCTTTCTGTTTAAATAAATTATATCCGGAGGCCGTGGATGGCGAATTGAAAGGGACAATTTCATTCAAGGGAAGGAGGCTTGCGGAATTCGGTCCTGGAGAAATTAATGAGTACATTGGCATTGTATTTCAGGACCCTGAAAGCCAATTTTGCATGACCACAGTCGAGGATGAGCTGGCCTTTGGGCTTGAGAATATGAAAACACCTCCCGAAGAAATCGAGAGAAAGATTGATGAAGCATTAGAGCTTGTTCATCTTTTGCCGTATAAACATTCCTTAATCCACACACTCTCCGGTGGCCAAAAGCAAAAGCTGGCACTGGCCTGTGTATTGTCATTAAAACCGGATATCTTGATTTTGGACGAGCCGACAGCAAACCTGGACCCGGCTTCAAGCTATGAACTCACACGCATCCTCAAAGAGATTAAAAAAAACCAGACAATTTCCCTTCTAATCATTGAACACAAGCTGGATGATTGGGTTAATTTGACCGACCGGTGCGTGGTCCTAAACAAGGAAGGAGAAATTTTATTTATTGGAAGCACGGCAGAATGTTTTAATCAATATGCAGAAGAACTTCTGCATGAGGGCATCTGGCTGCCAAGCGCGGTTAGAGCCGGCCTATCAGGAAAAAAAGCTGGGATTTACCACGGGGAAACGCTTCCGTTAACTGATCGGGAGCTCATTACTGGGTTTGCAAATCCTTCTGCTGCACTTCAGATTTTAGATAACAGGAAGAACAAACACCAAGGTCCTGAAGAGCAGATTATCCTCTCAGCAGAGAAGCTATCCTATAATAAAGCTGGTAAGGACTTGATAAGAAATATCAGTTTTTCTGTTAAAACGGGTGAATTTGTGGCAATTGCCGGTTCAAATGGATCAGGAAAAACAACGCTTTCCAGACTGCTTGCTGGATTATCTGCTCCATCCAAAGGCAATATTCTCTTTAATGATCGCCCTCTTTCCCAGTGGAAGGAGCAAGAGTTAAGACAGAAATCAGGTTACGTTTTTCAAAATCCCGAACACCAATTTATTGCAGATTCTGTCTATGCTGAAATTGCCTTTAGCCTAAAAATACAACAGATTCCTGAAGCCGATATTCAAAAAAAAGTTCAGGCTGCTCTGCTTCAAGTGGACTTGCTCAAATGTGCTGACATGAATCCTTTTTCCTTAAGCCAGGGGCAAAAGCGACGGCTAAGTGTTGCATCAATGCTTGTGAATGATCTGGACCTTCTCATCCTTGATGAGCCAACATTTGGCCAGGATGCCAGGACCTCCGGGCAGCTTATGAAGCTTTTGGAAACAAAGATACACAGTGGAGGCTCCGTGTTGATGATCACGCATGATATGGAAATCATCCATTCCTATGCGGACAAAGTGCTTGTTCTTTCAGAAGGAGAGAAAATTTACGATGGTTTGCCTGATGCATTATGGAAGAAAGATGAGATTATGGAGATTGCTTCCCTAAAGGTTCCTTACATTGAAAAGCTCAGGAACGATATCGGGTCCATTGCAGGGAGGGAGAAGCTTGCTCTTACATGAATTCAACCCAAGCATTAAAGCATTCACTGTGATAGTCTGTGTGTTAATTCTATCGGTTTTCTTTGATCCCGTTACACCTTTTCTGACCTTAGTGATGACAGCAGCAGCCACCTTTATTTTTGGAAGAGTTTCATTTAAAAGATGGATTCTGCTTTTCTCGCCATTTATCTTCATGGCTGCAATATATATTTGGTCAGCTTTAGTTTTTTCTAAAACGATTGAAGGTGAAACCCTAATATGGACATGGGGGATCTTCACATTGACTGAGGAGAGCTTTTTGCGGGCACTCTCCCTTGGAATGAGGGTTTTAAGCTTTACCTCTCTGTCTCTTCTGTTTATTTTAACTACTAAGCCGACAGACTTTCTTCTGAGCTTAATGCAGCAATGCCGGCTACCTCCAAAGCTTGCATATGGAATCATGGCAGGCTACCGGTTTCTTCCATTAATGAAAGAAGAATTTGAGATTATCAAAAGCGCCCACCGGATCAGGGGAGTACCAAAAGCAAGGACTTTCCATGATAAAGCGGCTGAGCTTAAGAGATATACAGTTCCTCTCCTTGCCGGAGCGATCCGTAAAGCAGAGAGGACAGCCATGGCAATGGAATCAAAAGGATTTACCGGAGATAAAAACAGGGATTTTTATCATAAAATCTCAGTTTCCTGGAAAGATTGGGCCTGTTTTGCCTTTTTTATAGGAGTAATCCTGATTAGTGCCTATATATCATGGCTTTTCGGGTTTCTACAGTTTTATAATGGCGAACTATAGCTGGCAATTTTGATTTCTGTGCGGATGGCATCTTTTTGTGTGCGGAAGAAGCCATTTTATGTGCGCATAAAATTTTTTCTGTGCGTAAAGATCCTATTTATGTGCGCAAAGCACTGCGCTCATTTTTAAATGTGAAAAATTCCATAAAATACCGTAAATAACTATGAATAAATCTTATTTGCTCTCCTAAAACTATAATTGTAACAAACAAGAAAACTACACCAAGGAGATGATTTACATGGCAAGAAACAGCAATTCTAATCAGCTTTTAGTATCAGGAGTCAGCCAGGCAATTGATCAAATGAAGTATGAAATCGCAACAGAATTCGGTGTGAACCTTGGCCCGGAAACATCTTCAAGAGCTAATGGATCAGTAGGCGGAGAAATTACGAAGCGCCTTGTTCAAATGGCTGAACAGCAACTTGGCGGAGCACGCTAGTCCTGCAAAAAAATATAGTAAATTAAAATGCCGCTTCCTGTCGTTTCTGGAAGCGGTTTTTCACCCTATTTAAGCATATCCAATATATCTTCCACTGCCTCAAGAAGAGATGAAGCTTGGATATCTGCACATGTTGGTTCAGAGCCGATAAAAACAGTTTTACAGCCGGCCTTCTTACCCGCCTCAATGTCGCGCTCGTGATCGCCTACCATAATGCTGTTAGTCAGATCCAGCTGGTGCCTTTCTGCCAAACCCACCAGCATGCCTGCATTCGGTTTCCGGCATTCACAGCCTGCTTTCGGCTTATGAGGGCAATAGGCGACCTCTTTAATATGTCCGCCTCTTTCCGCAACAAGCTCCTGCAGTCTTTCATGAATTCTCCTTAGCTCCCTTTCTTTCAAATAACCGAGTCCCACGCCGCCCTGATTGGTCACAACGAAAATTTCATAACCGGCTTTGGTCAGTTCTGCCACAGCTTCTGCGGCCCCTTCCAGTAAATATAACTGCTCAGGGTTGTTAACGAATTTTACCCTGTCTGATAGAACCTCATTCAAAACGCCGTCCCGGTCCAAAAAAATGGCTTTTTTCAATGTGCTGCCCCTTTCATTAAATGGATATCTATCATAAAGGTACCCAAACCTTGTTCAATTTAATATCGGAAGGTGCTTTTTTCGTATAAAAAACTCCCGGACCAATGTCCAGGAGTTTTCTCATCGTATTATTCAGCTGCACCATAAAGGTCTTCAAGAGGCTTCATGATGATTTTGTTCATTTCTGCAATCATCATGCTCATGCGCTGTTCTGCTTCCATAAGCTTTGAAATTTGGGCGTGCTGCTGTACAAGCGCGACTGTCTTTTGAGCCTGTTCTACTTCTTCCTGTGTAATATCCTGGCCCATCATTTGTTTTTGCTGAAGTTCCATCTGGATTTTGCGGAAGTTATCAAACATTGCTTTTGCAGACGGATCTGCATTCACGTCATCATATGCTTGCTTTAGATCCTTATATTCATCGCTTTCCCGCACTGCTTTTTCTAATTCATAGGCTGAGTCATATAAATTTACTGCCATTAAAAACACTCCTTCCGATTCTTGTTCAAAATGGACCATTCATCTTCCGTTTCGAACATCCACTACACTATAACAAACTATGAGAGTAAACGCGAGGCGATACCCTTTAGTTAATCAATATAGCAATGATTCCCTGTACGAGACCAATAATACCCCCAAGCAGGAAACCTAAATTTGTAATCATGGCTAACTCGCTTTTGATGATGGAAAAGACCATATCTTCTAATCTTTCAACAGAAAAATTACTGACCTGTTCCCGGACAATTTCTGCCAGACGAAGCCGTTCCATAACCATTTCAGTCTTTCCTGAGAGCCAATCAGTAAGCATCTGAACACTTTTAGGAGCCAGATCTTCTATCAGTACCGTCCTATAAGGGTCCATAAAAGATGAGACAGGCTTTTTAAATACATTCTCCAAATTAATGACTCTGTGTACAATATTCTTTAATACTGAAAGAATCTGTTCCTTTTCAAGCTGCTCTTCAATAACTGCAGCTTCCATCTCAAGAATTTTGTGCCACTCTTTTTGCAAAAGGGTTGTAATCAGGTCGGCCGTACCCTCATTACTTAAAAACCTAATGATTTCCGGCTGAATTTTATCCGCAAGGTTGATGTTCCCCATGAACATTTGCAGCATATTGCTGAGCACACCGCTGCGTTCACGAACAAAATCATCAGCCATTCTTTGGATCCTCATTTTGCCTTCAATGCTGGAGAAATAATCAACCCCCTTTTGAAGGATCTTTGAACTGATAGCCGGAATTTTTTCATCCACTTTATCCAAAAGGCCCTGAGGAATAACATCTTTAAGAGGCAAGCCTCGATATTCGCTTATAATTTTTTCATATTTCTTCTCAATTAATAAATCTATGCCGTTCTCCGTTTTCGATTGGCCATCCGTGATTTCAAACGCTGCAAGAATGTCCTCTGCTGATTTTTCTGATTGCAGGATAGTTTCCATCTCTTTCTGAACAATCCCGGTCATATCACGCTGAAATTTATCATTTATGAACTTTTTCTTGATGCTTTCCGGTGTCAGAAGATGATTAACAACCAGCTTTCCCATCTGATCTGCCATTTCATCTCTTCGTTTAGGAATCAGCCCAGGGGTAAATGGAAGCTTCCATTTACCTATGTACACGGCATTATAAGGTTTAAAGAGCATTTTAATAGCCAGGTAGTTAGTAAACCCGCCAATGAGAGCCCCAATTATCATCATTAAAATTATTGTCATTGCAATTTCCATAAATATCTCTACCTTCCTTAAGTTACAGGCGCCTCTCTTGACGCACCATTTAATTGCCCAGAACATACGATATGGTATCAGCTTTTGCCTATTTTTTTATTATACAGTGAAAACTTCACCAATGGGAGTTTCGCACATTCTGCGGAATAAATTCTGCATTCAACTTGCAAACTGTATGAGGTTGTTCAGAGTAGGCTCAAATAAAGATAAGCAAATGAGGAATGATCATGACAGTTTCTTTATTGCCTATTACGATTGTTCCGGTAAAAATGTTTCAGGAAAATCATTTTCGCATACAACTTAGCCATTCTCTCGTACATTACTGGAATATTGATCTGCATAAGCCCCATTTGTTGCGGATTGGCAAGCATTCCATTCAGGTAACCATTGAAGTAGCAAACATTACGAAAGATGAAATTATGTTCTGTGAACGGCTTTTTCAGGTATGCTGCCTGCCAATGGAACACCTCCATTTTGCCGCCAGCTACTCCAGAAAGGACTTAACTATTACTGCAGGGCCGGTTATTGGACTGATGACGGATTTTAATGAAAGTGGCGAAGAGCCTGACTTCCGCTCTATTCATTCTTTTTGTGAAGAATTGCATGAGGTTGTTTCCGGCCAGCACGGATACTTTTATGTATTTCATTTTCGCGACTATATTGAAGGAAAGCTGCAGGGATACTGCCTGCGTGAGGGAAAATGGATAAAACGCCCCGTTCCTTTGCCAAGTGTAATTTATAACCGGATTCACTCCCGGATGCTTGAAGCAAGTACTGCTTTTCAATCCTTTAAAAATAGCATGATAAACTATAACATTCCAATTTTTAATGACCGTTTTTTATCGAAGAAGGAAGTTCATAACCTCCTTTTTTCTGAAGACCATATGCATCCCTATCTCCCTGATACAGTCATTGCAGATGAGCAAACCATCAGGGAAATGCTGGTCAGACACAGAGTAATATTCCTTAAGCCCATACATGGCAGCCAGGGACGAAATATTATCAGGTTGGGTATACAAGGCGAAGAAATCATGACAGAAGTATCGACTGGAAACGGCAGGGAAAATAAGCTCACTTTCAAAAATTATGACCGTTTTGCACAATGGTTTAAGCAGTACCAAAAGAAAACAATTTTTTTGGCACAGCAGGCCGTATCTCTGCAAACTTATAAGAACAGGCAGCTTGATTTCCGCGTGCTCTGCCATAAAAACTTTCAGGATATATGGAGGGCCACTTCTGCAGTGGCAAGAATTTCTGCTGAGCAGCAATTTGTTTCCAATATTGCAAGAGGCGGGGAAATTATGAAGCCTCTAAGAATTTTCACGATGCATTCTGATCAGAAGACAGCGGTTCAGCAGCTGGCATTACTGAAGGAGCTTGCAGTTGAAACAGCATCAATCATCAGCCAGAAATGCGAAGGCCTTGTTGGAGAACTAGGGATTGATATTGGTCTGGACACTAATGGGAAGCTATGGATCATTGAAGTGAATTCTAAACCCTCAAAAAACTTCGAAGACAAAGAAAAAAGAGTCAGACCCTCTGCCAAGGCACTGATCGAATATGCTACGGCTTTATCATTTATCCAAAAAGGAGGACTACAACATGCTTTCATTCGGAATCATGACATTAAACAAACGGAGTGAACAGCCATACTTTACGGAATTGGCGAAGAGAGCTAATGATTATAACATTAACTGTTTCAGGTTTGTGCCTACAGATATCAATCCTGTTTCAGAGACGATTGCAGGTGATTCCTATAACCCCTCTTCAGGTGAATGGGAGCCGGCAGAATTTCCAGTGCCGGAGATTCTTTATGATCGCTGTTTTTACAGAAGTGACTCCAACTCGAAACAATGTATAAGCATCGTAAATTGGCTAAAGGCAAGAAAGGACATCCAATTCCTTGGCTACGGATTGCCTAATAAGCTTGAATTATATAAAATTCTCTCCTGCTCAAACATATCACCTTATTTGCTGAAAACGACTCAATTTACCGGTTCTGAAAGTTTCATAAACAGCCTCATTCCTGATGAGCCCTGTATTTTAAAACCGGCAAGCGGGTCACAGGGACATGGAATCTATTACTTTAAGAAAACGGGCAAAGAAATTCTTGTTAAAACAGATAAAAGGAATGCCCAAGTTTCACGCAGCTTTGAAACTGAAGAAAAGGCAGCCCAATGGCTGAATAACTTGACAGCGAAACAGCAATACCTCATCCAGCCATATGTAAATCTTTCAAACAAGGACGGTCAGCCCTTTGATATAAGAATATTGCTTCAAAAGGACAGAAATGGTGCCTGGAAGGAGTTGGGCCGGGGCATTCGCACAGGCAGAGAAGGAGGCATCGTCTCCAACTTAAGCGCTGGCGGCAGCATGGTTTCTTTTGAGGAGTGGGTCACTCAATACCCGCCTTCATTAAGAAGTTTTCTTTCCGATGAGCTTAATGACATTATCGATACACTTCCTGCTGCCCTTGAACGACAGCTACCTCCGCTGTTTGAGATAGGAATCGATATCGGAGTGGAAACTAACGGCTCTATTTGGATATTGGATATTAACTCAAAGCCAGGAAGGAAAACCATCCTATACAATCATCCTGAGAAGGAGGAAGAGTTATATACCACTCCCCTTCTCTATGCCAAATACCTGACAGCTAATAAGGAATTGGAAAGGAGAACGAATCATGAGAAAACAATATCAAATTGAAATTTCCGATTCCGCCTCCAAAACAGTTTATATTCCAAATGAGCTGAACCTTCATACGCATTTGACAAAACTCGCATTTGGCACTCATTCGGCAGATTCATCTTTCTTACTCCAAAAATCAAAGAAGAACTCCATCATCATAAGTAAAGATGTTGCCGAAGCACTTCATTTCCCTGATCTCAAGGTTCCTCTGCATGCATTTGCCAATAAGGGTACTCTGTACCTCGGCCCGCTCGTAGGTATCTTCACATCAGGATTCACCTCTTTTCCATTAAGGCCGGTTGGGGATCGGACCCTATTTTTTGCCAAACTACTTTCGGTCAAAAAAACGGTTGGTGCCATTCCATTTTTATTCGGTGACCAGCAAATCAACTGGGAAAAAGAAACCATTCAGGGTCTTTTTTATCATGAGGAAGGCTGGGAAACCTTTGAAGTCCCTTTTCCGAATGTTGTTTATGACCGGCTCCCCAACCGAAGAAGCGAAAGAAGGAATGAACTGAAGGATGTTCGCACTCGCCTTCAGAAAGACTATTCGATACCCTGGTATAATCCTGGTTTCTTTAATAAATTAGATGTTTATGAAAGATTGCAAAACGATGATGATATTAGTCATTACCTGCCTGAAACCCACCCTTTTTCTTCTTTTTCAGTAATTGAAAGGATGCTTGCTGATTATGGTCATGTTTTTCTGAAACCCATTAATGGAAGCCTTGGGCTTGGGATTCACCAAATTATTTATGATAAAAGGGATGGGTATTATTATTGCCGATATAGAGTACGTGACGAAAATCGGCTTAGAAGGTTTAACACTTTGGAAAATTTAATGCGGAATGTTTTTGCAGGACGAAATTTAAGCCGGATGCTTGTTCAGCAGGGAATTCATTTGCTCCGTCATGAACAGAGAGCAATTGATTTCAGGGTTCATACCAATAAAGATGAGAACGGGGAATGGAAAGTAACCGCTGCAGCTGCCAAAATGGCAGGACCCGGCAGTGTTACAACTCATGTGAAAAGTGGAGGCGAGATAAAAATCCTTGAAGAAGTATTTGCATCAGACGCTGAAAAAACAGAGGCAATGGCTAAGTTAAGTGAGGCGGCACTTCATATAAGCAAGGCACTGGAAAGGAACTTGGAAGGTATTATCGGTGAAATCGGCTTTGACTTCGGATTGGACCGAAATGGCCATGTGTGGCTGTTTGAAGCAAATTCAAAGCCAGGAAGATCCATATTCAAACACCCGCAGCTCAGGGAGTTCGACTTTCTTACCCGCAAGCTATCACTTTCATTCGCCGTTTTCCTAGCCGAAGCCTCTATTATGAAATCTCAGGAAATTATAAGATGAAGGTTTATTATGACCGGGCAAGCAGGACCTGGTTCGGCAGCACCAGTGGTACCTTTGGAAGCAGCCAACACCCTTTAAGCATTATTAACCCGGAGGCGGCACAAGATTTGCTTTCCTTTTCATTATCCTTGCGGAACGGTAATGCGGGACCGGTGATTGGGATTCTTACCGGGAAAGGAAAAGATCAGTCTATTGCCGGCAATGGTCCTTTATTTAAGAAACTCCAGAATAGCATACTGCAAAAGAACGGTGTTTCCTATGTATTTACACCTGATGACCTGAAGGGTCATTCCGTGAACGGCTATATTTATATCCCCCGGCAGGATAAGTGGATTGAAGCCAGATGCCCTCTACCGCATCTTGTCTATAACAGGGTGCCATTCAGGAAAACAGAAAAAACAGAAGCGTTTCATAAAGCAAGCCGTTTTTTCAATGAGCAGGCTATTCCATTTTTCAATCCGGGTTTTCTGGATAAATTCGACGTTTATCAGCTGTTAAAAGACCATCCGCCCCTGCAGGATTATATTCCTGAAACCATTCTTATCACAGGGCCAAAGTCTCTGAAGGATTTTATCCACAAATATAATAAAACCTACTTAAAGCCGGCAAGCGGGTCCAAAGGCAAAGGAATATACCAATTAATCCGGCTGGAAAAAAGCATCACATTGAACGGTCTGCACGATTCATTCAGTTACGCTGATTTTGAACACTTCTGGCGCCAATGGGACACTCACCTGATGGATAAACCTTATTTAGCACAGAAAGCGATCAGCCCTGCCAAAATCCAAGGCAAGCGATTTGATTTTAGAATCTTGGCCCATTTCAGCGGGGGCAGCTATTTGGTTACAGGAGTTGGCATCCGGCAGTCTCAGGAACAGGACATTACAACCCATATCCCCAATGGAGGGGTAATGATTCCATATGAAAGTGTCCGCACAAAAGAACATGATACGTTTATTCATACTGCAGCATCGGAGGCAGGAAAACTTCTTGAGAAAACGAAAGGTTTTCATGGTGAATACTCTATTGATGCCGGAGTAACTGATCAGGGCGACTATGTGATTTATGAAATAAATTCAAAGCCGATGAGTTTTGATGAAATCAGGATAGAAGGAAAAAGAATTGAAGAACTGACACGCTTATTTATCTCGTTGTCCGGGTTCTAGCATCGCATAAAAATAGCCGTACACCCTGTGGATGGACGGCTATTTTTATGCAATTCTTACAAGTGTCCCTGACACAAGATTAATAAGTCGTTACTGGGCTTTTCTCTGTCTTAACCCTATTTTTTTTAGAGGCACTTCCGGCGAAAGATTTAAACTGGTCTTTAAGCTTTTCACGTGACTCCGGGTTTCTCATTAAATATGCTGCTCCAAGGGCCATGGCAGACATCATAAATTTGTTATTTCTTTTCATCCTTTTTGCCTCCTTTTAATGTTAAAATGTTTCTACATCTGTTCCATTCCCTTTTTCAGGAACGTTAAACGGAATGTTACAACATCTGGAGGAATCCTAATGCTGACACACTTTCAATTCAAACCTTTATATGAAAACAAACAATTGCCGGGATGGATATTTTCTTTTTACTTCAAAAAGCAAAAAGTGACAGGTATCTATCATCCTGACGGAAAAATTGAATGGACTTCCGGAGCGCCTTCCGGACAAGAGGAGGACCTGAAATCTCAGATTCATGAATTAATGTTATTTCATGTGTATGAATAAAAAATAAGAGAATTTATGCATGACGAAAAAGTTCTTTTGGAAGAATAATCTCGCCAGGATATATATTTAAAAGGAGCGATTGTCACATGGATAAAAAACAGAAGGTTTCAGAGGACGTCCAGTATGAAGGCAGGGACAAAGCTTATATGGATATAGACAGAATCATAAACGAGGGTCTTTCCGGGGGCTCCGTCCACGGGCGCGGCGATGATGTTAATATCGAACAAGCCAGGGAACTGAATGAGGAAGAACCTCCAAGCGAGGCTGAGTAAAAACAAAGAGGCTGGGACAAAACCCTCCTCTAAATTGAAAAAGCCGGTGAAATTTTACAATGAGTAAAATTTCACCGGCTTTGTTTATTTTGGGATTAAAATAAGAACCACTTCTGATAAAATAAAGTTACCACACAAAATTCTATCGGAAAGAAGGGTCCTTATGTTTAAGAATTATATCATGAATCAAATAGTTTTGCCTTTAGATTTAGAAGTGAAATTACAAAAAAATGATATTGCCTTCCATGTCCATCACTTAGTTGAAAGTATTCCTCATGAAATGTTCGAACCATTTCTTCGAAATGAAGGCTGCCCAGCTTATCATCCACGTATGATGCTTAAAATTATTTTATGCGCCTACACACAATCCGTTTTTTCAGGACGTAAAATTGAAGCTTTATTAAAAGACAGTATTCGTATGATGTGGCTAGCTCAAGGATATGAACCAAGCTATCGCACCATTAATCGATTCCGTGTGAAACCAGAAGCGAAAGAATTAATTCGCGAGTGTTTTGTTCAATTTCGTAGCCAACTGGTTGAAGAAAAACTTATTGATCAAGAAGCCATTTTTATTGATGGTACCAAGATTGAAGCAAATGCCAATAAATTTACTTTTGTATGGAGGAAATCCATCGAGAAATATCATAAAGGTTTAATGGAAAAGTCCAACCAGTTATATAATGAACTCCTTAAGAATGAAATCATCCCAGAAATGGAACGGGAAACCGACGAACAATTATCAGTGGAAGAACTCGCTCAATTATTTCAAAAAGTAGACGAAGTTGTCACCGAGTATGATAAAAAAATTGAAGCTACTTCAGACATTCCTGAACGAAAAGCCTTAAGAAGTGAGCGCAAATATCCGAAACAAGTTCGTAAACAATTGATTGATTTTGTCG
>NZ_JAMBOJ010000038.1 GCF_023715565.1 Cytobacillus firmus | reverse complement strand
GATTTAGGTTGAACTGTAATTGAGTCATAATTAATTCCTCCAACTTGTTTTTCGTAGCTGATAACATTGTTGACCAAAGGAATTAATTTGACTCATTTTCTTTTTACACAATTATATGGGCTTGACCCGAGAAAAGGGCAGGCTAGAGTCAGAAGCCGGTCCAACTTCGGACACAAAAAGGGGAAAAGAGCTAGCGAGAGTCAGAACCTGATCCAACTTCGGACACAAACAGGAGAAAAGGGCAGGCTAGAGTCAGAAGCCGGTCCAACTTCGGACACAAAAAGGGGAAAAGAGCTAGCGAGAGTCAGAACCTGGCGCAACTTAGGACACAAAAAGGAGAAAAGAGCTAGCGAGAGTCAGAACCTGATCCAACTTCCGACACAAACAGCCAAAAAGAAGAAGCCAGAGTCAGAACCCAGCTGCACCAGCAAAAAGGCCCCATAAAACAACAGTCTCCAAAGAAAAAAGGCTCTGGAACAAAATTCCAAAGCCTCTTTCATCAAGCTGATCGCAATCCAGACGGCGCTCAGCGAATACCGTCATAAAAAATCCTACGTGCTCACACGATTCTTTGCCGCTTTTTTAAATGAAAACTGCGGTAAGCTGATTCCGATCAGGATCAGCGCAATCCCGAAAGTCTGTGCTTCTGATATCCTTTCCCCTAAAATCAGCATAGCAGCAGCAACAGCGGCCGGAAGTTCGGCAGAGCCTACAATTGTGGCAAGCCCTGAATCTAAGTGGGGTGACCCGATGGCAAAGAAGACAATAGGGAAAATAGCGCCGAACAATGACATCAAGATGCCGAATTTCCATAGGCCCCCAAGCTGAATGCCGCCGCTTATTAGGACGGGGCCTGAAACAGCTCCAACCAGAAGAAGTCCGCCGAATGTGATGAAGATGCTCCTCTGGATAGTTGGAATACCTTTGCCTGCCTTGCCGCTTGCAAAAATGAACACGGCAAAAGTAACCGCAGATAATAAGCCATAAATCAGGCCATCCGCTTGAATAGCATGTGAGCCGGAATTAATCAGGTTGCTTGCAAATACTGTTCCTATAATAAGCAGGATCGCAGAAATGATTTTTGCTTTGCTTGGCATCTTTCTTTCATACAGTGCTTCAAAAAGAATTCCAATCCAGGTGAACTGAAATAAAAGGACAACAGCGATGGAGGCCGGATTTCGGTCAAGGCTCATTCCATACAGAATGCCCGTTAAGCTTAAAGAGGCGCCGGTCAATAACAAAGCTGCTGCTTGTTTAAAGGTGATTTTCGTTCTTTTGATAAATGGGAAAGAAAGCAATAATAAAAGGAGTCCAATTAAATATTGGCTTCCTGTCAGTTCGGGAACAGAGTGGCCGGCCTGGAGTCCGAGCTTAACAATGGATGCCAGAATGCCATAACTGCATGCGCCGAGGAAAATAAAGAATGAATATTTTAAGTTTGCCATCATGGAGACTCCTTTCCGAAAAAATGAAGCAATCAGGTCAATCATATCACCTCAGAGTGTCCAAGGGGCAAAAAATTTTTCTGCACAAAATTAAGAGCCAGTGATCATTCTCACTGACTCTCCTGTCAAAATCGATTATTCTCCTAAGTAGGCTTGCAGCATCCAAATATGCGTATCCAATTTTTCCATTAACCCGATGGCGAAGTCGGCTGTCACTTGATCTTCCTGTTCTTCGGCAAGCTGGGCTAAAGAGATTAATTGTTCCTTAATATGTTTATAATCGGAAGCAAGAGCAGCAACCATGTCTTCTGCTTTCTTTTCCCCATTAGATTCTTCAAGAGTCGTAATGCTTAGGAATTCTGTCAAGCTTGCTGCCGGTGTGCCGCCGATTGCAAGCAGGCGTTCCGCTGCTTCATCCACAACTTCCGCCGCTTCACTATATAATTCCTCGAACTTTTCATGAAGGGTAAAGAAAAGAGGGCCTTTTACAAACCAATGGTAGCGATGCAATTTCGTATAAAGGACACTCCAATCAGCTATTTGTATGTTTAATGCCTCATGTAATTTTTCCATCATAATTCCTCCTAAATAATTTATATATTAATTATAACAAATATTAATTTATAATCAATACTTAATTATAATTATTATAATTAAGGGAGCGTCAGTATACCATTGCCAAATATGGTAAAGTGATATAGTACCGATTAATTGCAGAGACAGTTAGTGAGGAATATAAATGGAATCTGTTTTCTTTATTACTCTCGGGGCACTTATTAGTGTGCTCTCGGGTTTTTTTGGGGTAGGCGGGGGATTTATTCTTACTCCAACGCTTATGCTTTTTGGTTTTTCTCCAGTAGAAGCGATCACCACGAGTTTGCTGTTTTCGATTGGAACGTCCCTTTCAGGCATAGCCGCTCATATCAGCCTGAAGAATATAAAACTAAAGCAGGGGCTGATACTTGGACTAAGCGGAATGGCAGCTACTCAGGCCGCCCATCCATTTGTGCTGTTTCTTGAGAATAAAGGCTGGGACACGTGGGCCGTGCCTGTTTTTTATATCATATTGCTGTCTTATTTTGCTTTGAGCATGCTGAAAAGAAGAGAAAAATCAGCCAATGCTGTTTACTCTTCTGAACATTCGCCTTCCATTGTGAAGATGGTGCTGATTGGATTTTTTGCAGGATTTGTTTCTACTTCATTAGGGGTAGGCGGCGGTTTTATTATGGTGCCTTTATCGGTCGCCTATTTAGGGATGATGCCGAAAAATGCGGTAGGAACTAGCTTGTTTGCTATCATGCTAATCGTATCCACAGGCTTCCTATCCTACGTTTCCACTGTCAGCATTGATTATTGGATTGGCCTTTCACTCGTAGGCGGAGGGCTCATTGGCTCACAGTTTGGTGCAAAACTTACCTCCTATTTTGAGAACGAAGAGATCACCTATATGCTCGGAGCCTTATATATGGCGACAGTCGCTAGTGTGATTCTGAAATTAATACATTTGAATTATACCGGTTTAGTGCTGATGGCCATTTTTGTCGGCGGATTTCTGGTAAGAAGTCTTGTGAAAGTGCAGAAAGCAAAAGCCCGCACAAAAGCAAAAAGGGAGAGGCCATAAGCTTCTCCTTTTACATTTGCCGCGGAACCTTCATGCTGAGTGTCTGCATGCCATCTGTGAGAACAATGGTGACTGCTTTGACGAGGGCAAGTCTTGCCCGGATGCCGGCATCCTTCTCCAGGATTCTTACCTGCCCGTAATATTTATTGAAGGCCTGGGCCACATCAATCAGATATTTAGCGAGAACGGAAGGGGAAAGCTGCCGATAAGATTGTCTGATTTTCTCAGGATATTGATAGAGCAGCTTAATAATTTCCCAGCTGTAAGGATCGGATAGCCCGTTTGCGGCAGACGGGAGATCGTCACTCTTGCGGAGCAGGGAATAGGCCCGTGCATTGGTATATTGCAGATAAGGACCTGTTTCTCCTTCAAATGTCAGCATATCTTCAAGGGAAAATTCAATACTGTTCATGCGGTCATTTTTAAGATCATGGAACAATATAGCTCCTATGCCGACTGCTTCAGCGACTTCATTTTTATTTTCCAAACCGGGATTTTTAGCCTCGATATTACCTTTTGCAAGAAGAACTGCTTCATCCAGGACCTGCTCCAGAAGGATGACTCTGCCTTTTCTGGTAGACATCTTTTTTCCATCTTTTAAGTAGAGGCCGAACGGGACATGTTTCATACTGTCCGCCCACTCATAGCCCATCTTTTTGATCACGCTTTTGACCTGCCTGAAATGGATGCTCTGTTCCTGGCCGACAATATATAGGGAGTGAGCAAATTGATAGTTTTTCTTTCTGTAAAAGGCCGCAGCCAGATCCCGTGTTGCATAAAGAGTCGCTCCGTCGGATTTTTTGATCAGGCATGGAGGCAAGTCTTCATCAGGAAGCTCAACGACCTCTGCACCATCTGATTCAGCCAGCAGACCTTTTGCCATCAGCTCCTCAATGACGGGTGTCATTTTATCGTTATAAAAAGCTTCGCCATTATATGAGTCGAAATGAATGCCAAGCCTGTCATAAACCCGCTGGAATTCTTTCAAAGATTCATCTCTGAACCAGCTCCAGAGTGCCTGTGCTTCTGTATTTCCGCTTTCAAGCTCTTTAAACCAGGAACGTGCTTCATCTTCAAGGGCTGGATGATCCTCTGCTTCTTCATGGAACCGTATATAAAGGCTAAGCAGCTCCTTAATCGCATGCTCCTTCACTTTATCCGGATTGCCCCACTTTTTATAAGCTGTGATCAGCTTGCCGAATTGTGTGCCCCAGTCTCCTAAGTGGTTGATTCTGACCGCTGTATAACCGCATTTTTCGGCCAGGTTTCCGAGGGCATTTCCAATGACAGTTGACCGCAAATGACCCATGGAAAAGGGCTTTGCAATGTTGGGTGAAGAGAAATCAAGCACCGCTGTTTTCCCTGCGCCATCCTTCAGCAGTCCGAATTCTTTTCCTTCCCTCAGGATCTTTTCCATTATGACTGCACCTGCAGATCCTTTTGAAAAAAAAATATTAATGTAGGATCCGGCAGCTTCCGCTTTTTCAATGTATGGTCCTTTTATTAGGGGAGCTGCCTCCTCAGCAATGGAGGCAGGTGATTTCCTGAATGCTTTCGCCAGTGTAAAACAGGGAAAAGCAAGATCGCCATATGCCTGATTCTTTGGTGTTTCAATTAAATCTGAAATGGCTTCCTCACTAATCTCTCCATTCAGCACTGAAGTCAGCTGCTCTGTGAATATAGCTTTGAAGTCGATCATTTAAACACCTCCTAAAAAATAAAAAAGCCCGCCTCTATATAAAATAGAGACGAGCTGAAATTCCCGCGGTACCACTCTGATTGTCCAAAGGACCTCTTGCGAAAGGACGCTTCATTATTTTGAAAGCATTCCTGTAGGGGTTTTATAACGGGACTCCTAACCCGGCACAGCCTACTTTTCTTTCAGCTGTGCATCTCCGAAGTGCGCTTCACAAAAAGGATTTCCGACAGGCTTGCACCACCCCTGTCTCGCTATAAGGAAAGAGCCCATTGCTACTCTCTTCATCATAGACACTAAATATATTACTGTTATTATACGCGCCTGGTATTATTTTGCAACATAATTTGAGTCGGTTGAAAACATATAATTTCTGTGATGGTAGCGAATGCTGAATATCAGTCCCATCGCCATCATGTTTCCCATAAGTGAGCTTCCGCCGTAGCTGATAAAAGGCAGCGGAATGCCGGTGATTGGCAGGACCTGAATGGTCATTCCGATATTTTGAAATACGTGGAAGGTAATCATACTGATGATCCCGACACAAATATAGGTATTAAAAGGGTCAGTCGTTTCAAGGCCGGTTTTCGTTAAGTGATAGATAAGCAGAAAGAAAAGGCTGATTACCACACTTGCGCCAAAGAAGCCGTACTCCTCGCCAATAACGCTAAAAATAAAGTCAGTGTGGGCATCTGGCACATATACCTGTCTATCGGTAAAGCCTTTACCGGAAATTAGTCCTGAGCCGATGGCGAGCATGGAATTATACAGCTGCATTCCGGCCCCCTGCTTATGATTGACCGGGTCAAGCCAGGAATAAATCCTGCTGAACTGGTATGGATCAATCCCGAGATACTTCTCTAATATCTCTGGTGCTATGATTACTAGATATAGAACAGTTCCTGCAAGGGCTGCGAGGATTCCATAAATAGGCACAAGGATTTTCCAGGTGATGCCGGAAACCAGGATGATCCCTGCTAATATCGCGATAATGACAAGAGCGGTACCTAGGTCTTCGATAATAATTAATCCTAATGGAGGCAAAGTGGCCGCCCCCAGTTTGATGAGGAGAAAAAAGTCCGTGCCTGTGGTCTTCGCCTGATACTTCAGATGGTGGTCAGCAATAACTTTGCTGAGGGCAATGATAAGGAATACCTTAACAAACTCTGAAGGCTGGATCGAACCGAGGTAAGGGATGATATACCAAAGTTTGGCCCCTTTGCGTACAGGTGCGATGCTTTCCGGTGCAATGAATAGCCCGACAAGCAATAGGATGCCCAAACCGTACAGCAGCCATGTGAGCTTCCGGATTTGCTCGCTGTCAAAATACATGACAATCCCTACAATCACGGCACCAACAATATAATTTTTAATTTGTGAGATAACAAAATTCCCTTCATATTGATTGGAGGATTGTCCGCTGTATATCGCAATGCAGCTGATGAGAAAAAACAGCAGCAGAAGAAAGCATAAAGTCCAATCGAATCGGTCTGAGAATCTATTATTGTGGTTCATTATATACACCTGGTTTCTTTACCTTTTTACATTTTTATCCTATAAGAGAAAAATTAACCTTTCAATCGAGAAAGTGATTTCATTGGTTAGACGAAAAAATCATTGTGATGGTTTCCTGCATTTTCAAAATAACGGTAAAAAATTTTCACAAGCAAAGATATTTTCAGATATTTTTGCTACAATAAGAGAATAAAATACTGGAAGTTTGGCAGACAGTTTCAATAAGGAAGCTGTCTTTTTATCGCAGTCTAATCGGCAGTATGATCCCTGCTTCAAGATTGAGAAGAATCAAGGAGGATATGCGGGTGCAATTTGCCGTAAAGCCCGATTAGTTCAATTAAGGCTATGAATATACTACTTTGCGCAACGGTTCGGAGGTTTCGTCATTGAAAAGAAGGAATCAAACTATTCGTGATCTCATCTACATCCATCTTAATGAACAGGATCAGTATGTCATGTCATATGGAATTGAATTTGCAGAGTTTGCCCAGACTCTTTCAGATTCAATTAATAATTTACTGCTGTTAAAGCACCGCTATGAACATGGGGACTTTAATAGCCACACGATGTTCGATTATGTTTCAAGGGACAAGCTGGGCAGGCTGGTTGAGGATGATGTATACGGCTACGGCGATTTTTGCTGGATTGACTTCGAGGAAGAAGAAGCGGTGAATGAGCTTCCGGGCCAGACGATTGCGGAGCTTCTTTATCTAGGCCATATTAAAGAGCATCTTAAGCTGCCCTTTTACAATTATTTGAGCAACCGGTATGTATACCTTGCCCATGACGATGGCTGGTTTAACCGCACATATTACCGCGATCTGAACGATTTTTACCGTATGCTTGGGGAAGTAATCTCCGGTAAAATGGGACAGATGAAGGTGGAAAAAACGCTCCTGGGCATTAAAAGGAAAAAGACGTATCCTCCTATTACCAGAGATGTCCTGCTTTCATTAAAGATCCTTATGAAAGAAGGAGTGGTCCTTTCCATTAAGGATATCGAACAGAATCGGGCCAGAATCGAGATTCCGATTTGGGTTATTGGTGATTTTGCCAATATGGATGATATGTACGATGAATATGAAGCCATAGCGAAAGAACCATGTGAAGCGAAGATTGTGTTTGATAAGAAAACAAGGGAATGGAAAATCTACTCGCGCTAGAACTCTGATCTTATTTACAGCTTCAGCAATTTTCTGTTACTTTTCCTTCGGGATGGTGTATAATCGGAAATAGAAAATTTTATATTGCAATAGAACAGGTGTCTTCTCAAAAGGGCTTTAAAGCAAGCTCTTTTGAAGACTTAATAGGGAAGCTGGTGAGATTCCAGCGCGGTCCCGCCACTGTAAATGGTAGCAGTCTGCAAATCCACTGTACACACAAGTATGGGAAGGAGCAGAATGCATTGACCATAAGCCAGGAGACCTGCCTGATTCTTAAGCACCCATAAACCTACGAGGATAGGGAGGTGTTTGGTCCGGCCATCTATTCTGCAATTTTTTGTAAATGACCATACCAACATCTCCTTGCCATTCAAGGGGATGTTTTTTTTATTATTTTTGGTGACAGGCACCACCCGAATTTTGTCGAATGTTCTAGGAGGATTGTTGAGAATGAAAAAGTTTACTGCATTTTTATTAACTATGCTGCTGGCTGCAGGTGTGCTTGCAGGCTGCGGAGATAGTACTGAACAGCCAAAAGAAGAGAAAAAGGTTGAGGAAGGGCAGAGTGCTGCATTTCCTTTAACGATGAATGACGCGCTGGATAATGAAGTGGTCATTGAAGCCAAGCCTGAAAGAATCGTTTCCGTGATTCCAAGCAATACTGAAATAGCATTCGAATTAGGGCTGGGAGAAAAAGTGGTTGGGGTCTCGGATTTTGATAACTACCCGCCGGAAGCTTCAGAAAAGGAGAAAATTGGAGGGTTGGACTTTAATGTAGAGAAAGTAATCTCTTTAAATCCCGACCTTGTACTTGCCCACGCTTCAAGTGCACAAAATTCAGAAGCAGGTCTTCAGCAATTAAGGGATGCCGGTATGACCGTCCTTGTGGTCAATGACGCGAAGAACTTTAATCAGGTATTTGAATCTATTGAAATGATTGGGACCGCATCGGGAGAGAAGGAAAAAGCAGAAACTCTTGTTTCAGACCTGAAGCGCCACCTTGAGGAAATCAAAACAAAAGCTAATGGGATAAAAGAGGAGGACCGTAAATCGGTAATGGTTGAAGTTTCACCTGCTCCGGAAATCTATGCAGCAGGGACTGAGACATTTATGGACGAAATGCTGGGTGTGATCAACGCAGAAAATATCATTACGGAAGATGGATGGCCAAAGATGGATTCGGAAGCAATCATCGAACGGAATCCGGATGTAATCGTCACTACACATGGGTTTTACACTGAAGATGCTGTCGGCAATGTCTTAAGCCGCGAAGGCTGGCAGGATATAACCGCAGTGAAAAATAAGCAGATTGCCAATGTTGATTCCGATATGGTAACCCGCTCTGGCCCTCGTATTATTGAAGGAGTCGAGGAACTTGCAAAAGCAGTATATCCGGACGTATTTAAATAATAAATTACTGGCCTATGTAACAGTAGCCGCTTTCCTGCTTTGTGCCATGCTGATGGGGATCTCAATCGGAACAGTGTCCATTCATCCCACGACGATCATCAGAGTAATAGGCGCTGAGATCTTTCCTTTTGTTTCATTTGACAACACAGATAGCATGCATGCAAATATCATTATGAATATCAGGCTTCCGCGCGTATTGCTCGCAGGCTTGGTTGGGGCGTCTCTTGCTATTGCAGGAGCTGCCTTTCAAGGCTTATTAAGAAATCCTCTGGCAGATCCCTATACAATCGGGGTATCTTCCGGGGCTTCGCTTGGTGCAGTTTTAACCTTGTTCTTTGGCTTATCCATTCCGTTTGCAGGAATGTTTACGCTGCCTTTATTCAGCATCTTATTTGCCTTATTAACTATTTTTGCGGTTTTGCTTTTTGCGAGAAATATTGAAAGATCCATGAAAGTGGAAACGATTATTTTAACAGGCATCATCTTCAGTTCTTTTCTTGGAGCCCTCATCTCTCTGATGATTGCCCTGACTGGAGAGGAGCTAAGACAAATCATCGGCTGGCTTCTTGGGAGTGTGTCCATGAGAGGCTGGGCGTATATTAATATTATTCTTCCGTTCTTTGTGATAGGGGCGGTTCTTCTGTTAGTAAACAGCAAAGAGCTAAATGCTATGAGCTTCGGAGAGGATAAGGCCCGGCATATCGGGGTGGACGTTCAGAAGAGAAAGATGATGGTCCTGATAGCAGGCTCTATCTTAACAGGTGCGGCTGTTGCTGTGTCTGGAACGGTAGGATTTGTCGGACTTGTGATTCCTCATCTGACCAGGATGTTATGGGGGACGGATCATAGGCATTTGCTGCCGCTATCGATTATGGTGGGAGCAGGTTTCCTAATTATTGCCGATCTTGTTTCACGGACGATCATTGCTCCTGCCGAGCTTCCGATCGGTGTGATTACAGCCTTAATCGGTGCACCTGTTTTTGGGGTTATTTTAATGAAAAGAAGGAATAAACTTTAAGCGCATAAAGGGCTTGCGCTTTCTGAATCAAGAAAGAAGTGATTAATCATGCTAAAAGTCCAGCAAATCACTGGCGGGTATGCCGGTGCGCCGGTTGTAAAAAATATCAGCTTTGAAGTGGAAAAAGGAGAACTTTTCGGGATATTGGGACCGAATGGAAGCGGGAAGACGACGATTCTGAAGATGCTGAGCGGCATTCTGCCCCATACATCAGGTGATATTGTGATCAAAGGTAAGAACCTTTCAGAATATACACCGAAAGAGCTGGCAAAAATCATGGCTGTACTGCCCCAGCACTCCTCTCAGGCCTTTGCTTATACCGTAAAGGAAACCGTTTCCCTTGGCCGCTATGCTCATCAAAAGGGCTGGTTCCAGAGCTGGTCCGGCAAGGATGAAGAAGCGGTTAACAGGGTAATGGAGCAGACGGGCATCTCCAGATTTCAGGATGCTGATATTCAGCAATTATCCGGCGGGGAAAGACAGAGGGTGTTTTTAGCACAGGCCCTTGCCCAGGAGCCGGAAATATTATTGCTGGATGAGCCGACGAACCATCTTGACTTGTCTTATCAAAAAGAACTCCTTGATCTCCTTTCGGTATGGTCAAAGGATTGCGGACTAACGGTTATTTCCATCTTTCATGATTTGAATTTGGCCGGCCTGTACTGTGACCGCCTGCTGCTGCTGGAGAATGGCGAAGTCAACATAAACCATGTTCCCAATGAGGTTTTAAAAGAAGGGCGGATACGGGAGGTTTACAGGACGAAGATTGAAAAGCTGCCGCACCCAAGAGTGGCTGCCCCTCAGATGGTGCTGGTGCCTGAACGCTCACAGGCAGAAAGCCTTTTAGAGAAGCGAATCGATCCAGCCAGCATGGAGGTAAAGGAAGACTTGCTGGTCCTTCGATCGCCTTTGCCGCTAAAAACCATGTCTTCAGGTGTAACCGGATCAGGGACTGGCTGGAATCGGATTTTCCTTAACCGGCATGTGAGCAAAAATTATGACTGCAGTGATCATCGGTCTGAGATGGCAGAATTTGTCCGGGAAATCGGCTTTGAACCCGGGGAAACTGTGGGGATGATGACAGCCGTATATATTGAAGATTACAGCAGCCGATTATATGAAGAAGATACATTCTCTGTGTATGTGGTTGTGACAGCCGGTGTCGGCAATGCGGTCGATGCTTCCAAAAGTGATGAGCATTCTTATCATCTGACTCCGGGAACAATCAATACATGGATTTTTGTTAATGGCTATCTGACAGAGGCAGCTTTTATCCAATCTATTATGACTGCAACCGAGGCCAAGACCAGGGCTTTATTTGACCAGAACGTTAATGATGCTGTCACAGGGACGATAGCGACCGGAACATCAACTGACAGTATTTTGATTGCCGCCACACAGCAGGGAGAAAGCCTGGAGTATGCAGGTACCATTACACCGCTTGGCAAAGTAATTGGCAAGGGTGTATACGAATGTACCGTTGAAGCCATTAAAAAATCGCAAAGCAGGATAAAAGGATGATTTTATATCACCTGATCGCGCTAACCTTTGCCTGGATACTGGATAAGCTGATAGGGGACCCGCCAAACTGGCCGCATCCCGTCAGGTGGATGGGTGCCCTGATACATAAACTTGAACAAGCTCTGAATAAAGGTCGCTTTAGAAAATTAAAAGGGGGCTTCATGTTATTAATCGTGCTGCTGGCAACAGGCGGCATCACCTTTTTCATTACCTGGCTCTTCTATGGGATTCATCCGGTCGCAGGCATCCTGGCAGAAGGAATTCTCATCTTCACAGCCATTGCTCAAAAGAGTTTAAAAGAGGCAGCGCTGGAGGTATATGAGCCTCTGGCAAAAGGTGATATGGAAACAGCAAGAGTACAGCTTTCGTACATTGTCGGCAGGGATACAGATCGGCTGGATGAACCAGGCGTTGTCAGAGCTGCCGTGGAGACTGTGGCAGAAAACACAAGTGATGGCATAACTGCTCCATTATTTTGGACCTTGATCGGCGGTGCACCGCTGGCTCTTATTTACCGGGCCATTAATACATGTGATTCAATGGTTGGCCATATGAATGAACGATATCTGGAGTTTGGATGGGCTTCTGCCAGAGCGGATGATATCTTGAATTGGATTCCAAGCCGGCTGACATCGGTTTGCATCATGCTCTCACAAAAGCCGGAGCATGCTCCATATGAAGAGGCATGGGGAATCCTTCTAAGAGATGCACCGAAGCATCCCAGCCCGAATAGCGGCTGGGGGGAAGCTGCTGTTGCAGCACTTCTGGGGGTCCAGCTGGGCGGAATCAATTTTTATAAGGACGTCATCTCTAACCGTGCGACAATGGGGAAGCCAATGGTAATGCTTGAAAAAGAACATATCCTAAAAAGTATCTCAATTATGAACAAAGCAGTGTTCCTATTTTTGCTTTTATTATGGACAGGAGGGATGTTCCTTGATCTTGCCTTCACACGGATCTAATCCGCAATATTTATATGAAGCGATGGATAAGACAATGCCTGAGGAGCGGATTGATTTCAGCGCCAACATCAATCCCCTTGGCCCTCCCCGTGAATTAAAAGATAGGTGGGGAAGCCTATTTTCATACATTAGCGATTATCCGGATCCACATGCAGCTCTTATAAAAAGCAAACTGGCGGCAACAGAGGGAATAAAAGAAACACAGATTCTGGTTGGAAATGGAGGCGCTGAGCTGATTACCCTGATTGGCAGAATGATAGCAGGGAAACATGCACTGATTATTCAGCCTGCTTTTTCGGAATATGAAGAGGCCTGCCGGGTTAATAATTGCAGAGTCTCCTATTTTCAGCTGGAGTCTGAGGATTGGAATTTGGAAATAGAAGCGCTATCCGACTATCTTAGAGCCGCTGATGCCGTGTTCTTCTGCAACCCAAATAATCCGACTGGCGTCTACTACCCCAAAGCTTTGGTGGAGAAGCTGATAGAGAAGTGCCAGATTCACAGTTGCCTTCTTATTATGGATGAAGCTTTTTATGACTTTGCCTCGGACTATGAATCTATTGCTATAGGAAAAGATTCAAATGTTGTGGTGCTGCGTTCCATGACAAAGATGTTTTCGATACCCGGCCTGCGCCTTGGATACATGATGGCAGGTGAGAGATTGATTGAAAGAGCAGCTGCCCTGAAACCACACTGGAGCGTGAATGCCCTTGCTTTAAAAGCAGGAGAGTGGTGTCTGGAGAGCAATGAGCATGTCAGGCTGACAAGAAATTTGATCCGGCAGGAGAAAGAGAGGCTGGTTTCATTTTATCGGAGTTTGAATTTCGCTGTTTCTCCAACTGCCGTAAACTTTTATTTATTAAGGGATCCCCACCTTGATGATCAGCTGCCTTTATTTCAGTTTCTACTGGAAAAGGGAATTATCCCGAGGCACACGATGAATTTTCCCGGCCTAAAGGGAAGATGGCTGCGCTTTGCGATTAAAGGGCCGAAAGACAATGATGTGCTGATGGAGGCGATTGAGGAATGGCGGAAGGTTCGCTGATTTTTATTACAGGGGGCGTGCGGAGCGGAAAAAGCTCATTTGCGGAGAGAACTGCTGCCGCGCTTGCAGAAAAAACAGACGGAAGGCTTCATTACATTGCTGCCGGAAAAGCATACGATTCAGAGATGAAGGCGCGGATTCAGAGGCATCAGAATGACCGGGAAAAGAGCGGCTTGGGCTGGATAACCTGGGAGAAGCCTTCCTCACTTGAAGAGTTATCGGGAAACTTTAACCATCAGGATATAGTACTTTTCGATTGCCTGACCACTCTCCTGAATAATGAGCTTTTTAGGGTGGAGGATAGTTGGCGGACCAAAGAATTGCAGGAAAAACTTTCATCAGATATCCTAAGGGCCATCATAGAAATCTGCCAAAAATGCAGGGCTTTGATCGTAGTCAGCAATGAAGTCCTTAATGAGCCAATTGGCGAAAACGAATTGGTATTTACATATGCGAAACTATTGGGAATGCTCCACAGGGAAATCGTAAAGACGGCTGATGAAGCCTATCTTGTTGAAGCAGGCATTCCCATTCAAATGAAAGGAGAGCCGGCATGAAAGGGATCATGATTCAGGGAACTTCATCTGATGTCGGGAAAAGCCTGATTGCTACCGCTCTTTGCAGGGCATTTGCGAATGAAGGGTATCACGTCGCTCCATTTAAATCTCAGAATATGTGCAACTATACGTATCATACCAAAACAGGAAAGGAAATCGGCAGAGCGCAGGGACTGCAGGCAGAGGCCGCTAAGACTGAAGCGAATGAATGGATGAATCCCATCTTGCTTAAGCCTATGGCCGGCGGGCAATCCGAGGTTATCATGCTTGGGAACCATGCAGAAGTTGTCTCAGGAAGCTCTTATCAGAATGATTATTATAACAAGGGCCTTGAAGCGATTACGCTGTCACTTCAAAAATTGCGTGAAGAGTATGAGATTCTGGTACTGGAAGGAGCAGGGAGTCCGGTCGAGATCAATTTAAAGGAAAAAGAGCTTGCTAATATGAAGGCTGCGGAAATGGCGGATGTTCCCGTGGTTTTGGCAGCGGACATTGAAAGAGGCGGAATTTTCGCAAGTATAATCGGAACGTTGGAGCTTTTAAGTCCTCAGGAGCGAGCCCGGGTAAAAGGCATCATGATTAATAAATTTCATGGGAATCCGGAGCTTTTTGAGGACGGGAAAAACTGGATAGAAGAAAAAACCGGGCTTCCGGTATTGGCTGTTCTCCCTTACATAGGCCAGCATGGCATTCCTGTTGAAGATTCCCTTTCTGATGGACCTGCAGCCGCCGCTAATCCGGAAACAGTAGATGACAGTAAATATGATGAGCTATCTGAAGCGATGTTAAAGCATCTTGATTGGGAAAAATTAAAGGAAATTGTCTTTAGCTGGAGAAAAAAGAATGAAATGGCTTAAAGGATTATTGATCAATCTTCAATTTTTCACAAGCATTCCCATTCCGATATCCCTGCCCATGGATAAGCCCCATCTCGAGAAGGCCATCAGAACCTTCCCTATAGCCGGCCTAATCCAGGGTGGGATATATGCATTTATTCTTTATGCTTTTCTTGAATGGACTCCTTTTTCTCTATTAGCAGCGGCCTTTGCCGTCTGGCTAGCCGGCATTTTGCTGACTGGCGGCATCCATCTCGACGGATGGATGGATGCGAGCGATGCGTTCTTTTCCTATCGCGATCAGGAGAAGCGGCTTGAAATCATGAGTGATCCCAGGGTGGGGGCGTTCGGAGTTCTGTCTGTTATTGTCCTGCTGGGTGCCCGGTTTCTATTTATCTATGAAATTGTGCTTTTATTAAATCCATCTTCCTATTTTTTAATTGCGGTGATTCCATTTTTAAGCAAGATGGTAATGGGGATCTTGCTGATAAACGTTAAGGCAGCCAAAGAAGAAGGGCTGGGCTCCTTATTTCAGCAGGCTGCTGCTAAAACCACCCTATCTATATACCCTGTCTTCCTTTTGGCCGCCACGGCAGCTGCCTGGCTGGCTGGTTACCCGGCTATTGTTGGGTTTCTTATCATGGTTCTTTTTTCAATCTTGTTTCTCGTATTTTTATCAAGAAAAGTCATTGCCTGGTATGGCGGAATGACAGGGGATGTACTTGGAGCCAGTGTGGAAGGGACGGAGGTGCTTTTATGGATGATACTGTGGCTGTTGCATTATTTCGTCATGGGCTGACAGAAGCCAATAAGTCGCATGCTTATCTGGGGTGGACAGATTCTCCTCTGTGTCCGGTACACAGGGATAAGCTTAGCGCAGCGCCGCAAGGCTACAAAAGAATTTTTGCAAGTGATTTAGGCAGATGCATGAAGACGGCAGCCATTCTTTTCCCGGACCAATCTATTCAACCTTGTCACGAATGGAGAGAAATGCATTTTGGCGAGTGGGAAGGAAGGACGTATGAAGAGCTGAAAGATAACCCGGATTATCAAAAATGGCTGGAAAATCCCTTCTCGGGAGTAATGCCTGGAGGGGAATCTTACTCGGAATTTACTGCAAGAGTGGATAAAGGGTGGAGGAAATTAACCGATCATTTGCTTCAGAGCAATATCAGTGATGCTGCTATGATTACACATGGCGGAGTCATAAGGTACCTTCTTGGAAAGTATGCACCGGAGCAAAGAGAATTCTGGGAGTGGCAAGTTCCGTTTGGAAGAGGCTATGAGCTTAGATGGACACGGGAAGCGTTTAGGAGGGGAGAGCGATGCACTTTATTACAGGAGGCAGGTTTAATGGGAAGTCCGAATGGGTGAAGGAATTTTATCAATTGGAAGATACTCCTCATAAATGGATTTCTGCTTATCATGGTGAGCCGGCTGGAGATCTGGATCAAAGCCTGATTATTTATGAGGGAATTGAGGCAATGATTCGGGAGTGGTCATCGGCACTTGAATTTGAAGAAATCCGGGACAAGTGGCAGACACTGCTGGAGAAGTGGCTGCAGTGGGAAAAAGCAGCTGTTAACCGGAAAATGGTTTTAATCGGATCTGATATTTCAAAAGGGATTGTCCCTATGGAGGCGCTTGACCGAAAGTGGCGGGATGCATCAGGATGGGCCTTTCAGGATGCCGCTGCTGCTGCAGATAGAGTTGATTTGATTTGGTATGGTATCAGCCAAAAAATTAAATGAAATGGGGAATTGCAGATGAAGCTTTATACGCGAACTGGTGATGAGGGAAAAACAAGCATTATCGGAGGCAGAGTGGAAAAGGATGATGTACGGGTTGAAGCCTATGGAACAGTGGATGAGGTCAATAGTTTTGTCGGGCAGGCGATGACACAGCTGGATCCAGCCGCTTTTCAGGATGTCTTGGAGGATCTGGAAAAGATTCAGCATGAGCTTTTTGACTGCGGCGGTGACCTTGCAAATGTGTCGAAAAAGCGGGAGCTGAAATTGACGAAGGAATCTGTGGACTATTTAGAGACTAAGATTGATCAATTGATTGAGGAAGCACCAAAGCTTGAAAGATTTATTCTGCCTGGTGGAGCACCAGCATCAGCGTCCATTCATATTGCCAGGACAGTAACCCGGAGAGCGGAGCGCCTTGTGGTCTCACTAAAAAAGGCGGATCCAGAAACCTCTGCAGTGGCGCTGAAATACTTGAATCGCTTATCTGATTACTTCTTTGCTCTGGCAAGGGTGATTAATTTCCGTCTGAATCAGAAGGATGTGGAATATGTGCGCAGTGCGAATGTATTCCGTGAAGGAAAGCGCAAGGAGGATAAGTAATGAAAAGCATGCGCTTAGGAATGGCCGCCATGCTGATTGCACTGACAGCAATCGGTGCAGCGATTAAAGTTCCGGCTATTATCGGCAGCGTGGCCCTTGATGCATTTCCTGCCTTGCTTGCAGCTGTTCTGCTTGGAGGCTATGGCGGTGCAGCTGTTGCGGCTATCGGGCATCTGATTTCGGCTTTATTAGGCGGTATGCCTTTAGGGCCTCTTCATCTCCTGATTGCTGTTGAAATGGCTTTTTTAGCCTTTATTTTCAGTTCGTTGTATCAGAGGGGCCGACGCTGGCTGGCGGGAATACTTTTTGTGTTAGGCAATGCCTTTGCAGCCCCGCTTCCATTTATCTTTTTAATGGGCCAGGCCTTTTACCTGGCGATTGTACCTTCCCTTTTTATTGGTTCTGTGATAAATGCTGTTATTGCTTATATAGTGATTCCAAGGCTTGTTAAGTTCATGGGCCCGATTCTTTCCAAAGCGGGTGCTGAACAGTGAGGGATGTTTTAACCTTTCCTTTTAATTCTGAAGAAACCATTGTGGCAGCATGTGATAACAGCGGGGCAATCGGCGAGAAAGAACCGGACGCTGTCCATGTTCCTTACGAGACCGTTTCGTATTATTCCTTCCGTGTTGCTGTCATGGAATGCATGTCAGCAGGTGCTAACCCATTCGCGGCATCCCTTCAGAATTTCTGCGGTAATGATGCCTGGGACCAGCTTTTACGTGGCATTAAAAAAGGGGCTGATGAATTAGGCATGGCAGAACTGCAAATCACAGGCAGTACAGAAAGCAATTTTAATCTGCTTCAATCTGCGGTAGGCCTAACTGTACTTGGCAAAAGGAAGGGAGAGCTACCTGCTGATACCTTAATCTATACAGAGGATACAAAGATAGCGGTGATCGGTACCCCGTTGGTTGGCCTGGAACTGATTGAGAGGGAGGAGGAGGCAGCGCCCCTAAAACTGTTTAAAGCTATAAATTCAATAGATGAGGTTGTAACTCTTCCAATAGGTTCAAAAGGAATACTGAAGGAACTGAATTGCCTGTTTTCCAATAAGGAATTTAAGGAGTATGATTTTGAAAGCCATTTGGACCTTAAGAAATCTGCCGGTCCTGCTACTTGCTTTATCGCGGTTTTTCCGGAGGAGAAATCTGAAGAAATCAGTAAGGTTGCTGGAGGATATCTTCATATGCTGGAAAGCAGGACATAAAAAGGCTCGATAACAAATGAGCCTTTTTATTATGCCCTATTCCTCCACTCTTCCCTTAGTACACCCATCCGGATATAGCTCGGGCAAATCCTCTTCCTGTATGGGGTGAATCATCACCTTAAGGGCTGTATCTTCCTTCATTGCAAGTACCCCTCCATTAAAACTAAAAATCCTGTATTGTTGTACCTCTTGATAATACTTCCAAGTTTATACATTCTCTTAAAAGGAGAAAATACCTCCTATATTGAAATCCTATGTAAAGAAACTTTGAAGAGGTGAACGTAATGGAATTGAAGCTGGGGTATGTCATTTTATATGCGGAATGTCTGGAAAGAACGAAGCATTTTTATGGTCAATTGCTGGGCCTGAAGCTTCGGAATGAATTTGGAACTTACATCGAGTATGATACAGGCAGCACCATTCTTTCATTCAATACGAGAGAAGGCGGACGGGAAGTCACCGGACTGCCAATACCGGATGGAACGAGGAAGGAGCAGACTTTCGAGCTGGGGTTTGTGACGGAAGAAGTGGAAGCACTTGTTGGAAAGCTCAAGGCAGCAGGGGTGCCTTTTCTGCTCGAGCCGATTGAAAAGCCCTGGGGACAGAAAGTGGCATATGTAGAAGACCCGGATGGGCATTATATTGAGGTTTGTTCACCTCTCGGTTAAAAATGACTCTGCTTCAGGGTCATTTTTTGTTGGCTATATAGCAATCGTGAGATTTGAAAAGAAAAAACAAGATTATAAGTATTAGTTACGCTTACATAAGGACTTGTAAAGACAAGTAAATGTGGTATGATTCTATATGTTTTTGTCGGCACGACTTTGATGAGAGTTCAAAGTCATTACTATAAATCTATTTAAACGAGGTGTTTATTTGAGAATATTATCAAAAAAGGAACAATGGTTTGGCAATGTGAAGGGCGATATCCTTTCTGGAATCGTAGTGGCATTGGCACTGATTCCTGAGGCGATTGCTTTCTCCATTATCGCAGGTGTTGATCCGATGATTGGATTGTATGCTTCGTTCTGTATAGCTGTGACCATTGCTATAGTGGGCGGAAGGCCTGGAATGATTTCTGCTGCAACCGGTGCGATGGCGTTATTAATGGTTACTTTAGTAGCTGATCACGGATTGCAGTATTTATTTGCTGCGACGATTTTGACAGGGATTCTGCAGATTTTATTTGGTGTGCTTAAATTAGCCCGCTTTATGAAATTCATTCCCCGTGCTGTTATGATTGGATTTGTGAACGCACTGGCAATATTGATTTTCATGGCTCAGCTCGAGCAATTCGCAGATGCTACATGCCTTTGAGACTCTTAAGATTATTTTCCCTTACTCTATTGCCCTTTCAATCGTTGGCTTGCTTGAATCTCTTTTGACTTCATCCATTGTGGATGACATGACCGATACGGCCAGTGATAAGAACATGGAAAGCCGCGGACAGGGAATTGCGAATATCGTGTCCGGTTTATTCGGCGGAATGGCAGGCTGTGCGATGATTGGACAATCCGTCATTAATGTGAAATCAGGAGGAAGAGGCAGACTGTCAACCCTAGTGGCTGGCACATTCCTGATGTTTCTGATTTTAGTATTAAGCAATATTGTCGTACAAATACCAATGGCTGCCTTGGGAGTTATGATCATGGTATCAATCGGAACCTTTGATTGGTCATCCATTAAGGACCTTGCAAAAACGCCTGTAACAGATTCGATTGTTATGGTTGTAACTACTGTTATCACGGTTTTCACTCATGATTTATCCAAAGGTGTTTTTGCCGGGATCATTTTAAGCGCGATCTTTTTTGTGGCTAAAATTTCCAAAGTACATGTTGCATCACGAGTGGAAGGGGACAAGAAAATATACGCTGTAACTGGCCAGGTTTTCTTTGCTTCCGTGGATGAACTTATAGCAGCATTTGATTTTAATGAAGAATTAGAAGAAGTTGAAATAGATTTTACAAAGGCGCATGTCTGGGATGACTCGGGTGTCGCCGCCATCGATAAGATTGTATTAAAACTTCGTGACAATGGTGTGTTGGTCCGTCTATCAGGATTAAACGCGCCAAGTTCGAACCTGATAGAGCGTCTGGCCGTTCACCGCAAACCGGGAGCAAAATTATCCGGCCATTAAAATACTGTAATTAATACCACAGTCAGCTTTGACTGTGGTATTTTCTTTATAAGAATTAGTAAGGGGTGAGGCTCTGTGTTTAAAAAACAGATGGATCTGATCATTCCATTCGGGCAGCTGCTATAGCCATTCAACTGGCTGAACAGAATCCTGATTCTGAAGTAACCGTATTGTATGTCGTTGATAGCCAGACCTCAAAGGAAGATATCGTTCACCATTTTGATAAAAGTATAGTGGATCAGGTGAGGAAAAAACGTTTAGAGCCTATAGAAAGCTTATTAAAAGAGAAGCGCATTTCATATGAAATAAAAATCCTGCAGGGAGAGAGCCTGGACCAGCCATTGTGGAATTTGCCAACAAGGGGGATTTTGATGTTGCCATTGTCGGCAGCCGGGGGTTGAATACTCTACAGGCAATGGTACTCGGAAGTGTCAGTCATAAGATTGTCAAACGTGTGAAAGCGCCTGTTTTAATTGTTAAGTAAATGAAAATATGCACCATTTTCACTATCTGGGTGCTTGTTTAAGTATCCGATAAATCGTCTAACTGAAAAAAGATGCCCCAAATTGGGACATCTTTTTTTCAATCATTCAGCTTTTACAGCCGATGGGGTCTGAAGCTTCTTCTCTTTGCCGCTCACCTTATCAGACAGCAGAGTCAGTGCACCGTCACCAGTTACATTGCATGCAGTTCCAAAGCTGTCCTGGGCAAGGTATAGGGCAATCATAAGGGCCAGCATGGTTTCATTGAATCCAAGCATGCTTTCAAGCAGACCCAACGCGGCCATGACAGCCCCCCCGGGAACACCTGGAGCTGCAACCATTGTGATTCCAAGCATTAATATAAAAGGCAGGACTTCTGCAAGTGAGGCTGTTTGCCCCTGCAGCATCATTACGGCGATCGCACAACTCACAATCGTTATTGTGCTGCCGGAAAGATGAATTGTTGCCAATAATGGTACAGAGAAATCCGCGACTTTTTCGCGTGCACCAAGTTTTTTAACCTGTTTAAGCGTAACAGGAATGGTGGAGGCAGATGACTGGGTTCCAAGCGCCGTAAAGTATGCAGGCATCATATTCTTCATAAGTCTCAGCGGATTGGCTTTCATAAGGCTGCCGGCTGCTGAATATTGAAGCAGTAAAATTAAGAGGTGAAGAGCAATAATCATGACAAAAACTTTGGCAAATACCGAAATAATAGCACCAACCTGTCCGCCTTGCGTCATATTGGCGAAGATCCCGAAAATATGGACAGGAAGCAAAGGAATAATGAGCTTTTCAATCAATTTTTCAATAATATCACGGAAATCATTCATCGCATTTTGCAGGGTGTTTCCTTTAATTGCGGCCAATCCAAGGCCTAAAGTGAATGAAATCAGCAGTGCCGTCATCACACCCATTACCGGAGGCATGTCCACCTGGAAAAAAGGTGACAGCAATGCATCCTCAGGATTCTCAAACTTTTTGAAGCTTTGGTTTTTTAATAGAATCGGATATAACACCGTCGCAGAAAGATAAGCAATTAAACCGGCAGTGATTGTGGAAGCATAGGCAAAACCGGTTGTAATCCCAAGCAGTTTCCCTGCACCTTTCCCCATGCTGCCGATGCCTGGTGCGATGAATCCGATAATAATTAATGGAATCGCGAAACCAAGAAAGTTTCCGAAGAGTCCATTAAAAGTAGCAAATAGCTGAATAAGCCATTCGGGAGAAAAAGAACCTATTAAAATACCTAATGCAATAGCTGCAATGATTCTGGGAAGCAAACCGAACTTCATTATTTTGTCCTCCTAAAAAATACAATTGTTTTTATTAGGGGGATTATATCTTGTTTTTCATTAAAAGTTAATAGATAAAACTTTTGTTTTAATAATAAAAAAACTCTGATGATTATGAGTGGATGAGAAGTTTTGCTCTATAAAAGGAAGGTAAACGTTTTCTTGAAATAATTATTTCCGGAAAAGGAAATTATTTATTTATAAGATAAGAAAAGTTTCCTTTTTCAGCACTCTGTCATACATATAGAAATATGGGCGAATGTGCAGAAAAAAATTCCTGAAGAATTGAAGAGGTAATCACTCCCTTTCGTAAATGTGAAAGTGTTACAATATAGAGTAGCTTGAATGAACATATAAATCAGTTTAAGAAAATAAAACGGCATGAAAAGCCGGTTAGTCGATGATTGAATATTGGAGGTTCTTTTTATGAAAACAAAGGTTGGTCTTTTATACGGCGGAAAGTCAGCGGAGCATAAAGTATCTATGCAGACTGCAATGGCCGTCATTAAAGCATTGGATTTAGAGAAATTTGAAATTCATCCTATTTATATATCTGAAGAAGGCCGGTGGGTAAAAGGCCCTCAACTGCAGGCTCCTGTTTCCAGTGTAAAGGAGCTGGAATTCTCCCAGGGGGAGGCACTTCCTCCAACAGCTTTGGCACCTACCCTTTTCCAGGGTACAAAGGAAAAAGGCCCATTTGATGTAATCTTTCCGCTGCTTCACGGTCCGAACGGTGAAGATGGCACAGTTCAGGGGCTGCTTGAACTCTTAAACCTGCCATATGTGGGGAATGGGGTATTGGCTTCATCAGCGGGCATGGATAAGGTTATCATGAAGAATATATTTGCACAGGCAGGCCTGCCTCAGGTGAAGTATGTCTGGTTTATCCGCAGTGAGTGGGAGAATGAAACAGAGGCAGCGTATGAAAAAGTGGAAAAAGAACTCGGCTACCCTTGTTTCGTAAAACCTGCCAACCTGGGTTCCAGTGTGGGCATCAGCAAGTGCATGAACCGCACAGAGCTTGAAGGAGCATTTAAAGAGGCTTTCCAATTTGACCGTAAAATCATTATCGAAGAAGGCGTCACTGCAAGAGAGATTGAAGCTGGCGTGCTGGGCAATGATCATCCGGAATGCTCTGTTGCCGGTGAGATTGTGCCGAAGGTTGAATTTTATGACTATAAAGCGAAATATGAGGATGGAGACACAGCATTAATCATTCCTGCTGAAATCTCAGAGAGTGAGTACAGCGAACTGAGCGATATGGCTATTAAGGCATTTAAAGCCCTTGACTGCTCTGGTCTTGTCCGGGCTGATTTCTTTTTAACAAGAGAGGGTAAACTATACATTAATGAAGTCAACACCATGCCGGGCTTTACACCTTTCAGCATGTTCCCGCTTCTGTGGAAGCATACAGGAGTAGAATATCCTCAGCTGATTGAAAAGCTTGTTAATCTGGCCATCGAACGCCATGCTGAGAAACAGAGCATCAAACACACGATGTAAAAGGGCATAACTGTTGAAGGAAACACGGCATCTTTGCCGTGTTCCTTTTGTTCATACATAATTGGCAAAATCAGGATGTTGGGTGAGCTGCTGATTTTGCCCCATAGGAGGCGCCACATGATTAAGAAAACACTTCAGGAAATTACACAGATGATTAAAGTAGATAATGACGTATCTTCAATTAATGCCACTTCCATTCAAGGCGTCAGCATTGACTCCAGAAAAATCGGGAAGGGCAATTTATTTGTTCCTTTCAAAGGGGAAAATTCAGATGGCCATCGATTTGTAGAAGATGCCATTGAAAAAGGGGCAACCGCGGCTTTTTGGCAAAAGGATGTTCCCAATCCGCCACTGCATCTTCCCATCCTCATTGTTGAAGATACACTGACAGCTCTTCAGGAATTGGCGAGAAGCTATCGTAATGAATTAAACGTAAAGGTCGCAGGCATCACAGGAAGCAACGGCAAAACAACGACCAAGGATATGACTGCAAACCTTCTGTCACTAAACTTTAAGGTTCAAAAAACGGAAGGCAACTATAACAACCATATCGGTCTTCCCCTGACCATTCTGGCACTTGAAGAAGATACGGAAATCGCCGTACTCGAAATGGGAATGAGCGGAAGGGGAGAAATCGATTTTCTTACGAAGCTTGCCCGTCCGGACGCCGTGATCATTACGAATATAGGCGAATCCCATCTGCAGGATTTAGGTTCCAGAGAAGGGATTGCAGAAGCGAAGCTGGAAATTATAAATGGCCTTCAGGAAAATGGCCTGGTTATTTATTACGGTGATGAGCCGCTTCTTGATGAAAAGCTGAAAACCTACAATGGTTCGGCGGCATTAAGAACCTTTGGGAGAACCGGGAAAAGCGATGTGTATCCGGTGAATATCAAGCAGAATGACAAGGGCAGCACATTTAGGATCAATGAATCCGACGAGGAATTTAACCTGCCTGTACTGGGCACCCATAACGTTCTCAATGCCCTGGCAGCAATGATTGCAGCATCCCATTTCGGCGTTCCGTACGAAAAGATGAACGAAGGCTTTGCAAGCTTAAAGTTGACCAATATGAGAATGGAACTGCTCGAGGGCAAAATGGGTGAAAAAATTATTAATGATGCCTATAATGCCAGCCCGACATCCATGAATGCAGCCATTGAGCTGGTCGCCAATCTTCCTGGCTACAAAAAGAAAGTTCTCGTTCTTGGTGATATGCTGGAGCTTGGTCCGCAGGAGGAGGATTTCCATTACTCCACTGGGAAATCTGTGGATGCCAAAAAGGTTGATTACGTGTTTACTTTCGGCAAGCTCGGGGAATTTATCGCCAAGGGGGCGAAGGAAGTCCTGCCTCATGAACGGGTGGCAGCCTTTACTGACAAACAGGACCTTATTCAAGAACTGAAGAAACATGTCGACCAGGAAACTATTGTGCTGGTCAAGGCATCCCGTGGCATGAAGCTTGAAGAAGTTGTATCAGCTCTTCAATAGTTTCTTCAATAGCCTTTTAGCTTTAACAGAAAGGATGAAGGACTGATACAGCATAAAGTTTTTCAGTAAGAGCATTTTGAAAAATAGATAAATTGTATATATCTGTTATTATAGGAATTAAACCCCTGTTTCACGTGAAACAGGGGTTTAAGTTATTTTTAAATAGTTCTTTCGCTATAATTTTTATCTTCCAACAGGTTTGATTAGTATGGCGAAAAGGAAAAAGTGTAAAATAAAATGTACTTAAATTTAAAAAATGGCGGTGACTCGTAAATGATTGGCTGCATGTGCATACATGGTTTTACAGGAGCTCCATTCGAAGTAGAACCTTTGGCAGAGTATTTAAAAGAACATACAGACTGGGAGATTTCCGTGCCGACATTGCCGGGTCATGGCGATGAACTGAAGCTGAAAGGAATCGTCTACAACAAGTGGATTGAGCATGCAGAGGAAGAACTGAAAAGGCTGATTAGCCGCTGTGAAAAAGTATATGTCATTGGCTTTTCAATGGGCGGCCTGATAGCCAGCTATTTAACGGTTCATTATCCTGTAGATAAATTGGTTCTGCTCAGTGCTGCTGCCTATTACGTGAACCCGAAGCGGCTATTCATTGATATGAAAGAGATGGTAAGAGATGCTTTCAGGGGGAACCTGGCTGACAATGAAATGTACGTCAGATATAAGCGGAAAATCAGTGCGACACCGATTACAGCAACACTTCAATTCCGCAGGCTTGTTGCTTCCATCAGGCCTATTTTAAATCAGATCAATGTACCAACGTTAATTGCGCAGGGTGAAAGTGATGGAGTGGTGCCTCCGAGAAGCGCCAGATATTTATATAATAATATTAGTTCATCAGCCAAAAAATTAATTTTTATAAAAGACTCAAAGCATCTTATCTGCCACTGCGGGGAAGGGGACCGCCTCTTTCAGGAAATCCTTGGATTTCTGCAAAAAAAGCCTGAATGATAAGGTTTTCAGACAGCCTTCACGTTTGCAAAGCTTACTTGAAAATGGTAATATAAACACCAAAGTGCCAACAGGAACTTCTTTTGAGAACCCGGACATACTCCAGCAGGAGAATGTCTTTTTTCATTAAATACAGAAGTATTGCTGAAAAAGCATACTTCAGTAAGGCCATAAATAGATGGGTGCTTAAATGCGCTTATCTTAAGAGACCTGATTGTCCGTGAACAATTTGGATAGAATTTACCCTCATCCTTTCCTCAAGCGGGTTTCATAGTGAGTGGGACTCTTCTTAACGAAACATAACCGCACTTTTTATATAATAAGAAGTTACAGCATCTAGATTGCCGGGTAGTGCCGGTAAAAAGGCTCCTTACAGGGTGCCATAACATTTCTTATAATCGTCCGGAAGAGACTCATAGGCCAATTTTTCAGGAGAACTCCTGCCTGCAGGTTTGCAGGGACAAAATTTTTCTATGATTAGAAGGAGAATGAATACATTGACAAAGTTTCAAGACTTGGGCATCAGCCCGGAGACAATGAAATCACTGAAACGAATGGGATTTGAAGAAGCGACTCCTATTCAGACACAAACCATTCCGTTAAGTCTGGAGAATAAAGACCTGATTGGGCAGGCGCAGACAGGAACAGGAAAAACGGCTGCATTCGGAATTCCGATGATTGATAAAATCGACAACACGAAAGAGCATATTCAGGGAATTGTTATTGCTCCAACACGTGAGCTGGCGATTCAAGTATCGGAAGAACTGTATAAAATCGGCTACGGAAAAAGAACGAAAGTCCTTTCCATTTATGGCGGACAGGATATTAACCGTCAAATCCGTGCTTTAAAGAACAAACCGCATATCATCGTTGGAACGCCGGGGCGTATTTTGGACCATATCAACCGCAAAACTTTGCGTTTGGACCATGTTCATACGGCTATCCTTGACGAAGCGGATGAAATGCTTAACATGGGATTCATTGACGATATTGAAGCAATACTTGCGAAAATTCCTGAAGAGCGCCAAACACTGCTCTTCTCTGCTACAATGCCTGCTCCAATCCGCAGAATGGCAGAACGTTTTATGAAGGACCCTCAGGTTGTCCGCGTACAAGCTAAGGAAATGACTGTTTCATCTATTGAACAATTCTATGTTGAAGTGCATGAGAAAAATAAATTTGATGTGCTGACAAGACTTCTGGATATTCAATCACCTGAATTGGCGATCGTATTCGGACGCACTAAGCGCCGTGTTGATGAATTGGCTGAAGCCTTGAATCTTCGCGGATACATGGCTGAAGGAATCCATGGTGACTTAAGCCAGGCCAAACGGATTTCTGTTCTCAGGAAGTTCAAAGAGGGAAGCATTGACGTTCTTGTGGCAACAGATGTGGCAGCACGCGGATTAGACATTTCCGGCGTCACACATGTATACAATTTTGACATCCCTCAGGATCCTGAAAGCTATGTTCACCGCATCGGCCGGACCGGACGTGCTGGAAAAACGGGTGTTGCGATGACATTCATCAATCCACGCGAAAAATCGTACCTGCATGTGGTGGAACGTACAACTAAGAAAAAAATGGAACGCATGGATGCTCCGACACTGGATGAGGCGCTAGAGGGCCAGCAAAAAGCTGTAATGGAAAAAATCATGCAAACCATCGAGGAAAACAATCTTGAAAGCTATAAAGAAGCCGCAGATCAGCTTCTTGCACAAAAGGACGCGTCAACAGTTGTTCAGGCCGTGCTGAAGATGCTGACAAAAGAACCGGATACAACCCCTGTTAAATTAACAGAGGAAAAGCCGCTTCCATCTAAGCGCGACAGAAAGCCAAATGACCGCAGCCGCGGAGGATACAATGGCAGAGGCAGACAAGGCGGCCAAAAAGGATCATACAAATCCCGCCAAGGCCACACTGGAAAACGTCCAAGCCACAATAACAGCCGTTCAAACAGCAACAGCTATAGATAAGAAATTTGGAGAGCAGAAATTCTGCTCTCTTTTATTTTGTCTATATTAAGGGAGCGTCTACACATGCAAATTCTAAGCAGCTGCCGTACATACTAAGGGAAATTACTGTACGGGAGGAAACAACATGACGATTGTACGCCTTGGGTATGTTGCGATGAGTATGAATCTGAAAAACGCATCGCCATCACAAACGATGACGTTCAAACAATTCTCAAGTATTAAAGACCGCGAGGCGGCGATTGCAAGATTGGAGCGAATTGCTGTTTCCAATTTGGAGAATTGCCTGAGGCTGCTAAAGCACAATGCGGCCCATGATATCCATTTTTTCCGCTTCAGTTCACGGCTGATTCCGCTTGCTAATCATGAGGAACTTTCTGATTGGAAGTATATGCGTCCACTCAAAGACATTCTGTCCGGCATCGGCGACTTTCTGGATGAACATCCCATGCGTGTGGATTTTCACCCTGACCATTTTGTGCTCCTTAATACACCGAAAGTGGACACATTGAATATGTCCATCAAGACGCTGGCTATGCATGAAGCCCTGTTGAAAGGCATGCGTCTGAATCCGGCTCACCGTTGTGTCCTGCATGTTGGAGGAGGCTATGATGATAAAGAAAAAGCGCTCGAACAATTTATCCATAATTGGGGCTTTACGCCTTCAGGGATCCAGCAGATGATTATTCTCGAGAATGACGATACCACTTTTACACTTGATGATACGCTCTACCTTTGTGAAAAGCTTGGGATTCCGCTTGTATTTGATTACCATCATCACCTTGCCAATTTCAAGAATGATGACTGGGCAGGGGCATGGGAGAGGTCTGCAGCAACTTGGGACCATTCTGAACTGCCTGTGAAAATGCATATTTCCAGCCCAAAATCAGACAAAGACTTCAGAGCGCATGCGGATTATATTGATGCGGATATGTTCCTGGAGTTTCTGGAGAACATTAAGGGAACTGTGCCTGAGATTCATTGCATGATCGAAGCGAAAATGAAGGACAGTGCCCTGTTTAAGCTTGTTGAGGATTTAAAAAAGAACCCCACTTTGACTTTTATTGATTCATCCAGCTTTGAAATATAAAACACTGCCCCGATTTTTTCATAAAAGGGAGACACTTCTTTTTTCTGTCATGTATACTTATAGAAGTGAAAGAGCGGATTTAAAGCTATTAATTTTATGGAATTGCGGGGGGTACTGCATGATTACAGAGCCGCATAAAAGGATTCCGGCAAGGGGATTGCTTGCTTGGAGAATCTCCGGCACGCTCCATTCTGTTTTTCCTTTTGTGTTCTCAGGTGGCGCTATCGCTGCTGCCATCCTGTTTAATTGGCCTATTTGGGTTATTGGAGCTTCTTTAATGTTCTATTCCGCCTATGCCTACCTCGTCATTATGACTTTCCCATCTTTAAAGTGGAAAAGATGGAGGTATGAGGTCCGGGAAAATGAAATAGAGCTTAAATATGGACTTTTTGTGATAAAAAGGACGCTTGTTCCCATGATTCGGGTGCAGCATGTGGATACAAGGCAAGGGCCGATATTGCGCAAATATCGCCTGGCTACTGTCACTATCTCGACAGCTGCTACCGTTCATGAAATACCGGCATTGGATATGGATGAAGCCGAGGAATTGCGCTTTTTCATTTCTCAGCTGGCAAGGTCTGCAGAAAATGATGTCTAATCCGAAACGGCTGCACCCTATATCAGCGGCAGTCAATTTCCTGAAACACCTGAAGGAAATGCTGGTGCCTTTTCTTGTCTTTGTCGTCTTTGGAAGCCGAGGAGGGAATGGCGAGATCGTTCAGCTTGTCCTGTCTATAGGGATCATAGCCGCAGTTTTTTTAATCGGGATTCTTACCTGGTGGCGATACACCTATAGACTGGAGGAAGGCGAGCTTCGCATCGAGTATGGTGTTCTGGTAAAGAAAAAAAGATATATTCCGCTTGAAAGAATCCAAAGTCTTGACTTATCGGAAGGCTTGCTGCAAAGACCCTTTGGACTTGTGAAAATGAAGGTGGAGACAGCGGGCTCAACCGGTGCGGGTGAGGCAGAAGCGGTATTGACGGCTATTTCCAAAGAAGATGCAGATTTCATTCAGCAGGCATTTTCAGCTGCCAAAAATAATCCTTCTGAACCTGAAGCAGAAATGCAAAACCGGGAAGTGATTTATAAAATTAAGCCCGGCGAATTGTTCCTGCTGGCATCAACTTCAGGCGGAGCAGGCGTAGTTATTTCAGCTGTCTTTGCTTTTGTATTTCAGTTTGAAGAAATCATTCCCTATGAAAAGGTGTTTACCGGGCTCGAAGGATTTATTGCCAATGGAATGATCTTTGTAAGCCTTCTGATATTCATCGTTTTTCTAATGGCATGGCTGATCGCTCTTATTGGGAGCATGCTGAAATATGCCGGTTTTACATTAATAAGAAGTGAGAAGGAATTGATTGTTACCAGAGGCTTGCTCGAAAAGCGGCAAATGACGATCCCGCTGAACCGCATACAGGCTATTCAGATAAGGGAAAATCTGCTTAGGCAGCCAGTTGGCCTGGCGACTGTTTATATTGAAAGTGCAGGAGGTTCCATTGAAGACAATGAAAGCGCCCGCCTAATGATCCTGCCAATCGTGAAAAAAACAAGGATTGCCGGTTTGTTAAAGCCTCACTTGCCACAGTATGAACTGCAGCCGGGTTTCTTTAAAGCTCCGAAAAGAGCGCTCAACCGCTACTTGTGGAGAGGGTTTCTGTGGATCCTGCCTTTTGTGGCTGTGCCGCTCCTCTTATTCAGGCCGTGGGGATACTTTTCTTTGGTGCTGCTGGTTCTTGCGCTGGGATGGTCACATCTGAAATACAGGGATGCAGGCTGGGATATCAGCTCACAGCAGCTTGCCCTCAGATATCGCGGAATAGTGAGGACAACTGTATTTATGAGAAGAAATCGAATCCAGTCCCTATCTGTGAAAGAAAGCTATTTCCAGAAAAAGCGCAATTTGGCTACCATTGAAGCTGCTGCTATGTCCGGGGCAGGCGGGACAGGGGGAACTGTACGGAATCTGGACAGGAAAGAAGTATATGCTATTTATAAATGGTATTCTTATACCGGACTGAAACAACAAAAAAAGCGCCCGTGAGCGCTTTTTTGTTTAACTGTCCATCTGTGGGCCATTATCTGGCTAAAAACCCCAATATGGCTAAAATAACAATAATTCCCCAAACAGCAAGCCTTGATGCAGGCACTCCTTTTAAAGAATGCCTGATGCGGGGAAGTCCGCCTGACTTTCCGGATGAAGATGATGTACGGCCTTTGGCCAGAGAGGCTGCACCAATCAGGAAGCCTGCAATCAGGCCGAATATATGTGCGGTCACATTGATGTTTGGCTGAAGGAAGGTCATAATGACCCCAATGATCGTAATGGTCAGGATGATTTGTGAGTTTTCCCTGGATAAAAGTTCTTTTTGAAAGAAAAGGATGGCTGCAAAGTAGCCGAACAAACCAAAGATTGCACCGCTGGCTCCCACGTGAATATACGTTAATGGCTCAAGGATGAGTGTAGCAATATTCGCGGCTGCACCAGCTGTGATATAAACAAAAATGAACCTGGTTTTCCCGAGCAGCCTTTCTAGGACAGGACCGAATAGAACGAGTGAAAAACTGTTAAATAAAACATGGGAGAAGCCGCTGTGCAGAATGATAGGACTCAGCAGCCGCCAGTATTCCCCCTCCACAATATATAAATTGACGCCTGCCAGCTTCTCAAAAATAAGTGAATTTGGGAATAGGGGAATGACAGTTAATAGATAGATGATAATATGGATACAAATGATAGCCGTAACAACTGGATAATAGCGGATAAATTCCTTTAAGCTTTCCGTTCTCGTAAACATGGCTCTCCTCCGTGCTCTTAAATAGTTATCTACATCATAGCCTGAAAAGCGGGTTTTCAGCATGCCAAAACACTTATTCAGCGGATCATGTGTACATAATCCTGCTTCTACTGTATTCTTTATGCAGCGAATAATATAAATAGAAGGAAGATGAGAGATGATTTCCGGTATTGGGATTGATATTGCAGACCTTGAGCGGATACGGAAAATTATTGCCAGGCAGGGGCGGTTTCCTGATCGGATTTTAACCCCTAAAGAGCTGAATGGCTATCGACAAATGCCGGAAAAAAGGCGCGCAGAGTTTCTTGCAGGAAGGTTTGCGGCGAAGGAAGCCTTTTCAAAAGCATGGGGAACCGGAATTGGCGAAGAACTTTCCTTTCAGGATATTGAAATTGAAAAGGATAAAAAGGGCAAGCCGTTTATTTCAAAGCCATTAAAAGATGGTGTTCACTTGTCGATTTCCCATAGCAGGGAGTATGCTGTGGCCCAAGTTGTAATAGAAAAAGAATGAATTTTTTACTGCAGGAAGAATTTCAAAAGCTTGTCATTCCTCCTAGCATATTCCTTTAGGTTGTCTCATATATTCATAATGCGATAGGAGAGACAGGCCGGAAGTTCGGCCAATCTCACTGAAATGAGACAAAGGGGCTGAAGGAATGAAGAAAAAGTGGTTCATGCTGCTTGCCGGGCTTTTGGTTGTTCTTGCATTGTCTGCCTGTGGTTCTAAAACACAGGAGGATGTTGTGAAGGATCTTGATAAAAAGCTCGAAGACGTTAAGGGATACAAGGCAGAGGCAAAAATGACGCTGCAGATGGGAACGGACCCGCAGACATATGAAATAGAAGTGTGGCATAAAGATCCGGATTTTTACCGGGTAAACCTGAAAAACGCCCAAAAGGATCAAAGTCAGATGATTCTCAGAAACAATGACGGTGTATTTGTCCTCACTCCTGCGCTGAACAAAAGCTTCCGCTTCCAGAGTGATTGGCCGCAAAACAGCAGCCAGGCATATTTATATGAGTCATTAATCAAGGACATTATGGAGGATAAAGAAGCCAAGTTCTCCGCTACAAAAGACCATTATGTATTTGAAACAAAAACGCGCTATCAAAATAACCAAATGCTTCCTGTACAGGAAATCAAGCTGAAGAAGTCTGATTTATCACCGGTCAGTGTGAAGGTTATGGATCCTGATAAAAATGCACTTGTAACAGTAGAATTTTCAAATGTAAAATTTAATGCCAGCTTCGATAAGAAAGACTTTGACATGCAGAAGAACATGACAGGCGCCCAGCTCGAAGTGCCAGTCATGGCCGAGGTGGAGGATCAGGAGTTCACAGTTAAATATCCGCAGATGGATATGGCGGATGTAAAGCTGGTTGATGAACAGGAAATGAAGACAGAAGAGGGCAAGCGCGTGGTATTGACATATGATGGAGAAAAGTCATTCACGCTTGTACAGGAAAAGGCTACTGTCATGCCGACATCATCCGTAGTTACATCTGTTAAAGGCGAGCCGGTTGACCTTGGCTTCACCATTGGTGCAGTTTCTGACAACACCATCTCCTGGACTTACCAGGGCGTGGATTATATGATCGCATCCAACGATTTATCACCTGAGGAAATGTCTGATATTGCCCGTTCGGTACAAGGAGAAATGGTGAAATAAAACACTGCCTAAAGCAGGTCCTATAGGGGGCCTGTTTTTTTGTTGGATGGAAAGTGGACAGGGTCGGGTAGGACACAGCCCGGGGAATTACGCATCACAATGTCCAAACAAAGCCCATGCCCTCAAATCCTGCACCTTGGATATATGCTTTCTCTTTCCAAGGTAACCCTGGTTAAGAAAATATCTATTTGACAAACCATCTGTCGAGTTTGATAATCGACATGTATAAAGCAATGGCTAAAAGGAAGTGAATACATCGATGAATGAACAGACAAAAATGTATCGGGACACTTGGGCAGAGATAAATCTGGATCAAATATCATATAATGTAGAGTCAATGAAAAAACATGTAAAAGAAGGGTCAAAAATCATTGCGGTTGTAAAGGCAAATGGGTATGGGCATGGAGATGAAGCAGTAGCGGTGGCGGCATTGGAAGCCGGTGCATCCTCCCTGGCGGTTGCGACCCTGGATGAGGCAATGGCATTGAGAAAGAAAAAAATTGAAGCGCCGATTTTAGTAATGGGAGCGAGCCCCCCGGAACATGCTGGCGAGGCAGCAGCAAATAATATCTCTCTCACTGTTTTTCAGCAGGAATGGCTGGTAAAAGCAGCTGAATACGTAGAAGATAAAACCCTCAATATTCATATAAAGCTTGATACCGGCATGGGCCGCCTGGGGATTCGCAGCCGGGAAGAGATTGCGGGAATTGAGAGCGTTATCAAAATGGACAAGCGTTTTCTGCTTGAAGGAGTGTTTACACACTTCGCGACAGCGGATTCATTAAACAATGCCTACTTCGAAACGCAGCTGAGCAGGTTTGAAGAAATGACAGGGTGGATGGAGGTATTGCCGAAGTACGTCCACACCAGTAACAGTGCGGCAGGCCTCAGGTTTCCAAAAGCGCATTTGAATGCTGTCCGAATGGGGATCAGCATGTATGGACTGGCTCCATCCATGGAAATAAAGGGTGTACTTCCATTCGAGCTGAAAGAGGCTTTTTCTCTCCATACCACTATTGTTCATGTGAAAAAGCTTCATAAAGGAGAGAAAGTCAGTTATGGCGCGACTTATGAAGCAAAAGAAGATGAATGGATTGCGACATTGCCGATTGGCTATGCGGATGGCTGGATCCGAAAGCTTCAGGGACAGGAAGTACTTGCTGAAGGATTGAGGGTTCCAATTGTTGGAAGGATATGCATGGATCAATGCATGATTAAGATACCTCATGAAATGCCTGTCGGAACAAAGGTAACCATGATCGGCGAGCAGGAGAAAGAAAAAATTTCGGTGGACGAAATCGCGGAAAAGCTTGAAACCATCAACTATGAAGTTACCTGTATGGTATCTTCCCGGGTTCCGCGCATATATAAAAGAGATGATAAAATTATCGGGGGAATTAATTATCTGTTATAATTGAAAAAAATAATGGTTGTTCAGGAGCGCTTCCGCCCGGAGAAAGGGATAGTATAAGTGCTGCGGCTTTCTGAAAAGACAAAAATGATAATTTTTGACGTTTGCCGCAGGACATGGCGTTCTTAGTCTGCGTTCCTTCGTGGGCAAGGCGCTTACGCTTTTCTAAAAACATGCATAAAATACTATTTTTTTGGCCGATAATACAGAAGAATTAAAGAATCCCCTTTGCATTGGGCTTTATTAATGGTAATATTGAAAATGGTAGATATAAAAATGGTGTGTAGTGATGGTGGAGGTGTATGTTTGTGTCTGAGTCCAGCACAACAACAGAGATAATGGTAAAGTTACCGCAGCATCTTTTAACCGAGTTAGACGGATTTGCTAAACAGGAAAACGTTAACCGGAGTGAATTCATTTATCAAGCAACCAAAATGTATTTGCGTGAACGTAAAAAGAGACAGATTCGCGAGTCCATGAGACGTGGTTACATGGAGATGGCGAAAATAAATTTGACGATTGCATCTGAAGCATTTCAAGCGGAATACGAGGCAGAACACACAGTTGAACGTCTAGTTAGCGGAGGATAATCCTTTGATTGTCAAACGTGGTGACGTTTATTTTGCAGACCTATCCCCAGTTGTTGGTTCAGAACAAGGCGGCGTCCGTCCAGTGCTTGTCATCCAAAACGACATCGGGAATCGGTTTAGTCCCACAGTAATTGTTGCAGCAATCACAGCTCAGATTCAAAAAGCAAAGCTGCCTACTCACGTTGAAATTGATGCGAAGCGTTATGGTTTTGAAAGGGATTCGGTCATCTTATTAGAACAGATTCGTACAATTGATAAACAACGCTTAACCGATAAAATAACCCATCTCGATGACGAAATGATGGAAAAAGTGAATGAAGCCGTGCAAATCAGCTTAGGCTTAATCGAATTTTAACAAACGCTCTTTTAAAGGGCGTTTTTTTATTTTTTAAAGCAGAATAGGTTTAGTTCCTTAACAATAGGGTAAAAAAGAAAGTCGTTTACTATATAAAATTGTTTGTTATGTAAATATACCCGCTTTCAGTTGGGAGTAACCTCCTGTTCGATGGGAAATCAGCGCACTGGAAAAAGGGTTTTTATAAGAAATTGTCGAATTAACCTATAGATGGGAATTATTAATTTCAGACCCTATAGGTATCATTTGACTCGCATTCACTGTTATCATTTAATTGGTATATACGAAACAGGAAGATTTTTTTGCTTTCTTACAATAAAGGGGAATTGGAAGGCTAATAATAGATATATGATAAAATAGGGAGGAACAAATGAATTCGACAATATTGAATTTTATACAAAATAATAAAGAATCTATTTTCAATCATTGGCTGGAGGCTACAAAAGAAAACGCAGATGAAAGGGTTACAAAGGTAGTTTCCGATCAGGTGTTTATCGGGACAAGCCGGGAATTCATTGACCTGATTATTTCAAATATTAAAAGCTCAAATGAGGAATTCACTTCAAAATTGAGTGAGTTCTCCGAGAAAATCGTTCGATTGGGCTGGCCGCTCAGTTTCGTGACAAAAGGGCTCCAAACTTTCGGTAAGATTGTATTTGAAGCTATGCAGAATGCAGGGGTTGTCACCCAGGAAAATCAAATGAAAGTCGTTTATGAATTCGATGGCTGGATGACTCCTATGGTTAATGAAGTGGTAAATATGTATTCGGCCACTTGGGAAAGAACTGTGTCCTTGCAAAAAATTGCCCTTCAGGAATTATCTGCGCCGCTGATTCCTGTTTTCGAAGGAATTACGGTCATGCCGCTTGTAGGTACAATTGATACCGAGCGTGCAAAGCAGATTATGGAGAACCTCTTGAATGGAGTGGTTAAACACCGTTCAGAAGTGGTGCTTATAGATATAACGGGTGTGCCGGTTGTTGATACAATGGTAGCCCATCATATTATACAGGCAGCAGATGCTGTAAGACTTGTAGGTGCAAAGTGCATGCTTGTAGGCATACGTCCTGAGATTGCTCAGACGATTGTTAACCTGGGAATTGATTTAAATCAATTCACCACAAAAAACACCTTGAAAAAGGGCGTAGAAGCGGCCCTTGAATTAACCAGCCGGAAAATTGTAAAGGTGGAGGGAGAGGAATGAGAGTGAGAATCCCGATTTTAAAGCTGAACGATTGCCTGTTAGTCTCCATCCAGTGGGAATTAGATGATCAGACTGCACTCCAGTTCCAGGAGGACCTGCTCCATAAAATCCATGAGACGAGCGCAAATGGAGTCGTTATCGATTTAACATCCATTGACTTTATTGATTCATTCATCGCTAAAGTTCTAGGCGACGTAATAAATATGTCCAAACTGATGGGTGCAAAAGTAGTCATAACCGGAATACAGCCTGCCGTAGCAATTACGCTTATTGAGTTAGGCATTGGGTTAGATGATGTCCTTACTGCATTAGATTTAGAAAAAGGTTTGGAGAAATTACAACAGGAATTGGGGGAGTAACTGTATGGAAAACCAATCCTGCGTTAAAATCATAAATGAATGGGACATCGTTGCAGCCCGCCAGCTTGGGCGGAATGTTGCTAAAGAGCTTGGTTTTGGTACAGTTGACCAGGCTAGAATCACTACAGCCATTAGTGAGCTTGCCCGGAATATTTACTTATACGCCGGACAAGGGCAAATCTGTATTGAGAAAATATACGACGGCGGAAAAGCGGGATTGCGTATAGTTGCGGCAGACAGCGGCCCTGGAATCAATGATTTACGCCAAGTAATGGAAGATGGATACTCAACATCAGGAGGATTAGGAGCCGGCCTGCCGGGTGTGAAGCGGTTAATGGATGAGTTCTTAATTGACTCCAATCCTGGTACCGGAACAGATATAAAAGCAACTAAGTGGCTTCGTTAGGGGGAAGCGTTATGGATTTCCGAGAAATGATGGAATCAAAGTATCGGGATATTCTTGAGAATTATATTAAGGAACAATCTGAACAGGCACTATATCAGGGCCAGAAGTTCAGCAGGAAGTCAATCGAGCACAAAATCTCACCTGAAGAGATTATCAGCGTTCATAAAAGTTTGATGGGTGAACTTTATCCGGACTTGCCTGAATATGTTCACCATTCTTTTGATATCCTTTTGGAAGTCATGATAGGCTATGGGTTTGCCTATAGAGAACATCAGAGCTTAAAACATATTCAGCAGGAGCTAAGAACAGAAATGGAAATAGCTGCGAACGTGCAGCAAACCTTGCTGGGGACGCAGGTTCCTTCTGTTGAAGGACTGGATATCGGCGCAATAAGTGTTCCTGCTAAGCATATGAACGGTGATTATTTCCACTTTGTTGAAGATGAGAACAGCACAATCAGCATCGCCATTGCTGATGTGATCGGTAAAGGTCTTCCTGCAGCACTTTGTATGTCCATGATTAAATATGCTATGGACAGTGTGCCTGAAAACCGCAATGACCCTAAAACAGTGCTTGAAAACCTTAATCGGGTAGTGGAGCAGAACGTAGATCTAACCATGTTCATTACAATGTTTTATGGAATATATGATACAAATAGCCACATGTTCTCTTATGGTTCTGCCGGACATGAACCTGGCCTGTTCTATAATGCCGGAAATGAGCAATTTACTGAGCTGACTGCGAAAGGACTGCTTCTTGGTATTGATAAAAAAACTAAATACCGCCAGTACGAAAAAGGAGTAAATCCCGGAGATATGATTATATTAATGTCAGACGGGGTTACTGAATGCCGTACAGAAGAAGGGTTTATAGAAAAGGAAACATTGCTGGAATTAATCAAGAAATACATTCATTTAAGTGCACAGGAAATAGTTAATAGCGTATATAAAGAACTTGAAAAACTTCAGCATTTTCAATTGCGGGATGATTTTACCTTAATAATTTTAAAAAGAAATGTTTAATGGGTTTTGAAAGCGGGTAACTACTAAAAAGCAGTTGACATGTGAAGAGGTGGGTCAGTTATGAATATTACTATAGATGTAAAAGAAAATGATATGCTGATTGAAGCAATGATAAGCGGGGAAATTGATGCGTATACAGCCCCAAAACTCCGTGAAGAGCTTTTCCCTTTAACAGAAAAAGAAGGCGTAGAAATGGTGGTCAACCTATCTGAAGTCTCTTATATGGATAGTACCGGCTTAGGCGTATTTGTTGGTGTATTTAAAAATGTCCGTGCCAATAACGGCAAATTTCAGATTGTTGGCTTGTCGGACCGATTAAAGAGACTTTTCGAAATTACGGGCCTGGCGGATATTATCGATATTAACAGCGGGATTGAAGGTGGAGTACAATGAATGAGCCATTTGATTATATTGAAGTGAAAATTCCAGCAAAGCCGGAGTTTGTCGGCGTAATCCGCCTGACATTATCAGGGATTGCCAGCAGAATGGGTTTTGCATATGAAGAAATTGAAGATCTTAAGATCGCTACAAGTGAAGCTTGCACCAATGCTGTTCAACACGCATACAAACAGAATGAGCAAGGGGAAGTAGTCATCGGATTCGGTTTATATACGGACCGCCTTGAGGTAATGGTCGCAGACAGCGGAAAAAGCTTTGATTTCCAATCAGCCAGACAAGGCATTGGGCCATATGACCAGACTGATTCTGTGGAATTTTTGCGTGAAGGAGGCTTGGGTCTATATCTGATTGAAACATTGATGGATGAAGTAAGAATTCATCACAAAGAGGGTGTTACGGTCTTTATGACCAAATACCTAGAAGGAGAGCAGGTGGAGAGGGATGCAAAAACAATCTCAACCTAACCAAAAATCCAAAGAAGAAACAAATGCTTTAATCAAAGCCTACCAGCTTCACCAGGATGAAGATGCTCAAAATACCCTTGTTCTTCAATATCGGAATTTAGTTGAAGCCATTGCACGCAAGTACTCAAAAGGAAGATCCTATCATGAGGATATTGTCCAGGTAGGCATTATTGGCTTATTGGGTGCTATCCGCCGGTATGATGAGTCTTTCGGAAAAACGTTTGAGGCCTTTGCTGTTCCAACCATTATCGGGGAAATTAAGCGCTTCTTAAGGGATAAAACCTGGAGCGTTCATGTTCCGCGCCGCATAAAGGAATTGGGCCCGAAAATCAAAGCTACCGTTGAAGAACTTACAACAGAGCTTCATAGGTCGCCAAGAGTAGACGAAATTGCTGATATGCTTGAGGTTTCTGAAGAAGAAGTGCTGGAAGCGATGGAAATGGGAAAAAGCTATCAGGCTCTTTCAGTTGATCATTCCATCGAAGCTGATTCTGATGGCGGAACGGTCACTCTTTTGGATATCGTCGGTAATGTGGACGAGGGCTTTGAAAAAGTAAACCAAATGCTGGTTCTTGAAAAAGTCCTGCATGTTCTGTCAGAGAGAGAGAAACTAATTATTCAATACACATATCTTGAGAATATGAGCCAAAAGGAAGCTGGAGATAAATTGGGGATTTCCCAGATGCATGTCTCTAGACTTCAGCGCCGTGCGATCAAAAAGCTTCAGGAAGCAATCCACTCTGAAACAAATAACTTGGAGTGCCTTTCATGACCAAATTGGTTAGAGATAACATCGAAGTAATTGCACACCAGACAGCGAAAGAAGGCAAATCTTTCTGTGGTGATGGTTATTATTTTACCGCAACGGATGAATACTTTGTATGTGTGCTTGCAGATGGCCTTGGGAGCGGAGAATATGCGTATGAGGCTTCTTCTGCTGTTGTTTCTGTTGTAGAGCAGCATCATGAGAAAGATGTGGATTCGCTTATGAAGCTCTGCAACGATGTACTTTTGCAAAAAAGAGGAGCAGCAGTTGCGCTGTTTAAAGTTTATTTTGCTTCCAGGGAGTTTGTGTACAGCTGTGTAGGGAATATACGATTTTTCCTATATTCATCTGCAGGAAAACTCACTTATCCCCTGCCTGTAACAGGATATCTGTCAGGACGGCCGCAGGTGTTTCATACCCAGCGGTTTGCGTATGAAGCGGAGTCTAAATTTTTGATATACTCAGACGGCTTTAATATCCATGGGGTTAAATCTTTGCTGAAAGCATTTCTCCCTATTGATCTTATCTCGGAAGATATAAAGAAACAGTATCCATCTACTGCAGATGATGCTACTTTCATACTTGGAAGCTTACTCTAGACAGGGTAAGCTTTTTGTTTGTTCTTTTGATAAAATGAATATTGAGACTCTTTAATGGAGGAATGGACTTGGAAAAAACATTGGATAGACAAGATCAAATACTGGATTTAATCTCTGGGGAACTATCGATAGCCATCAAACAAGTAAAAAATACAATCAGCTTGCTGGAAGAAGGAAACACAGTTCCATTTATTGCCCGATACAGAAAGGAACAGACAGGCGCACTGGATGAAGTTCAAATCCGCGATATCATGGAACGCTGGCAATACATACAAAACCTTAATCAGCGTAAAGAAGAGGTAGTTCGCTTAATTGAAGAACAAGGAAAATTGACCGCAGAGTTAAAAATCAAGATTGACAAGGCAGTGAAGCTGCAGGAGGTAGAAGACTTATACCGGCCATATAAGCAAAAGCGCCGCACAAAAGCAACTGCCGCAAAGGAAAAAGGGCTTGAGCCCTTTGCTGAGTGGCTTCTCACTTTTTCGCTAAATGAAACCCCTGCTGCAAAAGCTAAAGAATTCTTATCTGATAAAAAGGAAGTAACCACAGCGGAAGAAGCAATCGCCGGCGCAAAAGATATTATTGCAGAGTGGGTATCAGATGAAGCGGAGAGCAGAAAATGGATCCGTATGGAAACAGCTAAAAAGGGGACCGTTGAGTCTTCTGTGAGAAATAAAGAGAATGACGAAAAAGGCGTTTTTGAAATGTATTACGAATATGAGGAACCGGTGAGCAGGATTGTTCCACACCGCACACTTGCATTAAACCGAGGTGAAAAAGAGGAAGTACTAAAGATTAACATAAAGCCCAATACCGAATTTATTTTAAAGTACTTATATAAAAAGTGGATAAAGGATGAACGTTCTCCTGCAGGCACGATTGTAAGGGAAGCTATTGATGATGGCTACAAGCGTCTGATCATGCCATCGATTGAACGTGAAATTCGCAATGAGCTGACTGAAAAAGCTGAAGAACAGGCAATCATGATTTTTTCTGAAAATCTCAGAAAACTGCTTCTTCAGCCTCCGTTAAAAGGAAAAGTCGTGCTTGGGGTAGACCCGGCTTACAGAACAGGCTGCAAGTTGGCTGTTGTAGATGAAACAGGAAAAGTACTCGATATCGGAGTCATATATCCACATCCGCCTGTTTCCAAAACGAATCAGGCACGGGAGAAAGTCATACAAATTCTAAAAACCTACAAAGTAAAAATGGTTGCCATCGGCAATGGGACTGCTTCAAGAGAAACCGAACAGTTCATCGCAGATATATTAAAGGACATGAAAGAGGAGATATTCTATCTGATTGTCAATGAAGCGGGGGCGAGCGTCTACTCTGCCTCAGATCTTGCCAGAGAAGAGTTCCCTGATTTCCAGGTGGAAGAAAGAAGTGCTGTATCAATCGCCCGTCGCCTCCAGGACCCTCTTGCGGAATTGGTTAAAATTGATCCGAAGTCGGTGGGAGTTGGTCAATACCAGCATGATGTCTCCCAGAAAAAGTTGTCTGAATCTCTTTCCTTTGTTGTGGAGACAGCAGTAAACCAGGTAGGCGTCAATGTAAATACCGCTTCATCTTCATTACTGCAGCATGTAGCAGGCCTGTCAAAAACTGTTGCCGCTAATATAATCAAGAAACGGGAAGAGGAAGGGAAATTCGCAGACCGCAAGCAGTTGAAAAAAATCCCCCGCCTCGGTGCCAAAACCTATGAACAGGCAATAGGCTTCCTGCGGATTATCGATGGAAAAGAGCCACTGGACCGGACGGGGATTCACCCGGAAACATATACAGAAGTAAATAAATTGCTGGCTACTCTCGGCTTTCAATCAAATGACCTTGGTTCACCTTCGCTAAGAGAGGCGCTCAAAGGCATAGATCTCAGCCGGACAGCCGGGGAACTTGAAATCGGTGAGCTGACATTGAAGGATATCATTGACGCTTTAATGAGACCTGAAAGAGATCCGCGTGATGAACTGCCGAAGCCTCTTTTGAAAAAAGAAATACTAAAGCTTGAAGACCTGCAGGAAGGAATGGAATTGCAAGGGACAGTGCGGAATGTTGTAGACTTCGGAGCCTTTGTTGATATTGGTGTCAAACAGGATGGACTGGTTCATATATCCAAGCTCAGCCGTCAATTTGTCAAACACCCGCTTGACGTAGTTTCTGTTGGTGATGTGGTAACAGTCTGGGTGGACTCTGTTGATAAACAAAAGGGAAGAGTCGCTCTAACGATGCTTGGCCATTCTAATTAATAGAAGGCAGTAAATTCACAGTTTCGAGTCATAAGCCAAATCACACGGGAAATCATTATTTCTGGCGTGATTTGGCTAATGTTATTATGAGCAATGTTTCTTTCTATAGAAAAACCAGCACTGATTCAGCAGTTTGATCTGATAGCGGTCTTTTTCATAAAAGGCTCGCTGGATTTGATTTTGAAACCATACAGGCATATGATTTACCTCCCGTTAATTGGAATCTGATAATTGGTTTCCTTGGCGAAGGAGAGTTCAGAGCTGTAAAAGGTATATATAATGTATGCTATAATAGGTTGTCATGTTTACGATAAGAAAGGAAAAACATTGCGATGAATGACCAGGAGCTTCAGACACTTGTTGAAAAGATATCAATGGAAAGCTTCGGCAAGCCTTTTTGCCACCAGGCCTATTTTAATTCACGCCTAAAATCTACTGGCGGAAGATATATGCTGAATTCGCATCATGTTGAAATAAACAAAAAGTATTATGAGCAGCTTGGTGCCGAAGAATTAGAGGGAATTATTAAGCACGAGTTATGTCATTATCATTTGCATTTAGAAGGAAAAGGATATAAACACCGTGATCAGGACTTCAGAATGCTAATGAAGAAAGTGGGAGCACCACGATTTTGTTCAGTATTGCCTGATCGTCCGAAGACAAACAGATCTGCTAAGATTCTTTTATATATGTGCAAGGAATGCGGCCAAGCTTATCAGAGAAAAAGAAAAGTGGATACGAAGAAATATGTCTGCGGTAAATGCAAAGGGAAATTAGTGTTCAAAAAGGAATTGACATTAAAATAAGTACGCATTATATTTAATAATTGTCGCAGGTCAATATAGGGCATGCGGCTAAAAAAATCTTCTAAAAAGATGCTTGACTTTTATAGTCCGCGTCCTTATAATATGAAGAGTCGATAAGATGTTAACTGTTTTATTGATCAATTATATTATTATTCCGCAGTAGCTCAGTGGTAGAGCATTCGGCTGTTAACCGAACGGTCGCAGGTTCGAATCCTGCCTGCGGAGCCATATTTGGGGAAGTACTCAAGTGGCTGAAGAGGCGCCCCTGCTAAGGGTGTAGGTCGCGTAAGCGGCGCGAGGGTTCAAATCCCTCCTTCTCCGCCAGAAAATTCTAACAATGGCCCGTTGGTCAAGCGGTTAAGACACCGCCCTTTCACGGCGGTAACACGGGTTCGAATCCCGTACGGGTCACTTTTTTATTTCTGCCGGTTTCCTATGAATGGTGGCGTAGTGGTTAACATGCCCGCCTGTCACACAGGAGATCACCGGTTCGATTACCATCGAGACCGCCATTTGTTATTGGGCTATAGCCAAGCGGTAAGGCACCGGACTTTGACTCCGTCACTCGCAGGTTCGAATCCTGCTAGCCCAGCCATTTTTTATGAGCCATTAGCTCAGTCGGTAGAGCATCTGACTTTTAATCAGAGGGTCGAAGGTTCGAGTCCTTCATGGCTCACCATTTTTAATTTTATATTGCGGGTGTGGCGGAATTGGCAGACGCACCAGACTTAGGATCTGGCGCCGCAAGGCGTGGGGGTTCGACTCCCTTCACCCGCACCATTAATTACCATTGAATTAAGAATTACGTTTCGGTATGATGTTACTTGTCGCTTTATTAAGCGGTCGTGGCGGAATGGCAGACGCGCTAGGTTGAGGGCCTAGTGGGGGCAACCCCGTGGAGGTTCAAGTCCTCTCGGCCGCACCAAAAAAGTTGTTGACATATGAAATTAAGATCGTTATAATATAAGAGTTGCTTTAAAGATGCGCCCGTAGCTCAATTGGATAGAGCGTTTGACTACGGATCAAAAGGTTAGGGGTTCGACTCCTCTCGGGCGCGCCATAATACGGGGAGTAGCTCAGCTTGGTAGAGCACTTGGTTTGGGACCAAG
>NZ_JAMBOJ010000037.1 GCF_023715565.1 Cytobacillus firmus | reverse complement strand
CCAGAAATGGCCTAGAAGATGACCTCGGAGAGGTCTATCATCATCTGAAAATGCTTCAAAGCCAATAAAATTCAAAAAAGAGGTCCGGAATGAGACTATTCCGAACCCCTTTTGTCTACAAACTGAAAAACAGCCAAAGGCTGTTTTTTATTTTCTCTTTCGGCCAAGTCCCATGGCGCTTTCCATTTTTTTAATCATTTTGTATGCGACTCTATTAGCTTTTTCTGCTCCTTGATCAAGTACAAGATCAAGCTCTTCTGATTCCATTAATGCATAATATTTATCCTGAATAGGTTTAAGTGTTCCAATTACAATCTCAGAAAGGCCTGCTTTAAATTCACCGTAGCCTTTGCCTTCATATTCTCCTTCGATTTCTGCAACAGCTTTTCCTGAAAGGATTGAGTAAATGGAAAGGAGGTTGGATACTCCTGGTTTGTTTTCTTTATCATACTTAACAATGCCTTCAGAATCTGTTACGGCACTTTTTATTTTCTTTTCAATTTGTTTAGGGTCATCTAATAATGAAACAAAGGACTTTTTATTGGGATCAGATTTGCTCATTTTCTTTAATGGATCCTGAAGTGACATTACCCTTGCGCCTTCTTTGGCGATTCTTACATTTGGAACAGTGAAGATGTCGTTGTACTTCTTATTGAATCTCTCGGCAAGATCCCGGGTTAATTCCAGGTGCTGTTTTTGATCTTCTCCAACTGGTACCAGGTCAGTATTATATAGAAGAATATCTGCAGCCATCAATGGGGGATAGGTCAGCAGTCCTGCAGATACGGCATCTTTACCTTCGGATTTGTCTTTGAACTGGGTCATGCGCTCGAGCTCACCGATGTAAGAAACACATTGCATCATCCAGCCTGCCTGTGCATGGGCTGGAACTTCAGATTGGATGAACAGAATGGATTTCTCAGGGTCGATTCCAACAGCCAAATAGAGGGCAGCAAGACTTCGAATGTTCTTCCTTAATTCCAGTCTGTCCTGAGGAACAGTTATGGCATGCTGATCAACAATGCAAAAATAGCAGTTGTAGTCATTCTGCAATTCAACAAATTGTTTCATGGCACCAATGTAATTGCCAAGAGTAATTGTGCCGCTCGGCTGAATGCCGGAAAATATAGTTTTCATGTTTTTCCTCCTTTAATCGGCTTAAAAGATCATGAATTGCCAGGCGTGAGAGTACACTTTTTTTTCATGTAATCATAAAAAGGACATAAAAAAGAACCATTCATCCCTATAAAATAGGGACGAATGGTCCGCGTTGCCACCCTAATTACTCAAAAACTGAGTCACTCTGCCCTATGCAGAAAAACACATAGGTCCCCCGATAACGCAGGGAAGCGCCTGAACAATCAGAGGCTCAAAAGTCCATTCGATTTACCGGGCTGCCTGTTTGCACCATCCACAGACTCTCTGCTGAACCCTGGGTAAATGTACTACTCTTTTTTCATTGCCGACAGATAATTTAATTTTATCGTATTATACTATAAGGTAAACCATTCGGATACAAAAATCAAGCTTAGAATAAGAAATTAAGGGCATATGTATCTTTCATATCAAGCGCTTATTTTACCAGTATATGGATGGAATTTACTAGTGAAATAACAAAATATCTTTGAAAAGAAAAATTTTTTATTATCTCGAAAATCTTAATTTATAAGACTTTTTGACAAAAAATGTCGTACTTCAAGGAATTGCATGTACAAAAAGCCTCTTGCAATAAGTTTTTAAACTATTTATAATAAACGTAACAAACATAATCTTTACGAATTTGTTACATTTAAAACAAAACTATATCACTCCAGATTGCGAGAATATGGTACATATTGAGTAAGTTTATAGCTTACATATTATAGATTACCCGATTTAATCTGAATTATCAGAATATAAGGATAATCTATCTTTAAGAGAATATAAACTTGCTTTTTTTGTTGCCTTTTAAATAGTCTGCAAATTTTTTAAATTTAATTAACAGACTATTTAAGTAATACATCTGGAGCGCACAGTTGTGTTTTCTATGAAAGGCAAATGGTAAAGAGGTTGTTTGAGGAAATTAATAGGGGGTTAATACCGTGAACAAAAGATTATCGATCTTTTTTAGCATGTTGCTTGTGCTAAGTATGTTCCTTGCTGCGTGCAGCGGCGGCGGAGACAATGCGGATGGCGACAAAAAAGGCGGAGATGACGGCGGAAAGTCTGATGTGCCGCAAGAGCTAAGAGTAAATATCAACACTGAACCACCATCTTTAAATCCAGGATTAGCAGAGGATGCTACATCTGGGACTGTTCTTCGTCAAATCCTTGAAGGATTAACTCGTATTGGTCAAGATGGAGAGCCTGAAAATGCAATGGCTGAAGATGTAGATATGTCTGATGACCAAAAGACTTACACTTTTAAAATTCGTGATGCAAAGTGGTCAAATGGCGACCCTGTAACTGCTAATGACTTTGTATATGCTTGGAAATGGGCGCTTGATCCAGCGAACAACTCAACATATGCATACCAGCTTTACTACATTGAAGGTGCTGAAGCGGCCAATAATGGCGAAGGCTCACTTGATGATGTAGGAGTTAAAGCTTTAGATGACAAAACTCTTGAAGTTAAGCTTGTAAACCCAACTCCATATTTCTTGGAATTGACAGCTTTCTATACTTACTTACCGGTTAACAGCAAAGTTGCAGAAGCTAATCCAGAATGGGCAACTGATGCTGGTGAAAACTATACAACTAACGGACCTTTCCATTTAACAGAATGGTCACACAGCGATAAGATCGTCCTTGAAAAGAGCGAAACTTATTGGGATGCTGAATCAGTTAAGCTTGACAGCATCGAAATGATCATGATTAACGATCCGAACACTGAATTATCAATGTTTGACAATGGTGAATTAGATTGGGCTGGAGCTCCGACTGGTGCCCTTCCAACTGACGCTATGCAGGCACTTAAAGATGAAGGCCGCCTGACGACACAGCCAATCGCTGGTATCTATAACTATAAGTTCAATACAACTGTTGAACCATTCAACAACGTTAATATCCGTAAAGCATTTGCACATGCTATCAATCGTCAGGAAATCATTGATAACATCCTTCAGGGTGAACAGCTTCCTGCGATGGCAATCGTTCCTCCGACAATGTTTGAAGAGAACGAAAAAGGCTATTTCCCTGATAATGATGTAGAAAAAGCAAAAGAATTTTTACAAAAAGGTTTAGATGAGCTTGGATACAAAGATGCTTCTGAGCTTCCAGCTGTAACACTATCTTACAACACTTCCGAAGCACATCAGAAGATTGCACAGGCAGTTCAAGATATGTGGAAGCAAAATCTTGGAGTCGAAGTAAATCTTGATAATGCTGAGTGGAACGTCTATCTTGATAAAATCAATACAATGGATTACCAAGTTGGCCGTCTAGGCTGGTTAGGTGACTTTAATGATGCTATGAACTTCCTTGAAATGTATCGTGACGCCGATGGCGGAAACAACAGTACTGGATGGGAAAGCAAAGAGTTCCAAGACCTTCTTGCGAAATCTTCAACTGAAACAGATGCTGATGCTCGCCAGCAATTATTAAAGGATGCAGAAGCAATCTTCATGGAAGATATGCCGGTTGCACCAATTTATTTCTACACTAATAACTGGGTACAGGCTGAAGGCTTAAAAGATGTTGTTGTTTCTGGCCTTGGCGATGTTCAGTACAAGTGGGCACACTTTGAATAAAAAATAGTGATTAAGACGAAAGGTATATGGGATTCCTTGTCCCATATACCTTCGTTTCTGATTAAGGCATTGTAATAAAATGGAGGTGTTTGACAATGGCGAAATATATTGGAAAACGTTTGCTCTACATGATCCTGTCACTATGGATGATTGTAACAGCAACATTTTTCTTTATGCGCATTGCACCCGGAAACCCTTTTGCATCTGAGAAAAAACTTCCTCCCGAAATTGAAGCTAACCTGAATGCTCATTTTGGCTTAGACAAGCCTTGGTATGCACAATATTGGGAATATCTTGTTCGTATTGTAAATTGGGATTTCGGTCCGTCTTTTAAATATAAAAGCCAGACTGTTAACGACTTAATCAATGAAGGTTTCCCTGTTTCATTTCTTCTTGGGATGGAAGCCATCTTTATCGCCGTTGCCATAGGAGTTATTTTAGGTATTGTTGCAGCATTAAAACACAATAGATGGCCGGATTACACAGCTATGATTGTAGCTGTATTAGGCATCTCTGTACCTTCTTTTATCATGGCTTCATTCCTGCAATATTTCCTGGCAATAAAAATGGGTATTTTTCCTGTAGCACGTTGGGAATCTTTCATGCACAGCGTCTTGCCAGCTGTTGCCTTGGCTTCAACACCAATGGCATTTATCGCGAGGTTAACCCGTTCAAGCATGCTTGAAGTTCTTGCAAATGATTATATTAAGACTGCTAAATCAAAAGGTTTAAGCAGAGGAGTAATTACAGTAAAACATACAATTCGTAATGCCCTTTTACCAGTAGTAACATATATGGGGCCATTAACTGCAGGTATATTAACTGGAAGCTTCGTAATTGAAAGAATTTTTGGGATTCCTGGACTTGGTGCACACTTTGTAACAAGTATCAACAATCGTGACTATACGGTAATTATGGGTGTAACCGTTTTCTACAGTATTCTGTTGCTTGTATCTATTCTCCTTGTTGACATTGCATACGGAATCATCGACCCACGCATCAAACTTGCCGGCGGGAAGAAAGGAGAGTAATTATGCAGATTTCGAAAGATAAGTTTAAGGTAGTCGGGACACAGCTCGGCGAAGCTGAGAGAATTTCAAAACCAAGCCTTTCATTTTGGAAAGATGTATTTATCCGATTTCGAAAAAACAAGCTTGCCCTGTTTGGATTAGTATTATTAGGACTGCTGATCTTCATGGCAATCTTTGGACCATATATGACACCATATGATTATGCATCAAATGATCTTGGAAATAAAAATCAGCCACCTTCATCAGAACACTGGTTTGGCACAGATGATCTTGGCCGTGATATGTTTGCCCGTACTTGGGAAGGTGCAAGAATTTCTATTTTCATTGGAGTTGCTGCAGCAGTAATTGATTTAATTATTGGTGTATTTTGGGGCGGTATTGCCGGTTATAAAGGCGGACGCACTGATGAAGGTATGATGCGCTTTGCAGATATTTTATATGGTGTACCTTACCTATTATTAGTAATCTTGTTAATGGTTGTACTTGGCCAGGGCTTGTCGACTATGATTATTGCCATGTCTATAACTGGATGGATCAATATGTCGCGTATCGTCCGTGGACAGGTATTGTCTCTTAAAAATCAGGAATATGTACTGGCTGCCAAAACGCTTGGTGCCAATACAAGCAGGATAATGAGCAAACACTTAATTCCAAATTCAATGGGACCTATATTGGTCACAATGACACTTACAATCCCTTCTGCCATTTTTACAGAAGCATTCCTAAGCTTTATTGGTCTGGGATTAACACCGCCGATTGCGAGCTGGGGAACGATGGCCAATGATGGACTTGCAGCTATGCGTTACTACCCATGGCGCTTATTCTTCCCTGCAATATTTATCTGCTTAACGATCTTTGCATTTAACGTTGTTGGCGACGGTTTGCGTGATGCTCTAGATCCTAGAATGCGTAAATAAGGAGTGAGAACATGGAAAAATTGCTTGAAGTAAAAAATTTAGAGGTCTCATTCCAAACATATGGAGGTACAGTAAAAGCAGTCCGAGGAGTCAGCTTTGACCTTCATAAAGGAGAGACGCTTGCGATTGTTGGCGAATCTGGGTCGGGTAAAAGTGTTACTTCCCAATCTATTATGAAGTTAATACCTATGCCGCCGGGCCGTATTACAGGCGGGCAGATCCTGTTGAGTGGTGACGACATCGTACCAAAAACAGAAAAACAAATGGAAAAGATCCGCGGTAAAGAAATCAGTATGATTTTCCAGGATCCAATGACCTCATTAAACCCAACAATGAGAGTTGGAACTCAGATAATGGAAGTGCTGATTAAACATCAGAATATGTCTAAAACTGACGCTAAAAATAGGGCAATTGAATTACTGAGACTTGTAGGTATTCCTATGCCTGAAAAAAGGGTAGATCAGTATCCTCATGAATTTTCAGGAGGGATGAGGCAGCGGGCGATGATTGCCATTGCTCTTGCAGCTAATCCAAAACTGCTTATCGCTGATGAGCCTACAACAGCACTTGACGTTACTATTCAGGCGCAAATCCTGGAGCTTATGAAAGATCTGCAAAACAAAATGGATACGTCCATTATTTTTATCACACATGATCTGGGTGTCGTTGCAAATGTTGCTGACAGAGTAGCAGTAATGTATGCCGGGCAGATTGTTGAAATGGGTACGGTAGATGAAATTTTCTATGACCCCCGTCATCCATATACATGGGGATTGCTTGCATCCATGCCAAGTCTAGAAAACGATGATAAAGCAGATTTAGCTGCAATTCCAGGAACACCACCGGATCTGACGAATCCTCCAAAAGGTGACGCATTTGCTGCCAGAAATAAATATGCTCTTGCTATTGATTTCGAAGAAGAGCCGCCGATGTTCCAAATCTCAGAAACACATTTTGCGAAAACATGGCTTCTTCACCCGGATGCTCCTAAGGTTGAGCCCCCGGAGGCAGTCAAAAAACGTATACGCCAATTATCCTCCACTTTTGAAAAGCCTGTAATAGTGAAGGAGGGAAAATAACAATGGCAGAAAAATTGCTTGAAATTAAAAACTTAAAACAGCATTTCAATGTTGGCCGTCCGAATATGGTAAAAGCAGTTGATGGGATTACTTTTGACATTTATAAGGGAGAGACCCTTGGGCTTGTTGGTGAGTCTGGCTGCGGTAAATCAACTACTGGACGAACTATCATCAGATTATATGATGCCACAGATGGGCAGGTTCTTTTTGAAGGTGAAGATGTTCACGGCAAAAAATCTGCAAAAGAACTGAAAAAGTTTAACCGAAAAATGCAAATGATCTTCCAGGATCCTTATGCTTCCTTAAACCCGCGTATGACGGTTGCTGATATTATTGCTGAAGGAATCGATATTCACGGATTGGTAAAAAGCAGAAAGGAACGTATGGAGAGGGTTTACGAACTTTTAGACACTGTTGGTCTTAACAAAGAACATGCTAACCGTTACCCTCATGAATTCTCTGGCGGACAACGACAGCGTATCGGGATTGCCCGCGCGCTTGCAGTTGACCCTGATTTTATTATTGCCGATGAGCCCATTTCTGCATTGGACGTTTCCATTCAAGCTCAGGTAGTAAACCTTATGAAAAAATTGCAGCGAGAAAAAGGATTAACATATCTGTTTATCGCACATGATTTATCAATGGTTAAATACATCAGTGACCGCATCGGAGTTATGTACTTCGGTAAACTGGTAGAACTTGCACCAGCTGAAGATTTATATAATAACCCTATGCACCCATATACTCAATCACTGTTGTCAGCTATTCCGCTTCCAGATCCAGAAACGGAACGGTCCCGCAGAAGAAAATCATATGATCCGGCAGTTCACAATTATGCTGATAATGAAAAGCTGGAAATGCGCGAGGTAACACCTGGTCATTTTGTTTATTGCTCTGAAAAAGAGTACAACGAATTAAAAGCTAAAAGTGGAAAATAACAAAAAACGATCTCGACTGAGATCGTTTTTTACATCCTGGAAAAGTAAACGTCGCTATAAAGGAATTACCAAGATGTAAATTGTCCAGTCAAACATAGAAAGAGTGGAATTCTCTTTAACACTTTTATTCACTAATGATCGCTTTTTTATATAATACATTATTTTCTGAAAATTTACTATGAGAATTTTCAATTATTTATATTTTTCCGTTATTTTGTTTATTTAAACATGTTTTATTAAATTGGTTTAAAGATTACTTTAAAAGATAATTTAGTATAAAGACAGTTTTAATTCTTTGAAAAAATGTAAAATTGGTAGCAGAAAAAGGGGGCATAACATGTGAATAAGTCATTAAAGTTAGCTGCTGCCTTAATGATAGTGTCAGCTTCATTTATGTCAGCTAACCCAAGTGAGGCAAAAGAGCAGGAAAATCAGGAAGCAGGGCAGAATCCCCAAAGGAAACATGTTTCACTTATGAAAATCCTCCCGGAAAAAGTAAGCCGTTTTCAATTTGATTCCGGCTATCATTTTCAATATCCAGATGCAGTAAGGGGAATTTATGTAACGGGCCACTCAGCAGGGGGAGGAAAATTTAATAAATTAGTGAATTTGATGGATGAAACTGATTTGAATGCGATGGTTATCGATTTTAAGGACGATTGGGGGAACCTGACGTATGTTCCAGAAAAAAAATCACCATATGCCGATATCGGCAAGCCTTACATAAATGATCCAAAAAAACTCTTGAAGACCATGGAAGAAAAGCAAATTTATCCGATTGCCCGGGTGGTCGTTTTCAAGGATTCTGTTCTGGCGAATAAAAAGCCGGAATGGTCATATAAAGAAGGGGAAACAGTTTGGAAGAATGGTCGAGGTGAGTCGTTTGTAAATCCATTTTTAAAAGAGGTTTGGGATTACAATATTGGAATTGCAATTGAAGCTGCAAAAATGGGGTACCAGGAGATTCAATTTGATTATGTCCGATTTCCTGAGGGCTTTGAACACCGTGCTAGCTCTTTAAAATACAGTATGGGTGAATACGAAAATCTTAAAATTGAAGATGTACAAAAGCGTGTAAGTGCGGTTACTGACTTTGTCGAATATGCCAGGAAACAGTTAGAGCCATATGGGGTAAAGGTCTCGGTCGATATCTTTGGCTACACGGCGACCCTTCCAGAGGCTCCGGGAATTGGCCAAAATTTCTCTAAGATTTCAGAACATGTGGATGTAATTTCTTCTATGATTTATCCAAGCCACTGGACCTCTTATTTCGGTATAGCCAAGCCGGACCTGGAACCTTATAAGCTGGTTTCTGAATATGCTAAGCTTGAGAATCGAAAATTGGGAGAGTTGGATAGTCCTCCTGTATCCAGACCATGGCTTCAGGACTTTACAGCCTCTTATTTAGGAGCCGGAAACTATAAGAAGTATGGAAGAGCGGAAGTTGAAGCCCAGATAAAGGCACTGAAGGAACAGGGAATTGATGAATTCCTTTTATGGAATGCAGGTAATTCGTATACACAAAATGTGGATTATACACCTTAATAGCAAAAAGAGGCCGATTATTTCGGCCACTTTTTGCTTTGTTTATCCATTAATTAAGTGACATATTATTTGACACAAATTTTGTATACGGTATCATAGTATAGAGGCATGGGCTACTGCTTTTTATGTCCGCCTACGTTTTTCCATCCAGTCTGCACTCTAGCGGATTGATCCACGAATTCGGATTTATTTTTACCGCCAAAAATCTTTTCTCCAATTCCATTAGTTAGTACACCTAACAAGGCAGTAAATCCAATTATAAGCAATGCAACAATCATTAAATCAGTTATGTAACCAACCATGATAAACCTCCATCTTTCTTTTCACAGTCTCCTGTGATTAGTTAGTGTTTAAACATCCCTAAACATATTTTATTCGAAATTTTCCAGTATTAAAAGGGGAAATTCCACAAATACTTAATCTGATTAGAAATAATATCGCCTAAGTAAGTGGAAAAGAAAGCTGGGAGCTTATCATGCTGGAATAAATATTCATGCTCATCAAACAATACTTTGTTTACGGGCAAAAAAGGAGAAGATCCATGCATTGGTATGAGAAATTGAATCAATATTTCCCGATTGAAGAAATGAAATCAAGAGAGCATATGGAAACCTTATTAAAGGAGCGGCCAGACATCTATCATAAAGATGAAGGTCCGCATCATGTACTTATGTATGTTGAACTGGATAACTTTGTGTTTATAGATTATCTATTTGTTTCAAAGGAATCCAGAGGGCAGGGACTTGGCCACAAATTACTTCAAAAGCTTAAAGCCAAAGGCAAACCGATCATATTGGAAGTGGAGCCGGTTGATTATGAAGACACGGATACTGAAAAGCGCCTCAAGTTCTATAAAAGAGAAGGGTTTGAGCACGCTCAATCAATCGGGTACAGCCGCCGGTCTCTTGCGACCAATGAAATCAATACAATGGAAATCCTATATTGGTCCCCTAAGAACGAAAGTGAAGAAATCATTTATGAAGCCATGAAAAAAACCTATGAAATGATTCACACTTATAAGGATTCGCATTTTTATGGAAAGTCATACCAGCCAGTAGATGAGGTACTGACTTATGAAGAAGATAAAAATGGAACGGATGTCTTAGAGGATTTATAAAGATTTGGAAAAGCACAGCCATTTTTGTAAATGGCTGTGTTTTCATTTTCATTAATTAATTGAGAAAATAATTGTAAGTATTTTGGTTTATTAAAAATTAACAGGGGTATATAAAGAATAATTTAGTATTGAGCTAAAAAGATTCATACATAAATTTTCCTTAAGGTAGTCTTAAGAAACTTTATGGAAGGAATTATAACAAAAAACATATAAAAAAATGAAACTTTTTGCTTGTTCATTCGTCTTATTAAGTAGATTCTAATTCTCAATCCGTTTGTTTAATGAATGTTTAATACTTTTATCATATTTATAAAAAGTTATACCAAAGAGATATTGTTTAGTGTATAATAAATAATATAAATTCCTTGATTAAAGTTATTTTAATCTAGAATACTCTAGAAATATTTGATTAAACAAATATAATCTCTGATAGTTTCATATATGTCTAAATTTAAGGAGTGTGAATTTGTAAAATGGTCACATTATACACTTCACCAAGTTGTACATCCTGCAGGAAAGCTAAATCATGGTTGGAAGAGCATGAAATTGCCTATAAAGAACGAAATATTTTTTCAGAACCTCTATCGATTGATGAAATCAAAGAAATTCTTCGAATGACTGAAGATGGAACAGATGAAATTATTTCAACTCGCTCGAAGACATTCCAAAAGCTTGATGTAAACCTTGAATCAATGCCTCTCCAAGATTTATTTGAGCTAATCAAGGAAAACCCTGGGCTGCTTCGACGTCCAATCATCCTTGATGAAAAACGTTTGCAAGTTGGATATAATGAGGACGAAATAAGACGTTTCCTTCCAAGAAAAGTTCGTACTTACCAGTTGCGTGAAGCACAGCGTATGGTTAATTAACCAATATACTTAAAATTGAGTGGCCTTCTTTCTGTGTAACAGAAGAAGGTCTTTTTGTCTTTTGTGTGAAAAAGAAAAAGGAAAATGGATATAATAAGAGAATATTTAGATATGCCATTGAGAAAAGAAGGACCAACAGGGATAATATAGGCATTTAACGGTTTTTTTAAACATATGACTTTTTAATTCCCTTTATGCTCAATTTGTCATAAAATAAAAGTACAAGGTACAAAATACATTTTACCTTCAATTTAATCGGGGATTAACCAATTGATTTACGGGTAAATGGATAACACATGACTGCTGGGGGTATTTAGTCCCTTCATTCATAGCCAGAAGGGAGAGTTGCTGCATGGAAATCGAACGTATTAATGATCATACCGTTAAATTTTATATTTCTTATCTTGATATAGAAGAAAGAGGCTTTGACCGTGAAGAGATTTGGTACAATCGTGAGCGGAGTGAGGAACTCTTTTGGGAAATGATGGATGAGGTCCATCAGGAGGAAGAATTTCTTGTTGAAGGTCCTTTATGGATCCAGGTTCAAGCGTTGGATAAGGGTTTGGAGGTTCTTGTAACAAAAGCTCAGCTATCAAAGGATGGTCAAAAGTTTGAGCTTCCTGTCCCGGATGAAAAAGTGAAAGATTTGCCTGTGGACGAACATATAGAGGAAATGCTTGATCATCATTTCCGTAAATCCGATGATGACAATGATAACGGATATGAAGGAGATCTTGAGTTTCTATTAACATTTAAAGATTTTGAAGACATTATTTCATTATCAAAGCGGTCAATTCTTGATTCCGTTACTACGAGGCTATATTCCTTTGAAGGGAAATACTATTTGTTCGCAGAATTCCCTGAAGAGCTCTTTGAAGAGGATGACATAGATAACATGCTGAGTATTCTTCTTGAATACGGGCACGAAACAAGTACAACTATTCACCGTGTAATGGAATATGGTAAATTGATTATTGAAAATGATGTTTTTGAAATTCTGCGAAAACATTTTAAATAGTAAGGAAAAGCCGACTTCATTATGAAATCGGCTTTTTTGTACGTGAACTGCCTTTTAAATATAAGATTAGCATAGAAAAATCTTGTAAGAGAATCCATCAGATAAAAAGGAAATTAGCCATTAATAATAGAACAATTAAGGAGGAAGGAGATGATCATTTGTTAGTTGCCTCAACAGTTAATGGAGTGCGAATAAGCCTTATAGGTTCACACAGCATCCCAGTTCTACAGCAGTACAGGGAAAATCACAACTTTTACTGCCCGGAATGCAAAGAGAAAGTGATCATGAAAATCGGTAAGAAAAGAATCCCGCATTTTAGCCACAGTAAGGGTTCTGAATGTCAGCAAAGGTATGAAAGGGAATCAGAATACCATATGTCCGGAAAGGTGCTATTGTTTCAATGGCTAAAGAAAAAAGGTCTAAATCCAATTCTGGAACCATATTATCCGGAAATTTCACAGCGGCCCGATATTAGTGTCCATTATGAAGGTGTTCATTATGCTCTTGAATATCAATGTTCAAGTATTTCGGAGGAGTTATTTGTAAAGCGGACAGAAGCCTATCTTAAGTCAGATATCGTTCCAATTTGGATACTGGCAGGGAAAAGTATTAAGCGTACGGGAAAAACAAAAATAACTTTATCTGGTTTTCAATACCTATTTCTTCGGCAAGCAGCTTCAGGTCATTGGGTAATCTTATCTTTTTGCCCCACTACAAAGTCTTTTATTAATATCCACCATATCCACCCCCTTACAGTCAGAAATGCCTTCGCGCACTATGATGTAAAACCAATCTTCCAGGCAAATCCATCTATATTATTTAATCCATATTTTAAAGATGATTTTTATTTAGAAGAATGGAAAAGAGAAGTTCGGAAAATAAAGAATTCCCTTTCACAAAATAGCAGTGCTATTAGAAATAACTTTCTTCGGGATTTATACTCCCGCTCAATTGCTCCTGCATTTCTCCCGCCTGAAATTGGCCTTCCTGTACGTTATTCTCCATATATAGAAACCTCACCTATACAGTGGCAGAGTTATTTGTTTATGGATATTATCGGCATAGAGGGGCACTTCTCGCTTCAGCAGGTGATTGGAGCCTTTCGCAACAGGGTAAAGTATAACGATATCAAAATAAGGTCAATCCCACTCGTTCAAACAGGCTCCGAAATCCATGCGATTAAAGAATATCTTAATGTCCTAATCAACTTAAACATTGTTAAACAAGTAGAAAAAGGTTTATATAAAAAAACAGAAATAACCGGTGAGCCTGATCATTACTCCCATTTAATCCAGATAGAGGACGATTTTTATAGAGGCATCATTCAAAGAAATTTGCAAGGAAAATAAATGAAAAATATTATTTAACATAAAATAATCAAAGACTTCCACTTTTGCTCTTTAAAAAAGCAGGAATTTTTTTCTTCAAAGAGAAGATAGTGTAATGGGACTTTTGAATGGAGGATGAATGTATGACTAATGAAACAACTGTAAAGAAACTGCCGGCAAGGAATGAGATTTCACCTGAAGATACTTGGCGTTTGGAGGATATATTCTCTTCTGATGATGAATGGAACAAGGAATACAGTGAGGTACAGAAGCTGATTCCTGATGCAGGTAAGTATCAGGGGAGGCTCGGGGAAAGTGCTGAAACATTATATTCAGCTCTTCAGTTCCAGGATCATTTACTTTCGCGCCTTGGGAAGCTTTATACATATGCCCATATGCGTTATGACCAGGATACAACAAATTCATTTTATCAGGGAATGGATGACAAAATTAAGAACTTGTATTCTGAAGCTGCTAGTGCGCTTGCCTATATTGTTCCTGAGCTGCTCGCTGAAGATGAAGAGAAGATTGCAGGCTTTTTGAAGGAAAAAACCGAGCTGCAATTATATAAACATTCGCTGGAGGAAATTAATCTTCAAAGGCCTCATGTATTATCTGCTGAGCAGGAATCCCTGCTGGCTCAGGCTTCCGAGGTGCTTGGGGCTTCCAATAATACCTTTGGCATGCTGAATAATGCTGATTTGGAATTTCCGTCCATTAAAGATGAAAATGGGGAAGAAGTTGAAATTACTCACGGACGATTCATCCGTTTTCTTGAAAGTGATGAGCAGCGTGTCCGGCATGATGCCTTCAAAGCTGTATATGAAACTTATGGGAAGTTTCGCAATACATTTGCAAGTACTCTAAGTGGAAATGTAAAGAAAGATAATTTCAACGCAAAGATCAGGAATTATGATTCCGCACGCCATGCTGCCCTTTCTGCGGACAATATTCCTGAAAGTGTTTATGAAAATCTGGTCAATACTATTAACGATAACCTGCATTTGCTGCATCGCTATGTCAAACTCCGCAAGAAGGTTCTTGGGGTTGAGGAGCTTCATATGTACGATCTCTACACTCCTTTAGTAAAAGAAGTAAAAATGGAGATACCTTATAATGAAGCAAAAGATATGATTCTAAAAGGATTAAAGCCGCTTGGTGAAGACTATTTAAATATTTTAAAAGAGGGTTTTGAAAATAGATGGGTGGATGTTCATGAGAATAAAGGCAAAAGGAGCGGAGCTTATTCTTCGGGAACATATGGCACAAACCCTTATATACTAATGAACTGGCAGGATAATGTGAACAACTTATTTACTCTTGCTCATGAATTTGGGCATTCGGTTCACAGCTATTACACAAGAAAGCATCAGCCATACCCTTATGGAAACTATTCAATTTTTGTTGCAGAGGTTGCCTCTACTTGTAATGAAGCCCTTTTAAACAATTATCTGCTAAAAACAATTGATGATGATAAGAAGCGGCTGTATTTGCTGAACCACTATCTTGAAGGCTTTAGAGGCACTGTTTTCCGTCAGACCATGTTTGCAGAATTTGAACATCTAATTCACCAAAAGGCGCAAAACAATGAAGCCCTTACTGCTGATTCATTGACTAAAGAATATTATGAACTTAATAAGAAGTATTTTGGGGATGAAGATATCATAATTGATGAGGAAATCGGCCTGGAATGGTCCAGAATCCCGCATTTCTACTATAATTATTATGTTTATCAATATGCCACAGGCTTCAGTGCGGCTACGGCATTAAGCAAGCAAATCCTCCAGGAAGGCCAGCCTGCAGTTGACAGATATATTGAGTTCCTGAAATCCGGGAGCTCGGACTACCCAATTGAAGTGCTGAAGAAAGCCGGTGTAGATATGACGAGCAGCAAGCCGATTGAAGATGCCTGCAAAGTATTTGAAGAAAAGCTTAATGAAATGGAAAAATTGCTTTCTTAACAGGAAAGGTGCCAGGCTAAATTGCCAGGCACCTTTTTTGATGTTCAAAACCCCTTAAATCTCCTTCGGTCATTCAAATATAAACATAAGATCAGAAGTGAAATAAAGAGAATAGGCGACGTGATGAAAAGGGGGATAAGTTTCATAAGGCCAAAAATATTCAAAATAAAGGAGACTAAAATGAGCATCAGCATCAGAAATACAGGCAGCTTTTTCATATTGCAGTCTCCTCCTGGGGCATTGTTACAACTATTTTATGCGGTTGTCCAGAGTGTCATGACATGATTTTGACAATATTGTGAAAAGGAGCACAAACTAATTGCCTTGTTCATTTTCTTCATGATATAGTACAGATGTGAAGTTGATCACATGCAAGCATTTACCCCTTTTGTTTGGACGTGAGAAATTTCTCCCATCCCCTTTGTTCGTAAAAAAATAAACTGTGAAAGAGCCGTGCATAGGACTGCATGGTTTTTTCATGAAAAAATAAAGCTGTGCAGTCTGCACAGCTTTGAGCTTACCCGGAATATCTCCAGAAATTACCGTATTTAGCAGGTACATATTCAGCGATTTGCTTTAACTGAAGCTTTTTCATTTCCTTGTTCACTTCACTGTCTGTCATATCGTATACTACGGCTATCTCCTTACTTGCCACCAGCTTAAAATATTTCAAGAAATATTCCAGAGGAGGAAGAGGAGCACGCTCAGGTTTAGCAGGCAGCATTTCTTCCAAAATCTGTTCATAAATTTCATAAGGATAATACCCGGTTACTTTGATGCCTTCCTCTTCTATGTTTTCATTGAAAAAGACAAGTGTTGGTATTTCTTGAACATCCATTTCAGAAGTTATTTTTAAATCACATTGAAAAGCTTTGGCTGCACTATCCGAGTGAATATCAGAAACAAATTCTACTACATCAAGACCGACTTCCTTAGCACAATCCTTTAGAACCTCAAAATTTGACACATTCTGCTTTTCAAGAAATAAAACTTCCTGGAGCTTGCGTAAAAATCTGATGCCAGCTTTTCTCCCCTGTAATTCAGCCGCTTTAATTGCAACTGAAGCCAAATGTGGGGAAGAAATAGGATTCTCGAACCAGAGGTTTCCATCACATGACATTCCAGAACGGCTTGCTGTCTTTTCCCACAAATCCGCAATGTTTTCGTAGTTTTGTCTTTTCCCCATATTTAAAGTTGCCAGCCTGCCGCTTAATACATGCTTTATAGAGAAATAGCGGCCATATTCAATCAGAAGTTTTTTTAAGGTTGGCTCCAGTGCCCAGCATTCAGGGCAAAGTGGGTCAACAAACATGTAGACTTCTATGGGTTTTTTTTCACTGCCATAGCAATGTGGTGACGTGAACTTGATTTCATTGGATTCTGGCATATTCACGGGCTATCACCTTTCACTCCGGTCTCAGGTGTATTGATCATATGCTGAGCAGTAAGCACAAGCCTGGAGAAAAAGTCTTCCCTCAATTGTCCATCCAGCCCGATATGGTCCATCGCTTCATTCATGCATGAAAGCCAGGCCTTTGCCCGGGATTCTGTTATAGGAAAAGGAATGTGCCGCGCACGAAGCATAGGATGGCCATGTTCTGAAGTATATAAAGGAGGTCCTCCTAAATACTGAGTCATAAATTGTTTTTGTTTTCTGGCTGTCTCTGTCAGGTCATCTGGAAAAATAGGAACGAGATCAGGATGTTGTCCTACGCGCAGGTAAAAAGCGTCAATTAGCTGGTGAAGCTTTTCCTCACCAATAGCGTCGAAGGGAGTGTGCATTTTCTCGGCCATATTTAAAACTCCTTTTTATGAGTTAATCATTGTAAAAAAACTACCTATTTAATATCAATTGCTGTAATCTCTTTATATTTTATCAATGAGGGGTTTATATCTCAAACAAATAGCTTACTGTACCCTTTAACGTCTCCTTTGCAAGCTTATTTTTTTAGTATGGATTAAGCCGATGATGTCAATCCGGAACATTTGGTGAAAAAACATAAAAAAGCCGCCCGGTATATCGGGCGGCCGTTCTGAAGCTTAAGCCATAAATGAAGTGGTAACTTTTTTTATGTAATTTAGGGTTTCTTTAAAAGGCGGTATCCCCTTGTATTTATCTACATTTCCAGGTCCGGCATTATAGGCTGCCAGTGCAAGTTCTACATTATCACCATATCTGTCCATCATTTGCCGTAAATATTTGACTCCTGCAAAAATGTTTTCTGCAGGGTCGAAGATATTATTAACACCAAGCCCCCTGGCTGTTTCCGGCATTAGCTGCATCAAGCCGGAAGCACCTGCATGACTGACGGCATTCGGATTAAAATTTGATTCCTGCTTAATGACTGACTTAATCAGATTTACAGGCACATTAAACTGATCTGATGCTTTTTGAATCAGATCATCAAAATCACTTTTTGAGGATTCGGCTAACTTGGTTAGCTTAACTGGCGGTAGAGAAGCCGCTGCAGGAGATGCGGTTTGTAAAGCACTAACATAAGCCTTTAAAGACGCAATTGAGCCTAGTCCGCCGGTGGTTTGAAGTGATGAATCAGTGTTTTCCGAAACTATCCCTGCAAGCAGCTCTTGAAACAGAGGGTTAGAAGTATTTGTTTGTTTAGAGTTATTGAAGCCTTGCAGTGCCTGCAGTTCCATCAATAGTTTTAGTTGATCTATGTTCATTGTATTGCTCCTTGGCAAAAGGCTCAGTTTCTATTAGCCTATTGCTGTCTGTATTTTTCGTTATAAAACCTCTTAATTTTATTTTCGGTCTTCCTGACAGGAATGTTAAGTTGCTGAAGTAAATTAAGAAAAACCATTTGTCCTTCTTTCCGATCATCTACTTCAAATTCTAATTCGAAATCTTCCTTATTTAAATATCTGCTGTGATCAAGAACAGCCAACCCTTTATTGTATTCTTTTTCTGCACGTTTTGTTGTGAGAGTGCCATAGTATTGAAGGGTATCTGTCTTTATGCCAAGCTCTTCTAAGGATTCTTTAATCTGTTCCGTAGGGATTTTCCCTGTCTGAATCATCTCTGCTGCTTCAGATTCAGAAAGATCTTCATTAGTCTCCAGCAGCCCATCAGGGTGGGGCTGTTTTAGAGTCAATTCAAACGAGCCGTTTTTTTGCCTGATCCTTAAGGCACTTCCTTGTTCCTTCAAGAAAAAATCAGGTGTATCAAAATAATGATTCTCCTGTTCGGAAAAATCTTCACTTCTTATATTGAAAAAATTCATTAAAGCGGTAAATTCATCTCTGGTGATCATGTTTTTAAATTCGATTTCAATATTTTTATTAGACAAGCTTCACACCTCAGCTATAAGAAATTATCTGTATTATCTCCTTATTAAGCATGGACTTCAATCCTTTGAAGAGTTTTTTAAGTTTGTGATAAATTCATTCAGGGGAGTTTGGTTCCTGCGGCTTTAAAAATTGCAGCTGGGGTTTTACTGTCCATAAAATCTGCGATAGAATAGTTAATGACAATGGAGGTAGAAAAATGAAACAGAAACTTACAATTGTAAATGCAGAATGGGTAGGAAATGAATTAATCTTGGGAATAGAGTCTAGGACCGTTTCAGGCTTAACCGCTATGCAGCAAGTATTAGCTGATTCCGATAATCTTTCATTTATTTATATAGCAGAGAAAAACGATGACTATACATATATCTCCCTTCCGGAAACAGTCTGGCCGGAATTAAAAAAGGCACTTGATGGCCGTCTGCCGGTTTATGCTTCTGACACTAATCAAGCTCGCCTTGAGCTTGCAGGATTTCATGAGGAATTAGGAGACTTAATAGAAAATATCCGCGGGAACAGCAATTATGGAGATGAAATGGTAGAAAAAGTCGAGAATGTATTCCAGTTAAATGTTTAAGCGGCTTAATACTCGGATATAGAGATACGCTATGTATTTGTACAGAGATTTATTTGCTGATTTACAGGAGCATGTAAGCACCTGCGAGCAGGTGCAGTTGCCGTCTTTTTTATTTCGGATATTTGGTGGTGTTGCAGGTGAAGCATTGGGACTTATTTTTGGCGCCATATAAGCAGGCGGTAGAAGAGTTGAAAATTAAGCTAAAAGGCATGAGAAGTCAATTTGAAATGGATTCTTCCCATTCTCCGATTGAATTTGTTACCGGAAGGGTAAAGCCAATTGCCAGCATTCTGGATAAAGCAAATCAAAAAGCCATTCCACTCGACAGATTGGAATCAGAAATGCAGGATATTGCCGGTGTAAGAATGATGTGCCAATTTGTTGATGATATTAAGAGAGTGGTTGAACTATTAAGACAAAGAAATGACTTTGAAATCGTAGAAGAAAGAGATTATATATCTCATAAAAAAGCAAGCGGTTACCGCTCATACCATGTCGTGATCCGCTATCCTGTACAGACTATCAATGGAGAAAAGAAAATCCTCGCAGAGATTCAGATCAGAACTCTTGCTATGAACTTCTGGGCCACGGTGGAACACTCCCTGAATTATAAATATAAGGGCCAATTCCCTGAAGATATTCAGATGCGGCTCCAGAGGGCGGCAGAGGCTGCTTTTAGGCTGGATGAAGAAATGTCACTCATTCGCGGTGAAATCCAGGATGCCCAGGCATTCTTTACAAGAAAAAAAGAAAAACAGCAAAAGGGAGAAAACTAACAGTATAAAAGAGGAGCTTGGATAAGATGAAATTTGCCATTACCTCAAAAGGAGATTCAAAATCTAATACACTCATGCACAAAATGAGAACCTATTTATTGGATTTCGAGCTTACATATGATGAAGAAGAGCCTGATATAGTCATATCGGTAGGCGGGGATGGCACTTTACTCTATGCCTTTCACCGATACAGCAGCCGCCTGGATAAGACAGCCTTTGTAGGAATACACACAGGCCATCTTGGCTTTTATGCAGACTGGGTTCCGGAGGAAATCGAAAAGCTTGTCATTGCAATTGCAAAAACCCCGTATCAGGTAATTGAATATCCGCTCCTTGAAGTGATTATCCGCTACCAGCATGGCGGTAAAGAGACCCGTTATCTTGCATTAAATGAATCTACGGTCAAGGCTGTTGAAGGTACTTTAGTTATGGATGTGGAAATTCGAGGACAGCATTTTGAACGGTTCCGTGGAGATGGCCTGTGTGTTTCTACACCATCAGGAAGCACAGCATATAACAAAGCGCTTGGAGGGGCAATTCTGCACCCATCTTTGCCTGCCATCCAGCTTGCTGAAATGGCTTCCATTAATAATAAGGTATTCCGTACAGTGGGCTCGCCTCTCGTATTGCCGGCTCACCATACATGTATGCTGAAGCCGGTGAATGAACCGGATTTTCAAATTACTATTGATCATTTGACACTTCTTCATAAAGATGTAAAATCAATTCAATTCAGAGTGGCAGATGAAAAGATCCGCTTTGCGAGGTTCAGGCCATTTCCATTCTGGAAAAGGGTCCACGATTCGTTTGTTGCTGATTGAAGAAAAGTCATCATCTGACAGAACAGGAGCCTACAGCTCATGGCGCATTTTGAATTACAATGGAAAATTACAGCCCGGGATGCGGGCTTGTTAATCAGAGAATTTTTAAAAGACAATCATATTTCTAAAACTGCCCTGACAGATATAAAATTTGCCGGCGGATTTATTCAGGTGAATAATCAGGAAGTCAATGTCCGCTATGTGTTAAGAGAAGGTGATGTTCTTCAGGTTGGTTTCCCTGAAGAAGTTCCAAGTGCAGGCATGAAGGGGGAAGACTTGCCCCTGGATATTCTTTATGAAGATGATTATCTTCTTGTAGTAAACAAACCGGCAGGTATGAACACTATTCCGTCGAGAGAACATCCTTCCGGAAGCCTGGCTAATCGGCTGATAGGATATTATAAGCGGATCGGTTTAAAGGCTGCAGCCCATATTGTGACACGTCTGGACAGAGACACGTCTGGCCTGGTTCTGATTGCTAAAAACAGGCATGTACATCATTTGTTTAGCGAACAGCAGCGCTCACGAAAAATCCATCGCATGTATGACGCCTTTGCTGGAGGCTCAATCTGCCCGGATGCGGGAACAATAGAACAGCCGATTGCGCGAAAGAAAGACAGTATCATTGAGCGGGAAGTCAGTGAGGATGGTCAATACGCATGTACACATTATCAGGTCATCAGCCGGAATAATGAATTTACGCATCTAAAACTGAAACTTGATACGGGCAGAACTCATCAGATAAGAGTTCATTTGGCCTGGCTTGGTTACCCCCTTGCAGGTGACGAATTATATGGTGGAACAAGACAATTCATCAAGAGGCAGGCACTGCACTGCTGTAGCCTTTCCTTCGAACATCCAATCCTGCACGAAACCCTTAAATTTGAACAACAGCTTCCTGAAGACATGAATTGCCTTTTATAAAAGCCGGCCTTTGCCGGCCTTTTTTAGTCACATCTTCCTGAATTTCTCTTCCGCATAAGGCATGCGTGACTGGACAGATTGAAATTGCATTTCCGGATATCTAAGCGCGGTTAATTTATTGCCAAATACAGCACCAGTATCAATATTATATGTGTTATTTACGCTCTTTACTTCCTTAATGGGAGTATGGCCATAGACGATTACAGCATCACCCTGATACTCGCTTGCCCAATCACGTCTTACAGGTGTGCCGTCAGGATTTTTTTCTCCTGTAATATCACCATACAGAACAAAGGTTTTTACTTTTGAAGAATGTTTCCCAATATAGTCTTCCTTAATACCAGCATGGGCTATAACCAGGTTGTTATTATCGATTACACGGTATAGAGGTGCGTTTTCATATAACTCTATAAATTTCTGTCTGACCTCATTTTGTGCTTTGGGAGACAGCTGCTCAAATTCAGCGACAGTCGTTTCAAGTCCATGTGTAATTTGCACTTTATTCCCTAAAAAGAAGCGGTAAAGTTTATTGCAATGGTTGCCCGGGACATAGTATCCCAAGTTGTTTGCTGCAAGGTTATACACTGCATCAATGACTGCAAGGGACTGTGGGCCTCTGTCAGTAAGGTCTCCCACAAATGCAAGTTTTCTGCCGCTTGGATGAACAGGAAATCCATTTTTCCAGCTATAGTCCAGTTTTAAAGTCAACTCTTTAAATTCAGCAAAGCAGCCGTGGATATCACCGATAATATCTAGTTTCATTTTAAAGCTCCCTTTAAAGTTCTACTGTTATCATATCAATTTTCATAATAATTATCATAACTCATTATTTTTTAGCAGCATATAAAGCCATGACGATTGTAAAGTCCGGGGAATGGGGAAATTAAATTTACAAATTGCTCAGAGACGACAAAAAAACAAAGTTTTGCTAGTATAGGGAAGTACATTTTCCTGTTATCCAACAGAGTATGGATGGCTTAATGGAATGAGAGGAGGTTAACTGATATGGAAGGTCATACAGAGGAAAAATCAGGTTCCCACATCAATGCCAGTCTTTTAATCCAATCTTTACAAAATGAAGAAATTGATATCTTCAGAAATGAATTTCTTGATATGCACCCATATGATCAGGCTTCATTTTTTAAAGATCTGGATGAAGACATTCGTGCGAAAATTTATCTTTATCTATCTCCGGAAGAAATGGCCGCTCTTTTTGAAAATCTGGAAATTGAAGAAGAAGATTATAAAGACGTTCTTGCTGAGATGAATCCCCATTATGCAGCAGATATGCTTTCAGAAATGTATGCCGATGATGCCGTCGATGTTTTAAACGAACTGGATAAAGACCAGGTTGTCAGCTATTTAACCATTATGGATGATGAGTCGGCAAAAGAAATTAAGGATTTACTTCATTACGAAGAATATACAGCAGGAAGTATTATGACAACCGAATTTGTCTCTCTATCAGCCATTCAGACGGTTCGTTCTGCTATGTATATTTTAAAGAATGAAGCGCCTAGGGCCGAAACCATTTATTATGTGTACGTTGTAAATGACGAAAAAAAACTTATAGGCGTCATTTCATTAAGGGATTTAATAGTAAGTGATGATGACACGATGATTTCAGAAATCACCAATGACAGAGTAGTTTCCGTATCTGTGGGTGAAGACCAGGAAGAAGTTGCAAGAAAAATTAAGGATTATAACTTCCTGGCTGTTCCGGTTGTCGATTTTCAAAATCACTTGCTGGGCATTATAACCGTTGATGATGTTATGGATGTCATGGAAGAAGAGGCATCTGATGATTACTCCAAATTAGCTGCTGTATCGGATATGGATCATATTGACCGGAATCCGGTTTCTGCTGCGCGAAAAAGGCTTCCATGGCTTATTATCCTGCTGTTTTTGGGTATGTTAACTGCAAGCCTGATCGGAAGGTTTGAGAAAACATTGGATAAGGTGGCCATACTGGCTGTTTTCATCCCTCTTATTGCAGGGATGGCTGGAAATACCGGGACACAGGCATTGGCCGTTGCTGTCCGGGGAATTGCTACAGGAGACCTTGAGAAAGAAAGCAAATGGAAACTGGTGATAAGGGAAGCAGGAACCGGCTTAATTAACGGCAGCATTTGCGGTATTCTTGTTACATTCATTGTTTACTTCTGGAAAGGGAATTTTTTTCTGGGCGTTTTAGTTGGCGTTTCAATATTGTTTACATTGATCGTAGCCACCCTTGCAGGAGCCCTGATCCCTTTAATAATGCACAGGATGAAAATTGATCCGGCTGTAGCGTCAGGTCCATTTATTACAACCATCAATGATCTAATCAGTATTTTAATTTATTTTGGAATGGCGACATTATTTATGAGTTATTTAACAGGTTAAGGGGGTTATTTTATGGAACATGGGGCATCTGTTGCATCTCTTGTCATTGTTATTATAGCTGCTTTTCTAACACCAATATTACTGCACCGGCTGAAAATTAATTTTATTCCGGTAGTGGTGGCAGAAATTCTTATTGGTTTAATTATCGGAAAAAGCGGCTTTGATATCGTCCATGAGGATATGTGGCTTGAAACTCTTTCAACACTTGGATTTATATTTTTAATGTTCCTGAGCGGACTTGAGATTGACTTTACAGCTTTTTCTTCTTCAAAGAAAAGAGAAAAGCTGCCGAGCGGTAAACTCGAGCCAAATTCATTTGCAGTTTCTTCAATTGTTTTTATAGGAATATTCTTTGTATCATTAGGACTATCGTATTTATTTGTCTGGGCAGGATTCATTGATAATGCCTTTTTAATGACTCTAATTATTTCCACCATCTCTTTGGGAGTTGTAGTTCCGACTCTTAAGGAAGCACACTTGATGAAAACAGGGATTGGCCAAATTATTCTTTTAATCGCAGTTATTGCAGATTTGGCAACAATGATCTTACTGGCGGTATTTGTATCTCTAAATGACAAAGGCGGAGGAAATACATGGCTCCTTCTCATCTTATTTGGTGTAGGCGTATTGCTGTATTTCCTCGGAAGAAGATTTAAGAACCTTAATTTTCTTGAGGCGATGTCGACAGGGACCGTTCAGATTGGAACACGAGCAGTATTTGCACTAATTATTTTCCTTGTGGCATTATCAGAAACAGTCGGGGCTGAGAATATACTGGGTGCATTCCTTGCCGGGGTTCTTGTATCGCTGCTGGCGCCAAATCAGGAAATGATCCATAAGCTGGATTCTTTTGGCTACGGGTTCCTTATACCGATTTTCTTTGTAATGGTTGGGGTTGGGCTGGACGTATGGACTTTGTTCGGAGATCCGAAGATGCTTATGCTTATACCATTGCTGCTGATTGCTCTGCTGCTGTCAAAGCTTATACCGATTTATATCTTGAAAAGATGGTATGACATTAAGACGGTTATTGCCTCAGGTTTCTTGTTGACATCAACTCTTTCCCTTGTTATCGCTGCAGCAACAATAGGCGAAAGAATGGGTGTTATAACTGCCGAAATGAGCGGCACATTAATTTTAGTTGCTGTCATAACAAGTATATTCACACCTGTTGTCTTTAAAAAGCTATTTCCTCAGGAAACTGCTGAGGAGAAGAAGCTTAAAGTATCCTTTATTGGTGCAAACCAAATGACTATGCCTATCTATAATGAGCTTAAGTCATCCCTTTACGAGCCGTCTTTATATCATAAGAAGCAGGAAAAGGCGGAAAAGCAGATAGCGGACTCGTTGTTCGATATCATTGAAGTGAATGATTTTGATATTGAGAATTTCGAAGGCACAGAGGCTTTTGAATCGGATATTGTTGTAATCTCCACAGGAGATGAAGAGACAAATGCTACATTATCCATTGCTTTTAAAGATAAGGGAGTGGACCGGGTTATTTGCCGGATGGAAAGCCCTGATATGGAAGAAACGCTTCGGGAGCATAACATTGAATTGTTTTCAACTATTCTTTCCTCTAAGGCTCTGCTTCGTGCATTAATCGAGTCACCAAGCGTGGTGAACATATTAACGAACCAGGAGACGGCTCTATATGAAATTCGATTAAAGAATGAGCAGTTTGAAGGCATGATGCTTCGGAGATTCCCGTTTACAGGGGATGTGATTTTCGTCCGGATATTTAGAGGGAAGGATTCCATTGTTCCTCACGGAGATACTGAACTGCATGTCAATGACCGCTTGATTGTTACTGGATCTAAGGAATATGTTGATGAATTAAAACGGGAACTTGAATTTTGTGAATGGTGTTAGGGTCTGAGTGACTTCAACCTGCCGAAAAAAATCCTTCAAAAGACAACAGGATTTTTTTCGGCTTTTCTTTTGCGCAAAATTGATGTACAATTAGTACTAGGTACTAATAACATGTGATAATAACTCAGGGGGATTTAATAATGACTCTTTCTTTAAATGGAAAAACATTCGTCGTAATGGGTGTAGCTAATAAAAGAAGCATTGCATGGGGAATAGCCAAATCCCTTCATGATGCCGGTGCCCGTTTAATCTTTACATATGCGGGAGAAAGACTGGAGAAAAGTGTTCGTGAATTGGCTGAATCATTGGAGGATGCACATTCATTAGTGCTTCCGTGTGATGTAACAAGTGATGAGGACATTGCTAAATGTTTCAGCACAATTAAAGAAGAAGCTGGCGAAATTCATGGGATTGCCCATTGCATCGCCTTTGCCCATAAGGAAGAACTTCAGGGAGAGTACCTGAACACAACTAGAGACGGATTCCTGTTGGCTCATAATATAAGCTCTTATTCCTTGACTGCCGTTGCAAAGGAAGCGAGAGGATTAATGGCAGAAGGCGGAAGTATTGTCACTCTCACATACCTTGGCGGAGAAAAGGTTGTGAAGAATTATAATGTTATGGGTGTAGCAAAGGCTTCCCTTGATGCAAGTGTCAAATATTTGGCTAATGACCTTGGGAAAGATGGAATTCGGGTTAATTCCATTTCAGCCGGCCCAATCAGGACTCTTTCTGCTAAAGGAATAAGCGAATTTAATGCTATCCTTAAAGAAATTGAAGAAAAAGCACCGCTCCGCAAAACCACGACTCCTGAAGAAGTAGGAGATACTGCTTTATTTTTATTCAGCAGCCTGTCCAGAGGAATAACAGGTGAAAATATTCACGTTGATTCCGGTTACCATATCCTTTAATAGAATTTGTCCGCTCCGATGTGAGCGGGCTTTTTTTATTTCATCAGAAACGAAAGCCCACTTTCTGCATACATATAATACGACGAACCATATTGATTGAGGAGGTGTGCATAGTGACTGAAAAAAGAGAAAAAGAACCCTTATTCTATATACAACAGCCGAATTTTCAAATTCCTGAAAACAGGATGCAAACGATCTATTCCAGCAGAAAAGCAGAAAAGGAACGAAAACAAAATGAAAACGTGCTTGATTCTGCAGTCCCTAAAGAGGTACAAAAAGCTCCGGAAGAAAAAATCGAAAATACCGCAGGGCAAATAGAGGTGCAGGAAGTTATTGAAGAGTTTGAATCCGGGAGAGAGGAGAAAAAAGGTGCATCCTATGCTTTTACGACTGAAAAAAGGAAACCATCTTTCAATCGTGTAAAAAGTTTTAAGGAAATGAACACACTTGAACGCCTGGATTATTTAATTGATTTTCCAAAACAGCTTCCGCCCATACCATGCATTTTTGAAACAGGGGAAAAGGCCATAAGGGGTTTTTTGGTTTCAAAACATGAAGATTGGATTGAAATAAAGTTATTTGATGAACGAATTGAGAAATTAAATCTACAATCATTAAATGCAGTCAAAATGATCGGCTTAAGAAGATAACATGAGATCAGCAGGCCGGCAAAAAATAGCCAGCCGAATGTTCGGCTGGCTTCTTTTATTTAGTCTTCGCAAATATCCAGGTCAACATCTGCAATACACTGAACAGCGCAGAAGCATGTTAAATCAACTGTTACGCAATCATTTGTACTGCGGAAGTAGTCAACTTCACAAACCTTTTTCAAGTCGATGCAGCAGTCATCAACAAGGTTTACTGTTGTGTCCGGACCAGGTTTTCTGTTAATTGGCTCAAGAACACGAAGCACTGCACAGCAGTTATCAAATACTTCTTCTACTCTAAAGAAGATTGATACACAAGCACAGTCATTTCCTGTAAAGAATGCATGGAATGGTGACCCATCTGCTGTTTTTAGTGTGAATACTCGTGTATCCGGGCGCTTATGGCGCTTTCTGTTTGAAGGTGAAATCGCTCCAAGCGGCTCCAGGAAACAGTTTGAAGGGCATTCGCACGTATCATCTGCATTATCTTGAATATCTTTTATAGCACGAAGTACTTCACATACACAGCTTTTGCCTTTGAAGTCGTCTTTTTTTCCACAACCCATTTTTGTTTTCCTCCTTGTTTGTTTCTTGTGGTCTACACTACTAACATATTGCCGAAGTGCCCTATGGGTTACGGACAAACGCCTTGTTTTTTCAAAAAATAGGCTATTTTTTTATAATAGAGGTGAAAAAGATGGACATAACACCTATGGAGCTGCTGATTTTAGCTCTTGCTTCCTTCAGGTTGACCAGACTGATTGTATTTGATAAAATTACCGAATTTTTGCGCAGGCCTTTCTTGGAAGATGTGGAAGAGAAAAATGAAAATGGCGATATAGAAGTTTATTGGGTAGTAAGAGCAGGAAGAGTCCGGAGCTTTTTTGGGGAGCTATTAAGCTGTTATTGGTGCACTGGTGTGTGGAGCTCCATATTTTTATATGCCTCCTATTACTTTTATGCGTCTTTTGCGGCCCCGGTGCTGCTTATCTTAGCAGTTGCCGGACTTGCGGCTATTTTAGAAACTCTTGTGCAAAAACTGATTGATTAGAATCATCTATTTGTATATTCTTTAGGCGTTTGTTTAACACAAGCTCCTGAGGCTCCGCATAAATTATTCAGAGGAAAATTTTTGTTAATGGAGGGCCTCATCAATGATTAACAAGGATAAAGATCAGCCAATGGAAAAACCTCAGCCGGTCAAGAAGAAAAAGAAAAAGAAAAAGGGGTGCGGCTGCGGAAAAAAATAATAAAAGATTTGAAGCCGGTTTTCCGGCTATTTTTTTTGGGGATATTTCTGGTAAAAATAGGATGGATATTAATGTTCATAAATCCAAAGCATTATGAGGACAATATAATTAAAGATTCTACATAGGAAGGGACTAATATGAAGAAAAGACTCCTAATAATGAATGCTATTTCCATGATCTTATTATCTGGATGCAGTGGTGATGGTAAAGTGACGGACAGCGACCTTGCACTCCTCAAAACGACCCACCCACCTGCAGTATTAATTGATAAGAATACAAAGGAAAATTTAGATTTAGTCCAAAGCATTGAGTATGACGTTGAAAAAATGAAAGAACTTTATGATGTTGCTGTAGTTAAAAGCAATGGGGATACACTAGTTGCTTATAAAGTGAAGCATTTGCAGCGATTCCACATGAAAAAGATTGAAAAAAAGATGACAAAAATGCTTGAAGAAAAATACCCGGATGAAAACTTTATTGTTTCTAGCGACTATAAAATCTTTATAGAAGCAGTAGAACTTCAGGAAAAAATGAAGGATCCCAAGTTTACAGACAAAGAGGCTAAAAAGAAGCTTGATAAAATCATTAAACTTAAAAATGAAATGACATAGAAGGGAGCATGGGTATGAGTAATAAGGCAAATAAAACACCGGAACAGATGAAATATGAGAAACTTGAGCAAAAGCATGAGCTTAAACGCCCGGTCCTGAAAAATTGTATTCGTGCTTTCTGGGTGGGAGGTCTTATCTGTACAGTTGGACAGGCAGTAACGTATTTTTATATCTATTTCTTTAATTTCACCGAACAGACAGCCGGTAATCCAACTGTTGCTACTATGATTTTTATTTCCATGCTGCTGACAGGCTTTGGAGTATATGACCGTTTAGGTCAGTTCGCGGGAGCAGGCAGTGCCGTTCCGGTAACAGGCTTTGGGAATGCTGTCATTTCAGCTGCTATTGAGCATAGAACGGAAGGCTTTGTTCTGGGTGTAGGCGGGAACATGTTCAAGCTGGCTGGATCAGTTATACTTTTTGGCGTATTTTCTGCTTTTGTTGTAGCCCTTATAAAGACGCTATTAACTATTTGGGGGGTTATTTAATGCTGAAGGGAAAACAATCCTGGGTTTTTCAGAATCTCCCTGTCATTGCATCAGCCGGTGTTTCAGGAGGGCCTTTTGAGGCAAATGGCAATCTGTCAGAGGACTTTGATGTTCTCCATGATGATTTATGGATGGGAGAAGATTCTTATGAGAAAGCACACAGGGTCCTCATGGAAGAGGCGGGGCAAACGGCCTTAAATAAGGCAAATGTTCAAAAGGAAGATGTTCAGTTTTATATTGCAGGAGATTTAATTAATCAAATCACTCCCTCAAGTTTAAGTGCAAGAACTATTCAAATCCCATATTTTGGAGTTTTTGGAGCCTGTTCAACTTCGATGGAAGGACTTGCTCTGGCATCGTTCATTGTCAATTACCATGGGGCTGATCACGTTTTGACAGGTGCTTCCAGTCATAATGCCGCTGTTGAAAAGCAATTTAGATATCCCACAGAGTACGGTGGCCAAAAGCCTCCAACAGCCCAATGGACAGTAACTGGTGCAGGTGCGGCTCTGGTATCCGCGAAAGCAGATGGCCCCAATTTGCCGGTTACAACATCTGCCACAATCGGCAAGGTAATCGACATGGGCCTGACAGATCCTTTTAATATGGGCGGGGCAATGGCGCCAGCTGCAGCAGATACCATTACGGCACACTTTAAAGATATGCAGCTCGATCCATCGCACTATGATCTGATTGTTACAGGGGATCTGGGAAGAATTGGCCAGGAAACCACTTATGAGCTGCTCCAAAATAATGGCTTGAAAATAGATAGAGAGAAATTTAAAGATTGCGGATTAATGATATATAAAGAAGATCAGCCAGTCCAATCAGGAGGGAGCGGTGCAGGGTGCTCGGCTGCTGTTCTTTACGGTCATCTATTGAATCAAATGAAGCAAGGGGCATACAGAAGAATCCTTGTGGTCGCAACAGGTGCGCTATTATCCCCTTTGACATTCCAGCAGAGTGAAAGTATTCCCTGTATTGCCCATGCTGTTTCTATCGAAATGACTTAGAGGAGGAGTTTATATGCTGCCTATGTTTTTCTGGGCGTTTGTAATTGGAGGCTTATTCTGTGTTTTTGGCCAAATAATGTTTGATGTTTTTAAGCTGACACCTGGCCATACATTAAGTCTTCTAGTGGTAATAGGAGCTGTTCTGGACGGTGTAGGGCTTTATGAGCCACTTGCAGATTTTGCAGGAGCTGGCGCGACTATACCGATAACCAGCTTTGGAAATTCCCTTGTCCATGGAGCCCTTCAGGAAGCAGATCAGCATGGGCTTGTCGGCGTATTGACCGGAATGTTCGAAGTTACCAGTTCCGGTATTTCAGCCGCAATTATTTTCGGTTTTATCGGTGCATTAATTTTCAAGCCGAAAGGCTAAATGACTATAGGGAAATATACAGGGACCGCACTATAGGGAATATGAACAAGCCCCTTATCCATTTCTGATGAATAAACCAAGCCTCTAATGGGAGCTTGCCCATACATCATGGTTCTATATCACATATTGTGTAGGGAGAAATCCAAGTGAGGTGAGAGGCATGGGCTATGGCTACGGAGGCTGCGGATATGGCGGGGGCTATGGAAATACATTTGTTTTAATCGTCGTCCTTTTCATTTTACTCATTATCGTTGGAGCAAGTTTCTACAACTAGATTGTAAAGAGCTGACTCAGAACCGGCAGCAGGTTTTGTGTCGGCTTTTTTGCATATAATGTACATAAAGTGAACTTCAATCAGTGGGGGTCTAGACCCACAGGAAGCAGGAGTACTACTGCTGGTTTAGACTGCGATAAATAATTAATACATTTCACGTTTTCCGCCCAGCTTCATAAGATATAAAGGAGTAAATGAAGGAGCGTGATTGAGCAGGATGGATAACAACTTTTTTAAGAACCTCGAAAAGAAAACAGGCGTAAATATGAAGGATGTATTTGAACTGGCCGGCTCATTGCAGAATGCAAATTTCAAAGATGAAAAAACAGTGAGAAATGTCATCAAGAGAGTTTCGCAAATTGCAAATAAACCCGTTTCAAAAGAGATGGAAGATAAGATTGTAAAATCGATCGTTGCTGATGGAAAACAGCTTGATTTTAATACAATTTCCCAGATGATGAATAAAAAATAACAGAAGGGCCTGGCCGGATTAAAGCCAGGTCTTCTGTTTATTTTTTGCCTTTGCTCCTGCCGCCTCTTGTGATGGGAGCAAGAAACCTTGATGAATAAGCCTTCCGTCCACGCCTTTTTTCTGGCACGGATATATACAGGACCCTTCTTGCCCTTGTTACGGCAACATACATTAATCTTCGTTCTTCCTCAAGCGGCGCCGACTCTCCTGAACGGTAAGCTTCCAGTGCATGATCATGCGGCAGGTTTCCTTCTACTGCGCCAGCTACATATACCACATTGTATTCTAGCCCTTTTGCACGGTGGATAGTGCTCAATGTAATAGCATTATCATTATTTCGGCTCAGGCGCTTGATCTCTTTGTTCATGGCTCTCATATGCTCAGTATGCTCAAGAAATTCTTTAAGTGACTCGAAATTACGGGCTGCGACCTTCAAATCTTTTATATCATCAGAGCCTTTATCCATTTTATTACCTTCATTGCCCCGTTTTTTTATAAAGTCCTGAAATCCCAATTCTTTTTCAACCGTTTCAATTGCAATGATGGGACTAAGCCTTGAGATTGATCGGACCACTGGAATCACTTTTTTTAATTTACTTTCCTGGAAAGCAAAGCCTGTTTTTATAAACTTCAGGCTTTCCAGCAGTGAGCAATCCTGCAAGATACTTTCGGCCTTAATATCCTGTAGGACGGATTGCTTAATAAACAGAGACGGAAGTGCATCTTTCAAAGAATTCTGGTCATCCTCATTTACTGATAACTTTAAAAAAGCAAGCATGCTTCGAACAATAAACCGGTCATAAAATGATTCAGCATCCTGATCTAATTTAAACGGAAGGCTGGAATTGGCAAGCCGTTCAAAAATAGCCCTGCTGCCGGTATGGGTACGGAATAATACTGCAAAATCCCGCGGATGATACCCTTCTTCAATTTTTTCTTGGATATCAGTCAGGATCATTGTTGCTTCTTCTTCCTCGTCATAGGGAAAAAAGAGAAAGGGATGCTGTTCACCGGAAAATTGAGCATTCATGCTTTTGGGACGTCTAAATTTATTCTGAGAAATGATTTGATTTGCAGCTGAAACAATCTCATGAGCAGAGCGATAGTTCTGACTCAATGTTATTACCTTAGCACCAGGGAAGTCTTTTTCGAAATCCAAAAGATATTGGGGATCACTCCCTCTGAAGGCATATATCGATTGGTCATCGTCTCCAACTGCACAAACATTTTTGGTTTTGTCAGACAGCATTTTCATAAGCTCATATTGAACATTATTAATATCCTGAAACTCATCAATAAGGAAATAATGAAAGCGATTTTGATATTGTTCCAAGACCTCTGGTTCTTCTAGAAAAAAGGCATGGCAGCCTGTGAGCATATCATCAAAATCAAATAATTCTTTTTTTCTTTTTATTTGTTCATACCTTTGATAAAGAATCGCTGCTTGTTCCTCCCATTCATTCTTTGGGTGAACTTTTCCAGGTATGATAAGAGAATTTTTCCAAAAGCTGATTTGCTGGAGTGCAAGGTCAAATGCAAATTCCTTTTCATCAAGCTTCAAGTCTCTACTGGATTCTTTAATAATCTGTTCCCGCTGCCATTCTTTATTAAGGAGCTTGCCAGAAGCCCATTTTTCCGGATTGTGAAAAGAAAGTATCCGATAAAATAAGCTGTGAAAAGTGCCTGAAACGATTTGCCTGACCTTTCGGGCATCCATTCCAGGGTATTGCGTAAGGCGCTCCTTCATTTCAGCTGCAGCCTTAGCAGTAAAGGTAACAAGCATAATTGATTTAGGATCGATATTTTTCTCGCGAAGCATAAAAGCAGTCCGTGTTGTCAGCACACGGGTTTTGCCGCTGCCTGCACCTGCGAGAACAAGCAGTGGCCCATCCAGGTGAGACACTGCCGCTGCCTGTTGCTGATCCAAAAAGACGCCTGCATCTGAAAGGGACTTTAAGTATTCATCAGGGAAATTAGGACTGACATTGTTTTCTTGGATATAAGGGGGGATATTTTTTACTTGCTGAGCTTTTTTAAAGGCTGATTGGACTTCAATCACTTCAGCTGTAGCTATTGATCTAGATACAGGGATTTTAAATCCGTTTCTTTCTATATATTCTGCAGTCTCGATCTTGACTGGTTCCAGGTTAAGAGGTATATCTTTGCACGAATTGCTGTTTTTCTGAATATGATAAAAATGAGGTTCATCAAGAATTCCTAAATACAAACGGACAGCAGCACCACAATCAGGGCAGTGCAGCTTTCCTTTTTTACCTTCTTCATAAATATGCTGAAAACTTTCTCTGTTCAATTGTTCCAGGTTCACAGTTTTATTATGTAACTTTGCTGTTTTCATTAAAACTACCCCATTATATATAAATTGCCGAGTTTAACAATATTATTTTTCTGCTTAAATATAAGCCAGACTTAATCATAACAAACCAATTAAGGATTCTAAAGTGCTTTTCTGTTTAAAAATTCATGGAAACGGGTACATAAAATTCAATAAAATTTCGTATTCTCTTAATAATGAGATAAGTACCTAATCGGAAGGGGAAGTTATAATGGGCTACATTTTACCGGTGACTTCATATCAATATAATCAGTATGCAGAAAGAGAGAATGGAACAAAGTATGACCCTTTTCGGCTAATTCCAGTTGCCAGGATATCCGCACAATCTAATCCGAAAACTTTCCATCATACACTTCCCCTGGATGTTCAAAGAAGGTTTTCTAAATCAAATACTCAAGAACAGACTGAAAACAAAACGCGGACAGCTGGGAAAAAAGCAGACGATATATATGAAGACCTGACAGGAAAAGGTCGGTTTGTTAGTGCATGTATATGAAAAAGGAGGGGCTTAGTACGTTTGCACGTGCAAAGCCTCTCCTTTTTTCCATTCTGCATATAAGACATCTTCAATACTTCTGGCACCGTAATTTTTAATTTCGTTCATTAGCTTTGTATCGTCCCAGCCAATGCTCTTTAGATTATCCCAAATTACTTCTCCATCTATAATTAAAGTTACTGGAAGTTCAACGGTATTAATTGGGACTCCTAAATCCTTATTGGAAGGGATGGCGTAAGCCGGTTTTTTCAATGCGCTGATTGTTCCATCCGTTTCAAGAATTGCATATTCACATTCGCTGATTGAAAAGACATCCTTTGAACGGAGGAGATGCTGGAGCTGATTAAGGTCCAGATGATTCTTTTTGAGTTCTTCATAAACGATTTTCCCCTTTTTTATAACAATGGAGGGCTCTCCTTCAAGCATCTTCCGTGTGCGTTTAAATTTCTGGGTTATGTATTCTGTGAAATAGATGAGAATTCCCCAGACAGTAACTGCCAAGAAAATTTCAGGTAATCCTGTTTCTTTATCGTAGAATGCATTTCCGATAAGTTCCCCTAAGACGATTGCAGAGATAAAATCAAAAGGAGTAATCTGTGTGATCTGAGTCTTGCCTAACAATTTGGCCATAATGAATAATAAAATATATCCTATCACAAGCTCGCTTATAATATTTAAATATTCCATTCAAACCACTCCTCCTAATACTTTATCTGATTAGTGTTTACATAAAGGCCAAAAATTATTGTAAAACGAAAAAAGCTCCTGCCGCCTGGCAGAAGCTTTTCCGCTAAATAGTCTTCTTCATTGTACGATGCGGGATTCCGGCATCCATAAATTCCTCAGAGATTACCTGATAGCCCAGCTTTTCATAAAAAGGAATGGCTTGAGTCTGGGCATTTAATTTTAAGGCAGGCAATCCTTGCTTCATAGCATGTTCCTCAATTTTATCCATAATTGCTTTACCGGATCCGCTTTTGCGGTGATCCTTCAATACGCAGATTCTTTCTACTTTGCCATTGCCATCAACGGTGCGAAACCTTCCGGCACCTGCGGGAGTGCCATTATTATAAAGTACAAAATGGACTGCTTCGTCCTCGAATTGATCGATCTCTTCTTCCAGGGGAACATTTTGCTCGCCGACAAAAACTTGTTTCCTTATTGATAAGGCATCTTGCATTTCTTGTTCTGATGTTACAACCTTAACCTCCATTACACTATTCCTTTCCTAGCCTGAATGTTTCATAAACGGTCCAAGATCCGTTTTCCAGTTGATACAGAAGATGAAAACGGTCAACAATCTCCTCGTGATTTACAGGCTGCATTCTTAAGCTCCCATATACATCTGAATGCTCATCATTAGAGAGTTTTTGCCCAATGGTAATATGAGGGACAAAATTATATTCAGGTGTCTCTCCGCTAATATGATCATTCAGCTCTACATGTAACTCCTCGAGCTGCGCTGAAGGCTCAATTTTGAAATAAATGACATTATTGACTGGCTGGAATGAGCTGATTTTTGATGCGTTTATTTGAAACGGTTCGTGTTTTTTAGCTATTTCATTTAGTGTTTCTGTCAATTGCTTTGTTTCTTCTTCAGTTGCTTCGAAGCGCGATCTTAAAGTTATATGCGGAGAAATTAAAGCATAATGCGGATCATACCGCTTTCTATAAGAATTGGCCAAATCCTGCAGCTTTTTTGACGGGAAAATAACGATGCCGTAATTAGTCTTCATACAACAACCTCCATGTTTCTTAATTTTTAATAATTGGCAGGGTAAGCAATAAATGAAAAACACATTGTTGAACCATTATAGCAATTTTCTAAATTCATTATATAATTATACCTTTTTTCATGATAAAAAGCAGTGAGCTTAGGGAATCTTTTTAATTGAGAAGAGTAGTTCTTTTTACTCAATTCAAAGTTAAAACATATACTTTAACGCGTTTTTTAAATCCGGCTGCCAGTATGTCCAAGTATGATCTCCATCGAATTCTTCATAGAAGTAAGGAAATTGCTTTTCCTTTAACAAGTTGGAAAGTTCCCGATTTGGAGTAAGAAAATCTTTCTCATCGCCACCAGTAGTTTTTACAGATGTCTCACCTTTTCCGATAACATGATAAATATTAAGAAGGTGGGGCTGCGTAAATTCCTCTACTGCTTCTGTAACAGAATTATCGACATACGGTGATTGAAGAATTAACCTTCCGAATGTATTAGGATATTGAAGGGCCGCCATTAAGGAAACAGTGGCAGCAAGGGAATCTCCCATAAGGGCTCGTCCCATTCCCATTTGGTAAGTAGGGAATTCACGGTCAAGGTATGGAACCAATTCATGTGCAAGAAAACGAATATATGCATTATGCTGTTCACCGTCCGGATGATATTTCTTCCATCTGTCCTTTACGTTTTTATAGGGAACACCAACAATAATGATATTTTCGATTTCTTTTCCATCTAATAATTCATCTGCAACCCGTCCGACTCTTCCCAGCTGGAAGTAGTCTTTGCCGTCTTGGGCGATAACAACAGTGTATTTATATAGAGGTGAAAAGGAAGCGGGTAAATAAATGAGCAATTCAACTTCTTCACCCAGTTCTTTGCTTTGAATTGTAATATCCTGTATTGATCCTCTAGGGTAATCCATATTGGTCTTATCCTCCGTTTAGTCTTTATGTAAGAGTTTACATGATGATTTTATCATATATATATAGGAATTGCTTTTTACTTGCATTATCATTCATAGACAGAATGCAATTTAATGGTGTAAGTAGATTTCTTTTTTTAGAAAAGGTAATTAGGTATCATTTAACAATTCTGATTAGTTTTATGGTAGTATATAATAGAGAATTTTCTAAAATTAAAAGGGGGAATTAGGATGAAAAAGAGAAGTATGTTTCTGGTTACCGCTCTGCTGTTAGCGCTTTCTATGGTTCTTGCAGCCTGCGGCGGTGGAAAGGATGAAGGCGGCGGCGATAAAGAAGGCGGCGCAGACAAGCCTAAATATATGAGCATTGTGACTGGTGGAACAGGAGGTACATACTATCCGCTGGGTGGATCATTTGCCGAGATTATTTCAGATGCTACAGGCATTGATACAAATGCTGAAGTTTCAGGTGCATCTGCAGAGAACATGAATACACTGAAAGATGGCAATGCTGAGATTGCTTTCTCTCAAACAGATATTGCGTCATATGCGCAAGAAGGAAAGTTAATGTTTGAAGGTGAAGCTGTGGATAATGTTAGTGCAATCGGCACACTTTATCCTGAAACGATCCAGATTGTTACTACTGCAAAATCTGGCATTAAATCTGTTGAAGACTTAAAAGGCAAAAAAGTTTCAATCGGAGCACCTGGTTCAGGAACTGCTGCGAATGCAGAACAGATCCTTGAGGTACATGGCATCAAATTGGCAGACATTAAAAAGCAGGATCTTTCTTTTGATGAGTCAACTGCCGGAATCCAGGATGGCAATATTGATGCTGCATTCGTTACAGCAGGAACTCCTACAGGTGCTGTTGAAGGACTTTCTGCAACTGAAGATGTAGTAATCGTCCCGCTTGAACAGGATAAAATCGATGCATTAATTGAAAAATATCCATACTATGTACAGGATGAAGTGCCATCTGGAACGTATAAGCTTGCAGAAGCTGCGCCGACAGTGGCAGTGCAGGCAATGCTTGTTGTTTCAAATGACCTTTCAGAGGATGTAGTTTACGATGTTACGAAAGCAATTTTTGAGAACCTTGATAAAGTTACTCATGCCAAAGGAAAAATGATTAAGGCTGAAAATGCCGTAAAAGGTACTGGAATTGAACTGCATCCAGGTGCTAAAAAGTACTTTGACGAAAAAGGCTTTAAAGCTGAATAATGTTTCACTAACATAATCAAAGGATGAAATTTGGCCGGCTGTAAAACCTGTTAGGGTTATTGCGCCGGTCAATTAATTTTAATATCAAACAGCGTTGACATGTAAAAACTGTCAATACTTTTTAGGTGGAGTTTCCATGTGTTTTCAAAAGCGGGGGATTAGAATACTGAGCCTGGTAATCCTTATAGCCATTACCATCGCAATCATTTTTTTCATTCCCATTAAGCAGGCAGTTGTTTTCGAGTATCAAAACAAAGGAAATGTGATTGCTTACTTTCCGCTTAATGAAGGAAGTGTTTTTAAAATAAAGTATACCCATTCCATCCACCTTTCAGATGTTGTAGAAAGCTATACGATAACTGAGGATGGCAATATTAATTTGTTTGAACTCGTGTATGAAGATTTTTCGATCGGCATGCCTGAGAATGCTTCAGAAGGAGAGATATTCGAGCAAAAGGATGGCAAATATTATATTAAGAATATGAAAAGGGTACTTCCTTCATTTGATTTAAGGCTGGGGAAGGTGAGGGCAAATCACAGGTTAATTTTCAAAGACAAAGAATACGTCCTTTCCAATTATATTGAACCCGGCACATGGGTACGAATTAAGGCAAAAAAAATAAACTTATTCGAAGGTGTGAAAGGAGTGAATATCCTTGGAACATAAAGGGGAAACATTATCTCTCGAGGAACAGCAAAAATTACTTGAAAAATATGATCCTGAGGCAGGTACAAGGAAATTAGGAGGATTATTGGGCTGGATTGTCTTTTTGGGGCTTCTGGCATTTTCTCTGTTCCATTTATATACCGGTGTATTCGGGATGCTTACAGCTCAGCTGCAGCGTTCGATTCATTTAGGTTTTGCTTTGGCCCTAATATTTCTATTATTCCCTGCAAGAAAAAAAGACAGAGGCCGAAATCATAAAGTTGCCTGGTACGACATAGTTTTAGCTATACTGGGTGTTGCGGTAGGCGCTTATTGGCCGCTTTTTATTGATGAAATAGTCATGAGGGCAGGGCGTTTGACTGAAATAGATTTTTATGTAGGATTAGCAGCAGTGCTTTTAGTATTGGAAGCGACCAGGCGAGCGGTTGGACTTCCAATAACCATTATTGCTGTTGTTTTTCTTGCCTATGCGATTTTTGGGCCATATATGCCGGCATTTTTGGCGCACCGCGGTCTGGATTTAGAGAGATTGGTTCAGACCATGTTCTTTACAACGGAGGGAATCCTGGGTACCCCTTTAGGTGTATCTTCTACATTTATATTTTTATTCTTGTTATTTGGATCATTCCTTGTAAAAACCGGGGTAGGGCAGTATTTTAATGATTTGGCTGTTTCTATCGCTGGAAAGAGAACTGGCGGACCGGCGAAGGTGGCCATTTTCTCAAGTGCACTACAGGGAACAATTAGCGGAAGTTCTGTAGCTAACGTAGTAACATCAGGCTCTTTTACCATCCCGATGATGAAAAAGCTTGGCTATAAGAAGGAATTCGCTGGCGCAGTTGAAGCAACTGCATCCACCGGCGGCCAGATAATGCCACCGATCATGGGTGCTGCTGCATTCCTGATGGTTGAGTTTATTGGCGGCGGTATTACATATTGGGATATTGCTAAGGCTGCTGCAATTCCTGCGCTTCTGTATTTTGCAGGGGTCTGGATCATGACTCACTTCGAAGCAAAGCGTGTAGGACTTAGAGGTCTGAAAGATGAAGAGATGCCTAACCGTAAAGAAGTAATGAAAAAGATTTATCTGCTGCTGCCTATTTTGGCAGTTATCTTCCTGCTTATGAGCGGAATGAGTGTAATACGAGCTGCACTCTGGTCAATTGTCATTACGGTTGCAGTGAGTATGATCAGCAAGGAAACACGTATTGGATTCAGAGATGCTATCGATGCTTTAGTTGATGGTGCACGTACGGCTTTGGGCGTTGCTGCAGCCACAGCTGCAGCAGGTATTATTGTTGGGGTAGTTGTAAAGACAGGTCTTGGATTAAAGATGGCGAATGGCCTGCTTGATCTTTCCGGCGGGCTGTTAATCCCGACTTTGATGCTGACAATGATTGCAGCAATTATTCTTGGAATGGGTTCGCCTACAACGGCAAACTATGTTATTACATCAACAATAGCCGCCCCGGCAATTATTCTACTGGGCGTACCAGATTTATCCGCTCACTTATTTGTTTTCTACTTCGGTATTATAGCAGATGTCACACCTCCAGTTGCTCTGGCGGCATTTGCGGCGGCTGGTGTATCCGGTGGAGATCCGATAAAGACTGGAGTAACAGCCTCCAAGCTTGCCATCGGGGCTTTTATTATTCCATATATGTTTGTCCTTTCACCGGAGTTATTGATGATTGATACCACCTGGTATTACTTAATTTGGGTAGTATTCACCGCTTTGGCAGGTATGATGGCCATAGGTGCCGGTGTAATAGGCTACTGGCTGCGAAAGCTGAATATTCTTGAAAGACTGCTTGGAATTGCAGGGGGGCTGTTGCTTATTTACCCTGAAGGGGTTTCTGATATTGTAGGTTTAGGTATCTTTATCCTGTTGATTGCATTGCAGGTTTTCATAAAAAAAGATGATCAGGCCAAGCCACAAACAGCTTAACTTAAAAAAAGCTAAAGACTGGAGCCGGGCAGTACCAAATTTAAAATAATATTATAGCAAAAAGGAAGGATGCTACTATGAGCTCCTTCCTCTTTACTTCTGGTATTGGTCAGTCAGGCACCCTGGTCGCTATGGCCGATAGAAAGTGTGGCACTGACGTAATTTTCTTCGCTGCTCGTTAATAGGACAGTGAAGGTACCTGGTTCATCTCCTTCATAGACTTCTTCACTAAGGGTTTCCTTTAACAGTTCGCTTTTATACTCAATGATTTCACTGTGATTGCTATCATCTTTAACTCTGTTAACTTCCTCAGCATCTTTCGGAATCCTTTTTTCGATAAATGCAAGAACCTCTTCATTATTCATTTCTTTTTCCATATCCTCGAATTGCAGTTCCATATTAACTGCACGATGGGTTTGAAATTCTACCAGCATACTGTCTCCATTAAAGCGTGCTATCTCCTTGTTGTTTTTATTTTCGCCATAAGCCCCTGTAAAAAGTTCCCGAGTGTCTCCTAAGCCAACTTCTTCAGTAATTCTTTTGTTTTCTCTCGGTGCTTCCTTCGTTTCTGCCCGCTGTTCTTCAGTAGAAGGATTGTTGTTGTCTTCCTTCTCTACTATTTGCTCTTCAGTCTGATTGCAGCCTGCCAGCAAAAGGCTGCATGCAAACAAACCAGTGATTAATGATTTTGATTTCATAAAATCCATCCTTTCCCAAATATGCAGAACTTTAGGGTCCAATCCCAGTTAGAGAATATATACCCCAAAGGGAGCAGGATAATCGGGAAGGAGGCATAATAAAAAGCCGTACTTCTTCTGTGAAATACAGCCTTGGTGTATATATGGAATTGTCTTTAGCTGATCTGGCGAGCCTGCTTTTCAGGTAAAATGGACATGATATGATTTAAATTAAAGATTCGCATCTGTTTTCTATATAAACAATAGGCTAAAATCGTGCTGCCTCGAAGTTCTTTGATTAATATTTTTCTTTGTGTAAATGAATTGCGTTTGGAGTGGTAAATGATTTCCACAGGCTTTCTCTCTTCCATAGCTCGATAAAGAATTCCTTTCATAGAGAAATCCCTCCTTACTTTTATTTACATTGTAAACGAACGTGCGTTCTTAATCAAGAGGGACGCGAAAATTTGTTCGCATAAAAAAAGACTCCATAAATGAAGTCTTTGAAATAGGTTCTTTTCGTATAACATGTTGTTTTTCACCTATTAATGTTGTCCGTTGATTTCAGCTCCAGGTTGCCCGCTTTCCGCGGGGCGGGCGATGAGCCTCCTCGACGCAGTAGTCTCGGACCTTCCGCTCCGATCATCTCAGCAAATAGTATACCAATAGCAACAAACGGCCTTTAAATAATCTTTAATCCCTTATCTTTTAAGTGATTTAGAAAAGCAGTTCCATATTGTATGGCATAGCCTAAAAATATGGCTACAATTAATGTACCTAATCCTACAGGTCCGCCTAAAAGAAGGCCAAAGGCCAATGCCAGAAATTCATTAATGATACGAGCTGACTTAATGCTGATATTGAGCCTTTTGGCAGTGGCGATCATTAAACCGTCAATTGGGCCGCTGAATAATTGCGGGCGGATATAGATTGATACCCCGAAGCCCAGAAGAATAATGCCGGTGAAGAAGGCAAATATCTGATAGGGAAATTGTGTAACTGTGAAGTCGCTAAAAACAATTTCCATCCAAAAATCAATCCCCATACTCGCTAATATGGTTCCAATGAATGATTTAAACTGCGGTTTTTCCCAGGTAAGTAAGGCATTGAAAAATATAAGGGATGCAGTGACCAAAAATGACCAGGTTCCGATGGTCAGGCCGAACTGATTAAAAAGTCCAACATAGACAGTGTCCCAGGCACCTGCACCAAGATCGGATAAGATGATTAATGAGATACCGAGAGTGAGTATTAAATAACCTGCAAATATTTGAATGAATGTAGTATGTTTTATCATGTTGATCCTCCCCAATACATATTACAGCATTTAAATGATTCCTCAAGGGGAAGATTACATCCATTAATTTCTATTTCCACATAAAAACAGCTCCCGATATAGGAGCTGTTCAAATATTTTTAAACCTTAATATCAATTTTTGAACTTTTCTTCAACTCTTCTACATGCTTAACAAGCTTTTCCTGCTGTTTTTGCTGTTCGAGCTGCTGTTTGATCTGAGGCTTTACTTCTTCCAATTTAGGGGGCTCCTGTCCTTCAGCACCACCCTGGCTGGCGTATTCTTCATAGAATTTCTGAATTTCAGCATCTGTAACTTCTTCAGGCTTAATCTCGCCTTCGATGTATTTCGTATATTTAATATTGTTGGCAATTTCCGTCTCTAATGAATCGGGATTAAGACCAGCCTGTTTCATTGCTGTTTCAAATTCTTTATCATTCTTGAATTGTCCTTTTGTTTCTTCGAGCTGCTTTTTGACTTCTTCATCAGAAGCTTTATAGCCTTTTTTATCAGCCTGCTGGAGAAGCAGGGTCTGTCCCACTAGACTGTCAAGTGTCTGTTTCTTAATTTTCTCTGCAGCATCTTTTGCAGTAGGGTCTTGTCCCATTTGCTGATACATCATTTGTGATGAAGTAAGCACACTGTTATACTCGCGTCCAAGAATTTTCTGATCATTCACAATGGCAACTGTTTTGTTTTCATCAAGCTTTTGCTTATCCATTTTCTTTTGCATTTCTTCCATTTGCTTTTGCTGATCCTGCTTATCGGTTTCAGCTGTTTTTGTTTCTTCTTTTTTATCGGCCTTCTTGCTTTCATCATCAGCTCCACAAGCAGCTAAAACGGCTGATAGTAATACTAGTAAAAAGGGGTACATTAGTTTCTTCATTAAAATTCTCCTTCCGTAACCCTGTATAGTTTGATTCAACTAACAAAAGAATCATATAGTGGGGATTATAAAGCATATAATCTTAAAAAGATACCTATAAGGTTTAAAAGCCTAATTTGTAAAGGGAATGTAATCTGGTTACAAAGTTCCTAACCTGATAGTTTTGGATGAAATATTGGTATTGACTTTTATGTCTAAAAGATGTATATTTTATATTGTCCCCTTTACAGGGAAATATACATAACGATTCCGTAGCTCAGCTGGGAGAGCGCTACCTTGACAGGGTAGAGGTCGCTGGTTCGAACCCAGTCGGAATCATACTTAAAGCGCTTGGCTGTTAATGCCAGGCGTTTTTTTTGTATCCCGGGAGATCCTCATTGTTGAGCCGGATTTCCCGTGAGGTTTTAACCAAATAGTGATAGGGAATCGATAAAATATTAATATTCGCAAAATAATTTTTATTGAAAATCTATGCTATAATTTTATTGTGAAATTACAAGAGTTAGGGGATATTTCTATGTTGAAAGATCTGTTTATAGGCCTTTCCCAAAACGAATTTCTGAATAGTGCCGCAAAGAAATATGGATTGAAACTGGGCGCGCAGAATGTAGTTGCCGGGACCAATCTAGATGAAGCAATTCACAGCATAAAAGAGCTAAATGCTCATGGCATCTCTTGTACTGTCGATAACCTCGGTGAATTCGTCTATAAAAAGGAAGAGGCGGCAGAAGCGAAAAAACAAATTATAGAAGTGATAGAGGCCATTCATGAAAATCAGGTGGATGCACATATCTCTTTAAAGCCTTCTCAATTAGGTCTTGATATTGACTACTCTTTCTGTCTTGAAAATGTCAGGGATATAGTAGAAAGAGCAAGTCATTATGGTATTTTTGTGAACATGGATATGGAAGACTCCAAGCGCTTGCAGCCTTCCTTTGACATTTTGGATGAAGTATCCAAAGAATACAATAACATCGGTACAGTTATTCAGGCATATTTCCTGGGTGCTGAAGAAGATCTGAAGAAATATCAGAACTTCCGGCTGCGGATTGTTAAGGGTGCTTACAAAGAGCCTGAAGAAATTGCTTATCAGGACAAAAATGACATTGACGCTAACTTTATAAAATTAATAGAGTGGCATCTCGTGAATGGCAAATTTACTTCAATTGCAACACATGACCATAATGTAATTAATCATGTAAAAGATTTTGTAAGGGCTAACAATATCCCTAAAGATAAATTTGAATTCCAAATGCTCTATGGCTTCCGTAAGGATATGCAGATGAAGCTTGCTGGCGAAGGCTATAATTTCTGCACATATGTTCCTTTTGGACATGACTGGTATGGCTACTTCATGAGACGCCTGGCAGAACGGCCGCAGAACTTAAACCTTGTGGCCAAGCAGGTATTTACTAAGAAAACCAATACTGTGATTGGTGTAGCAGCAGGGGCTTTCCTATTAGGCAGATTGACAAAAAAGCGAAAAAAATAATAAGAAAGAGCCTCCCTTTGTTATGTGAACTGTGCCCCGATTTACGGACAGTTTAAAAAGCGCCTATGCGGCTAGTAAATGGCCCCAGTATTGCACCGGGGTCATTTTATTTAAGCCCCATTGATAACGATGCTGGTTATATTCCTCGATCA
>NZ_JAMBOJ010000036.1 GCF_023715565.1 Cytobacillus firmus | reverse complement strand
CGGTAATCATGACGGCTAGCTGTTCGCTCATAAGGATATGTATTCAGATGATGATCACGTTCTTTTTCCATGAACTCATTTAATACCAGGACAATAGAAGCCTTTATCACTGAGTCGATGTTTGAATCCATGACGGATTCTTTTAAATTGTCAAGATTTAGGTTGAACTGTAATTGAGTCATAATTAATTCCTCCAACTTGTTTTTCGTAGCTGATAACATTGTTGACCAAAGGAATTAATTTGACTCATTTTCTTTTTACACAATTATATGGGCTTGACCAACATTTTCACCTTCCTGTGTCAGAACCGGAGCCAACTTCTGACTTAAACCAAACCTTTTCACCTTCCTGTGTCGGAACCCAACTATCTGGCTACACAAAAAAACACTAACAAACGAATACATTTGTTAGTGTTTCCCATTCTACTATGACGCTTGTTGTTCATATCTTTCTTCTGCTGGAGGGTTGAATTGCCCTTCCCATTTCGCAATAACAATTGCCGCCAGTGAGTTCCCCACCACGTTAACTGCTGTACGTCCCATGTCAAGGATACGGTCGATGCCGGCAATAAAGGCAAGTCCTTCTGCAGGCAATCCAATGGTGCTGAATGTCGCCAGCAGCACAACAAAAGATACGCCCGGTACGCCAGCCATTCCTTTCGATGTAACCATCAACACTAACATTAGCGTAATTTGCTGTCCGATGCTCAATTCAATCCCAAACATCTGGGCAATAAATAAAGAGGCAATCGCCTGATATAAAACAGATCCGTCCAGGTTAAAAGAGTAACCTGTCGGAATAACGAATGAAGCAATATGTTTCGGACTTCCCGCTTTCTCCATTTTGTCCATAATTCTAGGAAGAACTGTCTCCGAGCTTGCTGTTGAAAAGGCCAAAATTAATTCCTCTTTGATCATCTTCAATAATTTAAAGATACTGAACCCGACAATTTTTGCCATGATTCCCAGAATAACAAGAACAAAGAAAATCATGGATCCATATACAGTAAGCGCCAGCTTGCCTAATGGAATCAATGAGGCGAAACCATACTTGGAAATCGTAACACCAATTAAAGCAAACACCCCGATCGGCGCGTATTTCATAAACAGGTTCGTTACATAGAACATCGCCTTGGCCGTACCTTCGAAAAATCTAAGAACCGGTTTTCCTACATCTCCGATTGCTGCGATTCCGAGTCCAAATACAACAGCAAAGAAGATAATGGCCAGCATATCTCCTTCAACCATGGCTTGTACCGGATTAGTAGGCACAATATGTAAGAACGTATCAGCTACCGACTTGCCTTCCTGTTCTTTATTAGTTTCGACATAATTTGAAATGTCACTTTGCTGCAGGCTGTCCATATTCAGGCCGGAACCTGGCTGAAAAACATTCCCGGCAACTAACCCAACCACAATGGCAACCAATGTCATGCCGATAAAATAAGCCAATGATTTACCGCCAAGCTTACCAACGGATTTTATATCTCCTACACCAGCAATAGCAACGATAATCGTGGATAATACAATAGGAACCACAATCATTTTAATTAAACGGATGAACACATCACCAAAGGGCTGTAAGAGACTTTGCGCTGATTCATTACCGTAAAAAATTCCGCCAACCACAATACCCAAAACAAGGCCAATAAAAATTTGAGTGGCTAAACTTATTTTAATTCTTTTCATAAATTACCCTACCTTCTTGTTTAGTTTTAACGTGCTGCTCAGGCAAGGGAAACAAAGCTGTCTCAAAAAAAAGAAAATCGACAATTGTCAATTCACTCTGATTCATATTCTCTTATGTTTCCTTAAACGCTGACGAGGTTAGCTTTCGGGTTAGGACTATGGAAACGTTAAGCCCTTCCATTTCACTGGATTCACCCCGTGCGGAAACTCCGCCGTAAATAATGGGTCCCCCGTTCTTAAAATAAGATTAAGCATAGAACACTAAATCATTATATTATCCCAAGATAATTTTTGTAAATAGTTAAGTATTCCCGGTATAAAGTGAACCTTCAATCAGTGTGGGGGGGGTTCATTATCCCCATTGATGTTAGTATCCTAAAAAGCAACTGATTTACCAATATGCTCCACCAATTCTGCTTAAGCATCCCCTCTATTTACCTTATTCCTCTCAAAACCTAAAAACCGGGTCCCCTGAAAGTTTAATATTCCAATATCACCTTCTGAAAGCAAACCATACTTATCCCCAGAAATATGGAACTCCAAACGATCGCCGCTTTCGAACTCGAAAGTAACCCAATACCTTGTGTGGGTACTTGAAGAATGGTGGTGATGGTTATCATGATGATGAATATTTGAGCTTCTGGAAACATCTGCTCGTTTTGAAGAAACAATAGCCGGAACTTTTAGATTTGGTAACTGCTCATTTTTTCTCCACTGTCCAATCCCTTTAAAAATGGAAAATATAAAACCGCCAATGACAATAATGAAAATAATGCCAACAAAAATGGGAACAACTTGAAACATAACATCTCCCACAAAAAATGGATCAGACATACAACATCCCGCCTTATAATCTTTTTATCTTATACGAACAAAGATATGCAAGAGTTTCATAAAGTTGATGCTTCCAAAATTGACTATGAAATAGAAATGGTTAGAAGAATATTATGCAAAATGAATGGCTGGAATGAAAAGGATCACGAATTGCGCGGGCAAACAATCATCGCTTGTCCCAAACAAATTGGTTAACATATGCTCCAAGTCCAGCGAAACATAAACCAAATTAAAAAGACAGTCTCGTCCAGGGACAAAACTGCCTTATAAAATTATACACAAGCTTCATATTCCCTTTTGATGTTATGAATAATCGTCTGAACAGGCAGAATCTCGTTAATTTCATGGACTCTTGCCCCCGCAAATACGAGACCATTCTCGCAGTCCCCCTCCATGGATGTGAACAGGGAATCCAATGTGCAAAATCGGTAGGAGCAGTTTTTCAGGCAATCGATGCATTTCTTTATTTTTACCTTTTTATTGTCAGAAATTTGTTCAGTAAAGTTATTCTTAATGGCACGGCCTTCCAATCCTACGGTGGTTTTCACCATAACGATATCTTCCTGTTTGGCATGAACGTATTTTTCTTTGAAGGATAATGGTGCATCACATTCATGACTTGCGACAAACCTTGTTCCCATCTGAACACCGGAAGCGCCTACGCGAACGGCATGCGCGATATCTTCTCCTGTCAAGATTCCCCCAGCTGCAATGACAGGGATTTTAACAGCTTCCACTACTTCCGGTAAAATATCGAATAAGGGCCTTTCGGTGCCTAAATGTCCTCCTGCCTCATTGCCTTCAACGACAACAGCAGAAGCACCCAGCCTTTCTGACATTTTGGCCAGCCTTGCAGATGACACAATTGAAATGACCGGTGTGCCAGATTCTTTGCCCCAATTGTACATATCCCTTGATATTCCGGCACCTGAAATAATGAAATCCACCTTTTCCTCAATGGCAGCCTTCATCTTTTCAGCGAAATCATTCATGGCAAATAGAACATTCACCCCAATATAGCCCTTACCCTTGATAGATGCCCTGGCCTTTCGTATATGCTGCCTTAACTCTTCTATGCTAATGCCTGTTCCTGAAATAATGCCAATCCCGCCTGCATTCGCAACAGCGGATGCCAGTCCGCTTAACGAAATCCCTACGCCCATCCCACCTTGTATAATGGGTAACTCGGGGGTCATATGACCGATTTTTAATTGTGGAAATTTCAAAAGAACTACCCCATTTCATCGCCAATTTATTTCTTCTCCATTATTGTGCGAATGGGGTTAATTGAATAGTGACAAACATAATACCTGGTACTAAAATCAGGTGGTATTTTCCTGGTATTCACAGAATGTTCAAGAATTGCTATTCGTTGAGACTTATCGAATATCGGCAAGAACTCCCTGCGGACTAGCTATTAAAATAAATAAAAGAAAAACCAATGGTCTTCTTTTATTTATTTTTATGGAAGTTGAACCATTAAAATAATATGAACTTTTATTCTTTAAACTTTGATTAAAATTTTACCTTCATAATTACGGCTTTCAATTAATTTGTGAGCAAGTTTCACATCATGCAAATTGAAGATTTGAGCAATAGGAAGGGTCAATTGTTTAGAAGCAAACAGCTCTAAAATTTTTTCAGCGACAGGTGCCAATCGCTCTGGACAATGTTTTCTCGTCGTCCCTAAGCTAAAACCTTTAATGTTTCTGCAACTACTATGGACATCGCTTGTTTTAAATGTACCAGGTTTCCCACCACTATTGCCAAATTGAACAAGTGTTCCATACAGCCCTAAACATTCAAAGCTCTTACTTGATACATCGCCAGCAACCGAATCAAAGATAATATTAGCTCCAAAGTTATGGGTTTCCTTTAATACCTTATCAACAAATGTATCGTAAGTACAAACGATATCAGCCCCTAATGTTTTCACATAATTTTCTTTAGCTAAATTACCCACAGTTCCTATAATCTTTTGAACACCAGCTAATTTTGCTAATTGTACAAGCGTTGAGCCTACACCACCTGCTGCACTATGTATCACAATCGTATCAGTTTCTTTGACTTGACCGATATCGTGTAGAAGCATATAGGATAAAATAGCAACGGTGGGCATTGATGCGGCTTGTTCAAATGGTAGACTATCTGGAATTTTAAATACTAGTTGCTCATTTGCTACAACATACTCTGCATAGGAACCAGACTTCGGGAAGGCTATAACCCGTTCTCCCTTTGAAAATTTAGATGCAGGAGATACTTCTTCAATTGTCCCCGAAACATCCAATCCAAGCGTTAAAGGAAAACTACCTTTTCCTTTATTTCCTTTACGTTTTTTTATATCTGCATAATTAACACTTGTATAAGCCACTTTTATCAAAACTTCATTTTCACCTATTGTAGGTAAATCAACATCTGAGTAAGTAAGGACACTAGCATCACCAAATTCATTTTGAATTATAGCTTTCATTTCTTTCCCCTATCCAAATCGTTATTAGAATTTCAAATTTCCACCTGCAAAAATTAAGTTCATTTAATTGAAGGTTATAAGTTTATTCAATCTATTGTTAGTTGCCGGTTGTTCCATCCCTGCTTATGAAAACATTAGCCTGAGTACGCTATGCTTTCCGTTTATTCTTCCGCCAACTTTCACTTATAAAGCCTTTTGATTAATCAAAACCGGACACTACACTTCAATAGCGGATTTGTATCTTCTCTCCTCCCCCATCCAATCACTTGCATCCCGCCATTTAACCTTTTTAGCAGCAATCCATGTAACCTCTCCATTAAGGCCATTAGGTGTCAATCAGCGGAATTTGCCAATAAAAGGTATTCTCTCTCAGCATTAGGACAGCATCATAGATAATGGAATCATCGTTTTCAGCCCTTGGCTTAAGCTGAAAATGTGTTACTTCTTCAAACAATAATTCTATTGCCGACGGGTTAAGAAACTGTCTCTGAAAAAGCATTTGTATTTTAGTATCAAGCCCGTCCCCAACCCGCATTGACCTGCTATGATCTACATAACTTTCAGTCCACATCATCAGCTCTTTTAAACAGCTATCGTGAAAATGACCATACCTATCTAAAACATCTTTGATATCGTCATTACCTTTTATTTCAACCCACTCCATATTGGCCTCCTAGAACAAACTCATAAACTTAAGAAGATTTGTCATACATTTCAAATTCCTTCTTTAACTAAATGCTACCCGGATTGGCAGCTGTGTTTGTTATTCACTTTCCTTCGTTGAAAACAAATAAAATTGCAATGATAACAGCAATAATAGAAGTGATTACAGAATATCGAAAAATAGTAAAAAAGAACTCAGGAAATGGTGTAATAATACTTGAAGTCATACCATCAACATCTGTTGTGCTTTCGATTCGCTTCATAAAGGCGACCAATAAGAAAAAGGAAAAAGGAAATGAATAGATGCTGTATCCTAATTCATATACTTCGCAACTAACAAATAACACCTTTCTCTTGTCAGACTTGCCAGAGTAGCCACATATTCCAATTGTTCCATAGAACCCCCTTTGTATTTTAGGGAAGAATCTTTAGCCGCTTCATCTCTTTGCTGGATCCATTTCCGCTGTTCTTCTCTTAGTTGGTTCATCTGATCATTTTCAAGCTGTTCTTCCAGCAACCCATAGATTTTGTTTAACTCATCATCCCACGTTCTATATCTTTCTTCCTCCTGTTTCACCATTTTTGCGGTCGTTGTCTTGGCTTCTGCGTTTCTGTCCGCTTCTTCCATTTGATTTAGCTTCTTAAGATATGTATCTTTATTGCTTTCGGGGTTTTTATTTTCATCAACTGCATCAACATCATTTGAAGCTTCAACTGAATTGTCTTTGTCATTGGACTGTGCAGTATTACTGCTGCCGTTAGATTTTTCTTCTTCCATTCCCTGTGATCCTTCAGGCTCAATTTCCGTAGTGTCGATATCTTCTTCTTGAACAGAACTGTTACCGGTTGGCTCACCGCTCGATTCCTCAGATGAGTTCCCACAAGCAGCCAATACTCCTGACATGGCTATTGATAACAGTACCGCCAAAAACCTTTTATTGTTTTTCAATGTTCTAACTCCTTTCTCTTTTTGACAAAATGTTTCTATTCATTCCTCCAAACCAATTTTATCTTTATTTATAGAAAATTATCCCAATTCGAGATTAAGGACGAAAAAAGGAGCTCCTCTTCGGAACTCCTTTCTAGATAGATTGAACATAATCCTTAATCACTCTTTGATCGGGAGGATTAATATTCGAGGGAATCTCCTGAACATGAAAAAATCGCAATCGCTCACCTCATCCTCGCCAATATTCAGTTCCCCATCAAAGTTATTGCAAATATAAGCTGCAACGACATTATATACTTCATCACCGTGAGGGTATTTATAGTAAAACTCTTCACCTGAATAAATATTAAAAAGCGAAAGATCATTCGCTGTTAACCCTGTTTCTTCAAGCATCTCTCTCTTTGCCACGTCTTCCAGTGCTTCACCGGGCTCCAGAGAACCTCCCGCCAGCTCCCAGCAATTATTATCCTCCTTAATTGTAATAAAAGCCGATTATTCTCATCCGAAATGATGACAGCTGCTCCAGTAATTACAAGAGGACGGCTTCCAACTATCTTTCTTAAATCCATTACATAACCCATAGTAATCTCCTGTTTTTAAGACTTTCTCCCTAACACTATTCGCCAATTTGGAACAGGGAGAATGGAAAAATAAAAACCGAAAAGGGAAAAGACGAGAAATTAGATATTTATCTTTTTTGCCTTAAGGATAAGTTCAGTAATTGTGGAGTAAAATTTGAAAAAAATCCTCAAAAGGTAGGATATTTTGAATTACATACAAAAGATGGCCGTGTAAAAAAGTTTGCAGTTAATACTGCAAATGAATAATCTTATACAGATACTTATATAGCTAAAACTGCTGCCTTTTAATGAGCTAACAGTGATAAAAATAGAAACGGAGAAGATTTATTTTAGGATCAGCTGCTACAAGAGCCTTAAAGGTTAAAATTATGAAGAATTTTTTTAGCTTGAAAGACCGTTATCATCTAATACTTTGGATTTTGATCATTTCTAAGTATGAAATTGGGGCTCTAATGTTAATACCAAAAATTTCAGCTTACCTATAAGAATCATGTATCGGTTGAAACAATTCTTCCGATGCTTTTCTGACAACTGCAAAATGTTCCACATTGTAATGGCCGTGAAGTGTTTCATTATGATGCTTAATAATTTGCTCAGCAGATAAAGCATCGCTGTCCGTTGTTGAATGCCCATCACCTACTAATGTAACATCCAATCCGCTAATCGTTGCCGTTCTAACAGCACTGTCTATACAATGCTGGGTTTTACAGCCCATTATAACAACATGCTTGATCTTTTGAGATTTCAGGTGATCCAGCAGTCCTGTTCCATGAAAAGAATTGGTTGCCTTTTTATCAAAGCACTTTGCTTCTGCAGGCAATTTTATATCTTCGTGAACCTGAAATCCCTTTCCTTTCCCTTCCGCAACATCCAGATCCCTAACAGCGACAACTGGAACACCTGATTGTTTTGCTTTTTCAATCACTAAATTGATATTCTCAATAAGGTGCTCTTTATTTAAAACAGCACTCTCTTCCTGGTTCCCATCAATTAACTCCTGCTGGGCATCAATAATTAATAAGGTTTGATTCAATTCACTTTCCCCTTTCAACGCCTTTAAATTTTTCTTAGAAATATTCTCCTAGTGTTTTCTCGCCAATATATTTATTAGTCATATTACCTTCCTCCTTAATACAACTTTAATTATCTAAATTTTTAGATATATATGATTATAACAGAATATCCAAAGCAAAAAAGTAAATTTCGTAAGCTTTGAAGCAATAAGAAATAGCCGCCTCAAGTAAGGCGGCCTTAACATTAATATTCCAATTCCCAGCTTAGTAAGCCCGGGCAAACCATACTGTATGCTTCGCTTCTTTTCCACAGTGGATGCATGTATCTTTCGTTGACGGCGGGTTGAACGGAATGTTTCGTGTCGTGAATTTTGTTTTTTCTTTTACACTTTCTTCACAGGCGTCATCACCGCACCATCCGGCTAAGATCCAGCCTGGGATGGCATCTTTTTGCTCAGATTGGGCAATGTGCTGTTCTAATTGCTCGATTGTATCGATATGTGTGTGCGAATGCTCTGCACGGAATGCTTTTGCTTTTTCAAATAGACGAGTCTGCATGGTTTCAAGCTCTTTTTTGATGCTTTCGATAACCGAGTCAAGCTGTACAGCCACTTTGTCCCCAAGATCACGTGCCTTCATTAAGCATTGATTTTGGTCTAAATCACGAGGACCAAGCTCTATGCGGACAGGTACGCCTTTTAGCTCCCACTCATTAAATTTATAGCCTGGTGACTGATTGGAATCATCAAGGCGTACGCGAATTCCTTCGGCCTTTAATGCAGCAAAGACTTCATCTAATTTCTCCATAATCGCAGGGTTCTTTTTCCATGGGCCTACAGGAATCAGCACCACTTGAGTTGGTGCTACTCTTGGAGGCAGCACAAGGCCTTGTTCATCACCATGAACCATGATGACAGAGCCAATCAACCGTGTCGATGTACCCCATGATGTTGTATGGACAAAAGTATGTTTATTTTCTTTGTTCAAATATTTGATATCAAAGGCTTCCGCAAACTTCGTGCCCAGGTAATGGGACGTTCCCGCCTGTACTGCTTTTCCATCCTTCATCATTGCTTCAATGCTAAACGTATCAACCGCACCTGCAAAGCGCTCGGATGGAGTTTTTTGCCCATCATAAACCGGAATCGCAAGCAAGCCTTCAACCACTTCTTTATAGATTTCAAGCATCTGCATTGTTTCCTTGCGTGCATCTTCTTCGTCCACATGTGCTGTATGGCCTTCCTGCCATAAAAATTCCGATGTGCGGATGAAAGGAAGAGTTTTCTTCTCCCAGCGGAATACATTCGCCCATTGATTGATTAAGACCGGCAGATCCCGGTAGCTTTTAATCCAATCGGAATATAAATGTCCAATCATCGTTTCAGAAGTTGGACGCAGTGCCAGGCGCTCCTCAAGCTTCTCTCCTGCCGCTTCTGTGATCCAAGGAAGCTCCGGCGAGAACCCTTCAATATGATCCTTTTCCTTTTGAAAAAAGTTCTCCGGAATCAGCATCGGAAAATAGGCATTGCGGTGGCCGGTTTCCTTAAAACGCTTATCCATCTCTGCCTGAATATGCTCCCAAATTTCATAGCCATCAGGCTTAAAGGCGATACACCCGCGAACAGGGGTGTAATCAAATAAATCTGCTTTTTGTATCGTATCCAGATACCATTTTGTAAAATTGTTGGTGTTTTGAGACATCTTCTTTTCCTCCTGAAAATATTTTTAAAACAAAAAAAGCATAAAGAGTCCTTCAAAAGGACGTCTTTATGCTGATAGACGCGGTACCACCTTAGTTCGGCTTTACAAAATCTAAAGCCCTCTAATCGTTAATAACGAAACGACCCGGTTAGCTTTTTCCTAACATCTCCGTGGCAGGTTTCAATAAGGAGGGGTGATATAGCTCTCAGCCCAGGCTATATTTTCTGTTTCACAATCCTTATTTACTTGATCACATCATTGATTACATATATATGATAATATACCAACTTGTGATGAGTAATTCAATACAGGCAGAAATAAATTCCTGACTGACCGTCCCATCCATCTATTTTCCCTCAGATCTTCTCTCTATCTTAGACGTCTTCAGGAAAAATAATTCATACACAACAGGAACAATAATTAATGTCAGCAGTGTAGATGATGTTAAACCGCCAATAACCGTTACCGCAAGGCCCTTTGAAGTAAGGGTTCCTGATGAGGTGGTCAGTGCCAGCGGGATTCATAGACAAAATCCTTTCAAGTAAGCGGAACCTATCACTTGATAAGATTATAAAAACCGGAATGAAATACGTCAACAAACAATGTGCTCACAATCATTGTTCATAAAGTCAATCAGCCAAAAATAATTTGATATGATAATATAAAAATATGTTAACCTTCTAAAAATTGAAGTTAACATTTATTTCTACTTGAAACAATGGGGGGATTTTATGTATAAGCTGCGAGGCCATCATCTCTTCTGTCTTCTGGGCTATCGGGGAATGGGCTATTCCCGGGAATACGCGGAAAATATGACGCGTATTCATCAAACCTTGAGAGACAATCCCAGGACATGGATACAGCTAGTAATAGGGCCAGATCATTTGTGTGAAAAGTATCCCAACTCAGGTGAATACCATTGTGAACACAATGATATTTACGAAAGAGATGCTGTTATTCTGGAGAAATTAGGACTTCATATCGGACAAATTCTGTACTGGCAGGACATTGAGTCAAACATCCGGAAGCATGCTCTTCCAACAGATATACAGACTGTCTGCGAAACTTGTTCCTGGCGCTCTTATGGCGTCTGCGAAGAAGGCATTCGGGATATTCTTGAAGGGCAGCGCTTACGGGAAGTAAAGTAAGCTTCTATTAGAATGCCATTCTTAAAAATGTCAGCATTCATTTATTTATCCCTCCATTAAGGCACTAGTCCATTCATTCCGGAATATAGGTATAAAAAAAGAATATATGGAGGAATGTTCGTGGCATTTGCGCCAATTTTGACAGTTGGTCAGCTAAAGTATCCAGAAGAACACCCTGCCTCAAGGGAGTTCTTTATAGCAGGAAATCAAGTTATGAGAGAGGCCGCTAAAACCGGGCAGCTTATAAAAGAATTCAATCCTAATAGAGTAAAACTCCCTGAAGAAAAAATTAAAGGCAATGGAACTCCTGTCCTTACCTTAACTGTATGGCAAGACCTGCAATCCTTATACCGGTTTACCTATTCAGGTCGCCATAGGCAAGCATTGCAGGACAGGAATAAGTGGTTTGGTCCTCTTCCGGAGAGGCAGCCTAATTATGTGGTATGGTGGACAGATAAGTTATCGGATGTTTCCTGGAAGGAAGCCTTCAAAAGATATAATACTTATATCCAGCATGGACCTGATTCCTTCGCATTTGACTTTAAGCATCCGTTCAATGAACTTGGGGAGCCGGTCTCTCTAAAATAGCTATAACAGTGAGTTACTTTTTCTTTTTATTCAATTCTATTAAATAACACATTTGCGAAATTATTAATGACAGCATTAAGACGATAATTGTTCCGAATGTGTATACCGCTTCTTCTGCCGGATCGCCTCCGACCATATATACTGAACCCAATATAATAAAGAGCAAGGCACTTGCCAGTACAGATAAGAAGAAAATACTAATATATTTTGACATGGAATCCCCCGCTATTCCGATATTTCTTCACGAGTATATTGTTTCGTTTCTTTTTGTGCTTTTCCTTTCTTTTTTAGCCCTTTAGTTTAAGAAGAGGGATTTCCCTTACTCCAGGAGATTAAGCCCTGAATGTCTTCCCAAGATGTCCGCCCAGTCCGTAATAATGTCTGAAATTATAAATAAGCGGACTCCATTCATAGGGGTTCACATGTTGATCATCCATAATGATGGATGTATGTGCATGAACTTTTAATGCCTTTGCTTCTACGATAGCAAAGCTTGGGTCATGCTCCGGCATCCTGATGTGTTCCACCCTGCTCTCAATTTGCAGGGGACATTCCAGAATTCTAAGCGGCTCCACTATTTCTGCTTCCTGCTTTGTAAGGGAGGCTGCCGAGAATTTATCCCTTTCAAAACGAAATGAATTATCCCGCTTGTATTCCGGCACTGGATTCTTGCCTGTCAGCGGTGCCAAAGCCTCTACATTCTTCCAGAGGCCGGGGCCTGGAACGTTCACCACGCACTCCGGATGATTACGAAGGTTTTCCAATGCCTTTCCCCCTTCTCCAATTCCCAGAACAATACATTCCCCTAAAGCCCATGACGAGGATAACGGGCTGATGTTGGAAGACCCATCTTCATTAAGTGTTGTTAACAAGACCACTGGTGTTCCATAGTATAAAATTTTTGGCTGAATGGGTTTAGTTCTTATTTCTTTCTTTTTCATATCTTGTTCCTCCTGAATATTTTTTCAATTATTATTGTAAGGGCTGATTATTTCAATTATCATCGAAATATGGATTACATGGAGGAATGGGATATGACAGTGAATTCTAACGTTGCAAAAGTTGCTTCTTTAATCAGTGAACCAAGTCGGGCAGCCATACTGACCGCCTTATTGGATGGCCGATTTCATACTGTAAACGAGCTCGCCCATATGGCACGGGTTAAACCGCAAACGGCCAGCTTCCACCTCAAAAAAATGCTGGATGCTCAAGTAGTGACAGCAGAAAAACAGGGAAGGCACCGGTATTATGGCATCATGAATCAAGAAGTTGCCAGAGTGATGGAATCCTTTCTATCCATTGCCCCTGCTGCAGAAATTAAATCTTTTAAACATGCCTCTGAAGATAAAGCAATCCGCTCTGCCAGAACATGCTATGATCATCTCGCTGGAAATTTAGGAGTGCAAATAACTGAATCACTAACTAAAAGAGGGTTTATCGCTGAAGAAAAGGACACATTCAGTGTTACGGAAGATGGAAAAGCATTTTTCCACTCCATGCAAATAGACCTTACCTCATTGAAGAAGAAACGCCGCTCTTTTTCCCATAAATGTCTGGACTGGAGCGAAAGACGCCATCATCTTGCAGGCGCACTGGGGAATGCAATCCTGGAGAAACTCCTGGAACGAAATTGGATCCAGCGCATCCCCAAAACCCGGGCTATCAAAATAACCCCTTCTGGATTAAAGGGACTTAAGGATACCTTTGCGATTGATATGGATAGAGAATAAAAATGGTACCCTCACTTCCCGGGTGCGGGTACCACTAGAATTCTTATTACCGTCTAATCTGCCGAACTATGATTTCTATCCAAGCCACTGAAAATTGTAAGCTAAAATTCCTAAGGTTGCCCCCACACCTGCTCCAAATCCTAACCCAAACAATGACCATACAGCTTTTCTATTCACTTGATTTTTATTTTTTACACCCAAGATCAGTACCTCCCTATAGAATGGACAGTAGCTTTCATAACAAAAAATACTGCTTTAAATTTCATGCGACTGAAAAAAAGTGTATGAATGCACCATTAAACTATTCTATGCTTAATTGGAAATTCCTTCTATAAAAACAAAAGGACAAGCTCTGAATATATCGATCAAAGCTTGTCCCCTATTTATGCTACATCTCTAAATCCGTAAATGCATAAGGCAATAAATCCTTTAATGTAAGTTCCAATATTTCTTTCTTCTCATTTGTTAAGTAGACTGGCATATCAGGCAAACAAAACTCTGCTAACACCTGCCTGCAAATGCTGCACGGCGGAAGAAAATCTGCCGTATCACCAGCTACACCTATAGCTTGAAAATCACTTTTTATGTAACCGTTAGCAATTGCAGTAAAAATAGCGGTTCGCTCGGCGCAATTTGTTGCACCTAACGAGACATTTTCCACTTTCACTCCATTAATGACAGTACCGTCTTTCAGTAATAAAGCAGCTCCAACTGGAAACTTGGAATAGGGAGCATAAGCTCTCTCCTTTATACTGCGTGCACTTTCCATCAATTTCTCTTTATTCATCTTTACCCATCCTTTACAAAGATGAATGAACTTCCCACAGTCCCCTTAGGCCAATGTGAGAATTGGCAGGAATTTCATCATATTTTTTTGAAAAGTTTGTCAATAAACTCACGCTGCAGTTTGCAGAAAAAATAAAAGCTTGATTACAAGTCTATAGTTGGTATTATTATCCTATGAAACTATCTATTGATTAAACACCATGGAGGAATGAATTTGCACTGGAGAAAATACTTTATTCTATTAATTCCAGCCCTTGTGATTTTTATAGCTTCGACCTTTATCATTCCATATAAGGAATTTTACTTAATTTATATAGTTCCCTTCCCTTTTTGGGTGATTTACTACTCTTGGGTTTATATAGAGAAGAGGAAAAAGAGGCAGTAGCTTCTTCCAGGTAACCCAAAGCCCGAATTAAATAAGAAATAAAATCGCAAGCACAAGCAGCTGATATTATAAATGCAGCAGCTCCATCCAGAATGCTTTAATATTAGACTCCATTTTCTCTTGAAAACATCTCCTATTGGCATTAAATACCAAATCTTTGTTTCCTTCGTTAACATCTCCAACTGCTATTAAAAAACTGTATTCTTAATTGTGTAATAGCATCAAATGCTGCCTTCCTGAAATACCAATCCATTTTACCCTCACCCAGTTTTTCTTCTCATCTATTCATTTCACATATAAATCCATATCCTTCACTTTTTAGCTTCGAATGTTATTGTCATGCCATTTGGTACTTAGCATTTGTATAGAGGTTGAATTGTTGTGTACACTGGGATTCTGAATATATTTAAACAATTATTCACAAAATCTATATGAAGACGAGCAGATAGGACTGAAAAGAATGTGGAAAATTTATAAGAATGATATTAGAAGTATTTTTACTAATTGGGTTGCGGCAGTATTAATTGGAGGCTTAACGCTGCTGCCTTCTTTATATGCCTGGTTTAACATTGTGGCTTCTTGGGATCCCTATAGTCAAACGGATCAGCTTCCAGTGGGAATCGTAAATGAAGATGCCGGAGCAGTGGTTCGTGATAAGAACATCCATATTGGGGATGATATCGTTAAGGAATTGAAGAAGAACGACGATATGGACTGGCACTTTGATGACCGCAAAGAAGCGATGGAAAAGGTAGAACACGGTGACTATTTTGCTGTCATCGTAATCCCGGAGAATTTTTCTCAGAAGCTGGGAACCGTCATTGAAGACAAGCCTGAAAAAGCGAAAATTGAGTATTATGTGAATGAAAAAATCAATGCCATTGCACCTAAGATTACAGATAAGGGCGCTGGCGGGATTGTCGATACGGTTACAAGCAATTTCATCTCATCCGTAAATGGCACTATTTTTGAGAAATTTAATGAATTGGGCCTGGAGATTGAAAAGGACCTTCCGGATATAAAGCGGTTCGAGGAGTATATTTTTCAAATAGAGGAAAAGCTTCCTGAAATTCATTCTTTATTAAGCAGCTCCCTTTCAGATGCAGAAAACGCTCAAAATATGATTGATAAAGCACAAGCACTCGTTCCTGATGCCAAACGTGCAACAGGCAACGGCCTGCAGACCATTAATGAAACGATGACATTCCTAAATGAGGCAGAGAATCGCCTAAATTCAATGGAACCCCAAATCCAGGAGAACCTGGAGAGTGTCCAGAATATGGCGATAAAAATAAACGATTTTGTCTCTTCGGTGCAATCCTCTGACTTGAACCTGGACCAGGGAAAGGAAATAAGCAATCAAATCAATGAGCAGATAGCGGGTTCTCTTCAGAGCCTCGAAACTATTGAATCAGCACTAAAGCAGCTGCAGGAAACCAATAAGGAACAAGAATCAAACCAAAATCAGGAGCAAATTAACAGGGCTCTGGAACAAGTCGCCTTGTTAAAACAGGAACTGCAGACGATCCAGGAAAACGGGCAAAAGGTCACTGTCTTTCTTTCAGACAAACAGCAGGAAGCAGATGAGTTCATCACCCGGCTTCAGGAACGTTCAGCTGCAACTGCAGACAGGATCGACACATTTGTGAAAGAATATAACGAAAGCATTCGGCCAGCCATCAAAAAAGAAGTGGCCAGCGCCAAGGACACATTAAACAACGCCCGGAATATCCTGACCGATATTCAATCCGCCATACCTGAGATTGAAAAAATCCTTGCTAATACGGAGGGGAACTTAGGTGAAGGAGAAAAAACGCTGAAGCACCTATTAGGAGAGTTTCCTTATGTAAACGAAAAGGTTAATCAATTAGCAGACAGGATTAGGGAAATCCAGGGTGAGACAGACATCAACGAGATCATTGAGCTGCTGCAAAATGATCCCGAGGCAGAGAAAGGTTTCTTCGAAGAACCTGTTCAGCTCAATAAAAACAGTCTATTTCCAATCCAAAATTATGGAACGGGTATGACTCCTTTCTATACCGTACTTTCGATCTGGGTAGGTGCTTTACTATTAATTTCTTTATTGGCTACAGATGTTCATCATTCTGAAGAATTTACGGAAAGACAAATCTATTTTGGCAAACTGCTCACCTTCCTTAGCATTGGGTTTGCACAGACCCTAATAGTGACTCTGGGTGATATCTTCTTGCTGGGAGTGGATGTGGCAGAACCAGTATGGTTTCTCTTGTTTGGACTGGTAAGCAGTTTAGTGTTTATATTAATTGTTTATACCTTAGTATCTGTATTTGGAGATGTAGGAAAAGCTATGGCTATTGTTTTGCTGGTGCTCCAAATTGCGGGTGCGGGCGGAACCTATCCGATTGCCCTGCTTCCTGAGTTTTTCCAAACCATTCATCCCTTCCTGCCATTCTCTTATGTAATTGACATTATGAGAGAAGCTGTAGGCGGCATAGTTTGGGAAAAAGTATACAGAGACCTCTTGGTTCTCATGATTTTTGGCATCATTGCGCTATTAGTTGGCACTTTCCTGAAGGAGCCATTGAGCAGAAAAACGAAAGCACTGATGAAGAAATCAAAGGAATCCGGTTTGTTTCATTAGAAACAGAGAGCACAATACTGTTGCAAGCTCTGAGATTTCCGCCTAGGATCATTCTAAATCGGGGAATCCTTCGGCAGCTAAACTATGGCCACACTTGTCCTTATGTTATGGGGGCGTGTGGTCGTTTTTATGTCTTTTTCATATAAACTTTTACTTTTCTATTACCAATGATAACCGACTAATTTCGCTCCAGGCTGGATAGATCCGCAAGGCAGACGTGAGCCTTCTCATAGACTTCAGCCTTAAAGTTAAGACCTCTGCTATCACTATTTTCCAATGAAGAGCCTTCCAATAAATCCCTCTCAGGTATCTTTGCATCCATATGTATGTTACAATGAAATGAGTATCACACCTTAGGGTCACCATGACTTTTCCTAGTCACCCCTTCGAAAGGGGATTAAAAAATGGAGAAAATAAGTGTCTTTCTTGATGATTATAGGCAAGCGCCGGATGGTCATGTATTAGTTGAGACCATTGATGAATGTATCGTTTTGCTTCAGACCTATGACATTGACCACTTGTCTTTAGACCATGATTTGGTAAGCAAATCAAGAAATGGTCTTATGCTTGTCCAAATGATGGTTCAAAAACAGTTATTCGCAGATCGCATAACTGTTCATTCAGCCAATTCAGGCGCCGGGAAAGCAATGTACCACTACCTAAAACAGGCACAGCGCGATTTTGAAATGCCCTCTGATATTAAAGTCCTTTTACGTCCATTACCTCTAGACTACATTCCGCCACGGTATCTGCAAAATTATTCATGATGATTTGCAGCCATCAATCAACCAATCTCCTTTGTCAAAGGAATTTTATAAATGACTTATATATAGGAAGCAGGCTCAATCGACTGCTTCCTTTTTTCGTGTCTTGTCTTCAAACAGAATAAATCCGCTCCTCTATTTCAGGGAGCGGATTGAACAGCTTTACGGCTTTTCATTAAAGTATGCCCAGGCATATTGTGCATATAGCTCTGCACCAGTTGATAAGGCGTCTTCATCAATATTAAATTTGCCGTGGTGATGTGCCCACTCTGTATCTTTCTCCGGATTGCCGCTGCCGACGAGGGCGAAGCTGCCAGGTGCCTGGTCCAGGTAAAAACTGAAATCTTCTGCCCCCATTGTGGGCTTTTCATTAAATAGCACATCTTTCCCGAAAGCTTCTGAGGCAACCTTTTGGACCAGCTGCGCACTCGATTCATCATTGATTACAGCCTGCGAACCCCGGATGTATTCCACTTCTGCTTTAGCACCGTATATAGCTGCCGTATTTTCAGCATACTGCTGCAGCTGTTTTTCAATATAATCTCTTGTTTCAGGATCAAAACAGCGCACTGTCCCTTCAATTTCTGCATTTTCAGCGATGATATTGAATCTTGTACCCACAATCATTTTCCCAATGGTTACTACTGCAGGCTGCTGGGCATCAATGGTTCTCGACACCACACTCTGCACATTCATAACAAAGGAAGAGGCGACAATAGCGGCATCAATGCAATCATGCGGCATTGCCCCATGCCCGGCTTTCCCTTTGAATGTCACTTTGAATATATCTGCTGATGCGAAGGACGGCCCGGGTGTACAGGATACTTTATGTGTCGGCATTTGCGACCAGATATGAATGCCAAAGACATTGTCCACACCCTCCATTGCACCCTGTTCCACCATCATCTTTGCCCCTTCCGCCACTTCTTCGGCTGGCTGGAACAGAAGACGGACATTCCCCGGAAGATCTTCTTTAATCTCATTTAATGCCTTGGCGGCAATCAGCAGCATGGCAGTATGAGCATCATGGCCGCATGCATGCATTTTGCCGTTTTCTGTGGATGCATAAGGAAGATCTTTATTTAATTCTTCCACCTGCAGCGCATCCATGTCTCCCCTTAAAGCTACAGTCTTTCCAGGCTTCCCTCCTGCAATTTCAGCAATGACACCGGTTGGTTCCGTTCTTCTATAATCGATGCCCAGTCCATCCAGGTACTCACAGATAAGTTGAGTGGTTTCAAATTCCTCCCATGATACTTCCGGTTTACGATGCAATGTTCTGCGCAGTTCTATTAATTCATCGCTATATGCCGCAATCATTTCTTTTAATCTGTTATGAATCATGACTTATTCCGCCTCCGTTAACTCTGCTGCTGCCTCAAAAAGAATCTGAACTGCTTCTGCAATATGCCGGGAATCTGACCATTCCTCCGGACAATGACTAAGTCCGTTTTTACTCGGAATAAACAGCATTCCTGTACTTGTGTAGTCAGCGAAAACCATGGCATCGTGTCCTGCACCGCTATTCATAAGGTATGAAGGGTATCCCAGTTTACTGCTTTTCTCTTTTAAAAGACTGACAATCTCTTTATTCATCTCTTTTGGCTGTATATATAAAGGCTGTTCAATGGTTATTTCAACACCGTTATCATGATAGGACTCGGCTAATTCCTTTACTTTCCGTATGACATTCAGGACATGCTCCTCCTTGCCAGAACGTATATCTACTGAAAAAACTGTCTGATCGGGAATTACATTCGCTCCGTTTGGATATACCTGCAATCGCCCCGTTGTCACAACCGTCCCATTTCCTTCAGCTGCTGCCAGCTCAGGAAATTGGGCGATCATCCCGGCTGCCGCAACCAACGCGTCTGACCTTCTATCCATTGGTGTGGTTCCTGCGTGACCGGCTTGTCCTTTTACGGTTACTTCCAATTGCGTTAAACCGACAATTGCTTCGACAATCCCAATTGGAATATTTTTTTCTTCTAAAATAGGACCCTGTTCAATATGCAGTTCCAGATAAGCCTTGACTGACTTCTGGTCCCTTGCTTTCGGGAGAGAAGGATCGAGCCCAATTTTCTTCATGGCTTCAATTGTGGTAATGCCATCTTTATCCTTCAATGTTTTGAAGTCTTCCTCGGTCAGCAAACCTGCCATTCCGCGTGACCCCATTAGACCGCCGCCGAATCTGGAGCCCTCCTCCTCAATAAGAGCGACAACCTCCAAAGGATATTTTGGCGCTAATCCATTTTCAGCAAAAAGCTTCGCCACTTCAAGCCCTGCCACTACTCCGGCTGGTCCATCATAGGCCCCTCCATTCGGCACGGAATCAAAGTGAGAGCCGACCAGAACACTCGGTGCATCTTTCAAGGATCCTTCAAGCTTTCCAAAAATATTGCCCAAACCATCTTCACGGACACTCAAGCCTGCTTCCTTCATTTTCTCCTTAATATACTGCCGTGCAAGCAGATCCTCCTGGCTATAAGTCAATCTGGTTGTTCCTCTGCCAGGTGTCGCTGTATATGTGCTTATGGTGTCAATATGGTTTTCAATTCGCTCCTGAACTTTATCCAGATTCACATTTTTCCCTGTTTGAACTTCACTCATTACGTTCAATCCCCTTCTTATAATAATCCGACAAATATTCCAGCCAAGACTACCGACACAATGGTAACTGTGATGAATCCCCCGACAAGCATAGGCGGAAGCATATTACTTGTCAGCATCTCCCTCTCTTTTTCATCTTCTGTCAATGATTTTATTACTTCATTTGTAATAATGTAGTCTGCCGGGAAACCATATAGAGCTGTAAGGGAAACAGCGAAGGCCATTTCCTTGCTCACTTTTAAAATTTTCCCTGCGATAAATGAGAAGATATACATTCCGATTACGCCCAGAATAATCGTACCGGCAAGCGGATAAATAATCTCTAGCATCATCCCTGGGGTAGCCTGCTTTAAGCCGTCAAAAATAAAGAGCATCAGGGCCATGATCGCAAAGCCAAAGCCATTTGCTTTTTGCAGCACTTGCTTTTCAAGAAAGCCAAGGCTTGTAGCAATAACCCCGAATAATAGACAAAGGACAAACGGGCTGACATTGACAACAGGTGCAAGCAGTGTTGAAGTCAGGTAAGCAAGATAAGATACAACAGCCAATCTTAAAAATTTGAAGAAGTCTGTATTATATTTCTCCGGCACTTTTTCAATGAGCTTCAGTCCAGGTCTAACAGTCTCTGCTGCTGCAGCCGTCTCTTCAGCTGCCTTGTTCGTCTGAAAAACAAGCTGGCCGCTTCGGTACTGCTTCAAAAGCCGCTTTCCTTCTTTTTTCAGGACGATGGATGTAAGCGGGTATCCCGCAAATCCCTGCATCACATAAATCACAATTGCAAAGACCGATAATGAAGCAAGACCTGCTTCTTTTGCTCCTTCAGACATGATTAAGGCAGATACTACACCTCCAACTAAAGGAGGAATCGCTACAATCATCGTTTTATATCCAAAAATAAATGTTCCAATTCCAAATAAGATGGCGATAATCCCTAAGATCCCTGATAAAGCAATTACAATGGTCTTCCACTGATTTTTCAATTCCTGAATGGATAGCAATGTTCCCATATTGGTAATTAATAGGTACATCATCATCGTTGCAACAACCGGCGGAACCCCTGCCAATGCTACGATATCCTGCGGAAAGAATGTCCAATATCCAGCAAGGAACAGAACGGCACAGATAAAAATGGATGGCACCCATGCCTTAGTCCGGACTGCAACCAGATCTCCTATGAATAAAATAAGTAAAAGAATAACTAACGCTAACATCTGTGACATAAATCTTCCCCCTCTTAGTTGATTACCTATTCATTCGTGTTGCGAAAATATATAATGGTTAGAATAATAATACAATTTTACTATTCAGTCAATTTAAATTATTTTACTTTTTTTTATAACCGTTATCAAACTATCTTCTGTATGACTATATCACCAGGAACAATTTAGCAAAATAATAAAACTAAAAAAACCCGCCATTTATGACGAGTTTTCTCTATTTTGATAAAATTGATAATACTAGTTTCAGGGGTAAACATAGTCCGAATCTGTAATGAATATATCTCCCCTTTCATATGTTTTAATCCAACGCCTTTATGGTCACCTCCGCTGCCTCTGCAATCAAAGCGTTATCAAATTCAGCATCCTTTGAATTCCTGCTTGAGAGGATTGTCATGATAATAGGTTCTCTGTCCGGCGGCCAGACAATCGCAATGTCATTTCGTGTGCCATACCCTGCTGCACCACTCTTATCAGCCACCTCCCAGCCGCTTGGCACACCGGCACGGATTAATGGATCCCCAGTAGCGTTCCCTCGCATCCAATCGGTTAAAATGTTTCGCTTTTCCTCAGTTAGAAAATCGCCAATTAAAACTTTCTGAAGGCTTGCTGCAAGTGCCTTTGGTGTACTTGTATCCTGGTTGTCCCCCGGCTTTGCCTCATTCAAATCAGTCTCGAAACGCTCAGGCTTTGTGACTGTATCCCCCATTTCCTTTAAAGCTGCTTTGAATCCTTCAGGTCCACCTAATTCCTCTAATATTAAGTTGCCTGCGGTATTGTCGCTAAACCGGATTGCCGCTTCACAAAGCTCTCTTAAAGTCATGCCAGTTTCTACATGCTTTTCTGTAACCGGAGAATATGTAACCAGGTCATCACTTGTGTATGTAATGATTTTATCCATTTCCTCCAATGATTTTCTCTCCAGCAATATGGCAGCTGCCAGCGGCTTAAATGTAGATGCGTAAGCAAATCTTTCATTAGATCTGTAAGCAATTTTCTTTTTTGTTCCTGTGTCATATGCATAAATTCCAAGCCGTGCGTCAAATTTCTTCTCCAGTTGTTTGAATTTTTGACTTGTATTTAAAGAAGTTTCTTTAGATTTTCCTGCTGCACTGGCATCTGTTTGAGAATTGCCATTTGCACAGCCAGTCAGGGCAAAAAGAAAAAACAGAGCCAAACAGACTAGCCGGGCTCCTATTAACCTATTCTTATTAACATGCTTCCTCATATTTATACCTCTTTCCTCTAAAAGTTTTTCTCAAGCCATTCTTTTAAAATAAATATTGACTACGAGTGTAATCTAATACTACATATGTAATCTTAATTTGTCAAACCGTGCTTTAATCAGAGATTCTATGATCTCTCTAATTTGTTAAAGTAGAAATAGGATGCTAGAATGGTTGGTATTCATTTTATCTATGGAATTAAAACTGAATGTCAAAAAGTGCGAGGAAGGTCTGAGAATGATCACAAACTCACAGTCTTTAGCTGTTTTTTTTGAATGTCTGCTGGTGTCTTCCTTTACAATCGGAGTCATTCTTCTTTTTAAAAAAATTTTCAAGAAGTATTTAACAGCACAAACTCACTATAACCTTTGGTTTCTTTTATTGCTTGCTCTGCCACTGCCTTATATTCCATTACAATTCATGCCATTTGCGGATTCATTCTCTTTTTGGAATAACAACAATAGCAGCCTTCATTCCCAAACTGCTCCTGCTGCAGATACTTCTATAAGTCAAATTAATTGGATGGAGGACTTAACCGTTTCAGTAGAACGCTATAATTTAGCCTTCTTAAGTAATGCTGTCTTCTACACTTGGATTTCCGGAGTGGCTATTCTAACTGTATTTATGCTGTTCGCAATGCTTAAGATCAATAAAGTAAAGAAACACACCAATTGTGTTAGAAATAATGAGCTTTTATCCTTATTCGAACACTGCAAACACAAACTGAAGATTACAAAATGCATTATTGTCGGAGAGTCATCTCTCGTTAAAACCCCCATGACGTTTGGACTTTTTAAAACATATGTGGTTCTCCCCCGTCATTTTGATCAATGGCTTACTGAAAAAGAGATAGAATATATTTTTTTACATGAACTGAAGCACTATAAAAATAAAGACTTTGCGGTCAACTATTTAATGATGATTCTTCAGATATTATATTGGTTTAATCCACTAGTTTGGCTTGCTTTAAGGAGAATGAGGCTGGATCGCGAAATCGCCTGTGATGCAGGGGTTTTAAATATCCTGGATGAGCCTGATTATATTGAGTATGGAAACAGCATTATTCATTTTGCCCATAAAACCTCAAGGGCAGTGACAGTCGATTTGGCAAACCACTTAAACGGGTCAAAGAAACAAATCAAAACGAGAATCGGAAAAATTGCCTGTTTTAAACCGGAATCAAAACGGCTGAGATGGAAAAGTGCGGCTGTACTCATTTTGGCAGGGATATTTATTGCAGGCCAAGCTCCATTTATCTCTGCTATGGGTCGTGAAAATAGCAGCTATAACTTGAAAGATGAAAACATTATTTATGAGGATTTAGGCAATTACTTTGAAGGATATGACGGAAGCTTTGTGTTGTATGATAATGAAGCAGATCAATATCTTATTCATAATAGACATCAAAGCACATTAAGGGTTTCGCCAAATTCCACTTATAAGATTTATAGTGCTCTGCTGGGTTTAGAGTCAGGCACCATTACGGTTGAAAACTCATCGGCAAAATGGAACGGACTTACGTATCCGATTGAGTCCTGGAATACGGATCAGGATTTAACTTCTGCCATGAGAAATTCCGTAACATGGTATTTTCAGATGTTAGACAAGCAGATGCAGTCTGGTACGATTCAAACTTTTTTAGACCAAATCAATTACGGAAATCGCGATTTATCTGGTGGAATAAAGGAATATTGGCTGGAATCCTCCCTTAAAATTTCTCCTGTGGAACAAGTTCAGCTGCTTAAAAGCTTCTATGCAAACCAATTTGGATATAAAGACAACAATATCCAGGCAGTGAAGGATTCCCTTAAACTAGAGAGAAAAGAGGGAGCCCTCCTTTCAGGAAAAACTGGTACTGGCACTGTAAATGGAAAAAACATCAATGGATGGTTTATCGGATATGTTGAGTCAGGGCAGGACACATACTTTTTTGCAACGAATATCCAGAATGATAATTACTCTAGTGGAAGTAAAGCAGCAGAAATCACATTATCTATATTGAAGCAGAAAGGCATTTATTAATTCGTTATATCTCATTAATTAAGGAGGATGGTCATATGACTGAGAGGATTCCCAGCATTTCAGAATCCGAGTGGGAAGTCATGACAGTTCTTTGGCACGGTGCACCTAAAACAGCTAATGAAGTCATTCAATCCTTGCAAGAGCGTACAGACTGGAAGCCCAAAACAATCCGGACTCTTCTGGACAGGCTTGTCCATAAAAATGTAGTTGGAGTAAATAAAAATCAGCGAATCTATACCTTTTTCCCGCTTTATTCACAGGATCAATGTCAGCGGGCAGAAGCTCAATCCTTTATTAAACGAATTTATGGAGGAACGGTAAAATCCTTGCTGGTCCAATTCATTCAGGAAGACTCCCTGACTGAGGAGGATATTAACGAACTCCGGACAATTTTGGCAAAAAAACAAAAGAAAGATCATTAAGTTACAGCGAAACCCTCACAATTGTGGGGGTTTTTACGTTCCCTAAAAGAACAGACAAATCCCATCAATAAAAATAGCCCCCTTCAGCAGGGAGCCTTTGATTTGGAAGACTATAGTAATTTTCTGTGTGCATGAAATAAAGTGCTTAGCATAATTTTAAGCTAAAATAATACCTCTAAGCCCTGTCACATATTATAGTCCGCCACATTCAGGCGGCTTTTCCCTTTCTCCTTCAGCGAAATCGCAGCCTTCTGCAACTGATTCAAGGCCATATTCTGTAATGCTTTCATCCTTCGAATCCTGATTATGCAGGGTGCCTCTTAATTCCTTTCCCAGTCCTTCTTTATTTTCTTTCATGAGTTTACCTCCGGCCTTTTTATTAAGAAGTTTTCTCTTAGAGGCTTCAGGTTATTCATGCAGAGGTATTCGTGGGATGGGAATTGCAGCGTGCAGCACAGCTTTTTCCTGAGCATTAGAAAAGCCAAATCCACAATGAAAATGACTTTTACGATCTAGAGTTCAATCTGTTTAATGATTTTTGCCGGATTTCCGCCCACTACAACATTAGCCGGGACGTCTCTAGTAACAACAGCACCTGACGCAATCACTGCATTATCCCCAATTGTTACACCGGGATTAATGACGGCACTTCCCCCGATCCACACATTGTTTCCAATCGTAATCGGCTTTGCATATTCCCTGCCTGAATTTCGTTCTGCAGGATGAAGAGGGTGTGTTGCCGTATAGATATGTACTCCTGGCGCAAGCATGCAATTATCTCCAAAACGGACTTCACAGACATCCAGAATGGTACAGTCGAAATTCGCAAAAAAGTTTTCTCCTACATGGGTATTATAGCCATAATCAAATCTGATATTGGGCTCCATATATACGTTTTCACCACTTGACCCAAGTAACTCCTTTAATAACTTTGTCCTCTTTTCACTTTCTGTCTCCAGAGTCTGATTGTACATTCTGACCATTCGTCTTGCTTCTTCACGTTCCTTTAATAAAATTGGATCGGCAGGATCATACATTTCTCCGGCCAGCATTTTTTCTTTTTCCGTTTTCATTTAATAACCTGCCTTCAAGATAATTTTCAAATGAAGAACTGAAAAAAGGACAGTGTACCTGTCCCCGTATCCCTTTAGCGTGGCGCTTTAGGCGGCTGGCAAACGTCACATTTGCGCTGGTGATTATTTTTGAATTTCGTAAATGATTTTTCAAACTGGCTGCCGCATTCACATTGAAAAAGCAGCTTTTGAGAAAAGCCATGATATTCCGTTGATAGCAGCTTACTATCCGAGTTCTTTTCAACAAATTCGTTAATTTTACTGATGGTCCATCGTTTATTCATTACTTTACACCTCCATTATGAGCACAGCTCATAATTCCTAAGTTTCTCATTATAACATGGGCCTGGGACAAAGGAACAGGTTCATTGTCCCCCATAGCAGTTTTAGCATCTTACATATTTCCGTTTAAAGCCAATCCTTCCTCTATCCACTTCCTTTTGGATATTTTCTGAAGCCTGCAGGATCGTGCTTTTTTTCTTGCCCTTTTTCATTTCGATCGGACCAATGGCTTTTGCAATCTCAACCGCCTTTTCATGGAGCGGCAAAAAAGAAACACCCATGGTATAGACAAAATTATTCATAGCAGATTTCGTACGCTCCGGAGAGTCGTGGATGGTATCTTTCACTTTATCAAGCATTTTAGACAGCTTCTCTTCGGAAAATTCAGCATCCGGACGATTCCCCAAAAGCCAGCAATAGCAGCTCCAGCCGCCGGACATCCGCAGTTCTTCCCCGCTTTCAATCCATTTGTCGGCAACATCCTGTGCAATATCTGTTTCAGCTAACGTAACGGCTACCACATAATCGGACAGCATATAAAAATAAGCAGCATCCATCCAGCGGTCAAAATCCGCTTCGGTCATGGCTTCAGGATCTGCAATTACGCCTGCAAAGTACATGGCATCATAATTCCCTGTGGCGTATAGCTCCTCCGCCAAAGGCTGATTTCTTTTTATTTTCTTAGCTATCGGTTTCATTGCACCTGTTGCAACGCCAAAAAGCGGCTCTTGTGCGCCGTTTGATATGTATATTTTCTTGGTCCTTTCCTTGCCGAGAGCCTCCAGCTCCTGCATAACTGTCTGTAAATCCATCTTTAAACACTTTCCTTTCAATTTTATAAGCTCACCTAGTATGAGCATCTCCTTAGATGATGCTACGTATAACTATTCTCTTTCTGTACTTTTCTTCCCTGTTTTCACATGAAAATAGAGCTGCCAATATGACAGCTCTATTTTATCAAACTCCTTACGATTCACTCAGCTCAGGCTTCCCGGCTTCCAGAAGCACCTGATCCCGTCCTAAAATGACAGCTAACAGAATAATGAATGCCCCTGTTCCCACAAGAAGCCATTCGATGGCAATGACATCTGCAATCGGGCCAAATATCAGCATCCCAATTGGCATCATAGAGGTAGAGATCATCCCCATGACACCAAATACTCTGCCTAAATAATTCTCTTCAATTTTTTCCTGAAGCAACACAGTTACCGGTGTATTAAAAATTGGCATGGCAATCCCGAATAAAGCCATGAACAATAAATAAATCCAGAAAATCGGTACGATGCCAAGTGCCAGGGTGCAGATCCCCATGATGAGACTGGCAAGGGTCATGGTTGTAATTTTATTTGGATATCCACCCCAGGAAGCAATAATTCCACCCCCAGCCATCATGCCGACTGAAAAGGCAATTTCAATTGCAGTTAAAAGCCACACATCTCCGCCAAAGGTTCGGGTAACCTGCAGCGGTGTCAGGAAGGCAGCAGGTGCCATTAGGACGAAGAAGATCGCAAAGAATAGAAAGAATTTTTTCAGAAACGGGCTGCTATTGACATATTGCAGCCCTTGTTTAAAGTCGCTGAAGTAGCTCGCTGTCTGTTCCGCTGCTGCTTTTTCATGCACTGCAACTTTGACAAAAGCCATCAGGGTTATAATGGCAATTACCGCTGTGATGACATCGATGAAGAAGATAACTTCAAGTGAGGCCATTGCAATTAAAGCGGCACTGACCATTGGTGAAACAAACATAATGACAGCCTGTATGCTTCCATTTACCCCATTCACTTTTGTCAGCTTCTCCTTCGGGACAATCTGCGGAAGAATCGCCCCGACTGCGGGAGTCTGGATTCCTGTTCCAAGGGCACGAATTCCTGCCATGACAAACAGCAGCCAGATGGATTCATATCCCATTAAAAACAGAATAGCAAGTATCAATGTGGAAAAGGCAATAAGGCCATCCGCAAAAATAATCAATATTTTCCGGTTGTACCGGTCTGCCCAGACACCCGCGACCGGTGATAAAAAGAAGGTCGGAATGAACCCGCAAATAATGTAGAGAGTCATCATCAAACCGGATTCTGTCGTTAACGTAATATGCCACATAATGGCATATTGAACAAGGGACGATCCAAAAAGTGAGATCGTCTGACTGCTTAAAAATAGAATAATATTCTTCAGCCAATTCTCCTGCAGATTAGTATTTATTGTATTCATTGCTAATCACTCATTTCTATATTTAATAAAAACAAGCTTTGCCTGTATTCAGCTGATCATTCCGTTCTATACATTCTATTTCTGAAGACAGCAAAAAAGAGAAGAAATTCATCTCCTCTTTAGAAAATACCGTTAAATATAGGTTTCCTTAAACAGACAGACCAATCCCTTTGCTCTGAACACAGGCAGAGCTTTCAAACGTATTCAATTAACGATTGAAAAGCGGGCTTCTTAGTCTGATTGATGCTGTCAAAAGGAAAACCTCCGTTTCATTAAAATTACACTTATCATACCAGCAAAGTCCGGTTCAGGCAATCATTTTTATTTAAAAGTGCGCTAGTCCATAGATCAGCGCATTTATATTTATAAAGCTTCACCCTCGGTCTGTTTCTTGCCCGGAGCAAACCACCCAAGCAGTGCAATGGCCACCAATACGCCATAGAAGACGATTGTCCAGCCTGTACTATGAGGAAAATGATGATCAAGTCCATCTGCAGGAGTCGTCATTGGCTATGCACTTTCATTCTATTCATTATCATTATGCCTTAAAACCGTTCCATTAAGTCTGGCTTACGCCATCTGGCCGGGGCAGGGACTGCGTTAACTGCTTTGATAGGCGCCATTACTTGGGGGGAAGCTTTCAGCAGCCTCAAGATAGCCGGCATCATGCTGATTATCGGCGGTATAATTTTATTAAATTCATCTCATAGTGCCAAAACAGCAGAAGAGCCTTCATGATGAGTACTTCCCAAGCTTAATTTATATGTACTAGTTTATCTAATATCTTTTAATGCCCTCAACGTCTTATCTCTTATCTGGACACGATTGACATAATCCTTTGCAACGAGTTCGGTATAAAGTAAGTCAAAGAGCAGGAAAAGCGGCAAAGTTGGAGAAATATTCTGCCCCATATGCATACTGCTTTTACCCATAACGATAAGGGATAAATCTGCTAACTTGGAGAGCTCAGATGTTTTATCACTTGTGATGGCAAGGATTGATGCTCCTTGCTTCTTAGCCATTTTAATTGCGTCAATGACTTCTTTTGTTTTTCCTGAAACAGATATTCCAATTATAAGGCTTCTGCCTGAACTTAATGCAGCATCCATCACGGCTTGATGAGGGTCAGTAATCGATTCAACCTGAATCCCAATCCGGAAAAACTTCCACTTGAATTCCTGTGCTGCTATCCCTGAGTTGCCGATACCGTATACATGCACTTTCCCTGCATTGTTCATAAGAGAAACAGCTTGTTGAATATCAGCATAAGTCATTTTCCTAAAAGTCGTTTCAATGATTTCCAAATGGTTTTGATAAAGGTTAGAAAAGTAATCAATTTTTTTGATGTCGCTATTCACTGCCGGTTTGTTCCTTAAATCAATATATCTTTTTAATTCGTGTTTAAATTCATTAAAACCTGAAAAGGAGATCTTTTGACAAAAACGTGTGATGGTTGCCGGGGAAATGTGAATTTTTTTAGCAATTTGATTGATAGATAATAGGCTGATCTCATCAGGATTTTCAATAATATATTTTGCTAACTCCGACTCAGAGTTTGTGAATTTTTCCATGGTGCAGGCTATGCCATGCAAAAGGTTTTCACCGAGATACTCCATATTATTTCTCCTCTTTTAGATAATCCTTATGTCCATTATACAAGATGATGACCATATTTTTGATTAAAGGACGAAAAATTATGAACTGCCTATAACTAGCCCAATAAAGCAAAAAACTGAAAATACCCCAGATATTATCCAGAGTTATTTTCAGCCGAGTCTACTTTTTCATAGCATCTACGAATCTTTTCGTGATGATCTGGGGTCTGGTAATCGCACCGCCTACCACAACCGAGTGAACATTAATATCCAGTACCGAGCGGGCAATTTTTGGGGTTGAAACATTGCCTTCTGCCAAAACCTTTGCATGTTTCACTTCTTTTACAATTTGCTTGATCACCGCGTAGTCATGATCATCGATTTTCAAGCCCTCTGTCTCTTCTGTATAGCCATATAATGTGGGTGCGACAATATCAAAGCCTAGCTTATCAGCAAAAATAGCTTCTTCAACTGAAGAAACATCCGCCATCAGCAGAATATGAGGATACTTTACCCTTACTTCCTGATAAAATTCCTCCAGACTCTTTCCATCCGGACGGATCCGGTTCGTTGCATCTGTAGCAATGATTTCAGCACCAGTCTCAGCTATAGCATCTATCTCTTTCAAGGTTGGTGTAATAAAGACAGGATGGTCGTTATATACCTGTTTGATAATGCCGATTACCGGAAGATCGACTTGTTCTTTTATTTCGCGGATATCAGGGACAGAGTTAGCCCTGATGCCAACTGCCCCTCCCTCCTTTGCGGCTAATGCCATACGTCCCATAATGAATGGACTATGAAGAGGTTCCCCTTCTAAAGCCTGGCAAGATACAATTAGTCCATTTTTTATCTGATCCAGCACTTGATGCATTTAAAACACGTCCTTGTTATTATTACTGACCTAAATATTCTTCTACTTCGTTTTTAACTATGGTGACTTGAGGTCCATAAATAATTTGAACACCAGTTCCTTTTTTCACAATTCCTTTTGATCCAGTCTGCTTAATGACTTCGTCTTTTACAAGAGAATCATCTTTAACGCTTACACGCAGACGAGTCGCACAGCAATCGACAATATCAATATTATTTGTTCCGCCTAACCCTTCTACAATCGTTCTGGCACGATCTGTAGCTGAAACTTGTTCTGCTGCCTGTTCCTCATCCTCACGTCCAAGAACTTTGAAGTCCTTTTTCCTGATTAAGAACTTAAACGTAAAGTAATATAAGAAGAACCAGGGAATACCCACCAATAGCACATATGGCCAATTCGTTTTATCAGCACCTTGAAGAATTCCAAATAAAATGAAATCAATGAATCCGCCTGAGAAGGTTTGACCGACAGTAATATTGAAAATGTCTGCCATCATAAAAGCAAAACCATCGAAAATGGCATGCACTAAATAAAGAAGTGGCGCTACAAATAGGAAGCTAAATTCAAGCGGTTCTGTGATACCAGTCAAAAAGGATGTTAACGCTGCTGATAACAAAATTCCCGCTACCACTTTTCTATTTTTCTTTTTAGAGCAATGATAGATGGCTAAAGCAGCTCCTGGGAGACCAAACATCATTGTTATAAAACGGCCAGACATGAATCTTGATACCCCTTCGTAATATTGCTCAGTCGAAGAATCACCCAGCTGGGCAAAAAAGATATTCTGTGTACCGCTGACCAATTTTTCGCCAATCTCCAGCGTTCCGCCAAGAGCTGTTTGCCAGAATGGAAGATAGAAAATATGATGCAACCCAAGCGGTCCAAGCATACGTAAAATAAAGCCGTAGAAAAGTGTGCCAATTTCTCCGGTATCTGTAACTAAAGATCCAAGCTCATTGATCAAAGCTTGGAAATATGGCCAGACCACGAATAAAATGGCTCCTACAAATATTGAGGCAAATGAAACAACAATAGGAATAAAGCGAGATCCACCAAAGAATCCCAATACCTGAGGCAGCTGAATTCTATTGTATTTATTATGCAGTACCGCGGCAGTTATCCCGACGATAATTCCGCCAAATACACCCGTTTCTAAAGTTTGAATACCAACAGCCATTCCTTGACCTGCCCCTGCCAGGTTATCCTTCGCTAAGTCTCCAGTTAATGAGAGCAAAGCACTAATAGTAGTGTTCATTACAAAATAACCGATCATTGCTGCTAAACCAGCTGTCGCTTTATCTGTACGCGCTAATCCAATGGCTACCCCTACCGCGAAAATGATCGGCAAATTGGCAAAAACTATAGAACCGGCCGCACTCATAATTGTAAAAATAGCTTGAAGCCAGCTGATATCCAAAAAAGGATAAGCTGAAACCGTATTCGGATTAGATAGTGCTCCGCCAATTCCTAATAACAAACCTGCTGCCGGCAAAACCGCAATTGGAAGCATGAATGATTTTCCAAACTGCTGTGCTCTTTCAAACACTTTATTCATTAATATTGCCCCCCTTTTTATCTCGATGTTTAACCTCCTACCCGTATCATATATTCGAAACTACCTCAGTACAACGAATCTGAAATCGCTTTCAACGCTTTTCATTATTCTTGCACCAATACTGAAAATACGTTCATTTTAAAGTACTTTCTTGTTTCTTTGAATCTATGTAATTGACATTAAATTAATCGAGTTTAATGCCTAGTATAATGTAAGTTACTGAAGGTCATTATTTAGCTGGATGGGTAAAGAGTAAATTGAGGGAATGTTATAATCTGCAGGTTCTTCAGATGAAAATTCGTCTATAATTGGGGAATAAAGAGGTAATTTAATTAAAAGGAATTGGAGGCTACAAATGAACCATAGAGCATTAAAGCGACAGTATTAGTTCATAAGTGATCAGCAACCTCCAAAAATATCTTTAGAATTGGGAGGCTACATAACAGAATGAACCCTGACCCGCCAAATCATATGATGAGCCCCGTCCCCCCAATAATCCTTAAACAAATAATCCGGTTCTCCAAACTTTTTTTCCCATATCTTTTGTGAATGTTTATAGCCCGAATCCAGGCAGAACTCTTCCACACCTCTATTCTTTAGAGTTAAATACATTTCAGTTAGCAATTGATTGCCTATGCCTGAATTCTGATAGTCAGGATGTACAAATACTGTTCCCACTTCATAAAGACTGCCGAGTGCTCCTTCTGTACATTTGTTTATGAGCTCACTTGCAGGGCCGTATTCAATCGTTCCGATAATCTTCTCACCAGCTAAGGCAATTAAAAAAAACCTATCTTTGCCGCCGCTTAACAGATCATGCTGCAGATAACTATTCTTGGCTTCTATCTCTTTTTCCACGTCTTCGTGCAGATCCCCTATACCTTCTTTATGAAATGTATCGGTAATCACTGTTCTAAAGAATTGGTCCAGCTCTTCTATATCCGCAGCCTTTGGTCTTCTTATCTGGACTTTAAACATATTAAACTCTCCCTTGCAGCCTTTTCTCCTTTATCCTGCCTTGCATAACCAAAGTGCCCCTTTAAATCAGGAGGCACTCTATGAACAACGCTCTGTTACGGACCTTATCTTATTCAGTCACCGCCTCCACCGCAGCCGCCTCCATCTTCTCCAAAACTACTACAATTATCCGAGCTGCTGCTATAATCTCCTATAAAATAATGGGAGGAGGAATTCCCGCTGTCATAAGTACTTTTAGATGGTTTGGAACCACTAATACCAATCAAAATAACAAGTAAGAAACCCGTTATAATTATTCCTGACATTTCCATCACCCCTTATCTGAATATACGGATGAGGGTTTATTTAGTTTCAGAAAAATTTACAAAAAAGCAGACTTTATTAATCTCCGGCAAGCTTTGCCGAAAAAACTAGTAAGGTGCTTTTGATTAAATTGAAATGAGGATTTTAACATGAAAGAAATACTGGTTTATAGATATGAAGATGTTATTCACGCCCCCATTGATCTGGTTTTTAAATACGTGGATGAAGATGAAAAAATAAAGCTCTGGAATACCATGCTGATCGAAAACATTTATGACAATGAGGAAAATAAACCAGTCCCGCAGCCCGGGACAAAGTTTGTCACCGTTCAGAAATTGGATAAAAAAATTCTTAAAATTGATTCCGAACTGATCGAATATGAGGCTCCTTATAAAGTGGTTATGCACTCCCATTCCAAAGAGGGATTAAGCATTTCAAGGTACCTCTTATCAAGGGAGCATGATGGGACGCGCCTGATTGTAGAGGCAAGCCTGATTCCGAGCAGCCTCTTTTATAAGCTGACTACCAAGCTTTTAGGCTGGACAGCTAAATTTGTGTTTGAAGAGCAATACGAGAATTTGAAGAGATATGTAGAAAATGAAGCGGAAGATGATTAAAAAGGTGTCCTCAAACGGGACACCTTTTACCATTCTACTCTTCCTTTTTAACCCAATTATCATCACCATTTTTCTCATATTTCTTCTTCACTGCACTCCACGCTACCTTAAAGGCTGTTTCTTCTTCGTCGTACTCTTCACTTGCAGAGTTAAACGCTTCTTTAAATATTTCCTGGGCGTGATGAGGAAGATTATCTTTGACAGAGTCCGGCAGATCGCTTAGTTTATCGTATGGCATTATTCACTTCCTCCCTTGTATATGTTCTAATAGGTATTTTTCCTGATAAGGTTTGTTTTAAACACCTGCCAAAAGCAAATAATAGCCGTTGCCAGCAGAATGAGCTTTTATAGTTTTAAAAGACTACTCCTTGATCGGCAGCACCGTCGAATCCTTGATCTCCCTCAAAGCCAGGCTGGTCTGAATCTTTGTAATCCCCAATTCATTGAGCTTCCTGATAAACATCTCAAGTCCCTTGCGATCCTTGCAGGCGACCTTCAGCAAATAATCATACTCTCCTGTTAAACAATGACATTCTAAAACTTCCTTCATGGATTCCAGCGTCTTTTCAAGGGACTCCAGTTTATCAGCCTGGTGCATATTCGTGCTCATAAACACGAAGCATAATAAATCAAAGCCAAGCTTCTCATGGTTTAGGATAGCAACATGCTCCTGGATATACCCTTCCGTTTCAAGCCGCTTGATTCTGGCATGTACAGCCGGAGCCGACAGATTCACTCTTTTCGACAGTTCCAGATTGCTGATCCGCGCGTCCTTTTGGAGCAAATCCAAGATTTTTATATCCAGGTGATCCAATACCCTGCTTACAATTGATTCCACTGTCCATCCGCCCTTTTCAATTATTCCAAATTCAGTTCAAATCAAACGCTCGAAATGAATATTTTATTCTAATCCTCTAAGAAACATTTAATTATTTCGAATTAATCCCATTATACAAAATTATCTTTTGGTTTTTATAAAAAATGCTAAAATTATTCATATAAACAATGTCATTGTGCACAATGGCTCTGAAAAGGAGCTAAATGACGTGAAATATTACCTGCTTCTGCTATTAACCAGCTTACTTTGGGGTGGAAATTTTATTGTTGGAAAAACGCTTGTGGATCATGCATCTCCTATTACCTTAACCATTTTAAGATGGGCCATTGCCATTATCTGTCTCGTTCCTCTTGTTTGGCATAAAGAGAAACGGCTGCTTCCGCCGAAAAAAGCCGTTCTGCCATTATGGATGATGGGCATCACGGGCGTAGCATTGTTTCAGGCACTTCAATTCATGGCACTGGAGAAAACATCAGCCACCAGCGTTGGTTTAATATCTACTTTAAATATGTTCTCCATTGCTGGCTTCTCTTTCATTTTTCTAAAAGAAAAAATAAACACACTGCAGCTCATGTCCATGTTCCTTTCATTGTTTGGCGTACTGCTGGTCCTTTCAAAAGGAAGCCTGGAAACGCTGGTCTTACTGCAGTTTAATACCGGTGATCTTTATATGATGGCTGCAGTGGGCATGTGGGGAATCTATTCAGTCTGCAGCAAATGGGCCTTGTCATTCGTTTCACCAATGATGTCCATTCTTTACTCCGGCATATTTGGCCTCCTGGTGCTTTTGCCGTTCGGTACTGCTGATCTTACCGTTACAGATGTCAGTGGCTCATTTCTTTTAAACATTCTGTATACAGGACTAATTTCAACAGTCTTATGCATGGTGCTCTGGAACATCGGGATCAGCAAGCTTGGAGCAAGCACTTCAGGACTGTTCCTAAACTTTAATCCGATTTTCACAGCCCTCTTAGCTTTTATCTTCTTGGGAGAGATCATGAACTGGACACAAGCCACCGGAAGCATCATTGTCCTTGCGGGTTGTTTCTTATTCTCCGCACTTAAAAAGAGGCCTGGAAAAACAAAAATGGGGATATCTGCACCTGTGTTCCTAAGGGAGCCAGTTAAGCAAAGATAAAAATAGTGTCTGTTCCATTAATGGAGCAGGCACTTGGCATACTTTGTATTATGTACTATGGGCAGTGCAGCTAGGCATTTGCCTCAATAAAATTCATTTAATAAAGAACTTTTATTCACTGCTAAGTGATTGAATAATCCCAGGAAGCTGAGAGTTATAGCTATGAAGCAATTCTTCATTTCGGACGGGTTTCTCTTGAACAAACTCTCTCCACTCATCTTCAAGCTGCTGTATTGTTTTTCCGTAAACAGTATGCAGTTCTTTAGCTAAATTCGGCTGATCATATATTTTCAGGAAGCTTTCTATGCCATATTCAGAATTAAGGAAGCTCGTTAATGAAGCAGATTCACTATACGCCAGCCACCTTAAAGAGTAAGAATCTTTATTTAAGTTTGAAGTTGAGTTGAAAAGATTTGATCATTTTGCATCAGAACCTCCAGAGGCAGGAACACTTCCTGCGTCAATAAATAGTTCGTGATGTCATCGATATCTCCCTGAAAATTAGGAAACACCTTTTTGTCCGAATAGGAATCATGCATGAAAATGGCCAGACCTTCTTGTGTAATATTATCATTACTATGTCCCCAAAATACATGGGTCATTTCGTGCACAAGAGGGTAATTTCTGTTTTCCGCCAAATAAAGGTGTATAGTATTTCCGCTTGAATAACTAATTTTCTCCTCATTATATAGATGTAAATATACTCTAGAAGGAAAAGGAATTGAAATAGATTCTTTTTTCAGCTGATCGTAATAATGGAGAGTTTCTTCTTTAATTGCTTTTAATGTATATCTTCTGGAAAATCGCCTTTATTAAACATAACAATTTCTATTTTATTATCATCCGCTGTAAATTTCACAAGATCTTTTTCTACATCAGAGACTGCTTCCTGGAAGTTGTCCACATTAGTTTTCGGCACGCTGCAGCCCGCCATTAAAAACAGCAAAAATACAATGTTGCTGACTTTTATTAGTCTTCTCAAACCATCCCAGCCTCTTAACCATTTAGTGAACTGTTAAGTTTCCTGCAAGATAAATAGCCATACAGATGCTAATCCCCCATAGCAGAATTAAAATCAGGTAAAATATTTTCCTCCATAATCCTCCCCTGAAATAGACATGCACTAAAAAATAATAGATTAGAAAACTCCCCAAAATAAACCACAGGAATTCCATGGTTTTTTCCATTGAAGGCAGCGGATTTGTCATATTAGTTAAAACCATACCTCCGAAAATAAATAGACCAAAACCATATAATAACTTTTTCAGGCTTGCTTCCTTTTGAGTTTTCAAGACATCCACCTCTTTAACTAATGGTACGAACTCCCAGGAAGAAAGTTTCACAAATGTTTACTTTTTTGCATTTCCTTAACGGATATAGCATATAAATTAGCAAACTCACTAAAATCAACATTCTTATACCTGATAAGGGGGTGCTTAACGCAATGCGGTATGCACCCCCAATTAATATTTTCCCGACTTATTTTAAACCTTTTATCATGTTTGCAGAATTTCTTAATACAATTCTTTAGAGGTGATTAAAAGTGCCAAGAGTACAATATACAGACAGCGATGTGGCATTAATGGCAAGGATGATGAGGGCAGAGGCCGAAGGTGAAGGAAAACTCGGGATGCTGATGGTTGGGAATGTAATCGTCAATCGGCGAAAAGCAAATTGCCTCGACTTTGAAGGCTTAAGAACCATCCCGCAGGTCATTTTTCAGGTACAGGGAGGGAATTATTCTTTTGAAGCTGTACAGAAAGGAAATGTCTTTTATAACAGAGCAAGAGGCGTGGAAAAAAAATTGGCCAAACAAACCTTAGATTATTGGAGACAGCATCCATCCAAATTTGCACTCTGGTATTTCAATCCATACGCTGCATGTCCGCCAACCTGGTACGACCAGCCTTTCGCAGGTCAATACAAAAAACATTGCTACTATGAACCAAAAGCAAATACATGTGAAGGAGCTTATACTTGGTGAATAAGCCCCCATTATTGGGGGATTTTTTTACTTCTTATATGTTTTTTTTGAAGGGCTTCTGAATAATAATTATCTATAACCAGCATGGGTTCCTGTATAGATTCCAGGAGACTTTCTATATCGACAGATTCCTGTTCCGCTTCTTTGCTGACATTTCGATACACAGAAATTACTGCTTCCATTTTTTCTTTTTCTTCATCGCTAATCCGATATGACTTGTTCTTCAAAAACTTATTAGTCATGTCATCTAAAAACATATCAGCGTGAGACAAGCTATATTGAAGCAAATTCCATTCCTCTATCTTATCCTCCATATGTATTGTGTACATACCGGACAAATAGGACTTAATACTGCTGCTCTCACCTCTTACAACCCTCCATGTATCAAACAATTGTTCCTGCATTTCATCTTCTTGTTCAATAGGTATCTGCATAAATTCCTCCAGCCGGTGAGCCAAATTATCCCCAATTACAGATATAGTCCGCACATGCTCGTAATTTTTTCCCTGACTTTGTTTAATATGATTTCTGTAACCGAGATTTATAAAAATACTATATACACAATAGAACACTAATAACATTAGTATCATTCTCTTAAGATACTTTTTCAAATCCCTCTTCTTCATGTGATCCTCCTCTGTAACTTCCTTTACAAAAATAAAAAAGCCGCCATTCGACAGCTGAACTAATAGACAAAATTGATTAACACTGCTCCCCAATAAAGAAAACTCATACCCAGAAAAACGAATGCAAATGTGGATAACAATTTGGGTAATTTACCGTATGTATAAATGAGAGCACACCCTACTGCGATGTGAATAAAAACAAAAAGAAACAGGTACATTTTTCCACCTCTTTTTCAAATGGTATCATGTATTAATTTGGAAAGTAACCCCATTATGAAAAAAAGCCGCCACTGTCCGAAAAACGGCTATTTCTTATCATTCATATAAAGGGATCCATAACATATACGCCACCCATAAACACTATCCAGATGAGAACCGGTAAACCTAAAGATTTCAAAGCATACCTCCAGCCCCCGATTTGTTTTCGCTGTAATAATTTATCCGTAACAAAAAATAATAAAGCTGCAGCTAATCTGAATCCAAGCAGAATTAATCCAAAAAGCAAGTGAATGAGTAATGAAATATAAAATTCCAGTTTCCTGTTGGTATGATTCGAAATAAATAAAGCTATCCAGTCACTAATAATAGAAGTTACTGTGCCATAAACCAGGATGACCGGAAAGCTATACATAAGATAAAAGGGAGTGGACACTAACACCCCCTGAAAGTACTCTCCGGCTGAATTAACTTCTCCGCCAAACGGATCTACTATAATCAGGCCTAACATAACGGCGAACAGCGATCCTGTTATGGATGCAGCTATTATCTTTCTTGTAAGCATTTTACTGATAATGTGTTTGATAAGAGATCACTCCCCGTTATGAATTTGCATGGATAATACATGTGGTCTTTTCACCAAATGTAGCCTTTATCGCTTTTTGCCTTTCCTTCATATATATCACGTTTGATCATTTTTGGAAATATTAACAATTCTGCGAATGACCTCGGCAACATCACCAGGATGGCCGATAATCAATAGATAACCCTCTTTCACCATTGACAGGCGCTTTAATGTCTCCTTAATTTGATTCCCCCTGCACAATAAAACAAAGTGCCTGCATCTGACTGCTGTAAGCAGTCTGACACAGGCACTTATCCGAATTTATTTAACACCCTTCACAAGCTCTCTCATTGAGTTCAGCTTCGAGGTCAATTCAAAGAACCATTCTTCATCTCCAGTGGAAAGAGCAAGATCAATCAGGAAATGAATCTGTTCCTTGTTGGCCACATTCGCTGCCGGCATTTTCGTAACCTGTTTGCTCTGCAGCGGAATGATTTTGCCTTCAATGGTTTTATTGTCACTCGAAATCACCTTTGTCTTAATTATTCCTTCTTCAAGGTTTTCGATATAGCCAATGATTAGCTCCCCTTCACGGGACTTGCCTTTAACCCAATCCCCTGCTTTTAAAAAGGCATTCTGGTTTGACATCATATTCTCCCACCTCTTTGTTTGATCTGTAATTTTTTTTATTACATTTTAATGATAGAAAGCTTGTTAGCTCCCAATTAATTTTCTTTATAGATTAAATCAACAATATCTTTTATGGTATAGTGCTTCAAATATTCACCGAGATGTTCCTCTGCGCCTAAGAAGATGCTGATCAGAACTCTTTGCATATTGGCACCCACTACACACGCCTCATTTGAATTCGGACACTTGGGCTGAAGGGCACCTTCAGATGTAATCTTATAAATATCCCAAAGATTCACTTCACTTAAATCCCGGGCAAAAATAAATCCGCCGCCCGTTCCCTCTTTTGATTTGATAAATCCGTGTTTTTTTAATAAACTTAGGACTTTTCGGATGCGGACCGGGTGGACACATGCGCTTTCAGAAATCGCATCACTTGTTGACATGCGATCCAACTGCAGAGCGAGATACGTTAAACTGTGAATGGCAAGAGTAAAATCGCTATTCATGGCCGGCCTCCTATATTGTGCTGTATACTGTCATGTTATGATTTACAGATTAGCTTGTCAAGAAATCAAAGCAGTTCCTAGTTAGCCAACCTTTGCAGTTCATTGAACGAAAACGTACGGAATTTTCGCGGAAGGAAGCTTCGGATTTCATCCTCGTTAAAGCCGACCTGCAGTCTTTTTTCATCCACCATAATCGGTCTCTTCAGGATTTGCGGGTTATCAATGATTAATTGATATAACTCTTTCAGCGGCATGGAATCTATATTCACGTTCAGCTCCTTGTAAGTCTTTGATTTAGTTGAAATAATCTCCTCAGTCCCATTCTCAGTAAGGCGAAGAATCGATTTTATTTCATCTACTGTAAGAGGCTCTGTTACAATGTTCCGCTCCACATATTCGATTTGATGTTCCTCAAGCCAAGCCCGTGCTTTCCGGCAGGAACCGCAGCTGGATGATAAAAATAAATTCACCATTATAACACTCCCTCGATTGATATTTTTATAAATGTAATATTTTTTTTTACAGTTAATATTCAAGAGTAATTATTTTTCTTTCTCCAAAGGATATACTGTAATGATAATCATTACAGTTAAATATGTCAATACCTCTTATATACAAAAGGGCTTTCCTATTTTCTTTTTTGAAAGCCCTCATTCACCATTATTCAGCTGTAATCAATTCATAATGAAAAAATTTTTCATCACGCTTAAATCCAATTTTTTCATAAAGTCTTTGTGCAGAGAAATTATCAGGAGCAGTACTGAGGCTGATACTCACTGCTCCTGTTTCAGCAGCAAGCTCTTTCGATTTGTCTATAAGTATTTCCCCAATTCCCTGCTTCCTCGCCTCTGCATCAACATACAAATCATTCAAGATCCATGCCTTTTTCATAGATATTGAAGAAAAAGTCGGGTAAAGTTGAGTGAAGCCAAGATACTTACCTTCATTCCGCACCACAAATATGACAGAATCTTTTTTTGTTAATCGTTCTTTTATGTACCCGGCTGCCGCTTCCGTATCCGCTGTTTGGTTATAAAACACACGGTATAAATTAAACAAAACGGACACTCCTTCTAAATCCTCCAGTGAAGCTTGATAGATCTCCATCTTCGTTACCACCCTTTCTTCTATAATGTTTATAAACGCCAAAATAAATTGACCTAATTTCTTAGGGCACAAGATAATTTTCATTTCCCGCTCCACCGAAAGAACCGCACTGCAAGCACAACAGACACAATAGAAATTCCTATCAGTACAGCCGCCTCAAAACCATATTCTGTAATGGGCGCTTCCTTCCATGTCCCTCTCAGCAATTGAATCACATAATAAAGCGGAAGAACTTTAGCTGCATATTGCAGAACCGTCGGCATCATCTCAAGCGGAAAGGTCGCTCCAGAGAGGAATAGCATCAGGTTCAGAAACAGAGAACTGATTGCTGCTGCCGATTGTGTATTTTTAGCCAGGGAGGTCAGGAATAATGCAAAAGGAAAAAAAGCAAGGATACTGATCAGCAATGATAACATTGTACTGCCAATATAAACCGGCAGAGTAAGGTCATAAAGAAGCATGCCAAAGACCATGAGAAGAAAGGCGGATATGGAAAAGATGACAGTCCCTTGAAAGGTGTGGGCAGCGAGGATTTTCCATGGCTGAAGCGGTGTTGACTGATACCTTCTCAATACACCTGTTTCCCGGTAATTGGTTAAAACGGTTCCCAGAGTGAAAAAGGATGTGGTTACGATGTTGACGCCTATCCATGAAGGAACAAAATATTCCGCAAAAGTCTTTTGGCTCATGTTGTTCCCGACAAACATAGAACCGAACAGCCAAATCATCACAACTGGGAACAGGAATGTCCAAAACACGCTCAGACGGTCTCTAAAAAACATTTTCGTTTCAAGGCCGGCAAGTTTTACGATGGCTTTCATCCGATTTTCTCCTTTTCTACGTACTGGACAAATAAATCATCGAGTGATCCCTTCTCAAACTTGAAGTCTGAAAGAGTTATCCCCTTTTCCTGGCAGTGAGTGAAAATGTGATAAGCTGTTGTCTGCTGATCATCACAGTACACTTTGTATTCGTCCAGATTATTTTCAACTCGTTCAACACCAGGGAGGGATTGTAGATATTCACGGCTAAGTCCTGAACTCTTAAAGTCCAGACAGTCTGCCGCCCCTTCATTCAGCAGTTCATGTGGTGTATTCAGGGCTTTCAATTGACCGCTGTAGATCATTGCCACCCGATCACAAAGCTGCTCTGCCTCCTCCATATAGTGTGTGGTTACCACAATGGTGCTGCCCCTATCTCTTAACAGCCTGATCAAAGACCATATTTCTCTCCTTGCTGAAGGGTCCAGCCCCATGCTCGGTTCATCGAGAAAAAGGATTTCCGGTTCATGCAGAGTGGCTAAGGCTAGTGTTACCCGCTGTTTCCAGCCGCCGGATAGATCATCAAATTTCACATTCATTTTTTCGTTTAAACCAAGCAAGTCTATTAAATAGTCTTTTTGCGTCCGACCTTCGTAAAAGGATGAAAAGAGATCCAGCGCTTCTTTTACTTTCATTTTCTTCTGAATGGATGTGGCTTGAAACTGCACTCCGATTTTCTTATTTAATTCACGGAGCTGCTTGCTTGGCACAAGTCCAAGCACTTCGACTTTTCCCCCGCTTGGTATAGAAATTCCTTCAAGTATTTCAAGTGTTGTTGTTTTTCCTGCACCGTTTGGCCCGATAATCCCGAAAATCTCACCTCTGTAAACAGTAAAGGACAGATTCCTTACTGCCCGGGTGGCACCAAAACTTTTAGATAAATTTTTAACAGAAATGACACTTTCCATCTCAATCCTCCAATCAACTTTATATATTCAGTATAGGATCAATATTTCCAATTGTTTCCAAATACTTAACGACACGCAGGATAGATAAGATAAGATGCATTTTTCTGCTTCCGACTTGCAATAACAGTCCGTGATGGTGTAAAAAAATGCCTGCATCACTTATGATAAAGTGAACAGGCATTATTACTACTTGATAGATACTGCAATTCCCAGGGTCTTTAGGGCTCCTTCAGCTTTTTCAATCTTATAGACAGTTTGTTCCTCCTGCCAGGCAAGAATTTGATCGCGTGAATGCTCGCTGATTGTGTCAAATTTGCCAGATCCATACTTTTTAGGAGGCGGCAGCATGTTGCTTTCTAGGAATTCTACAATTTTCTTGGATTCGGTCTGCAGGATATCAGAATCCTCTGTCCGTGCACGAGATGTAAATGCCCATCTTCCCTCATTCCAGCTAAGGAAAACGGAACCCGCCCCTGCATCCTGGTAACCTGTGATGGAATATCCAAGATCAACCGACTCTCCTCCAATTTGCTCAAAATTCTGGTATGAAATTTGTTCAGAGGCTGCTTCCTCACTTTCATAATTCTGTCCGGACAGAACCGCAAGGATGGAGTCATCACTTAACTGGTCCAATTTAGCGTCGTTTATAGGAATTACTTCTTCTGTCTGGAAAATGACAACCTGATAAGAATCTTGATCAGAATCAGTTTTGGCTGTTAAGTGATAACCTTCGTCTAACTTCAGTGTTTCAGGAAGTTTAATTGGAACATCAGTGCTCAATTGCTTTTCTATTTCAGCTATTACTTCCTCTGGAGTTGATGCTTCCTTTTGAGCTGGTTCCTCCTTTTTTTCAGGCTCCGCGTTTTCATTTTCCTGATCGCTGTTTTCGATTTTTCCTTCATCTGTTTGTTCCTTAACGGGCGGATCACTGGTGCATCCTGTAAGAAAAATCAGTAAAGTCGCTATACAAATTGTCTTCATCTTCATGATTTCTCACCTCCTAAATAGGTTATCCCTAATGTCTATTTGCAAAACAGCCATGATATTCAGATTCCGTCTGTATATCCTTCGTGACTTGTATACCACTGTCGATTCTTACTCCAGACATTCGAGATCCTTATTCAGCTTCTTCGATTCGTTTTTGAAGTAAAGATAAAAGCTAATCCAGCCAATTGCGTAAACCAATAGTGAGATGGCAAGGTAAATGAAAAAGTTCTTCACCCCAATCGGAATCCAGCCAACCCAACGCCCTAGAGTGAAATAAACAACCGTGATGGTAAGATAGTGCAGGGCTGTCTGAATGGGCAGGCTGAGTGAGCGGATTTCAAAATATAACGGAGTAACCGTAAACAGCCAGCCGCTGATAATAAATCCTAATGCGTTTAGGATAAATGCCTGGCCGTCCAAAGTCGCCTGGCCGCCAAAATAAATTAAGGCTATGGCCGCCGCTGTAGAAATGAATCCCCCAAAAAATATGCCAAGCATGCTTCTGTACAAAAATGTCCTCACTTCTTCTCCCTCCTATTCATCTTTAAAACTTCCTTTATCTGTCCAACATAATGGCGTGAAGCATACTCTTTCTCGCCCGATTTAAAGTGAACACAGAGTGTCCCGTTAAAGGATGGCTCAAAGTGGCTCATGGCGTACAGGTTTGCTATGACAGACTTGGATATTCTGATAAATCGGTGGGATGGGAGAGATTGTTCAAGCTCATACAGTTTTACTTTCACCTTGAAAATTCCTTGTGAAGTGGCTGCTGTAACTGCGTCGCCTTCTGATCGGAAGTAGTGGACTTCATCAGGCTTAATTAAGTGCTGGTTCTCTCCATCCTTCCCGACAATTAAGCCGGTATCATTCTTCTTGAGGTATTCGAGGATTTGCTGGATGACAGGGGTGATTTCTTTACAATGGATAGTCACAGAGGTTTCTTCATTGTGCGGATCGATGTCTAGCAGGATTTTCAAGGAGCTGGCTCCTCCTCTCTATAACTTTATAGATTTAGTATAGGCGGCTAATTTCCATTTGTCACCAGCATAAAGGCGACACGCCAGATAGGGACGGTAAGTGGCATTGAAACACGTCCATCCTGCAGGCATAAAAAAACCTGAACCCACTAAGGGTTCAGGCATTTCCTTGATTTCAACCGGCATTGACGGACGGGGAACCGCTTTCAAGTCTTTTTTTTGTATCTAAATTCGCCAAATATAAATGCCAAGAGCAGCTAATCCGAAAAAGATAATAACAACATATATTAAGGTTAAATTAGTTGTGTTCTGTTTTGTTGAACTTTCGTAGTTCTCATCAGCCTTACCTGTCAGCAGCAAAGTCGCAACCACAGCAAAAATTAAGATGACCAGAACCAGACCAAGCATTATTCCCATACTGCACACCTCTTCTTATACATTTTAAGAAAATTCCATAACTATATATTATCGCAAACTGACCAATAAACCATCCATTTTCATTATATAAATATGGGGCTCCCCCAGCTGAGCATTTCTTCCAAATATTCCCCTTTTAACATCTTGCCTCAGCCTCCTTACGGCTCCTTTTTAAGATGTCCTCATCTTCTAAAATATTTCTATTAATCTACTTAGGCATTTTCTTAAAATCTCCCCTATGTATTGCGATACTTTCATATAATAGCTGATGATTAAAAATATGGAAAAATTATGTTAGTATTATCAAAGACTCATTTTTGCGGGAGATAAAGATGAAGAAAATTATTAGATTACTCATGGGAATAGGCTTTACTATTTACATATTTGTATTAACAGTACTGCTCTTTTTCATGTCGAGAGGATTCTGGTCAGACATGCCATTAGTCGAATATATGAAGCAATCCTCAAACCTCTTTCCTTTTGGCTCTTTTCGTATAAATTGTTGTTTTTCGCTTATCAATGTTGTCCGTTGATTGCAGTGAGAGGATGCTCTCTTTCCACGGGGCGGCCGGTGAGCCTCCTCGACGCTACGCGTCTGTGGGGTCTCACCTGTCCCGCTACTCCCGTAGGAGTCTCGCACCCTCCACTACAATCAACTCAGTAAATATAATATAAATAGCAACAAACTTTGCGAAA
>NZ_JAMBOJ010000035.1 GCF_023715565.1 Cytobacillus firmus | reverse complement strand
GATCCCGTTGAATTGGATTATGTTTAGAAAGCATATTAATCACCTCAAGCATTGTATTACTTCTATTTTAAATCAAAAAAGACTCCCGACAAGTACGATTTTCATCGAGTTTGTCGACAGTCTGAAATCATGCGGTTATTTACCCGCATGATTTTTTATTTTCTTTAATACGATTTTACTAACGTTTCCTTCTAAATCAGAAATCATAAGGATGGAATATTTATCTGCCATGTAGGTGGAGATAGTTTCACCTGACAGCTTCACTTCCCTAACATCCGCGGGAGTGCCAAACATAGCAGTAATCTCGTCCATTGATGTTCTCACCCGCTGTCCAGGAATGGAAATAGCTGTTACGTTCCCTGATTCCCGTTCATAATAATAGGTGATTTCTGGATACATCACAAAAGGACTGCCGCCTTCAAACCCCTCTTCAACAAAGTTTGGGTCTGACTTTTTAATTTCAGATATGTTTGTGCCAATCGGAAATGGACTTCCGAGGGGAATTCCCTGTTTTGCTTTCTCAATTGCATCCCCACTGAGTGCCAGGTTTTTAAAAGGATAGTAAAGGGCTTCCTTTTTCAGCCACAAGTTCATCCAGTCGATATCAGAATGATTTTCTTCTGAAAGCTCAATTTGGTCGTGCAGGCTCATTGAATGGGCTTCCTCATTAAAAAGCCATGTCGAAATAACCCATCCATCACTCTTTTTTTGGGCAGTTTGAAGATACTTTTGATTAATGGTTTTTATTTTCGCTTTGGAGGTAGTGGTCATGTCTTTTTCTGTGCTGATTCTTTGAACTGCTCCATCTTTAATCGCCAGCAGCTGACCCTTGACTAAATTTTCCCCCTTGGACTGAAAAATCGAGATGATGGTTTTGTTCCTCATTTTCTGAGTGTAAACCTGTTCCTTTGAAGGGTTAAATGACATTTCAGAACTGTCTATTAGAGCTTCTTGTTTATAAGCCTCTTTTGACCCTTTCAAAGCCAGGTATACTGAATAATGTCCTGTAAAATAGGAATCGCCTTTCTTTCCTTTTGCGCTGTCCTCTTCCAGAATGGCTCTTCTTTCGTCTTCCGAAAAAAGGTAAACTGTATACTTCATAATCCCGTCTGTTGCGTCAATCTGGAATAGTGACTTGCGTTCAAGCCAAACGGTATCTTTTTTATCTTCTTGTACGGATATATTATCTTCAGCTTCCACTTTATCTTCTTTTTTAAGCTTTATTTCTTCTGTATTTAAAGATGCATTTATTTCACTTGAACAGCCTGTTATAACGGATGACAGCACGGCAATCATGATCATATTTATAAATTTTTTCATTATATTCTCCCTAATGTTAAAAAACATTTCCATCTAAAGTCAAATGTTACAATTACGTTTCAATTAATTAAGTGTAACAAATAGGGATGGTTTCTACAAACCTATCAATATGCTCATTTTTTTACAAAAACCCTTATTTCCTCCCTTATCCTTAATATATGACTCTTCTCCTGCTTCAATCAAAGTTTGATTATAGAGGTGAGAGCTTAATTTATAGGCACTTTGCCCGTTAATACAAAAGACCCCGGAATACCTCTCCGGAGCCTCTTGATTAAATCTCTGCTGCTGCAGATGCTGTTTTTTCGGTAAATAGACTTACAGCTATATATGCGGCCAGTGACAAAGCAATAGGCAATACGACTGTATTCATGCCTAAAGCATTGGGATAAAAAGTGTGGAATAAAATATAGGAAGCCGTTCCGGTTATCATGGAGGCCACGGCACCATATTTATTTCCCTTCGCCCAATAAAGACCCAGCACAACAGGCCATATAAATGCTGCTTCCAGTCCTCCAAAAGAAAAGAGATTTAGCCAGATCAGCAAATCGGGCGGACTGAGTGCCATGATGCATACCAGAATCCCCAACAGGGCAGTGACGGCAAAACTCATTTTCTTAACCGTACTTTCTTCAGCATCAGGTTTAATGTAATTAATATACACATCTTTAACAATCGCCGAGCTGACCAGAAGGAGCAGGGAATCCACGGTGGACATGATGGCAGCCATAGGTGCAGCCAGCACAATTCCCGCAAGCCATGGCGGAAGGACTTCCATGGCAATCATCGGCATCACTTTATCCCCCACTTCAATTCCGGGAAGAATCGGGCGGGCAAACACGCCAATTAAGTGCATGCCAAGCATGATAAATCCGACCACTATTGTTCCGATGATAATGGCCCTATGCATGGCTCTGGCATTTTTATAAGACATGGCTCTTACTGCAACCTGAGGTAGACCTACGACCCCCACTCCAACCAGAATCCAGAATGAGGAAACATATAAAGGGGTCAATCCGCCATCAAAGCCAAACGGGGTAATCAGTTTCGGGTTTTCTGAAGACAGATCGCTGATTATATTCGGTATTCCTCCACCTGCCACAATAACAGCAACAAGCAGGATCATGGTGCCTATGAACATAATCCCGCCCTGGACAGCATCCGTTACAGCAACAGCCCGGAAGCCGCCGATCACTACGTAGACCATGACAGAAACCGCGAAAATAAATAAAGCCGATATATAGCTTAATCCTGTCAGTGATTCAATTAATCGTGCCCCACCAACCCACTGTGCAGCCATGGCGGAAAACAGGAAAATTATGATGCTGAGAGCGGATAGACAGACAACCCATTTGCTGTTATATCTTTCTTTCAGAAAATCAATGAGTGTTACAGCATTATACTTTCTTGCAGTAATTGCAAACTTTTTCCCAAGAACCATGAGGACGAAATAACCAGTAACAACCTGTGACATGGCTAGCAATACCCAGCCAAGTCCCTGGGTGTATGCAACACCGGGACCCCCAATGAAACTGCTGGCACTGCCGTAAGTTGCAATCATGGTCATGGCCAGGATAAAACCGCCCAGTTGCCTTCCCCCAAGAAAATAATCCTGCAAAAACGAACTGCTCGTATCAATCCTTCTGCTGGACCATAAACCCACCAGAAAAATAATGACTAAAAAGAAAAGAAGAGGGGTAATAACCTGCCAGTTCATTCGGATTCTCCCCCTTCCCCGTTTTCTTCGAATGGAACTTCCTTAAACAGGAATTTTACAGCTGCCGATACCAGCATCACCATTACGACAAAACCGGCTACACAGCTCCAGAAAAACCAGGCCGGCAGCCCCATGATGAATGTATATTCATCGGCAGGCGCTGACCCCAGCCCATAGGCAAAACCATACCACCAAATAAAATTAAATAATACAAGGCCAATGCCAATCCACGCTTCTTTCTCTGCAATCTTAAAGCGAGGATCCTTTTTATGTATGCTTTTCTTCATTATGTCCCCCATCAGAGCTTTTTTTTATAGTATGGCATAATTGAAGGAATTCTTGAAATTACATGAGTCTCTGCAACAAAAAAAGCAGATTGCTCTGCTTTTTTGATATTATTTTAAAATTACACTTTAAACAAGCTAAGGTTTTAGCGGTTGTCAATTGTCTCCGGATATAGGTCATGGTTCATCAGGCGGTAATCTGCCATTTTTTCATATTTCGTCCCCGGCTTTCCATAGTTGCAATACGGATCGATGGAGATTCCGCCACGTGGTGTAAATTTCCCCCAAACCTCAATATAGCGGGGATCCATTAATTCGATAAGATCGTTCATAATAGTATTCATGCAGTCCTCATGGAAATCGCCGTGATTTCTGAAGCTGAAAAGATATAGCTTCAAAGACTTGCTCTCTACCATCTTTTGATCCGGAATATAGCTGATATAGATAGTCGCAAAATCCGGCTGGCCTGTTTTCGGGCAAAGACTCGTAAACTCAGGGCAATTAAACTTTACAAAATAATCACGGTTTGGATGCTTATTATCAAAAGCCTCCAAAATCTCAGGAGCATATTCAAAAAGATACTTAGTACCCTGATTCCCCAATAATGTAATATCCGTCAATTCCTCATCTTTTCTTCCTGACATAAAAATAGCCTCCCTTTATTTGATCCCGCCGATCCTAAAGAGAGGTCCGAAAAGTACAGCCTGAAAAATAAAACCATATCCTCTCATGGATATGGTTGATTATTATAATCAAAGCCATAGTTTTTTATAGAGGGTGAAGCTATGAACCTCTCCCGCTCACACGGGAATAATAGAAATATAATTGTCATAGTTACTATAGAGAAAAAGCTGATTTCTGTCAATAGGTCCTTCCCTATCTGGCTTTCATACATTCTTCATAGTATAATAACGGTAATTTTTCAAAGAAAGGTGACTTGTTATGTGGAATGAGTTTAAAAAATTCGCCCTAAAGGGAAATGTCCTGGATTTGGCGGTTGGGGTTGTAATCGGAGCTGCCTTCGGAAAGATTGTATCTTCCCTTGTTGATGATATTATTATGCCGCTTGTCGGATTGCTGATGGGTGGAGTTGACTTTACCGATCTGATGGTTAAAGTCGGCGGAGCACAAGTAAAATATGGTTTATTCATACAGAATGTAGTGGATTTCTTCATCGTGGCATTCTCCATTTTCGTCTTTATCAGGATTATCAACAACCGTTTCAAAAAGAAAGAAGAAGAAGCACTTGAACCGGAAGTGGATCCAAATGTTGAGCTTTTAACTGAAATAAGGGACCTCTTAAAAAATAAATAATGAATGAAACTTAAATAATAGCTCTACCGTATATACATATATATATATATATATATATATGATGTTAGAGGAGAAATGAAAAATGTATATACAGCATACCGCAAATAACAGTTATTTACCTTCTGTTTTACGGGCATTTGCCTTATCGTTAGGGATTGCTTTCGCCGGAACGATGGCGGGAGTTTTCATTCCTCCAGCCCTGTATTTGCCGCTCATGATTCTTGAAATTGGCATGCTGCTTTTCGCTTTCCTGCTCCGGCGCAAAAAAGCTATAGGGTATACATTCCTTTATGTATTTACATTTATTTCAGGGATGACGACCTACCCGATTGTTGCCCATTACCTGGCTGCTATTGGACCTAACCCTGTTTTAACAGCCCTTGCGACGACCACGGTTGTATTTACTGGCTTAGCCGTATATGCTTCGACAACGAAGCGGGACTTATCTTTCCTTGGCGGCATGCTGATGGCGGCATTGTTCGCTCTTATTGCGATCGGAATTTTCAGCCTTATCTGGCCGTTAAGCTCTAACGCGATGCTCGCGTTCTCCTTCATCGGAGTCCTTGTATTCAGCGGATATGTGCTATTTGACTTCAACCGCATGAAGCAGTATGGAGTGTCACCGGAAGAAGTTCCATTGATGGCTCTTAACCTATATCTTGTTTTTATCAACCTGTTCATTAATATCCTCCGCATATTTGGGATATTGGGGAGCCGGGACTAAACAGGAGTGAATACTCCTGTTTTTTTTATAGTCAAGCCGGAATTCTTTATACCTCCGAGAGAATTAGGTATGATCAGAAGCAAATCCGAAAGGCGGGATACGAATGAAATATATTTTAGAAACCCAAAATTCTGATAACAATATTACACTTGAACAGGCTATTAATGGAAAATACACAATGGCTGTTTTCGTCCGCCATCTTGGCTGACCGGTCTGCCGGGAATACCTTGCGCAGTTGCGTGAGCACATAAATGAAGTAGAAGGAAGAGGTTTTCAAGTCATTGTCATTGCTCCTTCAAAAGGGACATTTATTAAACAATTCCTTGAGCAATTCGGTCCGTTTCCTTTTCCGATCCTCGGCGATCCTTCCCGGGACGCCTATAGAGGAATGGGACATAAAACCATGCCAAAGTGGAAGCTTCTTTCAAAAGCTGCATTAGGATTTATTACAGGAAAAGTCGGCGGCTTTATTCCTAAGGATGAAAAGCAGAAAAAGTTTGTCATGAAGTCTATGAAAACTCAGGATGTCTACATTCAAGGCGGGACATGGCTTTTTTCTCCTCAGGGAAAAATGTTATGGAACCATATTGATGAATCCCCTGAAGACCACGCAAAGATTAATGATGTTCTTAAGATGATGAGTGAAGTGAGAGCTTAAAAGGCAGTCCATTACTTGGCTGCCTTTCCTTTTGTAATCTCCCATATTTCACGCAAAACCGGCATCTCTTCCATTTCCTTCTCACTTACAAGATCCCATTGAATCCCGTTTGGTTTTGGATATGGCGAATTGGTTTTAATAAGCTCTTTTTCAGTGGCAATCCAGTCTACAGTCAGATCATATGGATCCCTCGGAATATCTTCCTCTGTCACCTGGGCGCTGTTAACCGTTCCAATCACAGGTATTTCAGGATTTCCCAGTTCTCTGATGATCGCATACTCCCGGTCAGCATAGCCCTCCCCTTTTCCGACCCGCCGTCCATCCAGGTGAAGACCCACTGATCCAGCAAAAAACAAATCAATTTTCGGCAATTCTGTAAGGGGAACTTCTTTTCCGTAGGAGTGAATATGCTTTAGGCTGGCTGCCTTCCGCTCTTCCCCTGGCGGCACCCATTCCGGCTTTACCATAATAAATCCTGCTTTAAGCCGGGGAGTTGGAACCAGCAATGTTTTTCCATCTTTCAAAACTTGTGTGCGGACCGGTAGCTGTGGTGAGTCAGGATTCACCTTAATTACCTTAGCCTCTTGATATTCAGGCATAGCAAAAACAAATGCGGCCGCTTTTTCAGCTCCTTTAAAATTAGGAATTCTATTTTTTAAAGGAAACGGAAAGCGGCCAAGCTTGTTCTCCTCAAGAAAGTTCCAAATGAACTCACGGATTTCTTTTTTCGTTTTCATTGCGGCTTCACTTCCTTTCTTCCATTTTATCCATTAAAGATAGAAACTCCAATTTTTTAGGACTGTTTTCACAAAGTTTGCTGCTATTTGAATTATATTTACTGAGTTGATTGTAGCGGAAGGTGCGAGTTCTCCAGCGGGGGTAGCGGGACAGGTGAGACCCCGCAGACGCGTAGCGTCGAGGAGGCTCAGCGCCCGCCCCGCGGAAAGCGAGCATCCTGGAGTGGAAATCAACGGGCAAAATTTATAAGTGAAAAACAATAATTTATACGAAAAGTGCCTTTTTTTAACAAGCAGGTTTTAAGACCAGCACACGGGGTAAACAAATAATGCAAGGCCAATAACAAAACGGAAGGGACTGGTTGGCGATGAAAAGCGTAACAGCGACTTCAGGGTTCGTCATTGGCATTGCAAGAAACCAGGGAGGATTTGCAGAGCGTTCGAAAGGCACTCTCGTCTATAACCGATATATTTAAAATCGGTTCGGCCCAATGCAAATCGTAATCTCCAGGTTGTCCGTCTTTCGGACTTAAAAAAGGTGCAGACCAATCGGTTTGCATCTTTTTTAATGTCATAAAAACCCCCCTTTTCTCCTCCCTTCTTTTTTTATTCAAAAAAATAATCCTATCAAACTGTTTAGACAAGTATATTTTTCTCCATAATGGCAAATAAAAGGAGGTTTCTATATAAAATGTCTGAACAAGAACAAAAACAAGAATCAACCATGTCCCGGAGAAGATTCATCCGTAATTCCGGGTTAGTTGCCGGCGGTTTAGTAGGAGGCGGTATTCTTGGCGGCTTAATTGGTGCAAACATGAATAAAGACGGTACAGCAACGGAAGAGAATGCCCATACAAACGGGCATGATCAGGTTGCCTATCAGCAGTCGCCTTTATATTTCACAAATCCCGAGACATTCGGAATCCTGCAGGCAGCCGTTGAGAGAATTTATCCAAAGGATGAAAATGGCCCCGGTGCCAATGATTTGGATGTTCCATTTTTTATCGACCATCAGCTTGCGGGCTCATGGGGAAACAATACAAGGGAATATATGCAAGGTCCGTTCTTTCCTGGGTCGAACTTTCAGGGCTACCAGTCCCCTTTAAAACGGCATGAAGTATTTGATGTCGGACTTGCTGCCCTGCAGACCTACAGTAATGAAAAGTTCAATAAGCCATTTGCTGAACTGGAGGGCGAACAGCAGGATGAAATTCTTACAGCCTTTGAAGAGGACAAAGTAAAACTCCGGGGCGTTACTTCAAGAACTTTCTTTAATATTCTCCGGGCCGCCACCATTGAAGGTGTCTATGCAGATCCTGCTTATGCCGGAAACAAAAATATGGAGGGCTGGAAAATGAAAGACTTCCCTGGCCATCAAATGAGCTATATCAATCAAATTGAGTCTGAAAAATTCGAGAAAATTAAACCGAACAGTCTCCATTCATATACGAAATAGTATTTTTAAGGAAGTGATAAACATGGCGAAAACATTGCCAAAAACGGATGCAGTCGTTGTAGGAGTCGGGTGGGCCGGCGGAATCATTGCGGCTGAATTAGGAAAACAGGGATTAAAAGTAGTCGGTCTGGAGCGGGGAAAAGAGCGCGGCGTTAAGGATTATTATGTTATCCATGATGAACTTCGCTATGGAATCCGCTATGAATTAATGCAGGATCTTTCTAAAGAAACGATCACGTTCCGTAACCATGGAAAGGAAAGAGCCCTTCCGATGCGCCAGCTTGGATCCTTTTTGCTTGGTGAAGGCTTAGGGGGATCCGGCGTTCACTGGAATGGACATACCTTCCGCTTTTTACCCTATGACTTTGAAATAAAATCACAGACAGTTAAAAAGTATGGCGAATCCAAGATTAAGGGCCTCCAAGTTCAGGATTGGGGCATTACATACGAAGAAATGGAGCCTTATTTCTATGAATTCGAAAAGGCTGCAGGCATTGGCGGTGAGGAAGGTGAGCTGGGGCCAAAACGGGCAGATCCATATCCAAATCCTCCAATGAAGGAAACACCTATAACGGCCAGATTTAAAAAAGCCGCCAAATCATTGGGTATGAAGCCATACCATATGCCATCCGGAAATATGAGCGAGGCTTATGAAAACCAATATGGAGCCAAACTGGCTGCATGTCAGTATTGTGCGTTTTGCGAACGCTTTGGCTGTGAATATGGTGCAAAGGCTGATCCAACTGTAGCCGTTATACCATTCGCAAAAGAAACTGGAAATGTGGATATCCGAAACTTTGCGAATGTAACGGAAATCATTCACGATGGCAAAAAAGCAACCGGTGTGCGCTATGTGGATGTCCAGACAAAAGAAGAATTCATTCAGCCGGCTGAAATGGTTATTCTGACCAGCTATGTCATGAATAATACTCGCCTCTTGCTGACAAGCAAACTGGGGCGCCCATACAATCCTGATACAGGTTCAGGGGTAATCGGGAAGAACTATTGTTATCAGATCCTTCCAGGTTCAGCAGGCTTTTTTGATGAAGAGCAGTTTAATACCTTCATGGGTGCCGGGGCTCTTGGAGCAACTGTGGATGATTACAATGGAGACAATTTTGATCACTCCGATCTTGGATTCATCCATGGCGGCTCCATCTCTCTCAACCAGTCAGGATACCGTCCGATTCAATATAATATGGTTCCTACTGACACACCGAAATGGGGCAGCAAATTCAAGGAAAATTCCATTAAATATTTCACCAGGGCTTTAAGCATCGGCACACAGGGAGCCTCCATGCCTGTACAGCACAATTACATGGATCTTGACCCTTCATATAAAGATGCTTACGGACTTCCCCTGCTTCGTCTGACATATGATTTCACGGAACAGGATAAGAACCTTTATAACTATATTGGGAAAATTACAGACCAGATTATGAAGGAAATGGGGCCGTCAAAAATTAACGATCGGCAGCAGCTGGAGCATTATGATATCGTTCCTTATCAGACCACACATAATACAGGCGGAGTCATCATGGGAGCTGAGCCTGAAACATCAGCAGTAAACAACTATCTGCAGATGTGGGATGCAGAAAATGTATTTGTCGTCGGCGCATCGGCCTTCCCTCACAACGGAGGCTATAATCCGACAGGAACCGTTGGAGCGCTCGCCTACCGCGCTGCTGAAGGAATCATCAAATACAGCAAAGAAGGCGGACTGCTTGCATAAGAAAATTTTAAATAAGGAGTGAACATCATGGGGCTTTCAAATATCGGAATACCCGGATTGATTATCATCCTGGTTATCACCTTAATTATCTTTGGTCCTAAAAAGCTTCCTGAGATCGGGTCTGCGTTTGGCAGGACCTTATCAGAATTCAAAAAATCAGCCAGAGATATTATGAGCGATGACGATGAACCTGATCCAAAAACTCGTTCAATTGAAACGGCTGACGGGAAGGATAAACCGCTTTAACAGGAGGGTTTAGAATGAAAACGGACGAACAAACCCTTGTAGAGCATTTAACAGATTTAAGAAAAGTGCTGATTCGATCTCTGATTTTCTTTATTGTCAGCTTTGCCTTATGTCTGTTTTTCATCAACCGGCTGATCCCTATGCTCGCAAACGATCATGAGCTGGTTATGCTTGGACCGCTGGATGTCATTAAGCTGTACACAGGAATTGCCGGAAGTATCAGCCTTGGGCTCTCGCTTCCTTTCATTTCCTATCAGATTTGGCTGTTTGTGAAGCCTGCATTAACGGAAAAAGAAAGCAGAGTATCCTTGATGTTTTTTCCGGCGATTCTGTTCAGCTTTATCGGCGGGCTTGGCTTCGGATTTTTCATTATCTTCCCTGCCATTTATCAGTTTTTAATGCTATTGGGGGAATCACATTTTGCGATGATGATCACCGCCAGGGAGTATTTTTCGTTTCTCCTGATGTCGACCATTCCATTTGGTTTTTTGTTTGAGGTGCCCTTGCTGTTATTGTTTCTGACAACGATTGGTGTCGTCACCCCAATTATGCTCAGTTCAATGCGAAAATACGCTTATTTGATCATGGCCGTTGTATCAGCGCTCATTACACCACCTGATTTATTTTCACAGATTCTGGTTCTCGTTCCTCTTATCGGGCTATATGAAATTGGCGTAATTATGTCAAAAGTGAAATTCAGAAAACTGAAAGCTGTTCAGGAAACACCATCCAGTGAAATCTAAAAGAGTTTAATTCTCCTTCAAAAAGGATATTTAATAAGAAAACAATCCTTTGGAGGTCTATCAAAATGAATGAACAAGAACATGTAATCAAACAAGATGGTGAACTGGATTCAAAAAATATTAAAAACGCAATGGACAAAATGTCCAATGAACGGGCAGAAGATATTTTAAGCAGCTTCGATGAATTTAAGAGCTATCTGGCTGAACGAATTGAGCTTGGCAAAAAGCTTGGCTTAAATGAGGAACAGCTTGCAGTTACAGCGGAAAAAGTGGCTGGCTACCTCGCTGAAAATGTGGAGCCAAAAAACCGTGAAGAACAGCTGCTGAAGGAATTATGGAAAGTCGGAGATGATGAAGAAAGACATAAGCTAGCACATATGCTTGTACGCATGACAGAGCAGGCATAAAAACACAGCCGGAATTGTTGTTAATGACAATTCCGGCTTTTACTTTTTAAGATCTCTATATAGATTTATAAAGTGACTCGGCTCTGATTTTACTTGAAAAGAAAACACACCCCGATTGGTATGAAGATAGAGGAAACCAAATTCACAGCTGGAATTTCTGTATGACATATCCCAAACTTCATCAAGGAGAAACTTTTCTGATGGCGACAGGATATGATCCTCAAATAAGTGAAGAAAAAGTTCCTGTTCAATGTATTGCTGCTGATTCCAGTCAATCTTCCTGCTGACTGTAATAAAAGGCTGGGAAGCAATGATCCGCACGTGAACCTCCATGATTAAAAAGGATTTGCCTCCATTGAAACATATTGCGGATAGGGATTCAAATGTCGGCTCCCTTAACCCGTGTATTCCTCACGTAAAATGGCATAATAAGTCAGGTCAATCTGCCTGCCGTCTCTTACAGCATGCTGGCGCAAAACCCCTTCATGCTTCATTCCCGACTTCTCCATAATCCTCCATGATCCGGGATTGTCCGTAAAGGCAAGAGCATAAATCCGGTTATGGTTCAGCTCTTCAAATCCGTACTTAACAACTGCCCTGCAAGCCTCTGTCCCATACCCTTTTCCCCAGTAAGGCTTGCCGATCCAGTAGCCAATTTCCGCCCTTCTATTTGGATTAGCGCCTGTAATATTGATAAGTCCTATTAAGCCGTTATCCTCTTTTCTCGTAATGGCGAAAATCGCAATCTTACCGTTTCTCTCTGTTTCAAGGATGCCTGTAATAAACTCCCTTGCTCCTCCTTCAGGATAGGGATGGGGAATATTTAATGTCGTTTTAGCCACATCATAATCGCTTGCGTATTCTTCTACCCTGGGTGCATCATCAAGAGTAAGACTACGCAGAATCAGACGGCTGGTTTCTAGGATTTTCATCTATTTGCCTCCTATTTTTGTTTATCAGCAGAATTTCTATTTTCCGAAAAGAAAATCCTTTATATTCCCTGCTGATTTTTGAGCTTATTATTTATATCTGCCAAATTTATTAATATATCTTGCAACCCTTTAGATATATCTAACACATCTTTAATTTTTATCTAACACCTCTTAAGATCTATCTAGCAAATTTTAAAGTTTATCTTGCATCTCATAAAATGAAGAAAGCACACCACCTAAGAAGTAGTGTGCCATCCCGTTAAATTATTCAACTGTAACAGCCAGCTCCCTGATTAATAGAGATGGCGAACCAATATAGCCTGTGGCCATAAAGCCCAACGAAAATTCCAGGTCTGAACCGATGGCTTCAATATTATTTAACAGTTCATAGAAGTTTCCGGCAATCGTCATTTGATTTACGGCATTTTGCACCTTTCCATCTTTGACATAATAGCCGTTAGCCGCAATGGAAAAATCACCTGATACGGTATTGGCACCGGAATGGAGGCCGGATAATTCGGTTATGATGATGCCCTCTGAGAGCGAAGACACCAGCTCATCATAGCTCTGATCGGTTGGATTGACGTAAAGATTCGTTGGAGCTACCGTCAAAGCACCCTTATAAGAAGCTTTATAGGCATTGCCAGTAGATTCCACACCATCTTTTTGTGCTGTTTTGCGGTTATGCATCAAGGTAATAAGCCTGCCATCTTTCACAATATCTTTCCTGGCAGTAGCAACCCCTTCACTGTCAAAATTAGAGCTGAGCAGACCTTCTTCTAAAAATGGATCATCTACTATATTCAATGACGCCACAGCAATACTTTCACCTGTTTTCCCCTTTAGAGCCGATTGCCCTTTCTGGGTGTTTTCCGCTGAGAAAACCGGGATGTATGTCTGCAGCAGGGCGCCGGCTGCATCGTTTCTCAAGAGCACAGGGTAGTTTTTGCTTTCAGCGCTCCTGGCATTCAGCTGTGATAATGCTTCTTCTACTGCATGCCTGGCAATTTCCTCCGGATTCAAGATAGAAAAGTCTCTAGTAAACTTAGAGTACTCCCCATTTTTCACCTGATCTCCCTGCTTTACGATGACTGATACATAAATGCCGGTATGATTATTCTTTTCGCTGAGATTCAGGCCTTTGCTGTTGAGAAGAACTCTCTCCGTTTCAACGCTGCGCAGCATAAAATAATCGGTCCCGGTTACCCGCTCATCATAGGCATAGATGTGCTTTTCTATTTCCTTAAGCAAATTTATTTTTTCAGCTATCGTAACTCCCGCAAGACTGCTTGAATAGTAGTTTCCAGCCTCATACTTTTCACTGCCGGCAAAGATTTCTTCCTGTACTTCATTCTCAATGAATTGAGAGTTTTCCTTCGCATTCTCGATCAGAAAAGACAGGGATTCCTCATCCAGCTTCTCCGTAAAAGCATAGCCCATCTTACCTTCGTAAAGGCCTCGGAAGGAGGTTCCGAACACTTCGGAAGTGTCGTAGGAATCGATTTCCCCTTTAAAAAGCTCACAGGCGAACTTTTCCTCTCTCTCATAATAAAGCTCCATATCTGTAAAACCATTCTGCCCGCCAAGCTGAAATAGCTTTTCCTTAAATTCTTGCAGGTTCATATTTATTCGCCCCCCTTTGTTCCGCCAACAGTCATTTCGCTTACGCGGATCATCGGCTGGCCAACATTGACAGGGATGCTTCCGCTCTGTGACCCGCACATGCCAGCACCATGGTCCAGGTTATTTCCCACCATATCAACCAGCTGGAGCGTTTTCGGGCCATTTCCTATTAAAGTAGCACCCTTTAACGGCTTGCCGATTTTTCCGTTTTTTACGAGATACGCTTCCATGACGGCAAAGTTGTAATCACCCGTTGTGGTATTGACCTGGCCGCCGCCCATGTATTTGGTATATATTCCGTACTCAGTATTTGAGACGATTTCTTCCGGAGTGGACTTGCCGTTTGCAATATACGTATTGGTCATCCTCGAAGTTGGTGCAAACCGGTACGACTGCCGTCTTCCCGATCCTGTCGACTCCATGCCCATTCTGCGGCCTCCGAATTTATCAATCAAGTAACCTTTTAAAATTCCATTTTCAATCAGGACATTCTTACGCGCCTTTTCACCTTCATCATCGATCGTAATCGATCCCCACTCATTCGCAATCGTGCCGTCATCAATGTATGTAACGACATCCGAGGCCACCTTTTCGCCGATCCGGTTTGCAAAAACAGAGTTTTCCTTTGCTACAGATGTAGCTTCAAGACCATGTCCGCATGCTTCGTGGAAAATAACACCGCCGAATTCATTATCAATGATGACGGGTAACTTCCCGCTCGGACAAGGGTCTGCACCAAGCATTGTAACGGCAATGCGGGATGCTTCATTCGCATAATGCTCCAGGTTCATGTTTTCCATAAACTCAAAGCCTTTATGGGCTCCAGGTCCATAGAATCCAGGCTGCATTTGATTCCCTTCTGCCGCAATCGACTGAATGGCAAGACGGCTTCGCACCCGTCGGTCTTCAACAAATTTCCCTTCGGAGTTTGCAATCAGCACATTCTGTTCTTCATCAAAATACCTGACTGTAACCTGCTGGATGCTGCTGTGATAGTTCTTCGCAATTTCATATGCCTTTTTCATGACATCTACTTTACGAAGCTTCTCCACCTCACGCGGATTCAGAGATATGTGATGTGCTGCCGGAATAATTTCCTTTTGCAGCTGTGCGGGCTGGATGATTTTTTCTCCACTGATCGCTTGGGCGGCATTGCCCGCAGCTTTCAACAAACCTTCCTTCGACCCATCCGTTGTGTAAGCATACACACTCTGCAGCCCCTTAAACACGCGAATACCGATCCCGTAATCCCGGCCTGATAAGCTGCTTTCGATTTTCCCTCCCTGAAGCGCAAGGTTATTGGTGAAACGATCCTCAACAAATACTTCAGCAAAATCCCCGCCAGTGGCCAGGGCTGCCGTAATAACATCCTGAATAACTGTTTGTGAAAGCATAGTGACCCTCCTTCTATCTAACTTTTCAAACTATTCTAATCATACCGTACTGATCTTTATTTTAGTATGGTTTTTTCCTTTTTTGACCAATAATGAGGATGATTATGCCTCGGTCTGGAGACTTAAATGGGTGGGTGATTGTAAGGGGGATAGGTCTATTTGCAGGTTTAGTTAGGATATTTGTAATTTCGGCTGGGCTATTTGCAAATTTGCCCATCTATTTGCAGGTTCCGGGGCACTATTTGCATTTTACCTATCTATTTGCAGGTTTGGCCGAGCTATTTGCAATTTCGGCTGGGCTATTTGCAAATTTGCCCATCTATTTGCAAGTTTTGGGGCACTATTTGCATTTTACCTATCTATTTGCAGGTCTGGCCGAGCTATTTGCAGGTCTGGCCGAGCTATTTGCAATTTCGGCTGGGCTATTTGCAGGTTTCCTCATCTATTTGCAAGATCCGGGGCACTATTTGTATTTACCTAGCTATTTGCAGGTTTGGCCGAGCTATTTGCAATTTCGGCTGGGCTATTTGCAGGTTTCCTCATCTATTTGCAAGTTTTGGGACACTATTTGTATTTACCTATCTATTTGCAGGTTTGGCCGAGCTATTTGCAATTTCGGCTGGACTATTTGCAAATTTGCCCATCTATTTGCAGGTTCCGATCTCTATTTGCAAATTCACCTATTCTATTTGCAAATAAAAAACCAGCACCCCTCCACAAAAAAAAGCGCCATATAAATGGCACTTTTTCACAAAACCCCGGAGAACAGCCGGGCGAAGGATTCCTTCGACCTTTCCGCCAATCCACGTTTATAATATTGGACAGGACTTAATTTCACACTTTCCGCGAGGTCCTCTTCATAATGGGCGACAAGATCGCGGATGGAGCTTGTGCCGTATAAAAAGACATTTACTTCAAAGTTCAAGTGGAAACTGCGCATATCCATGTTCGCCGTTCCGATGGAAGCGAGGATTCCGTCCACGATGATGATTTTCTGATGGAGAAAACCTTTTTTGTAGGAATAAATTTCGACTCCATATCGCAGGAGCTCCGCAAAGTAGGACCTGCTTGCGTATTGCGTCAGGAAGCTGTCATTGATCTCAGGGACCAAGATGCGCACTTCCACTCCTTTAGCCGCCGCCACCCTCAATGCTGTACGAATCGATTCGTCTGGGACAAAATAAGGTGTCGCAATCCAAATGGATGTAGTGGCGCAGGAAATCATTGAATAATACATATCACTCATAATTCCCTGCTGTGTGTCGGGGCCGCTTGCCACCACCTGCACTGCGCCATCAAGCACATCATCATCAATCGGATACTTAACATTTCGGTATTCCTCCAGCACCTCTTCCTTGCTGACATATTCCCAGTCCAGCAGAAATACTGTATGCAGTGTGTACACAGCCTCCCCCTTGAGGAGCATATGAGTATCCCGCCAGAAGCCGATCTTTTCATTTTCGCCCAGGTATTCAACACCCACATTCAGCCCGCCCACAAAGCCGACTTTCCCATCTATTACTACAATTTTACGATGATTTCTAAAGTTGAATTTCTGATTAAAAAAACCGTACTTCAGCGGAGAAAATGGCTTCACCTTAATGCCAGCATCCTCCATTGACTGCAGATCCTCCAATGTCATTCCCATACTGCCTGCCGCATCAAAAATAAACAGCACTTCCACACCTTGTCTGGCTTTGTCGATCAGGATATTGATGATTTCCTTGCCAAGTCTGTCAGACCGGAAAATATAATATTCCATATGGATAAATTCTTCTGCTTCACGCAGCTTTTTCTTGATTTCATTAAATGTTTCGTTGCCATTTTTAAGGATTTCCGCCCGTGAATTGGTGCTCAGCGGGGTCAAGGCCACATTATTGGCAAATTTTGCAAAGCATTGCTGACTGTCCTGCAGAAATGATATATCAGGAGTGTCTTCTTTTTTCATCAGCCTTTCCCATTCATCCTTGTCCCGGCTTCTTTTGCTTTTAAATAAATGTCCTTTCAAATATAATTGCCCTGAAAATAAGTAAAACAGATAACCGGCAATGGGAAAAAACACCAGCACATACATCCACAGTAAGGTCTGATTAGGGCTGCGATTCTCGAGCATCAAGGAAATAGCACTGATAAATATGACAGCTGCATATAGCAGGGCAGCACCGATTTTAATGGGTGAGGCGGCATCCGTGAAAAATATCATATACACAGATGCTATCAGGATAAATACAAATAAGGATTCCACTCTTCTATTTTTCATAGGCCACTTCTCCTAAAAAGGTTTCATATGTATGTTTTCCTTATACCCTTTTTGATGCCCTCTAGAAACCAGGCAACCTTAGCTTTTCCCATTTTCAGGTTAAGAAAGCATGATCCGGAAAAAAGAAGAGCCTTGCTGATATCGCAAGACTCTATTGCTATGGTTCCCCTCCTGTATAATGATTATTACCCATAGTATAATTCGAGCTCTCCCCCGGTTTTTCACTTGGACTGATCCCTTTTTGCATTATATTACTTATCTTCTTTCTTCTTCGGTCAATGCAATAAGCGAAAATCAAAGTCGCAATAATTAAACCAAACAGCACTGCCATTCTTCTTCCCCCTTTTTACATGTATATTCAATATGCGTGAACCATTGCTTACAATTCACACTTGAATTAAAGAGAGCTATTCTTCATAGCTCCCTCTCAACCTGGTCCTTCAATCGTTTTGCTGATCCAGGTCAAGCTCCTGATCTTTTAATGACTGTTCTTGCTGCTTCCGGGAATCCTGCCCTTTTACAATTTCTTTTAAGTCCTTGTTGTTATCCTGTGTCATCCCGATCCCTCCTGTACTTTTATCCTTTTCCCTTATCACAGCAAAAAAAGGATATTGTCACTGTAAAGAGAATCTAAGGATTAGGAAAAAATAAAGGAGTGACCCTGATGGAAATTAGGCTACTGCGCCCCGATGATGCTGAGGTATATAAAGAGTTAAGATTGGAAGGACTAAAAATGAATCCGGAAGCATTTGGTTCAAGCTATGAGGAGGAAGTCAGCCGCACTCCTGAAGTGTATGGAGAAAGGTTTATGGCAGAAAACTCCTTTCACTTCGGCGCGTTCGAAAATGATAAGCTGATTGGTGTAGTCAGTTTAGTAAGGGATACCGGGCTAAAAGTGAAGCACCGCTCCAATATTTATGCGATGTATGTGACAGAGTGCGCCCGAAAGAATGGTGTCGGGAATAGCCTTGTCAGCAAGGCTCTGGAAAAGGCCCGCTCATGGGACGGGGTGGAACAAATCCACCTGGCCGTTATGTCTGAAAATCTTCCTGCTAAAAACTCTATGAATCTTTTGGCTTCGAGGTTTACGGTACGGAGAGGCACGCACTGAAGATTGATGGAAGGTACTATGATGAAGACTTGATGGCACTGTTTATATAATAAAAAGGCAGCTTCCTGTTTGAGGGGCTGCCTTCTTTTCATTGATATTTCTTTACAATTTCCTGCAACTTTAGGGCAAGCCCCATTTTCCCGTCTACTTTCAGACTCCCTGTCATAAATGCCATGGTTGTGTTGAGGTCATCTTTTAAAAGCTTTGAAAAGTTTTTGTCGGACAGTTTCAGAATCACCTCAGGTTCATGGGAAGCCCCCTCTTCTACTATGACTTTTCCTCCCTTTAATAGAATTTGGATTGGCCCGCTTTCCTCAAGGTCCACCTGAAATACCCGATCTTTCTCATCCTTGATATGTACGGGGTCAGCGTTCATTTTATCTGCCAGCTGGTATAATTCATCTTTGACTGCCATCACTTGTTCCTCCTTTAGGAATAGCTTCATCCTTATAGTTCAACAGATGAGCATAAATCCCTGCCAAAAATGAACCGATATTCACTTTTTTTCCAAAAGAATAGCACCTTAATAACAAGGTGCTATCCCCACATAACTATTTCCTTTTTCCTTTCAAATCAACACCAATAGCAGCACCATTGCGGCTGGAATCTGCCACACCTTTGAAAATTCCTTTATCACGGTCAATCAAAATACTTTGGACATTTCCTATCGTGGTGGGACTCGAACCAAATTTATGCCCCATTCCGTCAAGTCTATTAATAATCTCTGAAGGAATCCCCTCTTCATAGCGGTAGGAATTGAGGTTATTTGTATAGATTCTCGGTTCTTCAACCGCTGCCTTTAGCTCCATATCATAATCAATGGCATAAAGGATCGTCTGCAGAACTGATGTAATGATTGTTGCGCCTCCCGGTGAACCGACTGTCAGGACAGGCTCTCCATCTTCAAAGACAATCGTCGGGGTCATCGAGCTTAAAGGCCGCTTATTCGGCTGGACTTCATTTGCCCCGCCTGGCACGGCATCAAAATCTGTCAGCTCATTATTCAGCATCAAACCGTACCCTGGAACCATGATTCCTGTTCCGAAAACCTGTTCAATCGTTGTCGTATAAGAAACAACATTTCCCCACCTGTCTGTTACGGAAAAGTGGGTAGTCTCACCATATTGTCGGTCATTCGGCTGTTCAGCTTTTCCATAATTGGCTTCACTGTCCTCATATTTCCATGGATCGCCTGCTTCAGGGCTTGGATTTACCTTATTCAGACTGATCAGATTCTGGCGCTCTTTAATGTAATCCGGGTGAAGGAGGCCATTGACCGGCACGTTGACAAACTCAGGATCCCCTGCATAAACGGCGCGGTCTGCATAAGCAAGATGCATCGTCTCAGCAAGGAGATGATATTTCTCCCAAGACTTTAAATCATATTGTGATAGATTAAAATCATCCAGGATTTTCAGCATTTGCAGCAAAAACACTCCTCCAGAGCTTGGAGGCGGCATGCTCGCAATTTCATATCCCTTATAGTCTCCCCAAATAGGTTCATCAATGGTTACTTCATACTTTGCCAGATCTTCAGGTGTCATTGATCCTCCGTATTCCTGAACCACACCTGCAAGAGCGTCTGCTATTTTCCCGTTATAAAACGCATCTGTTCCGCCAGAACGAATCATTTTAAATGTTTTGGCAAGATCTTTCTGTACTAAACGGTCCCCTTCTTTAAGAGGTTTCCCCTTAGGCAAAAACACTTTTCCGGCAGCCGTTCTTTCAAGCTTGTCCTGATTATCGGCAATCGCATCGGCTAATACAGAATCAATTGGAAAGCCTTTATCTGCCAGCTTTTCCGCAGGACCGATCAGCTGCTGCATTGGGCGTGTTCCCCACTTTTCAAGAGCCGTTTCAAGCCCTTTCAATGTGCCCGGCACACCGACAGCCGTACCGCCAGTTGATCGCTCCGCAAATGGAATAGGCTTCCCGTTTTCATCCAGGAACATATCCGGCGAAGCTCCGGCCGGGGCACGTTCTCGGCTGTTAATAATGGTGGTTTCTTTCGTCTTGCCATCAAAGACCATCATGAAGCCACCGCCGCCAATTCCGGACATCATCGGTTCCACCACATTGAGGGCAAACTGGACTGCGACAGCCGCATCGATGGCATTACCTCCCTTTTTCAAAACATCTGCCCCAATTTTTGATGCAAGCGGATGAGCTGAGGCCACCATTCCGTCCCTGCCGACGTCAACCTGGCTATACCCGCCATAGCGATCATCAGGCTTTGGTTTTTTTGCGTGCCCGGTTAGGGGCATGGTACCTGCAATCAGTAAAATACTTAGAAGCATGAGAATACCAGTCTTTAAAACTTTTCTCATAATCTCCCTCCTTCAGTTAGGTTCTACACTTCTAACTTAAAAGGAAGGAAAAGGATAATCAAGGAATTAGAGTTAATATTCTGAAAGTTAAATCTATTTTACTAGAAAAAGGCGTGTAGAAAGGTTCAATTATTTTTCCGTGTGGGAAAATATGAGGAGGGATTTTTTTACAGGGGAAGCACAGTGTCATGTGCTCCTCCCCCAAAAATGCTTTGTTAATCACCAGGGCAGATTTGTACCATATGTCTTTGCTCTGGCTTCACTGTCCTTTCTCCGCTTTTTGCGGAATTCCGCCCGTTCTTTTGCTGTTTCGTAAAGACTCTTTTCTTCGTCTGTCTCAGGCACGACGGACGGCACCGGAGCCGGCTTTCCATTCTCGTCAACCGCAACCATTGTCAAAAAGGACATCGCACACACATTTCGATCTCCTGTCAGCAGGTCTTCTGCAATTACTTTTACGAAAATCTCCATAGATGTCCGGCCAGTATAGGTCACAAACGCCTCCAGGCAGACTGAATTGCCTTCATATACCGGATGAAGAAAGTCAACAGAGTCTGTAGATGCGGTTACGACATTTCTTCTCCCATGCCTCATGGCCGCAATGGCTGCCACATCATCAATATAAGCCATTAACTTGCCGCCGAATAATGTTCCATATGTATTCGTGTCCGGTGGAAGCACAATGCTTGTTTTTACCGTAAAAGATTCTCTGCATGTTTTTGTTTCATTCATGTTGTTCCCTCCTGTTTTAATAAAGCATATCAAATGCTGATGGCTAATAAAAATAATTTGGTTAGATATTAAAATAATAAATGCCGCAGCATCCATGAGAAAAATTACGGACACCCTTCAGTACAAGCTAAGGTGCCATCTATTATCATTTCAAAAATAAGGCTCAATTATTTTACGAAATGGTTAAAGTCGATTTTCAAATGCTCGACCAGGTCCTCGACAGTTTGCTGAAAGAATCTGCAGATACCAATGACAGAAGCTTTTCAACATTTTTTTTCGATACATTCAATTTGGTCTAACCCATCAAAATCTCTATGAGCTGATGTCTTTAACTCGGGATGATGATGAAAATCTACCTGAATGAAGGACTAATTATAAGCTACCTAGATGAGGGAATATACGGAATTAATGTATTTGAACCAAACTCCTGTTATTTGAACGGCAGTAAATATGAAGCGAGAATCGGAAACCTAACGAAAAGAATGCCGCAATCTAGCGGCATTGCTTTATTTAAAGAATGAATTTTTCTTTTTTCCTCTCAGGATATCACCCATCCAGCCTTTTTTCACTAGCATGAAATAAAGAGCTGCCGTAGACGCAATGATGATCAGTATCGAAATCAAATACCCATACTTCCACTCAAGTTCAGGCATAATTTTGAAGTTCATGCCCCAGAGCGCTCCCCAGGTTGCGACCGGTGTCATTAAAGTAGTAATGACTGTGAGTGTCTTCACGATTTCATTTCCCCGGTGCATGGAAACCATTTCTTCAAAATTCACAAGGTCATCAATTTCCTGCTGAAACTCACGAACCAGTGTGTAGCCTCTTTCTATTCGCTTGCAGGTTCTTTTAAATTCAGTTCCTTCTGTAACACCTTCACCAAAGGTTTCTTCTACACCCAGCCTGATCTCCTTAACTGGAATCATGATATTTTTCCACACGAGAATCTGATGGCGCAGCTCATAGATCTCTTCCAGCCGATTAATATTATTTTTATCTTTTATTTTCCATAAAAGGTCATTTAGCCGCACTTCATACGTATCAATCTTTTTAATATTATCACTCAGAATTTCTCCTAAAATCACAAAAAATCCATCAATGGCATTGTTCGTATAATCCATTTTTTTCAAAAGCATTGATTCATCGGACTTAATGACAGTCGAATCAAAGTCCACAGTAAGGAGAAAATCCCTTGTCAGAAAATAGTGGAACAAACTATTTTCATGCTGCTCTTTCGTTGTCTGCTGATAAATGAGTGAGCCGCTGATAAACTCCTTGTTCCTTATACAAGTATTTATTTCCATTACATTTGTTTTGTTCTCGGAAGTGTTTTTGGCCCATGTCTGCAATGCATCTTTATAGTCGCCAGCTTCCTTAAAGTCTATTTCATCCAAATGATCATAACGATGCCATGTCCAATTATCTTCATTATATTCCTTTTCCATCCCCAGACTCCTCCTAAAACGATTCCTTTTTATAGGAACATCTTTCCCTGTTCAGGTGATGGATAAAACCATTTTGAACGAGTAATTATTTCTAGTATTGGAAACAATGTTAAAAATACTAAATGTTTGCTATTGATTATGCCGGGTAAATATAGAGCAAGAAAGCCAATCAAATTTTTTAGAGGAGGAGCATAAACATGAATTCTCGTCCATTAAATCCATATCTGTTAGCCGGTGTTGGCATTACAAGCATTTTATTATTAGCAAGCAAAAACAATCGAAATAAAGTTCAATCTCTTGCTGTTAAAATGAAAGGCATGCTGCCTGACCGCTTTTTAAACGATTCAGTGCCAACGGAAAAACTGGGTCATCCGGACCCGCATAATATTGAAGATAATAAAATGGTTGATGAAGGTGCTATGTATTCAGTAAGTTATTATAATGAAACTGTTCAGCAATGACCTAGGGACTGGCTCCTTAGGTTTTTTATTTAAATCTGAATTTTCGGAGGAAGCATGATGGGTGTTCTTTTCATCCTGATTTATTTGGGGATCGTATTAGCTGTTATTGAAATTCATACTCTTATTTTCACCTATACAGGGCTTGATAAGCATATTGCCAGATTTCAGGTGATCAGCATGCTTACAGGCACAGGATTTACAACTGGAGAATCGGAACTCATCATTGATCATCCGATCCGCAGAAGGTTTGGAGCGTTTCTAATTTTATTCGGCGCCTTTTCTTTGGCAGTCATTATTTCTGCAATCAGCAATATTCTTTCGGATGAATTTTATACGGCCAAAATCTCATTCGTGGCAGCAGCACTGGTCCTGATTATCATTATTTTAAGGCTTCCCAAGGTACGGGATTTTCTTCCAGGTAAATTGGAACATGAACTCGAAGAACATTATGATTTTCGCGATCTTCCGATAAGAGAGGCACTTCTCACGGAAGATAATGATCATGTTTTGGACTATTTTATTGACGAAGAATGTGAGTTTAATGGTAAAGAGCTGGGGGATGTTATCGACGAGGATGAAGATATTAATGTGCTATTTATCCAAAGGGGCGATGTAAAAATCAGAAAAGAGCGGCTTGTTACAGAACTGCAGGAAGGCGACCATATTATTTTATATGGAGAAGAACAAACAATTGAGGATAAGTTTGGCCCTAAACAGGAAAAAGAAGATTAAAGCATCCCCATGGTGGAGATGCTTTTTGCCGCTTCAGTTAAACTGCTTAGCTGGTGATAGGTAGAGTGTCAGGCCGATTTTTTTGCATACTGTTACATAATGCATCATCGCCAGGAGAACAGCGCCCATATTCATGCCCACAATAATTCCGTCCATCTGCAGACTGTGCATCGAACCAAGAACAAACATGGCCGAGAATGAAACAACGGTAGACCAGACGGAATGAAAGAACGCATCCTTCATCAGTCCCAGTCCGATTAAATAGGCCTGCATCGGGATAATGAAAAAGTGGAGCAGAAAGAATGGCCATAGCAGCTGCAAATACACCGCTGCATCTGTGGAGTGAAAAAACATCTCAGTCAGCGGCCGCGCAAAGAAATAGAAAAATACAACCGATGGGATACCATATAAAAAGGTGACAAAGAACACCTGCTGAAGAAGTCTGCGAAGCTCTCCCAGATTATGATCAGCATACTCTTTGGAGACTGTAGGGATCAGCATGATTAAAAAGGAATGGGCTATAAAGGATGGAAAAAAACCAATGGTCATGGCGACACCGGCTAGCATTCCAAAGTGTTCTGTTGCAACTTCGCCCGGCACTCCTGCTTTTAAGAGAGCGGCCTTGATCAAAAACGGCTGAACAGCATGTGTCAAGGCATGGAAGACCCTTAAAGCCGTTGTCGGAACAGACACGGAGATCAGGTTCTGCCTCACACTTTTTCCGCTGACAAAGTCAGATGGCTCTTTTTTAATCCGCTGATACTGAATAATAAACATATTCAGCAAGTATAGAAAAACAACAATCTCACTCCCTATAAACGTACAAAAAGCAATAAAGACCGCTGTATTGACTTCAAATTGAAAGGCCTGATAAAGCACCACGAGCAGCAGGAGCTGAACGGATTTGCGCAGAAAATTGGATGCTGCAATTTTTCCCATTTGATGCTTGCCCATGAAAAAACCCCTGGCAATCGAGGAAAAGGACACGATGGGAATGAAGCCGATCACAACCCATCTTAAGAGCGGGTGGTACTCATTAAAAACACTGATAAACGGAATTATAATCGCTGCAGCCGGCACCAAAACGACTGTAAAGATAATGGTCAGCTTGATGACATGATGAAGCATGCTGAGATGATACCTTTTATCTTTTTCGGCAATGAATTTGGAAATCGAGATCGGAAGCTCAAAACTGGCCAGCAGCACGATCAGAAATATGGTCGGCAAAATCGACATGTACATGCCGAGACCCCTCTCTCCCAGTTCCCGGGCGAGCACCATATTCACCACAAACTCTATACATTCGCTTGCAAAAGCAGCCAGTGCAAGCAAGATGACTCCTTTGAAGAATTTACTCATTGCGCCTCTCCTTATATAATGCAGATTCTATATAAGATATGAGACATGCCCCAATAATATATTGCTTTTAGGAATTTTTAAGAAGATTAATATAATGAAAAGGAGAGCAGCCTAATGCCGCCCTCCTTTCAGCTAAAATACAAAAATATGAGCAATCACTACAATAACAGGTAACGTAATAATCGTTCTTTGGATAAAAATAACGAATAAATCCATAAAGCTCAGCGGAATGTTTGAACGCAGGATCAGAATTCCGATTTCAGACATGTATACTAATTGTGTTAATGAAAGGCCTGCCACAACGAATCTCGTCAGCTCGCTCTCAATTCCGCTTCCGATAACAGCAGGAAGGAACATATCAGCAAATCCGACAAGCATGGTTTGTGCCGCAGCACCTGCTTCGGGCAATTGCATAAATTCTAAAACCGGAATGAGCGGATATGAAATAAACTTAAATACAGGAGTATATTCCGCAATAATCAGGGCTGCAGCTCCCAGGCTCATAACAAGCGGGATAAGGCCCATCCAAATATCCAGTACCGTTTCAATCCCATCGCTTAAAAGCTTCTTGGGACCCGGTGCATTCCTTGCTTTATCAATTGCCTGCTCCCATCCCCATTTCAATTTCGAAACCCCTTCTGGAATGGTTTCATCAATCTGCTGTCCTACCGGTTCATAATAAGTGTCCTGCTTCCGCGATAATGGCGGTATTCTTGGCATAATCAATGCAGCCACGACACAGGCGGCAGAAACGGTTAAGTAAAAAGGAATGAATAAATGTCCAAGGCCAACAACATTTGCAACGACAAGACTGAAAGCAACAGATGCAATTGAAAAGGTAGTCGCAATAACCGCAGCTTCTCTTTTTGTGTAAAAGCCCTCATCATATTGCTTCGTTGTTACTAATACGCCTACTGTTCCGGCACCCATCCAGGACGCAAGGCAATCAATGGAGGACCTGCCTGGAAGGGTGAAAAATGGTCTCATGAATTTTTGAACAAGTGCTCCAATGAACTCCATTAACCCAAATTCCACCAGCAGAGGCAGAAGTACGCCGGCAAACAGGAACCACGTAAGCAAAACAGGAGCAAGGTCGTAGAGAACCACTCCGCCAGTATTACGCGACCAGATAAATTCAGGCCCGATTTCATAAAAAGTCATGATTCCTACTGCGAATCCAAGGATTCTCATGATTAATCCAAATTTGCCTGTATCAAATAAGCCCTTTAGAAACTTTTTATCCATTATAAATGCGGGCTTTACTGTTTTTGCCAGGATAGAAAGAACAACAGACAACCCTAATATAAAAATAATAATGGCAGGCATCTGCTCACTGAATGCTTTACCTAAGAGAGTGGCTAAAATACCGACACCAATCGTGACTTCACCCTGAAATTTAACTGGAACCAGAAATAGGACGGACCCAATTAAAGATGGAATGATAAATTTCCAATACTCCCCTGTGTCAACTTGCGGCTTAACCCTTGTCTCAGCCTTCATGCTCTTACCTCCTTATAATTTCGAAACAACTGCTTCATGTTCCATAAGTGCTTCTTTCAATACTTTTAGACCCTGATCAATTTGCTCCTTTGTCACAACAAGCGGTGGAATCATCCGAATCACTTCCCCTGAATTTCCACATAGATAAAAGAGGACTCCCTTGTCAAGAGAAGAATTCAGGATATCCATTACCGCGTTCCCATCCGGTTTTCCGGTTTGCGGATTGATGATTTCAATGCCGATCATCAGCCCCAAACCTCTGACACTGCCAATTGCAGGATGTTCAGCTTTCAAAGCCTGTAATTTCTGTAATGCATACTCTCCCAATTGCGTTGCGTTTTCTAAAAGATTCTCAGTTTTTAGGACTTCAAGAGAGGCCAATGCTGCAGAGCAGGCAATCGGATTTCCCCCAAAGGTGGTTCCATGGGCACCCAGCGGCCATTTTTCCATCAGTTCCTTTGAAGCTACAGTTGCACTTAATGGCAGTCCAGCCGCGATTCCCTTCGCAATCGCCATGATATCCGGCACAACATCAAATGCCTGGGCAGCAAACCACTCTCCAGTACGGCCAAAGCCGGTTTGCACTTCATCAAATATCAGCAGAATTCCATTCCGGTCACAAATTTCCCTGATCTTCTGCAGCCACTTCTTTGGAGGAATGATATATCCGCCTTCCCCGAGAACCGGTTCAATGATCATGCAGGCAACCTCTTCCGGGTCTACCTGATGCTTGAAGAGTGTTTCAGCATCCCTTTCCAGTTTTCTTGGGAAGTATTCCTCAGGATCTTCACCAAATGGACAATCCCGCTCATCCGCATATGGGAGGTGATATGTCAGCCAGGACGGCTGCTGATACTTGCGGTATTTACTTTTCGATGTGGATACACTGAGTGCCCCCATTGACCTTCCATGAAAACAGCCTGTGAAGGAAACAACATAGGGCCTCCGCGTGACATACTTTGCAAGCTTAATAGCTCCTTCAATCGCCTCAGTCCCGCTGTTCGCAAAGAAAAAGCAATCCAGATTTCCCGGCATAATTTTTCCCAGCTCATCTGCGAGCCGCAAAATCGATTCATAGATGATTACGCCTGACGGACCGTGCACCAAATGGTCTGCACTGTCTTTAATGGCCTGTACAACCTTCGGGTGGCGATGCCCGACATTTTCCACTGCGATGCCTGATGTAAAATCCAAATACTCTTTTCCGTCGACACCGTAGTAATAGCACCCTTCCGCGCTCACCACCGGCAAATTCGGATGATCCTTTGCCATACTGGGCGCTAATAAGTTTGAAATGTTTCCGACAAGATGACTCCAATTTTCTCCGTTCATACTTTCCCTCCTGAATCCTGCATAGGTGTATTGGTTATGTTTCTCTGCTATTCTTTAATGCAATATTCATGCCAAAGTATGTATTAACAATCATATTTTTTTAATTTTCTTACTACTGAAGGCTGACTAATCCCCAGGACTCCTGCTATTTCAGTAGTGGTCCGGTAACGTTTTCTTGCATCGGTTAATACTTTTTTCTCTACATCTTCCAATATAGCGGGAAGAGTTTGTCCCTCATATTCTATTAAACCCTCTTTTTTTCCTTGCATATGGTATTCATAAGGCAGCTCGTCTTTCGTGATCACCAGGCTGGTGCTTGTCACAATAAGCCGCTCCATCAGGTTTTCAAGTTCTCTTACGTTTCCCTTCCACTCAAGCTGCAGCAGGTGATCGACCAGGGATTTATCCAAGTGTCTTTCCCGATTATGCCTCCTGGAGATAGAGTGTAGAAAATAATGAATGAGAGCAAATAAATCCTCTTTCCTCTCCCTGAGCGGCGGAATTTTTAAGGGCACCACGTTAAGCCGGAAGAATAAGTCCTGTCTGAAATCCCTGGATTCCACTGCTTTCTCAAGATCCTTGTTCGTCGCTGCCAGCAACCGAAAGTCTGCCTGAACAGGCTTTGTCCCTCCTACTCTGTAAAACTGCTTGTCTTGTATGAATTTCAGCAGCTTTGCCTGCAGATGGGCTGAGAGTTCGCCAATTTCATCAAGAAATAGTGTGCCTCCTTTGGCCATTTCAGCAAATCCCATTTTTCCTTTATTCTTTGCACCTGTAAAAGCGCCGCCTTCATACCCGAAAAACTCTGCTTCGAAGATGGATTCCGGAATCGCACTGCAGTTTACTTCAATGAACGGGCCGTCTTTTCGAGTACTGTTTTGATGAATCCATTTGGCGAGAGCCGATTTTCCGACTCCTGACTCCCCCAGAAGCAGGACGGTGACATCTACATCGCGGATTCTTCTAATGGTTTCGGCAATATTTCTCATCGCCTGGCTGTCAGCAATCATGCCATCCATTTTAATGCTTTTATTGCGGAGGAGATCCAGTTCACTCTTCACCCTGGCCATTTCCTCCTCGACACTATTCAGATATTCTTTTATAACAAGAAGTTCTGAAACATCATAAGAATAGCTGACAATATGATCGATATTTCCCGTTTCATTGAAAACAGGAATACCAGTAACCAGGATTTTTTTGCCTGAACCGGCTTTTTGCACCAGAATGACTTTTTTCTTTTTCTTTAATACTTCAGGAGTAATCGCAGGCTTAAACACTCCTCTTCTTTCAAGTTCATAAACAGATTCACCAAGCAGCGTATCCGGTTCGATGCCATAGTGCACCCCGCTGCCTTTACTGACCTTTATAATTATGCCGTCTGCATTAGTGACCATAATGTCTTCTTCCATTGAAGATATGACTTCTCTGTCATTATTCCAGTCCATGAAAATGCTGTTCATTCAGTTCCTCCCGCAGATTATTCATTATTGAATAATCGTATTTCTTATAAACGCTGTGCTATAGGAGATTCATACTTAGGTTATTCAGATTTAAATAATTATTCAGATTTGTATAAGACTATACAGCATTTTAGCAGAAATGAAAAGATATAAAGGAAATAAATTAATAAAAATTCGTATTTTGGTATAAAAATAAAATAAAACTTTAAAAGATTATAGCTCCATTAAAAGTGGAATATATACTCTTATAAGGAAGGAGAGGTATTTTTGATTCTATTGTTTGAAATAGCGGCTTATTTGGTCATGATTGCAGTAAATGCGCTGGCAAACATTCTGCCTTTGAATGGGCAGACAACAGGTGAAATATCCAACAAGTTGGAGGTTCTATTCACGCCGGCAGGGTATGTATTCAGCATTTGGGGATTTATCTACTTGCTGCTGGGTGTCTGGCTGGCAAGGCAACTTCCTAAAAGGCGAAAGAATCTTCCTATTTACAGGCAGACCAGCCTTCTATTTATTGTGAGCTGTATATTTAACAGTCTATGGATTTTCGCCTGGCACTTCGAGTATTTTCTTATATCCGTAATCATTATGATTGCACTTCTTTTTATTCTCATTTTTATATACAAAAGTACCTCAGAGTTTGATCCTAAGTTTCTGGATGTTGCCCCATTTTCTGTTTACTTAGGGTGGATTTCTGTAGCGGCGATTGCCAATATCAGCTTTTATCTTACCTTTATTGGCTGGGATGGATGGGGTCTTAAAGACAGTGTGTGGACATACATTATGCTCGCAGTGGCCACCGCTCTGGCCCTTGTGTTCCGGATTAAAAATAATGATTGGGTTTATCCGCTTGTGTTTGTTTGGGCATTTATAGGCATTGGAGTCAGAAATATGGAAAATGACCCAAATGTGGCTTTTGCCGCTTACTTCGCTGCCTTTTTCACAGCAGCAGGCATTCTCCTGACTAGGAAAAAAAGTTAAGACAGCAAAAAAGGAAGCCTCATCACAAGGCTTCCTTTTTTCTTCATTTCCACGTCTGGATTTGGTCTGTTTCAAGTATTCCGAGCGTTACGTCACTAATATCAGGGTCATCAAGCAGCTGATTCCTTACACCGATTTTAATATCATCCGCAACCGCAAGGGTCAGTCCTTCAACCAGCTCAATGTACCCTTCCACATGGTACCTTCTTCCCTCCTGGATCAGACGCAGTTGTTTAATATCCACGACCTGGGGGTCATCCAGAATAATTTGGGCAATACGGTCTTCGATATCTTTTGGGGCGGCCACTCCAATCAGGCCAAGCGTATTTTCAAATCCGATTTTTACAGCGATACCCACCAGAAGCAGCCCAATTAAGATTGTGCCCACTCCATCAAGGAAGTGAAGTCCTGTAAAATGAGCGATTAGAATCGAAACAAGGGCAAGCAGCGCACCAAATGTTGCAATAATATCTTCATAAAAAACCAGTCGAGTTGGAGGAGAGGCAAGCCTGACATTTTTAAAGGCAACAGGCACAATGCCAAATCCTTTGGCAGGATTCCTCGTTTCATGGCCGATTTCCTTCATGGCTTTTATTAAAATAAATCCATCAACCGCTACGGCAAGTATCATTACTCCCACATTGAGCCAGAGATCAGTTGATTCCTTTGGATGCCGAATCAATTCCCAGCCTTTATGTAATGTTTCATAAGCCATAATGGAAATGACGATAACAGCAATTAATACAAAAAGGTTGATCACCCGGCCAAATCCTGTTGGAAATCGTTTGGTTGGCGCCTTTTCCGCAAGTGCACTGCCAAAGAACACAAACCCCTGATTCAGTGCATCTGCCAGAGAATGGAGAGTCGTGGCAAGCATGGCTCCGCTCCCGCTTGCAAAAGCTGCCAGACCTTTTGCAATTGCAAGTGCCGTATTTCCGATTGCTGCCATTCCCGATGATTTGTTTCCTTTTTTCAATAAAGCAATCACTGACATTACATCACCGCCAAATATTTTTATTTGGTTTTATTGTTACCCTCATCAACAGATTCCGAATCATTTTTTGGCAAAATAAAAAGAGCTAATATCAATGATTAGCTCTCCAAAGACATTATTTAACTAGCGAGTGCTTAAAGGCATATATGACAGCCTGGGTCCTGTCCTGCACCTGCAGCTTGCTTAGTATATTGCTCACATGAGTCTTAACTGTTTTTAAGGCAATGAAAAGCTCGTCGGCGATTTCCTGGTTCGTTTTTCCTTCTGTCATTAACAGGAGGATTTCCATCTCGCGGCTTGTCAGCTCTTCATGAGGAAGCAGCTGATTTTTCTGCCTCATTTTCACCATCATTTTGCCTGTTACTTCCGGTTCAAGCACTGACTGTCCATGATAGGTCGAGCGGACTGCCTCCGCAATTTCACTGGCTTTGGAGGTTTTCAGCATATAGCTTGTCGCTCCGGCTTCCAAAGCCGGATACACTTTTTCGTCATCCAGGAAGCTTGTCACAATGATGATTTTAGCTTCCGGCCATTGTTCAATGATTCTTCCGGTCGCCTCGATTCCGTCCATTTCCTTCATGACGAGATCCATCAAAATGATATCCGGCCGCAATTCAAGTGCCAGTTCAATCGCTGTTTTTCCGTTATCCGCTTCTCCTATAACCTCAATATCCGGCTGTGCCGTAAGATAAGAAGACACTCCAATCCGAACCATTTCATGGTCATCCACAAAAAGTACTTTAATCATTGGCCTCACCCTCAGAATTAGTCTTGCCTAAGCAGACATTATTTATATAATCGGAACCTTTACTTCAAGGCGGGTTCCTTTATTTTTCACACTGATGATTTTCATACTGCCGCCTACTTCCGCTGCGCGTTCATACATGTTCTGCAGACCATAGGAGCCTGCCTTCGATTCCTCTACATCAAACCCGACTCCATCATCAGCCACCCGGAGTATCGCATAATCATCTCTTTGAATGAGGAGCACTTCAAGATTTTGCGATTTGGAATGGCGGAGGGTGTTGGACACAGCCTCCTGAAGGATACGGAATAAATGGTCTTCCACCCCTTTATCAAGCGGAAAACTCTCCACCTTCCATTCAATCTCCATGGAAACTTTCTGTAGCAATTCGACCAAAAGCTCTTCAATTCCTTCCTGGAGGCTTTTGCCCTTAAGTGCCGCCGGACGAAGGTGCAGGAGAAGGGCTCGCATTTCGAGCTGTGACTGATGGATCATTTCCTCCACCATTTTCAGCTGTTTTGCCTGCCTGTCTTCAGGATCCTGCTGCGTTTCAGTAATGGCGGACATCATCATGGACGCTGCAAACATCTGCTGGCTGACTGAGTCGTGCAGCTCGCGGGCGAGCCTGTTCCGTTCCTGGGAAACGATTTCCTGCATCCTGTTCTCGATATCTTCCGCTTTTTCGTTTGCCAGCTTTTGGGAGATCTTTGCCTGTTCTGCCATATTCCTTTGAATCTTCTCGGCCCTGATTGCAATAGACTCCAATTCTTTACCCATTTCAGAAACATTTAATTGCCTGCCTTCTTCAACCTGATGAAGTATAATGTCTACAGCAAAAAGCTGCCGGCGCCAGTATATGCCTGACAGCAAACCAAAGATCAGGCCTAGGGCCAGGCTTACGCTCGGCACAAATATGATAAATGGTATATCCAGTATTTCCGTTTCCCAAAGATCACGCCAGCCGGGAATGGGGAACATACTAAAAAAAGAGGCTGTCAGGACAGCAAGAATGAGGAGGGACATGCCCGCTCCCCATGCAATTTGCCGCTGGATGATACTCATACGCGCTTCACCTCGATATCCCCGGCTGCAATAGAAGTGAAAATTTTAACGCGCTGTCCTGATTGATCATAGCCAGGTGTCTGTAGGTGAAGATGCTGATTAAACATCTTTGATTCTTCGTACTCAAATATTCGGGCCTTACCCGCTATGGCTGAATGACTGACAGTCACCTCTACGTCATAAGGAACAAGCACCTGCACATTTCCGATAAAGTTCCGGATGAAAATGACAGTTTCTCCTTTTGGAATAACTGTATAGCTTAAGTCGATGACCGTATCACCTATACCGGTCTGGATATTGATATCATTCCATTCATACACCTGCTCAGGCGTTTTTTGCTGGCCGACAAATATATTGGAAAAAAGAGGATTCTTTCTTATGACCGTTTCTTTCTGGAGGTTGACTGATGGTTCCTTTAACTGCGGCTGAATCCGTTTAGGTTCTTTTTTGGACTGTCTAAACTGAATCAGCAGGTGAATCAAAATCGCCAGCAGAAAAAATTTCAGCGTCATCATATTGAAAATAGTGATGAGCAGAAAAAGTAATCCCAGCCAGAAAAGCCATTTACCGGAGCTCTTAGGCATCCACTTTCTTCCGATATATACCATTCCAATTGGCACAAGAAGAGAGAACACCACGCCGCTGTTAAAAAAGGCGATTTCCACAAAGAGAAAGACAATGCCCAATATGATGATCCAGCTCATATAATCGCTTTTGTTGTTTGTGTTCATGAGGCATCCCCCTTTTGTGTAATGGAATGATTGATTAAAAGGCGCAGTATTTCCACGCCTTCTTAGAATACCATTTTTTTTTCATTAAGTAGGAAAAAATTTGTACAGACAGAGTTATTTTACTCTCTTGTTAATTTGAGCTGATGCTTAAGAAATAACGACTACAATACAGGCTTCTTCTCCATCTCTTTTTCCAGCTGCGCGATGCGTGCATCGATAGTGCTGCGGTGATAGGAGCTTTTCACCTCATGCTCTAGACGATCAAGATAGGATTCGATTTCCTGGAATTTTGTAAAGGATTTGTCATTGTTTTGATCGAGCACCTTATCCATTCTGTGGTTGGCGCGTGTAATATTTTCGCGGCCCATCAGCTCCATGCGGCGGATGTGCATATCCTTTAGTTTGTGCTTCATTTCCTCATATTTTCTTTCAAGCTCACCCATTTGCTGCACTGCCTGACTTAGGAGATCCTTTAAACGTCCGGCACGCTCTTCATACTGCATTTGCTCCTGAGCTGCAAACTGATAGAGTTCCTCTTCGCCGGCCTGTGACGCAACCTCTGCCTGGCGCTTGCGTTTGTCTGCAAGGTTCTTCGCCTGTTCGTATTCCCTGGTGAATTCATCCTTTAATGTATATTGACGTTCCAAGAGCTTGCGGACCTTCTCTGTTTCCCGCTCACAATCACGAAGATATTGGTTTAAAAGGGCAATTGGATTCTTTTTCTCCTTTTTATCCAATGCTTCGTGAAGGTCTGCCATAACTGTATCTTTGATTCTTGTTAATAGGTTTGCCATATCGATCTCTCCTCTTTTTAGTTTCTGTTTAATTCTGCCCACTGCTTTTCAAAGCTGGCAAAAGGGTCATTGTCTTCTTCCATTGCACTTGAGCCTGAATCGTTCCACTTTTTATAGACCAGATATAAAACGTATGCTGCTGCAAGCCCTAAGATGGCCGGGAAGTTGGAAGCTGTAGCCATCAGAGCAATGAACCCGATGATGCCAAATCCGATTTTCGTCATCGTGCTTTCTGCTTTTAAAAATTGTTTAAACACAAAGTATAGAATCGCCGCACTAACTGCCAGGCCCACGATGGGCCCAAGATTTGAAATCAGCACCAACGCCGCAATTCCACCTGCTATCAATAATCCAATTTTTTTCATTTTCGTTTCCTCCTTTCTTGATTTCATCTTACCTGTTTTAGAAAAATGCTATAACGAGCCCCAGCTTTATTTTCAAATAAGACCTGAGACGTAGCGTTTCTTCGGCCTCTCTTAATAAAGCTGGGAAATCTGGAAAAAGAATGTACGTTAGAACAGAAGATTGAGGGGTACACATGGGGTATGCAAACAAATAATAATGATGTCTGCAATATGCAGTTTTTGATACATCTATTGAAGTGGAGGTCTTCCCATGTTTGGGTATGATGATTTTATGAAGTTCATTCAAGCCTTTTTTGTGGTATTCCCTATAGTCACACTCATTCATCTATTAGGTCATATATTCTTTGCAGCCATCTTTGGCGGGAAAGGAATCAAGGTTATTATTGGCACAGGCAAAATACTTTTTTCAACGAGGTATTTGGAGGTTAGGCGGTTTTATTTCTGGTATGGGGGATGTGAGTATACATCTTTAACATACAGCAATAAACTGACCAAATCTCTTATCTTTTTAGGAGGATCCATTTTAAACATCGCCAGTATTTTCCTTGTGAATTACTTGATCCGAATCGGCATTCTGGATGCAAATATGCTGTGGTACCAATTTGTCTATTTTTCCTTTTATTATGTCTTTTTCGCCCTGCTTCCAATGGATATGGCAGATGGAACGCTTAGTGACGGGAAAGCTATATACAAGCTCTGGGTTGATAAAAATGATGATGATTCCTCAGCAGACTGCCAGCTGGTTAATGAAGAAAGATAATTGGCATACAAAAGGAAGCTCCGATCACCGGAGCTTCCTTTTTGTGTGTTTCTAATTGCTGCTTTCAGCAAGCTTCCAATGCAGATGAAAATCGCCTGATTAACAATTCTTTCGGCACATGAAAGAATTCTTTCATGCCAATACTAATGGCGGAGGTGAAGTGTGATATGTATTTCTCATGGATGTTAGGGATTATGCTATTAGCACAAACACAGACTGCCGGACTTACAGAAAATTTATCCATTGAAAATAACGGCGAATCCATTTCAAGTATCAGCAGAATCAACTATCAAATACCTTTTCCAGGGCTTCCTCTGGTAGATAGTGAACGGTTCATTCAGCTGCTCGAGACATTGGATCGTCAGACGTATATTCCGCCTATGAACGCTTATATAGGCGATAGCGGGCAGATCGTTGCTGAGAAACCAGGCAAAATACTGCACCGTAAAGCATTCACAGATATTTTTTATTCCTATTTTTATGATAAAGGACCGGCCAGAATTGAGATTCCGATGCTCCCCGTTTATCCACGAGTCGATCGGGACCTTCTTTCCCATATCCGGGTTAAAATGATCGGCCAGTATGTTACATATTTTAATCCAAATAACACCTCACGCTCTCATAATATTCAGCTTGCAGCCGAAGCCCTTGATAATACTGTCGTGTTTCCGAATGAGGTTTTTTCTTTTAACCGGGCTGTTGGCAAAAGAACGGCGGGGAAAGGCTATATGCGCGCTCCGGTGATTGTACGAGGAGAGTTGTCAGAAGATATTGGCGGGGGGATCTGCCAGGTTTCCTCCACTTTGTTCAATGCAGTTGATCGGGCAGGCGTGAAGGTGCTCGAGCGTTATTCCCACAGCAAGAAGGTTCCATATGTACCGCCCGGCCGGGATGCAACGGTAAGCTGGTATGGCCCTGATTTCACCTTTAAGAACCATTACAGCTTCCCTCTGCTGATTCGGGCAAAAGCTATGCACGGCCAGATGTTGATCAGAGTATATTCATCTGATGAAATAGATTATGAGCCCCGCCAGGTCCCGAAGGCTTCTACAATGCTGCCTGAAGAAATCAGCATTGAAAAGGAAGCGGTTAAAGAGGATTAATAGCCTTCAATTCATTCGGCCTTACCCTGCCAACTATAACAAAAGACCAAGGAGCATTATTACCAGCCCAAAGATCGCAGAGCCCCGCTTCACCCTTCTGTTCTGCCGGGGCTTCAGGAATAAACTGTTCACAAAACCTACTGGTAAGACAATACCATTAAAACTAAAGGTAAATGTTCCCAATAGATAATAACCGATCAGTTTCAGCAACAAGTGTTCTTCTTCCTCACTCCTGCTTCGGAACAAAAGATAAATGGCCGCTGCCCATAAAAGCAAAAAGATTATAATCATGTTATGGACCCCCTTTAGATAAGGATCTTTGTTGAGCAGGAAAGTGCCAAAAATAGAAAACACCCGCTCATAAGCGGGTGTTCGACTTTAAATAAGTGGTAATGAAGAGAGAATCACACCATCTTCATCTGCATATACATATTCACCCGGCTTCCAGTCAATCCCTCCAAACGTGATAGGAATGCTGCTGTCCCCTTTTCCTTCTTTTCGGCTCTTCAAAGGGTTTGAGCCAAGTGCCAGAATGCCTGTATCGAGGCTTCCGAGCTCTACTGTGTCTCGAACGCACCCATAAATAATTACACCGGCAAGCTTTCTTGATTGAGCAATCCCGCCAAGCCGATCACCCATTAAGGCGCATCTTTTTGACCCGCCGCCATCAACTACCAGCACACTTCCCTCAGGAACCGATTCCAGTGCCTCTTTTACCAGGACATTATCTTCAAACACTCTAACAGTAAAAATTGGACCGGAAAACTTTCTTTTTTGCCCATAAGATTTAAACTCCTGCTGGCAAATACGCAGCTCCTGGCTGTGGTCATCACATAAATCTGCCGTTTTAAAATCCAAAAGAGATCTCCTCCTTTAGCGCTTTTGGCTGTAAAACTCTTTATGCCATCCTTCAATACTTCGATATGCAGCAGACTATCCCCTTCCTTTTTTCATAATCGAATGGGAAAGATTGCAGATTTCAGGCATATATCTTTTAGTAAGGAAACTTTGCGCTAATAGAAAAGGGAGGTTAAAGAATGGCTTTAATGTGGGCTATTACAATCGGTTTTATTGTTTCATTGGGGTTTGTCGGATTTATGCTTGTCCATTTTCTAAAGGGTGCAATGGATTCCCGAGATTCCACCACTGTTGACAAGATTCAGAGTGATTCGAAAGAGTAAAGAAAAAAGGCTGCCCGTATTGGCAGCCTCTTTACTGGCTTTGACAGTTTGCACAATAGAACGTTTTTCGTGAGGATATTTCTTCTTTGACTATAGGGCTGCTGCAGCGAAGGCATGGTTCTCCTTCTCTGTCATAAACCCTACACTGCTCATTATAACCCCCGGTTTTGGCATCCCCTTTAAATAATGGCTCTTCCATGTAGCCCCCAAACTGAATAGCACGGGTTAATACACCCTTCATGGACTGATACAGGATTTTTATTTCATCCTCATCCAATTCATCAGCTTTTTTCATTGGCAGCAGTCCAGCCTCAAAACAGATTTCATCGCTGTAGCAGTTGCCGATTCCGGAGAGAAACTTCTGATTCACAAATGTTGTTTTCAGCATTCCTCTTCTGCGTCCAATCAGTTCCCGGAAGGCTAGAAATCCCAATGTGTGATCCAGAGGCTCCGGTCCCAGATGGGAAAGCTCCTTATCCACCTCTTCGTCTGTCAGCAAATGCAGATAGCCAAGTCTTAGTCCAATAAAATAAAGGTTTTTATCACCAAAAGAAATAATAACCTGTTTAATTCTGTCAGGATTGTCCGTTTCGCTGCCGATATACATCCAGCCCCCAAGCATAAGGTGCAGCAGCAGATTTTTACCGGAACTCAGCTTGAAAACAAGGTGCTTGGCCCTTCTGTGGATTTCCGTTATTTGCACATTAATCAGCTGACTTTTAAATTGGGATGGCTGCACATTGATTGATTTTTCGCGGTTCACCTCTACATCAGTAATGACTTTACGGACCAGTTTCTCTGTTAACAGCCTTCTGTATGTTTCCATTTCCGGAAGCTCAGGCATGGTGTCAGCTCCTTCCTAAAATACTGTACCCCTTAGTATTTAATGGAAGGATTCACTTCATTCCTGAAATCTGTACAGATTTTCAGGTCAGCACCGACTCCGATTAACAGCATCATTCAGCTGTGCAATGATATCACCCGGATGTTCAATGCCCATGGATATCCTCACCACCTGCTTAGTAATACCAAGTTCTTTGCATACTTCAGGAGGCAGCGCACGGTGAGATGTTGTCAGAGGATGGGATACGGACGTTTCAACGCCTGCAAGTGTCGGTACAATTTTTATCCATCCAAGCTCTTTGAAAAATTTATTCACATCTGCACTCTCAGACAATTCAATCGTGACGATGGCGCCGAACCCTTCTTCACCATGGTGGAAAGGATAATAGACTTTGTTTACTTCCTGGTTTTTCTCTAATACCCTTGCGACTCTTCTGGCATTGGCAGACTGCTGCTTCATTCTGAGAGCCAGCGTTTTCGCTCCCCTGCATGTCAGCCACGCTTCAAATGGACTCAGATTTGCCCCGAGGTTTACAATTTTCCCGCGTGCTTTTCCAACCAGCTCTTCATCTCCAGCAAGGACACCTGCAGTGATATCACTGTGTCCGCCTATGTATTTGGTTGCACTATGGACGACTAGATCAATCCCCTTCAAGTAGGGCTGGCAGTGATAGGGAGTGGCAAATGTATTATCAATCAAGGTAACGAGATGATGCTTCTTCGCCAGGCGGACGACTCCTTCTAGATTTTCAACTCTCAATAAAGGATTTGTGATGCTTTCTGAGTATAAAAGTTTTGTATTCTCCTTAATGGCCCCCTCCACCTGGTGAAGATCAGAGAATGGTACAAAGGTTACTTCTATACCGAGCTGTGTCAGCTCTTCCTTGATTAAATGGAAGCTGCCTCCGTACAGATCATCGGCAGCCACTATATGGTCGCCGCTTTTGACCACAGCAAGCACTCCCGAGAGGATGGCAGATAAACCGGAGGAAGAGGCTGTCCCGGCCGGCGCGCCTTCAAGACCGGCAATTAATTCACCAAGCTCATCTGTATTTGGATTTCCGACCCGGGAATAGAGGTAGTTGCCGTTACCCTGATAGTACCCCTCCAGCTCATCAAGATCGCTGAAAGCGAAAGCTGAGGTTTGATAGATGGGGCTGACTTTACTTTTAATATTGCGATTGCTGTTATTTTTTCTATGAAGGACAGACGTTTCGAAATTCATTTGACCTTTCCCCTTTAAAAGAAATAAGTCTGGAAAAATGCCCAGACCTTTTCAATAATAATTAGCTGAATTTATAAAAAATTATATCAATACAGCTTTTATGCGTCAATGAATGAAAGGATCTCAATTCTACTTTACTTCCTTCAGAAAGCTTTTAGTCCTTATGCCCGTTCGACGAATGTTTAATGATGTGTCTACATGTATATCCGCTTCAGCAAATTTTTCATCCCAGTTCTTCTCGACTTTGTTGAAATTCTGATAATCCTGTCTCAGCACAACTTCACCAAAACCAAAAATATCAGTACCATATTCCTGCTGGACCTTTTTGATCGTTTCTGCCACCTTTTCATTAACCTGTTTCTCTGCAATTTTCCCGTTTTCTTCGTATGTCTTTACTTTAACAAACTGATCTTTGCAATAAGCCCCTTCAATATAAGCCTCTGCTCTAATTTTTATATGAATATCAGCTTTTCCATTCTCGAGTTTCCCTTTAATCTTTGTCTTTGTATCGTATACTCTAATCCCCATATAACGGCTTTCGCTGCATTTTACAGTAATAGAGGTTTTATTAATTTTATCCTGAATCCATAAGTAATTCCTTGAATCCTCCAAAGTCAGAAACCCTACCAGCTTATCACCATTGAAAATAGCCAGCGAGTCCAGGACAACAAGCGCGTCCGGGGTGACCTTCATCATATTTTCTGTATTGGCTCCAGCCTCTGGGTCACCCTTTATCCTGACAGCGGCCATTACAGGCTGACGGCCACGAGCGGTCCATGCCGTAATGACATCATTCATTCTCACTCCCGGGTCTCCGCCCCAATCCTTCATCATCGTGTCCAGTTGAGTATGCAATTTTAAAGATGTAGATTTCTGGAATTGATACGTCACTTTTAGAACATCAGAACCTTTAGAATCTCTTGCAATCAATATATTAAAATCATCACGGATTTCCCGGTTTCTTTCCAGAAAATCAATAAAGTCAATAATCCCTTCTTTTGCAAGCTCCTCTCCGATAATCAGTGTGCGCATGTGAGAATAAATCAAATGCCTGGATATCCCTTCATTAACTCTATAGATCAGCTCTGCGATAGAATTCCCCTCAGCAGAATAAATAATGGATGGAGCAAATCCGCTTGCGGTGCGGTTATTCAATTCTGTTGCATTAATGGCTTCTACAGTCAGAATATAACTATCGTTTTCTCCCTTATCCACAGCAATTCCCGTGACAACGGTTATTTCACCCAGTTCTCGCTGATCCCAGCATCCAGACAACAGTATTGCCGCTAATAAAATGGCGGCTATCACACCAAAATTTTTCAATTGGGCTGATCTCCTTTCATTGGAGGAGGAGAAGGCGATCCTGTCTTTGGAAATTTTTCAGGATTCTGCGTTTTTAAATATGCTGGCCTCTTCCTCATGCTCCAGATCGGGAATCGGAAAAATACATCCTTCTGCTGCTCGATGATAAACGGGGCCACCGGCGAAAGATATGGAATGCCAAAAGATCTGAGAGAGCTTAGATGGGCCACAATAAAAACAAGTACAATCAGGACGCCATACAAACCCAATATGGACGACACAATAATCAGAAGAAACCTTAACAGCCTTGCTGCTGCAGCAAAACTATAAGTGGGGGATACAAAATTTGCAATGGCTGTGATAGCGACAATGATGACCATAATATTCGATATAATCCCTGCTTCTGCCGCAGCCTGTCCGATTACGAGAGCACCTACGATTGAAACAGTCTGCCCGACAGCTCTCGGCATCCGGACACCGGCTTCCCTTAGAATCTCAAAGGTTACTTCCATCAATATCACTTCAATTACTGCTGGAAACGGCACTCCTTCCCGCTGGGCAATAATCCCGAGAAGAAGGGGCGTGGGCAGAAGCTCATGGTGAAAGGTTAAAATCCCGACATATAAGGAAGGTGTAATCAAAGCAATCATAAAGGATACATAACGGATTATTCTTAAGAAGCTTCCCATCATGAAGTTTTGATAATAATCTTCTGCAATGGAAAAGAAATCGACTAGTACAGCCGGAACCACCAGCACAAAAGGTGTGCCATCAATAAGAATGGCGATTTTCCCTTCAAGTAAATTGGATGCCACTGCATCAGGCCTCTCACTGTTCAGAGCCAGCGGAAAAGGTGTCGCTGCTTTATCTGCAATCAGCTCTTCAATATTTCCTGATTCAAAGATAGCATTCACCTTTATCTTTCCAAGTCTTTTGCGTACCTCCTCAACAATCTTTTCATTTGCGATGCCATCCATATACCCGATGTATACAGTTGTGTTAGTCTCAGAACCAATAATGAATCTCTCAAAACGGAGGTTTCTGTTTTTTATTCTTCTTCTCAGAAGGCTTACATTTGTTGTAATCGACTCAACGAACCCATCCTTAGGACCCCTGATAACTGTCTGCGTGCTTGGCTCAGTTATGGACCGGTCTTCACCAATAGCCATAGAAAGGGAAAGCGCCTTTTCCATATCTTTAAATAAAATTATGATGTTTCCATAAAGGAGAGAGATGATAATCTCATCGAATGTCTCAACCAGCTGATAGCCTGCTCCTCCGAATTTTTCCTTACATAAAGACTTTAAATCATCCTCTGTTGATAAATGAAAACCTTCCTTCTGCCCGCTGATGGATTGCAGGATCGTTTCCTTGAGTGATTTAGTATCAATCATGGTTGTAAGATAGACAAGCAGCGCATCTTTGCCTTCTGTTTTCAGCTCATCTATGCTTAAATCAATCGTGCTTCCAAACTCAGCAATTATTTTTTCTTTCAGCTGTTCCAGATTCAAGTTTTTTAGATCCGGACCTGCGACTGCTGCTTCCTCAACCTGAACAGGGTACTCCTTTTTTTTGCGCATTTTTAAAAGTGATTTAAGAATACTCAAAACTTCATCCCCTTTGTGCCGGGTTTAGCCTTTTTCTTTCGCTTCCTCCATAAAACTGCAATCAATAGAAGTGAAGGCAGCCCGAACTGCATCGGCAAATGAAGGAAATATGGGACCATCTCAAGTCCCTCCTGCCAATGGTCACCGAAATTTACTGATATCAATACAGAATAAGCTGAAACAAGCATGGCAACAGGCAGGGAAAAATACCGGTACGGAAGTCTGAATGTGTATTCCAGGCCCTTTAATCCGGCAAACATAAACACCGACCCCTTAACCAAAATCCCCAGCATCATGATAAAAACAACGAGCGCATCAATTCTTTCGATGAAATTGCCGATGGAGACCTCACGTGCTGAACTGAGCATGGGAAAATTGGAACGCAGCAAAGCATCAGCTCCAAGTGTCACTATCATTAAAAACATCGCAAATAATAATAACGCACCCGCAATTGCCACTCCCAGCAATGACACACGCAGGCAATATTTAAAATTGGTTACTACGGGAAGGATGAGTGAAAATGCAATAAGCTCGCCAAAAGGAAACACAATCAAAGTTGGAAAAAGCGCCTTTAAAACAGGCTTAAGCCCATCTCCGAGCACAGGCTTTATTTCATTTAGATCGGCATTCCCGCTTGCAAATAAAAGGATGGTCAGAAGGAATAAAAATCCGAATAAATAAGGAGTAAAAATTTCTGAAGTTCTGCCAAGTACTTCAAGACCGAGATATAAAATATAGGCCATGGCAAGACAGATGGTCAGCGAAATAACTTCGATTGGCGTCGACGGCAGAATGGCCGAAGCAATCAACTCGCCAAAATCCCGGACCACCCGGCTGGCAAGGTACAGAAAATAAACTACATATATACTAGAAAAAATAATGGCGATCGGTCTTTTAAAACCCATTTCCATGAGCTCATACAAATTTTTTCCGGGGACCCTGCTAATCAGGAAATAATAGAATAGCATGATCCCAAACCCAAACATAATGGAAACTGCAATGGCAATCCAGGCATCTTTCTTGGCATCCCCGCCTACTCCGACAACAATGGCGCTTCCTAAAAGGAAATTGATCAACAATGTCAGCAGCTGGCTGAGAGATATATTCTCTTTTAACATTCCATCACCAATCCCCTGTGTACGTTCAATTAAGCAAGCGTTTCTATGATGGCCGCTTCTTTTTCTTCGCTTTCAAAAGGCGGAAATCTGCCACTGTACTTGAGGCCAAGCCAATCAAAATAGTAAAAATAATAATCATTCTTCCAGTGGCAATCTCTGAAAACAGATTCCTCAAAGCTTCGAAAAACGTATAATTAAATAATCTCATATCAAATATAGTGCTCAATATTGCCAAGAGCAGAAAAATGGTCAGATAGCTGAAAGTAATCATTACTGTACCCCATTAATATTGGATATTGCATATCTTTTCCCAGTCTGCACATTTTATCCAGAATTAAAGAAAAAACTGCTCAGGTTCTCATATACCAATCCATCTGAGTAATTAACAATTATTTGGGTATGGTTAAAGAAGGAGAAATTGCATAGGAAAAGGATTTAAAGGAAAAATTATGAATGAATATAACGTAGGAGGACGAATATGACGACATCTAACCGCAATACACCCCAATATCCAGAGCCATATTGGAGGGAAGAGGAACTTCCTGCCTTTGATAAGCTCAGAGAAGATGCTCAAACGGACATTGCGATTGTCGGCGGAGGCATTACCGGGATTACCGCAGGGTACCTTCTTGCCAAGGAAGGCTTTAAAGTGGCGATTCTTGAAGCCGGCAATATCCTGAACGGCACCACTGGCCATACAACAGCCAAAGTGACGGCACAGCATGGTTTAATATATGATGAATTAATTAGCCACTTTGGTGTAGAAAAAGCTAAACTCTATTATCAGGCTTCAGCTGATGCATTGAATTTCGTCCGGAACACAGCAGCGGAAAATCAAATTGAATGCGATTTCAATAATGAAGAAGCTATCATCTATGCTGTATCAGAAGAGTACGCACAAAAAGTCGATAAAGAGCGGCAAGCCTATGAAAAACTGGGAATCCCACACAGAATGAAGGAGAGTATTCCGTTTAACATTAACACGACTGCCGTTCTCTCCATGCTTGACCAGGCCCAGTTTCACCCGGTTAAATACTTAAAAAAACTGCTTAAAGACTTTGTGGATATGGGCGGAACTGTTTATGAAAATACTACAGCAGCAAATATTGAAGAAGGCAGTCTTCCTGATGTCGTAACCAGAGACGGCCATCGCCTGAAATGCAAATATGTCATTGCTGCCTCCCACTTTCCTTTTGCGGATATGAAAGGGTTTTATTTTTCCAGATTATCTCCGGAAAGATCTTATGTACTTGGTGTAAAAATTAAAGAGGACTTCCCTGGAGGCATGTATTACAGTGCAGATTCTCCGACCCGCTCGATGAGGTACACACCTTATAACGGAGACAAGCTTATTTTAGTGAGCGGCGACAGTCACAAAACGGGCCATGGGCCGGATACGATGAAGCACTACGATGCCCTCGAAGTGTTTGCTGAAGAGGTGCTTGGCATTACTGATTATCCTTATCGATGGTCTGCCCAGGATTTATACACACTTGATAAGGTCCCATATATTGGCCCGATCACGTCCAAACAGAAGAATATCTTTGTCGCAACAGGCTACCGAAAATGGGGTATGACAAATGGGACAGCAGCCGCCATGCTGATAAAGGATCAGATCATGGAAAGGGACAACCCTTATGCAGAACTGTTTACGCCATCGAGATTTCATGCTGACCCAAGCATCAAAAAATTTATCGCAGCCAATACAGATGTTGCAGGACAGCTGATCAAAGGCAAACTAGAATATGTGCCAAAAGAAACTGGAGATCTGTCAAGTGATGAAGGCGGCGTCGTGATGATCAAAGGCAAACGGACAGGGGCATACAGGGATCCTGAAGGCAGCCTTCACCTTGTGGATACCACCTGCACTCATATGGGATGTGAATGTGAATGGAACCATGGTGACCGCACCTGGGACTGCCCATGCCACGGCTCCCGCTTTTCCTATGATGGAACCGTTGTTGAAGGTCCAGCTGCCAAACCGCTGAAGAAAGTGGAAGAATAACATTTTTATAAAGAAAAGAAGACAGTTTTCCTTTGGAGACTGTCTTTTTTCGGGTATTTTCCAAGTATTTATCTGCAAATTATGGAGCTCGGAGCTATTTGTGTGCGGATAGAATTTTTTCTGTGCGTATAGCTTAAATTTATGTGCGGATAAAACTTTTTCTGTGCGCATAGCCCATTTTATGTGCGGATAAAGCCCTGCTTTATAAATAGGGCTGATTTATAGTTTTTAAACTGCTGGATATCCCGCTTTTATTGACGCATAGCTTTTAATGCCAGCAAAAAAATCCCCCTCTTAAAAAGGAGGATTTTGCTCAATCAGTCCTGCACGTTGTTCTCTTTCTTTTCTTTGCTTCCGGTTGTGAATTCAACAAGCTCTTCGCTTGTGCGCTGCGGTCTGTGTTTATTGTTATTGCGCTGTGCATTGCCATTTCCACGTTTGGTTCTGCCCATATTCTCATCTGCTCCTTTTTTGTTTTATCAGGAGTAGTATGAGTCAATTATGAAGCAGTTATTCTGATGCCAGCACTCCAAGTTCAGGTGCTTTTCTATGACTCGTAGCCTGTTCAAAGGCATAAGCAAGTTTGATCAGGAGAGGTTCGCTAAGTCAAGTCCACTATTTTGTGTAAATTCATTCCTAGGAAAAACAAGTTATTTAGCTCTTATGTTTTTGAAGTAGTGGAAGGGGCCCCTTCCACTACTTCAAAAATTTCGCTCCGCAGATTCTACTGG